>NZ_PNNA01000076.1 GCF_013823965.1 Flavobacterium sp.
AGATTGGCAAACGATGCTACATTGGCCACAAGTGTAACAACAGAAAAAAGCAGAGCGATTCTTGCAGAAGGAACTTTGACTACTGGTTTAGCTTCAGAAATTACCAGAGCTACAACAGCCGAAAATGCGAATGCCACTGCCATAACAGCAGAAACCACCAGAGCAACCGCAGCAGAATTAACCAAAGAAAATGCAGCCAACAAGAGCACGGACGGAACATTTGCATTGAATTCAGATGAAAAATTCCCAACAGAGAAAGCCACAAAAACGTATGTTGATAGCAAAGCTACATCAGCTTCGTCAGCTTTAAGTTCTGAAACGGACAGAGCCACTGCAGCAGAAGACGTATTGACTACCGATTTGGCCGCAGAAGCCGCAACAAGATTGGCAAACGATGCTACATTGGCCACAAGTGTAACAACAGAAAAAAGCAGAGCGATTCTTGCAGAAGGAACTTTGACTACTGGTTTAGCTTCAGAAATTACCAGAGCTACAACAGCCGAAAATGCGAATGCCACTGCCATAACAGCAGAAACCACCAGAGCAACCGCAGCAGAATTAACCAAAGAAAATGCAGCCAACAAGAGCACGGACGGAACATTTGCATTGAATTCAGATGAAAAATTTCCAACAGAAAAAGCTACCAAAACTTATGTAGATGGAAAAGCCACGGCAGTTTCAACAGCCTTGACTTCTGAAACGGAAAGAGCTACAGCCGCAGAAGGCGTTTTGACTAGCGATTTGGCCGCAGAAGCCGCAACGAGATTGGCAAATGACACTACCTTGGCCACAAGCATAACAACAGAAAAAGACAGAGCCATTCTAGCCGAAGGAACTTTGACTACCAATTTGAATGCAGAAGCCACAACCAGGGCAGCAGCCGATGTAGTTTTAACAGATGACTTGGCAGCAGAAGTAAGCAGGGCTACAACAGCTGAAGGAACTTTGACCACTAATTTGGCGAACGAAGTTTCCAGAGCAACAGCTGCGGAAGCCACTAAAGAATTATTGGCCAACAAAAGTACCAGTGTGAGCGCAGATGGTTTATCTGACGATAAATATTCAAGTGTTAAATCGGTGAAGACGTATGTTGATGCGAGTACGTCTGCAGCGAGTACGTCCTTGGCATCGGAAACAGCAGCAAGAATAGCCGCTGACAACACATTGACGACTAATTTAAATTCGGAAATTTCAACAAGAACAACAGCAGTCAGCACGGTAACCACCAACTTGGCATCGGAAGCAGCAACACGATTGGCGGCCGACAATACCTTGACCAATAATTTGGCAGCAGAAGTGTTGACTAGAGCATCAGCCGTGTCTTTGTTGACCACAAATCTTGAAAACGAAATTACAAGAGCTACAAATGCAGAAGTTACCTTGACGACAAACCTTGGATTAGAAAAAACTAGAGCGATGGGAGTGGAAGCGACCAAGGAAAATGCTGCAAACAAGAGTGTAGATGGTACTTTGGCATCAAATTCTGATGTGAAATTTCCAACAGAGCAAGCGGTAAAAACTTATGTTGATAATGCCGTGGCTGGTACAACCGATGCTTTGGCGTTGATTGCTGCTGAAACGGCAAGAGCCAAATCAGCCGAGAACACCATTACGTCAAATTTGAATACTGAAAAATCGAATAGAATTCTTGCTGATAATACCTTGACGACAAATTTGCAAACGGAAGTGGATCGTGCAATTGAAGCGGAAGCTACAAAAGAAGATTTAATAAATAAAAGTTACAGTGTTACTACTGACGGTGCTTCAAATATAAAATACCCAACGGTTAAATCGGTTAAAACTTATGTTGATACTGAAATTGCAGTTATCAATGCCTTGGCAGACGGAAAAATCTATTTAGGAAACGCCAGTGGCGTGGCCACGGAAGTTGCTTTGTCAGGAGAAGCCACAATGAATAACTCGGGAAGCGTTACTTTAAATAACGCGGCAGTCATCAATAAAGTATTGACTGGTTTTACGACTGCAACAGGAGCAGTTGTTGCCACTGATTCTGTTTTGGGAGCGATTCAAAAAATAGAAGGAAATAAATCTACCGATGTTTTTGCAGATAAACTTTCGGATATAAAATACCCAAGTGCAAAAGCGGTGAAGACGTATGTAGATACCTACTCAACAATAAACGCCATAAGTACGATAACGGCTAATTATACAGCATTAATAACGGATTACACTATTTTATCTAATGGTACTGCAGGTGGATTTACCCTAACATTGCCAAACGCTTCTACAGCTACCGGTAAAGTTTATGTTATTCGCAAAACGGATGAGACAACCAATTTGTTAAGTTTTAGTCCTGCTTTAAAGCTGACGGAAACCACAACGATTTCTTCCATAAACTATCCCAAAACAATCAGAGTTCAGTCCAACGGTACTTCATGGTACGTAATTGACTAATTAGATTATATTTTAAAAAATAAAAACAAAATAATATGAGTCCTAATACATTTTTAAAAAGCGTAGTCTTCACATTAATTCTTTGGTTTTCCACAGATATTGTTTCAGCGCAAGTGACCCAGAAAATAGGGGGGAATCCTTATAGTATAGACCCTAAAGCTGTTTTGGAATTAGAAAGTACCACCAAGGGATTTTTGCTTCCTCGAATGACAAATGCACAAATGACGGCCATAACAACACCCACGGAAGGTATGATGGTGTATTGCACCGATTGTGGCGTGGGAACTGATGGTGAGTTGAGAATAGCATACAATAGCGTCTGGCAAACTTTTAAAGGAAATTTGACGGGAAATATAACGGGTAATGCTGCCACAGTTACGACTAATTCAAATTTAACAGGACCAATTACAAGTACAGGAAATACCACGGCCGTGGCTTCTCAAACAGGAACGGGATCTAAATTTGTAATGGATACGGCACCTACTTTGGTCACGCCAGTATTGGGAGTGGCAACAGCAACGAGCGTTAATGGCACTTCTATTCCAACCTCAAAAACGCTAGTGGTAACTACTGATAAATTGAGTGCGCTGTCAGCGACTACATCAGCTGAATTAGCCGGGGTTGTTTCGGACGAAACAGGAACAGGATCGGTAGTTTTAGCAGTATCACCGGCCTTGACGGGAACTCCAACTGCTCCAACAGCAACAGTAGGAACTAATACAACACAACTTGCCACTACAGCTTTTGTAGCTGCAGCAAATGCAACCAATGCCAATTTAACTGGGCCAATTACAAGTATTGGCAATGCGACATCCGTAGCTTCTCAAACAGGAACGGGATCTAAATTTGTTATGGATACGGCTCCAACTTTGGTTACACCAGATTTGGGTGTGGCAACAGCTACTTCAATTAATAAAGTGACTATAACCGCTCCTACAACCAGTGCCACTTTAACATTGGCAAATGGAAGTACTTTAGCAACATCAGGAGCTTTTTCGCAAACATTAACGGCAACGGGAGCTACCAATGTTACCTTACCTACAACAGGAACTTTAGCTACTTTGGCTGGAACAGAAACATTGACCAATAAAACCTTAACAGCACCTGTAATGACAACACCTGTTCTCGGTACACCGGCTTCTGGAACTTTAACTAATGCCACTGGATTGCCTCTTACATCTGGAGTAGTTGGAATTTTGCCAATTGCAAATGGTGGAACAGGTTCTGCCACTCAGAACTTTGTGGATTTGACCACTGCACAAACTATTGCTGGCACTAAAACATTTAGCAGTGATGCCATTGTTCATGGAATAACTGTTGGTACTGGTACTGACACAGCTGATAGTACAGTTTTAGGTAATTTAGCTCTTTCTAGCAATACCACAGGTACTCGTAATACAGCTATTGGATTAGGTGCTCTTAAGTCAAATACCACAGGTACGCAAAATACAGCAAATGGGTTTTTAGCCCTTAATTCGAATACTACTGGTATTAATAATGCGGCTTTTGGTGCACAATCTATCCAATTGAATACCATTGGCTCCAATAACGCGGCAAATGGATATTTATCTCTTAGTAAAAATACATCAGGTGGTTTTAACACAGCTGTGGGGACTAAATCTCTTTTTGAAAGTTTAACGGGAAGCTATAATGCAGCTATTGGTAACAATGCTTTATTGTCAAACACCTCTGGAATAGGAAATTCTGCTTTAGGGTCTGGAGCCGATGTAGATTCTGGAGATTTAACCAATGCTACCGCCATTGGATATAATTCTTTAGTTTTAGCCAGTAACACCATTCAATTGGGAAGTACGAGTGTAACAAATGTGAATACAAGCGGAACTTTGACTGCAAAAGACGTTACCTATCCAAATACTCACGGAACTAGCGGACAGGTATTATCGACTACGGGAATTGGAACATTGACTTGGATAACACCTAGTACTACTGCTACGGCTTATAGTGGTGTTTTGCCAGTGGCAAACGGAGGTACTGGAGTCACTACTTCAACAGGAACAGGGAATGTGGTATTATCGAATTCGCCTACTCTTGTTACACCAACATTAGGGGCAGCTTCAGCTTCAAGTATTTCTTTCGTTGGAAGTACTTATGGTACAACAACATTAGTTGCCAATGCCAATGCCGGAAACTCAACCTTGACACTACCAAATGATGGCGTATTGGCGACCATTGAGGGTGCTGAAAAACTTACAAGCAAAACCATCAATGGTGTAACCCCTACAGCTTTAATAGATGGATTTACCTTGGCAGGAGGAACTACTTCCAAATTACTTACAGTTAGTGATGATGCAACTGTTTCTGGTATCAATTCTGGCGATCAGACGATTACATTGACTGGAGATGTTACAGGTAGTGGCAAAGGAAGCTTTCCTGCGACCTTGTCTAATTCAGGTGTAACGGCAGCAACTTATGGTAGCGCCACAAGCGTGCCGGTATTTACTGTTGACGCCAAGGGAAGGGTAACTGGCGTGACCAATACCACAATATCAGGTGCTACGCCAATTGGATCCGCACTAACCAGCGCACAAATTATAGTTGGTAATGGTTCAAACCTTGCTGCAGCCGTGGCGATGAGCGGCGATGTAACCATCAACAATGCTGGAGTAACAACTATTGGGGCTGGTAAAGTAAGCAATGCGATGTTGGCAGGAGGTATAGACCTTACAACAAAAGTTACGGGAGTTTTACCTGTAGCCAATGGAGGTACAGGTGCAAGCAATGCAACTGATGCAAGAGCCAATCTAGGTTTAGGAACAGCAGCAATTTTAAATACAGGAACTTCTTCTGGAAATATTCCAGTTTTGGATATTAATGGTAAAATTCCAAATACTCTGATAAATGTGTCTGGACTTACCTATAAAGGAAGTATAAGTTTGTCTGGGGGTGTTGCTGTACCTTATTTACCGGCAGGTAGCTACTATATTATTTCAGGTGCAGGAAAAGAAACACAAACTAATACAGATTTCAATGTTGGAGACTGGATGATTTCTTCTACTACTACTGAACCATTAACTACTTGGCAAAAAATATCACAAACTTCAACTGTTTCAAGTGTGGCAGGAAAAACGGGTATCGTAACATTAGCCACTTCTGATCTTACGGATGTTACTTTAACAGGTATTGCAACAGGAAAGGTTTTGACATGGAACGGAACCCAATGGGCACCTGCCAACGTGAGTGCAGGAACTATCACTAGTGTAACGGCAGCATCTCCTCTTCTTAGTTCAGGAGGATCAACACCACAAATCTCGATGCCTGTTGCTACAACTTCTGCCGATGGTTATTTGTCTTCTACTGATTGGACTACTTTTAACAACAAGGCAGCAGTAGCTTCGCCAACTTTTACTGGTGTACCAGCTGCTCCCACTGCTTCGGCAGGAACTAATACCACTCAAATAGCCACGACAGCTTTTGTAACAACGGCTTTATCTACTGCTGGTGTTAGAGATGTAACAGATGAATTTACGGCTACTGTTTCTCAAACAGTGTTTACTTTAACACAAACAAAATCAGTAAACAGTAAAGTGAAAATGTATATCAATGGTGTCCGCATCAGTAATACGGCATACAGTGTTAGTGGGACAACATTAACTTATGTACCAGCAAACAATACGGCGTACACTTTAACCGCGGGTGATAGAATTCAATTTGACTATTTTTATTAATCTAAGTAGTATAATAAATTATTGAGATGAGAATATCCAAGATTATAATTTTTTCGTTCTTTATGGCTCTCTGTTCAATCCGGGGTTTTGCACAATTAAGTGATTTGCATTATCTACCACCGTTGAAGCAGAGTTCAGGTTCAATTTCAGGAGCAAGTGCTGCAATCGTCGAACAAGTAATTTACGTGTCGACACCAGAAACTAGCCCATTTACCGTAAATGTATATCGAGGAAACAGTACTTCGATATTGACCACATTAACCGTTTCAAAAGCTGCAAGTACAAGCTATACTTTACCTTCTGGAGAAAATGATATTGCTATAGTTTCGTCCGTAAATACGGGTATTGTGTTAAGTAACAGTGGATTGCGATTTGTTTCGCCAGGAGGTCAAAAATTTTATGTAAACTATCGCGGTAAATCAGCCAATCAAGCTTCTTCCCTGACTTCTAAGGGAAGGGCTGCTCTTGGAAAAGCTTTTAAATGGGGTGGTGTTCCAAATAAAGGGACAAACTATGCCATACTCAATTCGACTTTGGGAATAATGGCCACAGAAGACAATACTACTTTTAGGATATTTGGATATAATCCGAATTGTACTTTTAGGTTGGGTACAAATGCTACAGGCATAACAGATGATGCCTTGACAATTACCTTAAATGCGGGCCAATCGTATGTTCTAGAAGCTACCATTGCTGCGGCAAATTCCCCAAATGTGGATGGTTGGCTCGGAGCATCCATTACTTCTGATAAAAATATTGCTGTCAGTTTTGGAGAACTCCATTATCAGCCATCAACTCTTGCGAACCAGGACTGTGCCATCGACCAGATTATTCCAGAAAACACCTTGGGAAGAGAGTATGTCTTCGTAAGAGGAAACGGAGTGGATTTACTTGAGTTTCCTGTAATTGTGGCCACTCAAAACGACACAAAAATATATGTTAATGGAGGGGAAACTCCCATAGCAACAATAAACAATGGGGATTATTACAGTATTCCGTCGACTTATTATTCCTCCTCGTCAACCACTTCATCGGTACCTGGTGCTAATATGTATGTGTATACTTCAAAAGAGGCTTATGCATTCCAATCTTTGGCGGGAAGTAATGGAACTCAAACCGGTGACATCAATTTTATTGCTCCGGTAAACTGTTTGTTAAGTAGTCAGGTAGACGGTATTCCGGATATCACTAATATGGCTGGAGTCACTATTTCGGGAGGTGTTACAATCATTGCTTCCACTGCAGTTGCAGATGCAGACATTATCGTTAAATACGGTGCTAATCAGGTTAGTTATGCCACAATACTGGCAGCCAAAAAAACAGTGTCCGGGAGTACTAATTGGAAAACCTATTTTTTACCCGGTTTATCAGGTAACGTTTCGGTATCAGCCAATGGTCCAATTGCTGTTGGTTTTTTTGGATATAATGGAGCTCTTGGTGCCTCAGGTTATTTCTCGGGCTTTGAAACCATTCCAACCATCCAGTTGACTAAAGTAGGAGACGGCTGTTTGCCTTCTACCATCTTGACAGCTACTCCAGGTTTTACCTCTTATGACTGGTACAAAGACGGAATATTAATTCCAGGGGTAACTTCTAATTCATACACTCCAACAACTGTAGGTAATTTCAAAGTTGTAGTGTCACAAGGCACATGTACTTATGAATCTTCATTTGAACCAGTGAACGACTGCCATCCAGAATTAGTGTTTAGCGTAACTGCAGATAACAATACCGTGGCGAGCAATTCAACTGTCACTTTCAAGGTCAAGGTAAAATATTACGGTTATGATAAAGTGGATAATGTGTTAATTAGCAACACATTACCTGGCGTGGTTACACTCGCCAATGCAACGCCAACTTTTGGAAGCTGGAATGCAACCACCAAACAATGGACTATTGGAACGATGTATCCTGGAGAAGAACATATTCTAACAGTACAGGCAACTGTAAATTCGGTGGTTACGCCAACAAATGGGACTTATACTATTTCAAGTACCCAAACTTTCTCAGGAACTGAAGGAAATTCAATTCCAGATGATTTGTCAGAAACCATTACTGCCGTGGCTGCATTGACAAGTCCAGGATTGAGTAATTTTTCATTTCAGAATAAAAAATATTTTGATAATGATTTTACCATCCCTCCACCAACATCCAATAGTTCCGGTGCGATTACCTATACTAGCAGCAATCCAAGCGTGGCAACCGTTAAAGGGAACGTTATTTCGATACATGGATCCGGAACATCTTCCATAGTGGCAAGTCAAGCGGCAAATGGCAGTTATTATTCAGGAACCATTGCGGCAACACTTACGGTAACAGATGTAAGCGTATTGACTAGTTTTGGCAGGATCGTAAATAATTTACCTAATTATGTAAACAAAAACGGTGCCATAGGCGCCAGTCAAATGGTTGATTCTAAAGGAAAGACTATTTCTTTGAAATCAAATGATGGCTCATCGTCATCATCAGCTGGAACAAGCGCACTACAAATAAAGACAGATTTTCCATCCTCTGTTGATGGGGTTTATTGGATTGATTTACCAAATGTTGGTCCCACCCAAATTTATTGTATAATGGACAGTAATTATGATGGAGGTGGATGGATGCTTGCAATGAAAGCTGCTGCTGCCGGAACCACTTTTAATTACAGTGCAACTTATTGGACAACGGCAAACACCTTAAATCCAACCGATGTTACCAGAAATGCAGGAGATGCTAAATACGAAACGATGAATAATTTTCAATCTAAAGATTTGATGGCTATTTGGCCAGATATTTCAAACATTGCTACAGAAAGTGGAAGTATTGATGGTTTGACTAAATGGACCTGGCTTCAAAATAATTTTCATGGTAGCGGATTGAGAACTACACTTATTTCAAAGTTCGCAGGAAGCCAAGATACTTATTATACTTCAAACAATGGAACGATGACTTTCTCAGGTTTTAATACCAGTGTTTTCACTGCACAACAAGGTTTTACTTTCTATGGAATCAATTATTCAGGATATGCAAGTGCTAAAGTTCGATGGGGATTTGGATGGAACAATGAAGCAGATCAACTTTCGAACGATGTTTCTGGAGGTATTGGATTATCTTCTAATTATGGTAATTATTCTGCAGGAGATTATTATTGGACTGGAGCTTCTTCCACAGGGATTAGTAGATCAGCAAGAGTGGAGATTTATATAAGATAACCAGCTTTATGTTAAAGAGTCACAAGTAGGATTAAACCCTGATAGGAGTCGCTAATAATTTATAGAATATAAAAGAAAATTTTATACCAATATCAAATAGGATATTACATTCATTTTCATAGTTTATCTACACCATCAAACAAAGACTTCACTTAAATGCTGAAGTCTTTGTTGTTTTATAAGGACCCGCAAACAGGTTTGTCATTGCCCTGTTTTTATCGAGTAAGTTTGAAGCAATAAAAAGATATATATGTTTGTTTATAAAACATATATATCTTTTTATTAAAACATATTTAAATTTATTTAACTTTGTAAGTGCTGGATTGGAACACAATGACTTTCGGCGCTAAATTCAATACCGATTTTGTAAAATACCAACAAAGCCTTTATTTAAATAATTCAATAATAGTAGTAGTATGGCCGTACAATTTAAAATGGTGCCCAAGAAAAACATCTTGGTTTCACCTCCCCAAATCAAATATTATCCTTGTGCGATCCATAAAGGCGAAGAAGATTTATATAGTCTTGCCGAAATGGTCGCTTCGCGGTCCACGGTCAGCAAAGCTGATTGTTACGCCGTAATCATAGGGCTTACAGAAGTAATCTCCGAAACATTGGCCGCTGGAAGTATAGCGCGAATTGACAATTTGGGTTCGTTTCAAATAACAGTCCAAGGCACTCCTGCCGATACACTGGAAGAATTGGGAACAGCCAACATAAAAGGGGCCAAAATTAAATTTAATCCCTCCAAAAGGATGAAATCAAAACTCAAAAATCTGGTTTTTAAAAGAGTGAGATAAACTACGCATTCTTTAAAAATCGATTCTTGATGCAACAAAACCAATATTATAAAAACTTTAGGAATCGTTCCAGCGTTTAAAAAATCATTTTGACTAATTTTATAAAAAATTAAACCAATGAAAAACCTATTGATGTGTGCCTTTGCAATGTTTCTTTTTTGGAGTTGCCAAGGCCAAAACAAACAAGTTAAAACCGAAACCACTATGCCAAAACTAACCATTTACCAATTCAAGGTGGAAGACTTATCAGGAAAAGAATTTGATTTTGCTTCCTTGAAAGGCAAAAAAATCATGATTGTCAACACGGCATCCAAATGTGGATTGACGCCACAATACAAGGAATTGGAAGCCTTGTACAAAGAATACGCTTCAAAAGGTTTCGTGATCGTGGGCTTTCCAGCCAATAATTTTGCGGGTCAAGAACCGGGAACCAACGAAGAAATTGCCGCTTTCTGCCAATTGAATTACGGCGTAACTTTTCCGATGATGGACAAAGTTTCCGTAAAAGGGGATGATATGTGTGCAGTGTACCAATTCCTGACCCAAAAATCCAAAAACGGATTGCAGGACAGTCAAGTGGAATGGAATTTCCAGAAATACCTTCTGAACGAAAAAGGCGAATTGGAAAAAGTAATTTCTCCAAGAACTTTGCCCAACGACCCGGAAGTCTTGAATTGGATTAAGGGGTAATATTTTTTAGTTTTTTACCAAATAAGGCATATAAGTTCATATAAGAGTATTGCTTAAATGAACTTATATGCCTTATTTGGTTAATTATTTCTCGTTTTTGAAAATGGCTTCCACGGCGGCTTCATAATTGCGGATACTCTGCGCTTTCTTGATTTGTTTCAACACCTTGTGCGGATTCGAAAAAGTGACTGAAAAGTACTCCCATAAATGATACATCTTCAACAAAATATGGGTTTGACCCGATAGCGATTCACTGTAAATGGCATATAAAGTGTCGTGAAATTCACGGAACAAATCCATTTTGTTTTCGGGATATTCTGGGCTGTTGTTTCGTATCATGCTGGGCAAAAAAGGATCGGAAATCAATCCGCGTCCTATCATCCAATGGTCTATTGTCGGGAAACGTTCCTGCATTTCCTTGAATTTGGCCACCGAAGTAATGTCGCCATTGTAATAGAGTTTATGTTTGGTATTGTCGATGCAGTGTTGGAATGCATCCAAGTGGACGCCGCCTTTGTACAATTGTTTGCCAATTCGGGCGTGAATGGCGATATTTTTTAATGGATAGTGGTCCAAAATAGGCAAAACATCCAGAATTTCTTCGGTCGTATCATAACCCAAACGCATTTTCATCGAAACCAGAATATCGGTCTCGGAATGTGCCCTTTCCAGAATATGGTTGATTTTTTCGGTGTTCTTGATCAAGCCGGAACCCATCCCGGATTTGGTCACCATAGGATACGGACAACCCAAATTCCAGTTCAATTCTTTGTAACCCAGTTCCCGAACATATTTGGCAACGAACAAAAACTCCTCGGCATCATTCGTGATTACTTGCGGTATGACTTCTAAATCCAGATTGTTTTCAGGCAGTAAATCTCGCTCATACGAAGCTTTGATTTCCAGTTTTCCATTCAACCGAATATAAGGCGAATAGAAAGTGTCGATTCCGCCAAAAAGCCTGTTTTGGGCATTCCTGAAACGAAAATCGGTAAATCCTTGTAGGGGAGAAGAAAGAAGGGTAAAGTCCATATTGTTTGTAAAGTTGCAAATATAAGTCATTCGATTTTAGAAATTGTCGTCTGCTACTTTACAAATGGAAGGAAATTATAAAAAAGATAAATGTGTAACTTTGTCAAATGAAAAATTTCTCGGATTTTAAAACGTATAATGAATATCTTGGGTTGGACAAACCATTGGACAATGATATTGATGTTGGTTATTACGACCCACCAAATATGTTGTCTTCATCTGAACCGATTACGGTTGACTTTTACAGAATTTCCATAAAAATAAATGTTGTAAATAGGACAATACCCAAAAGTGAACCGATTACGGCCGTGTTTTTCAACAGTCCAAATTTAATTGTTCCGACAGGCTGGGATGTGGAACCCAATTATAAAGGAATGTATCTGCAACTTTCAAAAAAAATCATTGAAGAAAATCGGTACTTGTTCAAAACCTATCTCGATTACGGGCAACACGAAGCCTTGTATTTAACGGATGAAGAGGTGGAAGAAATAGAAGCTGTTTTCAAATTGATGATGAAATATTATCAAAACGAAAGACGAAATTTCAATGTGTTGTTGTCGTACGTAAATGTGCTGGTTTCTTTGGTGGAAGCATTTTATAAAAGACGGTTTTCAACTGACCCAAAAGAATACAATCGTATTGTATTGGATTTTCAACAAAGTTTAAACGATTATTATAGTCAACCGGTACGCCAACTTCCAAGTGTTCAGTATTTTGCAGACAAATTGGGTTTGACCGCCAATTATTTGGGCGACATTGTAAAACATTTTACCAACAAATCAGCTCTTGAAAATATCCACGATTTTGTGATTAAAAAAGCCAAAGAATTATTGGTGGAAAACAAAAACTTAAACACCACCGAAGTAGCATATGAATTGGGGTTTGAATATCCCAATTACTTTTCCAAATTCTTCAAAAAACAGGTGAATCTCACGCCAAAAGAATATCGATTGCAAGCCATCAGCAAAAAAATAATATAATGAAACATCTTTAATCAAGGCGTTTTTTTGTTATAAGTAATTTGTTTCTTTTTTAGTGGTAGTCTGTTTCCTTTTTTGGCAATATTAGTTTTTACTTTTGTGGAGTAAAAAAAGTGAAAAAATAACAACAAATACTACGATGGAAAAACCAAAAAAAGTATTACTCATCAATACACATTTAACCTATCCAAATTGGACGGAAGGAACTCTTAATAATTCTTTTATTCAGAAAGCAAAAGACTTTTTTGTAGCAAAAGGATTTGAAATTTTAGAAACAAAAGTAGAAGAAGGCTACAATCCAGAAGAAGAAGTCGGAAAACACATGGAAGCCGACATCATTATCTTGCAAACACCTGTAAACTGGTTTGGTGCTCCTTGGATTTACAAAAAATATGTGGACGAAGTGTTTAACAGCGGATTGAACAGTCAAAAATTTCTTTCGGGAGATGGGCGAACAAGAGAAGACACAACCAAGCAATATGGGACGGGCGGGAAAATGCAAGGCAAAAAATTTATGGTTTGTGCCACTTTTAATGCACCGGCAGAAGCATTTGACAATCCTTCACAAATGCTGATGCAAGGAAAAGGAACAGCCGATTTATTCCTGCCTATTACCAGTAATTATCGTTTTTGCGGTGTTGAAATTGCTACTGATTACAATTGTTTCGATATTTTTAAAGATGGAAACATAGCGGAAGTTCTTGAAAATTATCCAGCACATCTTGCAAAAGTGTTTGACTTGTAAATAAAAATCAAATATAATTTGACACAGATTTCGCTAATTAATCGGTGAAAATCGGTGCAATCTGTGTCAGATTTTTTTATTCCAATAGCAACTGCATGAAAACCGAATCCAGCCAACGGTCAAATTTATAGCCTGATTCCTTGATGATGCCCACGGTTTGGAAACCAAATTTCTCGTGAAATGCCACGCTGCCTTGATTTTCGGCATCAATTACGGCAATCATGGTGTGGAGTTTTTGTTTTTTGGCCAAAGAAATTAATTCCTGAAGCAATTGGTGGCCAATGCCTTGGTCGTGAAAAGCTTCATTCACGTAAACGGAATGTTCGACCGTAAACTTGTACGCTTCCCGAAACCGAAACTCGCTGTACATTCCAAAACCAGCCACTTGCCCGTCGAGTTCGGCAACAATCACGGGGAAGTTTTTGCTAATTTTTTCTTCCAAAAGGTTTTTCTGCTGCTCAAAAGTTCGGATGTTGTAATCGTACAAAGCCGTCGAATGCAATATATTGTGGTTGATGATGTCCAAGATAGCTTGGGTGTCCTTGGTTTGGTAGGGTCTAATTTGGATTTCCATTTTTTTAAATATTTCTCTCCAAAAGTAAGAAAAAGTTGTTCGAATTTAAGGAATTCGGTTGCCAAGTTTGTAACTTTGCCTTTCAGGTCAGGATGGTAAAAAGTCCAACCTCTAACGTCTAATTTCCAACTTTAAAATGATTTATCCCAAAATACCTTTAGCGCAAAGCATCATTGAAATTTGTCTTGCCAAGGGAATCAAAAACATCATCATCTCTCCAGGTTCGCGAAATGCCCCTTTAACCATAGGTTTTGTAAACAATCCCGAGTTCAATTGCTACAGCATTGCCGATGAGCGTTGCGCCGCTTTTTTTGCCCTTGGTATTGCACAACAAACCCAAAAACCAGCCGTGGTGGTTTGCACCTCCGGTTCGGCATTGTTGAATTATTATCCTGCTTTTGCCGAGGCATTTTATAGCCAGATTCCCTTAATCGTGATTTCTGCCGACAGGCCGCAGGGCAAAATCGACATTGGCGACGGCCAAACCATTCGCCAGGAAAATGTTTTCAAAAATCATTCGCTTTACAATGCCAATTTAACCGAGGAAGTTTCGGTCAAAAACGATTTGAAAATCAACAAGGCCATCAACAAGGCTTTTACCAAAAAAGGTCCCGTGCATATCAACGCCCCTTTTGAAGAACCTTTGTACCAAACGGTTTCCAAATTGGATGTAGATGTCACGATTTCGGCTTTTGCCAAGGTAAACCATAAAATTTCTATTGATGAAATCGTGGAGTTTACCAATATTTGGAACAAATCCAAAAAGAAGTTAATCCTCGTGGGCGAAAACAAACCCAATGAAATCGACGCTGCAATTATTGAATCCTTGGCCAAGGATGATTCGGTTGTCGTGATGACGGAGAATACCTCAAACCTGCACCATCCTTCTTTTTTGAATAATATTGACACCATAATTACGCCTTTTGCCAAGAAAGAATTCAAAGAATTGCAACCCGATATTCTGGTAACTTTTGGCGGGATGGTGGTTTCCAAAAGGATAAAAGCTTTTTTGAGAAGCTACAAACCGAAGCATCATTGGCATATTGATACTTTGAGGGCTTATGACACTTTTGGTTGTTTGACGCATCATTTCAAAGTCAATCCCAATCAATTTTTTCATCAGTTCTTGCGCTTTACCATTCCCATAAAAAGTAAGTATCGTTCCATTCATCAAGATATTGCGGCTTTGAGGGCCAGTAAACACAAAGAATATTTGTCCAAGATACCTTTTTCGGATTTCAAGGCTTTCGAAAAGATAATTCCTTCCTTGCCCAAGGATTCGATGTTGCATTTAAGCAACAGTTCGGCCATTAGATATGCCCAATTGATTGCCGTGGTTGCTTCCGTGGAAGTTTTTTGCAATCGCGGAACCAGCGGCATCGACGGCAGTACTTCCACGGCAATTGGTGCGGCTGTGGCCAATGCAAAACCCACCGTTTTGATTGCGGGAGACATTGGTTTTCTGTACGACAGCAACGCTTTGTGGAACGCCTACACGCCCAAAAACTTCAAGATTATTTTAATCAACAATGGAGGAGGAGGTATTTTCAGGATTTTGCCCGGACACGAGGAAACTACGGTTTTCAATACTTTTTTCGAGACTTCGCATTGCCTGACCGCCGAGCAATTGGCGAAAATGTACGGTTTTGAATACAGCATTGCCAGCGACGAAGCAAGTTTGGAAAGTAGTTTGAAAAACTTGTACGCCCAAAACGACAAACCAAGCATTCTGGAAATTTTCACGCCCACATTGGAAAACAACAAGATTTTGTTGCAGTATTTTAAAGAGTTGGCGTAGTATCGATTTTATTGTTTTCATTGAAAAATGAGCTGGCATACGTCACCAGGCTTTTATTGGATAACCTATATTTTAAATAAAAATTTTTATTATGGATGTTGAAATATTGGCACGAATACAATTTGCTTTTACCATAGCTTTCCATTACATCTATCCGCCGTTAAGTATCGGTATCGGGTTGATAATGGTGATTTTTGAAGGACTTTATCTGAAGACGGGAAACAAGGATTACGAAATCCTGACCCGTTTTTGGATTAAAATATTCGCCTTGACTTTTGGAATAGGCGTGGCAACCGGAATTATAATGGAGTTTGAATTTGGAACCAATTGGGCGGTGTATTCCCGTTACGTCGGCGATATTTTCGGAAGCGCATTGGCCGCCGAGGGCTTGTTTGCCTTTGGCTTGGAAAGCACTTTTCTTGGCATATTACTTTTTGGATGGAATCGCGTAAAACCTTGGGTGCATTTTGTCTCCACTTTGGGCGTGTTTCTGGGTTCGATGTTCTCTGCCGTTTGGATTGTGGTGGCCAATTCTTGGCAACAAACACCGGCGGGCTACCATATAGTGGGAACCGGATTGCACGCTCGTGCCGAAGTAACCGATTTTTGGGCCATGGTGTTCAATCCTTCCAGCGTCGATCGAATTATCCATACTTGGCAAGGCGCTATTTTGGCGGGAGCCTTCTTGGTTTTGAGTGTGCATGCTTATTACATCAGGAAAGGACGTTATGTCGAAATATCCAAAAAAGCATTCCAGATTACTTTGGTCGTGGCTACCATTTTTTCACTCACCCAATTGCTCTCCGGACACAGTTCCGCCGATGGCGTTGCGGTAAACCAGCCCGCAAAACTGGCCACGATGGAAGGCCATTTCCAGAAAAATTCCCCTGCTGATTTGTATCTCTTGGGTTGGGTGGACAAGGAAAAACAAACCGTTACCGGGCTGGGTATTCCGGGTGGATTATCCTTTTTGGTACACCAAGATTTCAAGGCTCCCATAAAAGGCTTGAACGATTTTCCGGTCGAGGACAGGCCGAGTCAAATCAATGCCGTTTTCCAGTTTTACCACATCATGATAGCCATAGGAATGGCCTTGATTGGACTCACGCTTTATGCCAGTTTTTTGTGGTGGCGCGGCAAATTATTCGAAACCAAATGGCTGATGTGGATTTTTCCCTTTTCCGTCATTTTACCCCAAATCGCCAATCAAGTGGGCTGGTTTACGGCCGAAATGGGCAGGCAGCCTTGGGTGGTTTATGGTTTGCTACGAACGAATAAAGCGTTTTCCCAAGAAGTGTCTTCCCACCAAATTTTGTTTTCACTGGTCTTGTTCACCTTTGTCTATTCGCTCTTGTTGCTGTTGTTTTTATACTCGGTCAATAAAAAAATAAAACACGGTCCGTACGATGAATTGCAAAAAACGTCAGAAATAAATTTTTTATAACTTAGGCTTATGGAAACTTTTTTGGGAATAGATTATCCAACCTTGTGGTATTTGGTCATCGGATTGTTGTTTTCGGGTTACGCCATTTTGGAAGGTTTTGATTTTGGAGCCGGGGCTTGGCATTTGTTTTTCAGGAAAGACCTGAGCCGCCGTATTGCCATCAACGCCATTGGGCCAATATGGGACGCCAACCAAGTTTGGTTGGTCATAGGTGGTGGCGCATTGTTCGCTGGATTTCCGGTGATGTATGCCACGATGTTGTCGGCCATGTACATTCCGTTCATGCTGTTTTTGATGTTCAATGTACTCCGCGCGGCGGCAATAAAATTTAGAAGTGCCGAAGAAATGACTTGGTGGAGAACCGCTTGGGACATTACCTACAGTGTTTCCTGCATCATGATTGCCTTTTTGTTGGGTGTGGTTTTGGGAAATATATTGCAGGGTTTTGCCTTGGGACCTAATTTTACCTATCACGGCGGCATCTTTTTTTCATTCTTGAACCCTTATGCCATAATGGTTGGGCTGACCACGCTTTCCATTTTCATGACCCAGGGAGCCATCTTTCTGCTATTGAAAACCGAAGGAAGATTGCACGATCGATTGACTTTTTTGCTTCAAAAAGGGATGATATTTTTTATCATTAGTTTTGGTATAACAACGCTGTACACCTTGATTTTTATACCCGAAGTGACGGCCAATTTTAGGGAGAATCCACACTATTTTGTGGTTCCTGTTTTGTCCTTTTTGGCTGTGGCCAATGTGCCTCGTTTGGTCTCCAAAAAGAAATACATGTTGGCTTTGGTGTTTTCGTCCTTGACTATGGCTTTTTTGTTGGTTCTCGTGGCTTTGCAATTGTATCCAACACTGTTGATTTCGACCATCGATCCTAAATACAGTGTCACCATTTACAATGCCGCTTCCTCCCAAAAATCATTGGGAATCATGCTGACGATTGTGGCCATTGGAGCACCCTTGTTGGGAGCCTATTTTTTCTTCCTGTACCGAACTTTCAATGGAAAAGTGCAGTTGGACGACACGAGTTATTAGGTTGGTTTGACATAACAGTGTCATCGCCAATTCAAATGCAATTTCCGCATCAAATGGATTTTTACATTGACAAGACAATGTATTGTTTTTTTTTGCCGTATGTCAAGGAATTGATGTAATTTCAATTAACCCGTTATCCTACATATTATTAGTTTATCGAATTGGAACCGGAAATACCGGCAAACTGGCGTGACCCAATTCATCGACGGATTGCACGGCAAAGAAATAGTTGTCTTTTGAAAAAGGAATGGTTGCCCTGGTGTCTTTCACGAAAATTGTTTTTTCCCAATGCGGGGATGAAGTTTCCCGGATTAAAATTTGGTAGCCATAAGGAACTTTTCCTTGGGGAGCTTGCCAGACAAGGGTTGAAAAATTAGAAAGTTCCTTGACTTCGATGCCAACGGATAAAGGAGCTTCGGGAGACCAAGCCAGGTTGCTTAAAGTGGCCAAATTGGAAGCGGCATTTTTTCTGAGGTATTCAAAGTCCATAAACTCGGGCAAATCACCATACTGGATGTTGTTTTCCATTCTCACGTCTTGGTGTTGTTGGTTGAAGTTTTCGTTTTTCTCGCAAAAGCGAACCGCAGTAAAACCATTTTGGAGGAAAGGAGTGTGATCGCCTCCTCTCAAAAAGCGGTCGTTTCGATACACCAAGTCAATGTCCAATTGGTCTACATATTGATTGGTAACCGTTTTTATGTAACGCGCCAATTGTCTGGAAGGGCTGTCGTTGTCGCGATTGGTCGATTTGCGCATTTTGGCTTCGTCTTCGGTTTCCAAGTAAGGAATGGTTTCACTGAAAACCCGCACTCGAGTGTTGTCTCTCAAATTCGTGCCGCTGGACAAGCTGTTGCCTATCATGTCGTTGTTGAGCATTGCCGTAACTTTCCAACCGGCTACTTTTGCCGAATCGGCTAAGTGTCTTGCGCCAAGTAATCCTTGTTCTTCACCGGTTACGGCGACAAAAATGATGGTACAAGGAAATGTTCTTTTGCTCATTATGCGGGACAATTCCATCATGGCGGCAACTCCCGATGCATCGTCGTTGGCTCCAGGCGCATCGATTTTCGAATTCATGACGTCACTCGCTCGAGAATCCATATGTCCGCTAATGATTAGTACGCGTTCGTCTTTTGGGTCAGTTCCTTTTAAAACTGCCATCACATTGGCCAGTTTGCTGTCTGTTGTAATTCGTTTTCCATCGGCTTTAACCCAGTAATAATCAATGCTGGATGTCAATCTGCCACCTGATTCTTTGGCATGTTTGTCAAATTCGGATTTGATCCATCGTTGTGCGGCACCAACACCTCTCAAGTCACTTTTGGTATCACTGACCGAATGGCGTGTTCCAAAAGAAACCAGTTTTCGAACTATTGATTCCAATTTGTCGGCTTTGATTTCCAGAATCATTTTTTTGATTTCCGGATCGTCAACCGTGGTCTGGGAAAATAAAACAGGCGACAATAAAAGGGCTGCAAGTAAATATACTGTTGAAATGGATTTCATTTTTATGAGAAATAAGTTGTATTCAAAACTAATCAAAAATTGGAATCAATTCTAATAAACTTAATAGGAATGTGCTAAATACGGGCCAAGTCTTTTTTTGCCACTGATTTGTTTCGCCAGTCGCTATCGCTCGAGTCACAGATTAACACAGATTCTATGCGTGCTTTTAAAGAAATCTGTGAAAATCTTTTGAATCTGTGGCTAATTTTTCGCTTTGGTATAAGCAACGGATATTCATAAAACTTAATATTGATTTTTGCTTCAAAAATCTTCTTCAAAATCTTCGTACCTTTGCACTTTAGAAAAAGAAGAAAATGATTGAAATAGGAAAATACAACACGCTCACCATACTGCGTGACACCAAGGTAGGCTTGTTTTTGGGAAATCCCGAACAAGACCCCGAAGGAATCCACGACATACTGTTGCCCAATAAATACGTACCCCGAGAATGGGAAATAGGCGAGGAAATCATCGTTTTTGTTTATCTCGACCACGAAGAACGTCCCGTTGCCACAACATTGGAACCTTATATTTTATTGAATGAATTTGCGCTGTTGCGTGTGAACTACGTCAACCAAGTGGGGGCTTTTATGGATTGGGGAATGGAAAAAGACATTCTCGTGCCGTTCAAGGAGCAAGCCCGTCCGATGGAAAAAGGAAAACGTTACTTGGTGTACCTTTATATGGACGAAAAAACCAAACGTTTGGTGGCTTCCAGCAAAACCAACCAGTTTTTGAACAACGATCATCTAACGGTCGAAAAAGGGGAGGAAGTCGATTTGATTGTTTCCCACATCACCGAATTGGGCATCAACGTCATCATCAACGAGCAACACAAAGGGTTATTGTACAAAGACGAAGTCTATGACGACGCCATTCGCACGGGCGACCGATTGCGAGGCTACATCAAGAACATTCGTCCCGACCATAAAATCGATGTTTCGCTCCAAATCCAGGGCTATCAAAACATCGAACCCAATGCCGAGAAAATTCTCGACGAACTTCGCGCCAGTCGTGGCTTCCTGCGCCTGACGGACAATTCCCATCCCGAAGACATCAAGACGGTCTTGAAAATGAGCAAGAAAACCTTCAAGAAAGCCATTGGCACACTCTACAAGGAAAGGCTTATCGAAATCAAGGAAGACGGAATTTATTTGGTGAAAGAGTAAATGAACGCTCTCGTTCCTAACAACCCTGTCAGAGTTTCAAACTCTGACAGAGTTGTTTTTTATAATGTGATTGTGAGTGGAATGCGGCAATCTCCACCACAATCGACCTGTCATTGCGAGCGAGCAATGTGATTATGTTAAGGATTAATACACTATGGACTTGTCATTTCGACCAACGGGAGACTCGAGCGATAGTGAACAGGCGAAGCAAATCACATAACGAGAGCAACTTGCCTGATGGCCGCAAACAAATAGCTTTAACTTGAAGATATTGTCAACGCGGCAATCTGTTCACGCCGCCGCAATCAAACTCAAGCACTCATTTCTTCAGTTTTTTGATATCCGCTTCGATTTCTTTCAAGCTCTGTTCTTTCTCGATTGATTTCCTGTTTTCTATGTATTTTTCAAATTCACCGGAAGATTTGTCCATAGCCATTTGATGACTTATTTTTCCAGCGTGGGTCAATAGTTCTCTTCCGTTTAATTGCAAGATCGAATCGAGTCGCTCTGCCCAATCTTTCATGTACATCGGAGTGTTTTGTTGAGCCATTGTTTCGGCAAAAGCCAAATATTGCTCCACCAATAAGCCCAAAAGTTTTATTTCGTCTTCATTGAGATAATTTTTGGCTATGCTTACATCGGTTTTCTGAACCGACTTCTCCTCTTTTTTGTCAAAAGATTGCATACCCAAAAGGGGAAGAGAAGCATCTACGCGACGGTAAACCAATTCGGCTGCCGTGTTTTGGGAAATGGCCCAAAGGAGTTTGTTTTGGATGATTTTAAAAAAAGCAATGGTTTGTTCGTCCTTGGGATTGTAGTCGATGCTTGTAGTGTAGATGTCTTTTATTTTTTGATAGAAAAAGCGTTCCGACAATCGAATCTCTCGAATGCGTTGTTGTAATTCGTTGAAATAATTCATTGAATTCCCCGATTTGAAACGGTCGTCATTCAAGGCAAAACCCTTTACAATGTATTCTTTCAAACGTTGTGTCGCCCAAATACGGAATTGGGTGCCTTGCAGGGATTTTACCCTGTAACCTACTGAAATAATTACATCGAGGTTGTAATGTTCGACTTCCCGTTCAACTTCTCTTGTGCCTTCTTTTTGAACTAGTCGGAATTTCCGACAGGTTCGATTTTGTTCTAATTCCCCTTCAATAAAAACATTTTGGATGTGTTCCGTTATGGTAGTTCTCCCTTTGCCAAAAAGCAAGGCGATTTGGGCTTGTGTCAACCAAACCGTTTCTTCTTCAAGCCGAACATCAATCTTGATGCTGCCTTCCTGATTTTGGTAAATAAGTATTTCGCCAGTATTCATATTTGTATCTTCTTTTTATTGGTAATTGTTTATTGAAAAAAACAATTTGTTGCCCGTCATTTCGAGTACAGTGCGGCAATGGTTATTTTTCAAAAATACTGTCCAAATGATATTCCAGAAATTCTTTCCTTGGCATATACTTTATTGGGTTAGTAATCTTTAGATTTTCAATGGAGGCAAAATGGTTTTGATAAAAAGGGCTGTCTTTTTTCTTTTTTAAATCCGCAGACAATATCACTTGATAATTTTGATTGATGCCAATTAATCCCTTATCAAAAGCTTTGTCGTAAAGTGCCGAGAGACAAATGCCATTCTCTGGATTTAATCTTTCATTTTCGTTTTTTGACCAAGGAACAATATGACTGGCTAAAAGCAGTTCAGGAATATCAATTCCTGTTATCGCACATTTAGTGGTATAATTAGTTAAAACCATTTGTCTGAAAACCGATTGGTTTACTCTTGTTTTTACTTCCCTGATTACGGTTTCTCCTTTTAATCCCTTTAGGTCTAAAAGAATATTTTGATATTTGTTTTCAATGGAAGTATTTTCTTTTTGGGCTAGGATTTGTTCACTTAGAAAAACAAGTTCCTCTTGGTTATTGAAGAATTCATCCCAAATAGGTTTTACTTGATTCATTCCTCCTTTTAATCCTCCAACGCCTCTTTCCTGATGATAAGGGTCAACGCTCGCAAAATTTCCCAAGCGCATACCAATGGAACTCGGAGTTCTGCCTAAAAGATTGGCCAGTTCTATAATCTCTGGAGTACGTTTGTGCATTTTGCCAAAAGGTAACTTCAAATACAAGTTGAATGCAAGTATTAGTTCTTCACGAGTCCAGAGGTTTTTTTGTGCCATTTAATAAAGTATAATCAATTTATAATCATTAATTTGTTGAAATTTATTTATATCAAATTTAACCAAAATCAACACTAATAAAAGTATTACAAATAATACTTTGTTAACAAAATTCATTAACAAAAATGAGCAAAAAAATTATCTTAATTTACGGTTTTCCACATTAGCCCCTATTTTTTATTCAACGTTTTGCAATCTCATTATAGTTTCAGGTTGCACGACTTTCCAATTTTCATTTTGGCATAAACTTTACCATAAAAACACTTCAAAAAAATCGTTTTAAAATAATTGAAATAGATACAGTCAATATTAATCGGTTTTTTCTTATTCAAAAAACTACGTTCGTTGATAAGTTATCCCTTTTAAAGCCAGCAGTACCAACGATTTTAATGACTTTTCAACATAGTAGTTAGAAGTTATTTAAATATCTTTTATATTTACCTCACAATTCGAAAACGAATAGCGGGAACTATTCGAGGCTTTCGAACATTTAAATTTGCTCAAAAAGACGGGTTACTAGCTGCTTTTTTTGAGCTTTTTTTATGCCAAAAATGTACTAAAAGGAGTATAAAACAATCTTGTTTTACCAAAAAAAACATCAATTCTTTTCCTTATTTTGTGCTTTTGTGCTCCAAAAAAAACCTTTAGTAAGTCCAATTTTCTCTCTTTTGAAGTAATTTTCAATTCGTCCTGACCGTTCATTTAGTTCGTCAGGACGAGTTTTTTGGTTCGTCAGGACGAAACAAAAGTTTCGTCGGGACGAATTGAAGAAAAGTTTCGTGAAAAAAGGACAAAAAAAAACCTCGAGTGCGGGAACACTCGAGGCTTTCGGACATTTAGATTTGATCTAAACGGCGGGTTACTAGCTCGCTTTTTGGTAACTTAAATTACCCAGTAAATTGCGCAATTTTTTTCCAGGTCGGAAAAGAATTCTGCTTTTAGTTACATCGGCAGCCGTTACCTCCTCAGGAGTCACTTTACCTTCTGAACTAATACTCACTTGGAAATTACCCAAGCTACCTAATTTAACGATTCTGCCCTGTTTTAGCTCATTGATGATGTTGTATTCCAACGATCTCAATACTGCATAACAGTCAGTATCTGTTAATGTACTCTGATAGGCAATCATCTCGGCGAGTGCTTCCATATCAGTTTCGCCGTTGCTTACTGCTGCGGCATAGAATTTTTCAGGGGCAGTCAGGTCCTGAGGATTCTTTCTGGACTGCGTTTTAATTTTAATTCCCATTTTTTTATGGTATTAAATTAAGTAATTAAAAACTTTGTCTTAGTACTCTGTAAATCAAAGCCTTTTTGACAATTCCAAAGATAAACTGCTTTACTTGTTAAAAAAAGCCAAACTTATCCACAATTGGCTTGAGTTTTGAACAAAAATTAACAATTCAACTTTTTTACACAATATTTAAGTTATTGTATTTCAATGTGTTAAAAAACACAATATGCTCTTAGGTGCTTTAAAACATAGGATTCGTAAAATAAATATTTTGGTATTTTCAACTTAGTTTGACAAAAAAATATCCATTTACTTTTAATTTTAGGAGAATAAAAGTATTTCGTCTGTTTGAGTGATTTTTTAAGCCAGATGAATGTTGATGAAATAAAAAAGGGTAGTGCTGTAAATATGGTTTCGAGAACCGTATTAATCAAAATACCTCTCAATACCATTTTGAATAGTAAAGCAGTCGAAATAACTATTCAAAATCAAAGAGACGATTTGAATGCTAGAACATAAAAAAAATATATTGGTCTAAAAACTCGCCGAGAAATTCACTCCCCAAACCATTTTATGGGAACTTGGGTCAAATCCCACCGGTGCAATATTCATTTGGGTTTTGACCTTTTCTTGATAACCAAATCCGTCCAAAACTGTATTGAATGGATCGATGACAAACAGGCTTGTTATCCCCAGGAATCGTGAATTCCATACTTTTTTGTCGTGTTTGACAATTTTTTTCTTGGTGATAAAAAATAGTTCTCCCACTACTGACCCCAAGATTGGCGTAAAAATAAGGTCTTGAACGGAAGGCAATTCGGCAAAAGCTTCGATACCGTATTCCCAAAAGAAAGTGGACATGATTACGGAATAAGAAAAAGATTCTAAAACAGTGAAACCACTACTTCTTGCCGTCATGTAATACACGCCACCACAATAAGGATGAGCCAAATAATTCATGGCGAAATTGTCTCCATCCCAGACGGGTCCTGCTTTGACGTTTTCTTTCCATTTATAAAACATCCCTTTTTCTTTCATCGCTTGTTTGTCCCAATGCGTGAAGCTTTCCGGCATGGCCCAAAGTCCGCCAAAAGTAATCACGGCAGCTCCAGCATAAAGCACGCTATTGTAGCCCAATCTTCTATAATCCTTAAATTTTGGTGGATAAGCAATGGAATCCTCCTTTTGGAGTGGAGCAATAGAATCGGTTTTGGTTATTATGGTGTCACCAGAACCCTCTTTTGCTGCCGATGGATGGACTAAAGTTGTGTCGGCAACTATTGGGGCAACTAGGTTTTCTGAATAATTAGTGTCGGACTTTTGTGCAAAAGCGACAGTGCAAACAAGGAGGAAAAGAAAGTGGTAAAAAAGCTTCTTTGTTCGTATCATGACTAAGTGAAAAAATTTAAATTACACTTTTTTAATTTTAAGAATCTGCATTTGATTTGATACCACAAAAGCTAAAAAAAATAGTGACGATAAATTTTTAATATTTGGTTTCTATAATAATAGAGGCCAAATGTAGTCATATATAACTCTTTATGAAAATATTTGTTCAAAAAATCCCCTTTGATTTAATTTCGGATTTGATGGGAAAATATAAAAAATCCTCTATTTTTACACTGATAATTTAAAACGAATATAATGGATTGGATAACCGTAAAAGAATACGAAGATATAACTTATAAAAAATGCAATGGCGTGGCCAGAATCGCGTTCAACAGACCCAATGTGAGAAATGCTTTTCGTCCCAAAACGACCTCAGAATTGTATCAAGCTTTTTACGATGCACAGGAAGACACTTCGATAGGCGTTGTTTTGCTTTCGGCAGAAGGACCGTCGAGCAAGGATGGAATTTATTCTTTTTGCAGCGGAGGAGACCAAAATGCCCGTGGCCATCAAGGCTATGTGGGAGACGATGGCCAGCATCGTTTGAATATTCTCGAAGTGCAACGTTTAATCCGCTTTATGCCAAAGGTCGTGATTGCCGTGGTTCCCGGTTGGGCAGTGGGAGGAGGACACAGTTTGCATGTGGTTTGCGACATGACCTTGGCCAGCAAGGAACACGCTATTTTCAAACAAACCGATGCCGACGTGACCAGTTTTGACGGCGGTTATGGTTCCGCTTATTTGGCCAAAATGGTCGGACAGAAAAAAGCTCGAGAGATTTTCTTCTTGGGGCGCAATTATTCCGCCCAAGAAGCCATGGACATGGGGATGGTCAATGCAGTGATTCCTCACGCCGAGTTAGAAGACACCGCTTATGAATGGGCGCAGGAAATATTGCAAAAATCACCAACATCCATCAAAATGCTGAAATTTGCCATGAACCTGACCGATGACGGAATGGTGGGACAACAAGTTTTTGCAGGCGAAGCCACAAGATTGGCCTACATGACCGAAGAAGCTAAAGAAGGCAGAAATGCTTTCCTCGAAAAACGAAAACCCAACTTCGAAAAGAAATGGTTGCCTTAAAAACGGGTTTTTAGGTCTTGGGTTTTAGGTTCTGTGTGTAGAACTATAACCCAAGACCTAAAAACTAAAACCCAAAATCAAAACCTAAAACAAAAAAAATGAAACATTGGATTGAAGCCGCACGATTAAGAACATTGCCTTTATCGGTTTCGGGAATAATTGTGGGAAGCATGTATGCGCTCAGGCCAACGGATACGATTGAAACTCCAACGGAAGTTTTTAGTTGGAAAATATTTGCCCTTGCCATGTTGACCACGCTTGGTTTACAAATTTTATCCAATTTTGCCAACGATTATGGCGATGGGATGAAAGGAACCGACAATGCCGATAGAGTGGGACCCAAACGCGCCATCCAGAGCGGCGTAATTTCTCCTGCAGCGATGAAACAAGCCATTGTCATTACCTCGATTTTGACTTTGATTTCTTCTATATTGTTGATTTATGAAGCTTTTAAAGACACCAATATTGGCTATTCGTTGTTTTATTTGGTGTTGGGAATCTTGGCCATTGCTTCGGCAATTCGGTATACCGTAGGAAACACGGCTTATGGATATAGAGGTTTTGGCGATATATTCGTGTTCGTGTTCTTTGGATTGGTAAGTACCTTGGGGGTCAATTTTTTATATTCCAAACAATTGGATTTTGATTTATTCTTGCCGGCAACCGCCATCGGATTATTGAGTGTGGGAGTGTTGAATCTCAACAACATGAGAGACGAAGCATCAGACAGGAAATCCAACAAGAATACCATCGTGGTTAAAATTGGCGGAGCAAAAGCCAAAAAATACCATTACTTCTTGATTGTTTTGGCAATGGTTTTGGTCGTTACTTTTGCGGTATTGAGTGACTATCGTCTGGATCAATACCTGTTTTTGTTGGCCTACATTCCTTTGACCAAACATTTAATTACCGTGCATAAAAATCAAGAGCCAAGAGCGTTGGACCCGGAATTAAAAAAATTGGCGGTAAGCACTTTTGCACTTTCGGTACTGTTGGCATTGTGCATGGTTTCGCTCATTCAGGACATTATCGTGAATCTCTTTATGGGAGGAAGATAAAACGGGATTTTAATTTGATTTAAAATAAAACATCGAAATGGTTCATATTCAAAGAGAGCTGGTTGTGGGTGTTTCTTTGGCCAATAAAACAATAAATAGAAACAGATGAAAATAACATTCTACGGTCATTCTTCATTGGGAATCGAGCTGGACGGCAAGCATATTTTGGTCGATCCATATATTTCTGCCAATCCAAATGCCTCACACATCAACATCAACGAATTAGAAGCCGATTACATACTGATTACCCACGCCCACGGCGACCATGTTCTTGATGTGGAATACATTGCCAGCCGAACCAACGCCGTTATCGTGTCCAACTTTGAAGTGGCCACGCATTACGGAAACAAAGGTTTCAAAAACCATCCGTTGAACCACGGCGGAAGCTGGGTTTTCGACTTCGGGAAAGTGAAATACGTAAACGCAGTGCATTCCAGTTCCTTTCCTGATGGGAGCTACGGAGGGAATCCAGGCGGTTTTGTCATCGAAGGCGAGCATAAAAACATCTACATTTCTGGCGACACGGCCTTGAATATGGACATGAAATTGATTCCTTTGCGAACCAAACTCGATTTGGCCATTTTCCCAATTGGCGGCAATTTCACCATGGATGTCGAAGATGCCATTGTGGCTTCTGATTTTGTCGAATGCGACAAGATTTTGGGCGTGCATTACGATACTTTTGGTTACATCGTCATCAATCACGAAGAGGCAATTCGCCGGTTTTTCGATAAAGGAAAAGATTTGATGTTGCTTAAAATTGGCGAAAGCATCGAGTTATAATGGCATTGCGAGGAACGTGACAATCTGGAGCTTTTTCCTTCACTCGTCAGTTCGAGTGATTTTTAAAGCCAGATAAATGTGTATTGAATTAAAACGTAGTGCTTTAAAAATTGTATCGAGAACCCTACTGGTCAAAAGCTTCTCGATACAATTTTGAATGGTAAAGCTGTCGCATTAGCATTCAAAATCACTCGAAGAGACGGATGGTTTTAAATAAATTGAAAAAGGACAATCGCTCGAAGAGAAGACTACAGTTTACATAATGATGAATTTGAAACATCTAAAAAATGAATATAAATAAAATACTTTTCATTCTACTAATTTACTTTTCCGTCAACTCCATTTTTGCACAAAAAGATGGCTATTGGGACAAAGAAAGGGCATTCAAAAAAGAAATCGTCGTTTCGGCAAGGGAAAGAATCGTCATAAAAACCGAAGATTTGCCTGTGGGAACCACCGAAGTCGTTTATAGGATCACGCTTTTGGACGAAAACCAGCAATTGGCCAGTAGTTTGGTTTCGGTATTGAAATCCATTCCCGATCCAACGGGAATCAGTCAAGGTTCGGCTGGAGCGGTTTTCCTGCTGTCTAAAATTTCGGGTGACGACAAATGCAAATACGCCATTTTTTCAAATGAGGCTTTGGCTTCCCAATACCAAAAAAGTGGCGCCACGGAAAAGGCTTGCTATGAGCAAAATATGGCAGTCAGCAAAGATGCCAAATTGTTGTCTATTGATAAATCGCTATGTATTTTGCCTAATTCCAATGCGATGTGGTTTGGTTTCGAAAGCAAGAATTGGATAATGAACCAAAAAATTGTTATCGAAGTCGTGCCTTGGGTCAACAACAGATTGAGCAGGGGATGGACTTTGGAAAACCGAAAAGTCATCATCAACCAATGCAAAACATCGGAAATGGCGAAATCACTCATCAATTCCGACGATTTTTGCGTTTGCGTGCTGGACAAAGTGCAAAAAGAATACAAATTTCAGGAATTC
Organism: Flavobacterium sp.; assembly: GCF_013823965.1. Lineage (GTDB taxonomy): Bacteria > Bacteroidota > Bacteroidia > Flavobacteriales > Flavobacteriaceae > Flavobacterium. The sequence continues at coordinate 29,800 of NZ_PNNA01000076.1, forward strand.
CAGAAACTGCTGGCCATCGAAAAATCGAAAGCCTTCAAGGATTATGGTAACGCTTGTTTTAAAGAAACGGGCGCTTCTAACACGATGTATTCGGATTTACGCAAACAAGCAAATGATTTGGTCAAACAAGGGCAATATGGCGCTGCCATTGACAAATTATTGAACATCGTCATCAATGGCCAGTCGAAGATAGAAGATTACAACACGCTTGGTTCTGCCTACATCATGACCAAACAATACGGAAAAGCGATTAAATTCCTCAAGGAAGGCGAGCGACTTGACGATTCTGAATTGTTGATCCAAATGAATCTGGCGCACGCGTATTTGTTTAATAAAGACTTCAAATCAGCCAAAACCATTTACAAAAAATACCAATCACAAAACGTGACCAATGCCTTGAGTTGGACCCAAAAAGTAAAACAGGATTTTGAAACCTTTCAAAAAGCAGGATTGCCTAGCGGGGATTTTAACCGGGTTTTGAGGTTGTTGGGGGATTAATTAGTACACAGATTAAGCGGATTGACACGGATTTTACGAATTATTTTATGAAAAAACAGCTATTAGTTTTTGCAATTTTATTATTTACAAATCACATTATGTCTCAAGAATATTCAGAAAAGGATATTGTGGGCAAATGGAAGGTGGTTAAAGTATTGAAAAAACCAGAGGGTCCCAATTTTACAGATATAATTAAGAGTTTTAGTTCGGCAACATTCCAATTTGAAGAAAATGCGGATTTTAAAATAACAACTTTGGACAAAACTAAATTGTTTGCCATGTTGACGGATATTACAATTGATGCTAAATGGAGATTGAATAATAACAAATATGCCATTAGTATTGGTAATGATTCCAACAAATATTCTATTTTAAAAATAATTTTAGTTGAAGTTGATGACAAAATGATTTTTCATTTAGACGAGACAGAACTTGATTTAGAAGTAGTAAAAGAATAATCCAACACAACATTGAAAGCAACCTACCACAAATACATCCTACATTTTAAACGACCTTCGGGAACGTCTCGAGGCGTGATGACCGAGAAAGAAACCTGGTTTATCGTCTTGGAAAAAGACGGCAAAAAAGGAATAGGCGAGTGCGGCATCTTGAGAGGATTAAGCGCTGACGATCGACCGGATTATGAAGCCAAATTGCGTTGGACTTGCGACAATATCCATCTTGGCAAAAACCAACTTTGGGAAGCCTTAATCGAGTTTCCTTCCATGCAATTTGGAGTGGAAATGGCGTTCCAATCATTGGAGAGTGAAAGTCCTTTTTTACTCTTTCCTTCGGCGTTTGCCAATGGTGAAAAAAGCATCGTAATTAACGGTTTGGTTTGGATGGGCGAGGAGTCGTTCATGAAGCAACAAATTGAGGAAAAACTGGCGGCGGGTTTTCGTTGTGTCAAACTCAAAATTGGAGCGATAGATTTCGATAAAGAACTGCAATTATTGGGTTATATTCGGCAACATTTCAGTCCGGAGCAAGTTGAAATCAGGGTCGATGCCAACGGTGCTTTTGATAAAACTTTGGCTTTAGATAAATTAAATCAATTGTCTGGTTTTCATTTACATAGCATAGAGCAACCTATTCAAAAAAACAACACTGACAGTATGGCAGAACTGTGTAAATTGACTCCAATTCCCATTGCTTTGGACGAAGAGTTGATTGGCGTGTTTTCATTGGAAGAAAAAGAAGCTTTACTGCAAAAAATCAAGCCGCAATACATCATCTTGAAACCAAGTTTTGTGGGTGGTTTTCGAGGCACGAAAGAGTGGATTTCGTTGGCCGAAAAACATAATATTGGTTGGTGGATTACCTCGGCTTTGGAGTCCAATATTGGACTGAATGCCATCGCGCAATGGACGTTTTTGCAACACAATTCCATGCCGCAAGGATTGGGAACCGGTGCTTTGTATACCAACAATTTTGATTGCCCTTTAGAAGTCTCCGAAGGTCAATTATGGTACAAAAAAGAACGTGATTGGGCATTTGATTTTCGAGACATTTTTAACTTGTAGCAATACTATTTATTGATTTTTTTATGACAAAACAACCCATTCAATACCAAAAAAGATTTTTTGTAATTTGTGTTCAAGTGCTTATTTTAGTCTTTTTTGTGCAATGTAAAACAAACTATCAAAAGATGCAACACACGATTTCAGCCAGTCAATATCAAGATAATTCCAAGTCTATCAAATATAAAAAACCTCCCTATTTGAAAAAAGGAGATACCATCATGATTGTGGCTCCGGCAGGTTTTGTCTTGGATTCCACGGAACTGGATCCAGGAATTGCATTGGCCAAAAGTTGGGGATTGGAAGTGGTTTTGGGGAAACACGTTTTCAGTAGGCACAATCATTTTGCAGGAACCGATGAGGAACGTACCGCGGATTTGCAATTAGCGCTCGACAACAAGAATGTCAAGGCCATTTGGTGTTCAAGAGGTGGTTATGGAACGGTTCGCATTATCGACCAATTGGATTTTACGGCTTTTGAGAAAAATCCCAAATGGGTTGTGGGATTTTCTGATATAACCACATTGCACAGCCACATTCACAACCTTGGTATGGCAACCATTCATGCCACAATGCCCGGCGGAATGAAATCAGCTTCGGCGGAAGCGAAACAAACTTTGTATAAAGCCTTATTTGGCTACGGTTACGGATTTGAAATTCCGACAAATGTGTTGAATAAAAAAGGAAGTGGCAAAGGTGTTTTGGTTGGTGGGAACCTCTCCATCATCAATTCGATGATTGGAAGTAATTCTGAGGTCAACAATTACGGAAAAATACTCTTCATGGAAGACGTGGGCGAAGACTTGTACCGTGTGGACAGAATGATGTATACTTTGAAACGCAGAGGAGCGCTTAAAAATCTAAAAGGATTAATTGTAGGGGATTTTGATTATAATGTCGAGAAAGACACTTTGTTTGGAGGGACACAAAGAGAAATCATTTTAAATGCCGTAAAAGAGTATAGTTTCCCCGTAATTTTTGATTTCCCGGCGGGACACATAAGGGATAATCGGGCTTTGATTTTTGGAAAGGAAATAAACATTGAAGTAAATGACACAACTTCAAAAATCAGTTATTGATGCAAGATTGATTTTCCTTATTCTTTTTTGACTTCTCCGTTGCCCAAAAGCAGGGATAATGTTTTGAGGCTTGCTGTTCTGTCAGCGATTAATTTTGCAATGCTGATAAACGGAATGAATAAAATCATTCCGGCGGGTCCCCATAAAATGCCGCCGATGATGATCACCAAAATAATAATCAAGGTATTTATTTTTAAACGGCTTCCCACGGCATACGGAAAAATGATGTAGGCTTCTAAAATTTGCACAATGCTGAAAACCATAATAACGCCTATTGGATACCAAATGGAATTAAAGGTTATCCAGGAAACGGTAATTGGCAAAAGCGAAGAAATAAAAATGCCCACATAAGGAATAAAGGTCAGGATTGAGGCTATGAAACCAAACAGGAATGGATGTGGAATGCCAATAATGTATAGTCCAAGACTGTTTAATATCCCAACTATTAAATAAACCAAAAGCATTCCTTTGATAAAATTATAATAGGCATGGATTGTTTCTACAAGGATTTCTCGAATAACTGCCTTTTTTTCGGAACGGAACACATGATAAAGCACATTTGTCAGCATTCGTCTATAATAGAGAATCAGGAAGGAATAAACAGGGATAATCAACAAGTAAAAAACGGTTTCTGAAATAGAATATGCGGTAATTTTAAGCAGGGAAATGGCTTGTGTTCCCGAATTGTCGATGGCATTTTCAATAAAACTTGTCTGTTTCTCGGAACTTACGTCAAATCGCTCGGCAATCAAAACACTCAATTGGCTCACTGTTTCCGTTAATTTTTCCTTGAATGTTTGCCATTCATTGGAGAATGCGACCACTTGCGTAAAAAGCAAATAAAGAACCGCTCCAAAAAAAAGCATGACGCCAAAAATAGCCATAAAAATGGCAATGCCTTTACTTATTCCTTTTTGTTCCATCCACTTGCATATGGGATAAAGAATAAAGCTGATAAGCATTGAAAAACTCAATGGAATAAAAAGAGTTTTTCCAAAATAAAGCAAAATACAAGCCAACACCGTGAATTGGAGAATTTCAAGAACAGTGAACTTCTTGTTGGCATGAAGTGAAACGGTTGTTTTTAAATTAGGCAGCATCAGAATCTAGAATTGTAACGATTATACTTTTTGTAATGGGTAGTAATCCTTCTTGATGATTTCAAGTATTTTTCAGTCAAATAATTGTTTATAAATGCTTTACATTAATTTGTTTCAACAATAAGATGATGTCGTTTGTTTGGGCATTTCGCTATGGTTCGAGTTTGAATTTACCTTTGTTGAAATGGCAAAACATAGTTATTTATTTTTTGAAATACGTCTCTATTAACCCACTCAACGATGTGATATTTATGGGTTTCGAAATATAATCCGTGCATCCTGCCGCTAGTGCATTGTCTCTATCACCTTGCATTCCATTGGCGGTTTGTGCTATGATTATTATGTCTTTGTTGAATTCCCGAATTTGTTTCGTTGCTTCATACCCACCCATTTCGGGCATGTTGATATCCATCATTACGAGATCAATGTCGGGATTATTGCGACAGGCTTCTATGGCTTCATAGCCGGTGCTCACTTTTAAAATTTCTTTGCTAAAAGGTTTAACGGCGATGGTTACCAGTAATTTTGAAATGGCATCGTCCTCGACAATCAATACTTTAAGGTCTTTGACTTTGTTTAGGTCTTTTGTATTGACCGAATCCGTTTTTCCGACATCTATTGCATGTTTGGGGTTGTATTCATGTTCCGATTGGAATGGAAGCGTAAAATAAAAAGTGCTTCCTTTTCCTTTTTCGCTTTGGACCCATATTTTACCGCCCAACATTTCTACATAGGCTTTTGAAATGGCCAATCCTAGTCCTGATCCTTCATGAGAACGGCTGATGGTTTCATTGGCTTGCCTAAATCGTTCGAAAATTATTTTTTTCTGCGACTTGGATATACCCAATCCAGAATCTTTTACAAAAAATTCCAAATTTTTTCCTTTTTTCTCACAACCAAATTCTATGGTGCCTTCATTGGTAAATTTGATGGCATTTTTGACAAGATTGGTAAGAATGGCATAGACTTTTTCCTTGTCGGTTAGTGTAAAGCTTTTTTCTAATGGCAACTCATTTGAAAGAATGAGTTGAATTCCTTTTTGTTTTGCTTCGGGTTTAAAGAAGGTATGGATATATTTTAGTTGTTCATTGATATCTGTTTCAGAAAGGACAATTTCTATTTGCCCTGATTCCACTTTTGAAATACTGATGATGTCATTGATGATATTGAGCATTCGTTTTCCGCTTTTTTCAATGATTTCAATATATTGCTGTTGTTCTTCCCCGGTTAGTTTGGGTTCTTTCAAAAGTTCGGTGAAACCCAAAATACCGTTCATGGGTGTGCGAATTTCGTGACTCATATTGGCAAGGAAAGCCAGTTTTAAACGATCGCTTTCTTCGGCACGTTCTTTTGATTTGACTAATTCTTTTTCTACATTTTTTCGGGATGTGATATCTTCTTTGATGGCAATGTAGTGTGTTGTTTCCCCATTTTCATTTAAAATTGGTGAAATCGTGGCCGATTCCCAGTAAAGGGTTCCATCTTTTTTCCTGTTGTGAAATTCTCCGTGCCACTCTTTTCCGGTAGCCAGAGTTTGCCATAATTCGTCATATTCTTTATTAGTGGTATAACCTGATTTTAAAATACGGGGATTTTGATTCATTATTTCTTCAAGAGAATACCCAGTTGTTTCGATAAATTTTGGATTTGCGTACTCAATTTCACCTTTCGTGTTTGTAATTACAATTGTTACGGGACTTTGCTCCACAGCTTGTGAGAGTTGGCGAATTTTTTCTTCCGTGCGTTTTCGATCCTCTTCGATTAGAATGGCTTCAAGGGCAAAAGATATGTTTTGTATGATTTTTTCAAGTAATGAAATTTCTTCTTCTGAGGAAAAAAAGTTTTTTTCGTTAGAATACAAGTTGAAAGTGCCAATTGTTTTATTACGAACAATTATAGGAATCGATATTGAAGAATGATAGCCTCGCTCTAAAGCAGCATCACGCCATAATTCCATAATGGGATCCTTTGCGATATTGTTGCAAATCACTGTTCTTCCTTCTCTCATCGCAATACCCGTGGGGCCTTTTCCTCCTGGTGTGTCCTCTAATACTGAAATACTTCTTTTTGAAAAATAACCATTTTCATATCCAGCAATGGCCGTAGTCACAATTAGATTGTGTTCATTCAATAGCCCAATCCAACTCATGCGGAATTTTCCAAAAGTAACGGCGATGTTGCATATTTCTTGAAATAGTTCTTCTCTATTGGTTGTTCTAATGATTAAATTATTGATTTGGCTAATCAGCGCATAAACCCTATTGATTTTATTCAATTCCAAAGAGGCTTGCTTACGACTGCTGATATCGTGAATAATGACTTGAATTGCAGGTTGGTGGTCATAAATTGTTGGGATTGCTTTGATCTCTGCATCGATGGGATTACCTTCTAAATTGATGAATTTTTCTTCAACGGTTTCTGATGAATTTGAATCTAAAACCACTTCTTCCATTCTTTTGATAATGCTCTCTAAACTGTCTGGATGAACGAATTCCAAAACAGATCTGCCTATTAGTTCTTCCTTGTTTTTTGCCGCCACCATTCGGATGCCTTCTTCGTTTATGAAAACAATTTTTCCGTCGATATAGATGACTACTGCATCGGGAGAATTTTCGACTAGACCTCGGTATTTTTCTTCGCTTTCGCGCAAAGATTCTTCGTTTTCTTTTAGACCGGTGATGTCAAACATTACACCACGTAACCATCGGGGTTCTCCATCTTCGACGATGACATTTACAATATCTCTCAACCAAAAGGCTTTGCCATTTTTTGCAATAAAGCGATAGGTGAAATCGTGCGATTTCATTTCTTTAGTAAAGGAAACGCATTTTTTCACAGCTTTTTCTTTGTCTTCAGGATGTATGTGATTTTCCCAAAATCCTTCGGTATACCATTCTTGTTCTGAAAAACCAAAAAGCCTTTCAGCTTCCTTGCTTACATAGGTAAAATTAAAAGTCACCGCATCAGCTTCCCATACAATTCCTCCTGTTGAGTTTACTAAGTCCTGAAATTTTTCGGAAGATAATTTTAATTTTTCTTCAATTTTTTTACGTTCCGTTATGTTTTCGTGTGCCACAACAATTCGTGAATCGCCTTCTTGCGGAAAACGGGTTACTCGAACATTGAACCATCTTCTTTCTGTTGGAGAGTGGCAAGGATATTCGAGTGAAAATTCATTATTTTCTCCATTCATCACAGAACGAATTCCTGATATCATCGCCGAAGCTTCATCAGCATACAGTCCTTCTGAAGTTTCACAAACGGATAGATAGTTGATGCCTTCACTAATTTTTATGGGGACTCCTTCAGGAGTGTTGGACTCCATAAATTTGCGCCAGGCAAGATTTACCGAAAGGATGATGCCATTCTCGTCTATAATGGCAATGTGGGCTGAAAGCGCATCAAATACGGCACGGGCGAACTGCTCGGATTCGTGTATTTTTTTTTCATTCTGTTTGCGCTCGGTAATGTCTTGAATAGAACCAATTAATTGTAAGGGGGTGCCTTCATTGTCGAAAGTCAATTCACCCATTCCGTGAAGCCAGCATTCCTCTTTGCTGTCTGATTTAATAATTTTATATTCTTTATTAAAACTATTTCTTTTGCCGATGACCTCTTCGTGCAAATAATCGTGCATGATTTCTTTCCATTCCGGATGAAGAAGTGATTCCCATCCAGCAGCAGTTCTTTCAAAATCAGCATCTATGCCAAAAATACGGTCAAGAATGGCTGTACTTGTCCATTTTCCGGAAGCAAAATCTAAAGAATAGGAGCCAAGATTGGCAATGATTTGGGTTTGTTTTAAAAAGTTTTCATTGGCAATTAATTTTTCTTCTGCCATTTTGCGTTCCGTAATATCACGTGCAAGAACAATAAAATGTTTGTCTTTAAGATCGCTCTCTTTTATTGTTGAAACAGAAAGTTCAAACCAAAACTTTCCCATGGGCAAGTCAAGTGCATATTGTTTTCCTAAGGACCATCCTTTTTTTGAAGCTTCTTCTAGGGCATCCATACATATTTTTGCTACATCAGCAGGTAAAATATCTTGAAAACGTTTTCCCATAAAAACTTCTTCAGGTACAGCAAGTAAATCAAAATGTTGGTGGGATTGGTAATGGTGAATCAAACCATCTTGGTTCACTTCAAACAGTAAATCTGGAATGGCTTCCAGAATGGTCAGCAGGTTTTCTTGGGCTTTTTTGGCATTGAGTTCTATCTGCTTGAGTTCTGTAATGTCCCGAGTTATGGTCATTACGGCGGGTTTATTCAAGAAATTTATGACAAACACTTCTATTTCTACATTTCTGTATTTCCCATTTTTAGTTTTAATGGTGGTTTCTAGGTTTAACCTGCCATTGGCGAGTAGGGTTTTTATTCTTTGTTTCCTTGTTTTTTTGGATATGGGTTCCAAATCCCTGACGTTCATCTTCATTAATTCTTCCTTGGAATATCCATAAATTGTCGTTGATGCTGCATTTGCTTCAATAAAATTTTCTGCAATTCCCTCCGAATTCAATCTAAAAATGGTGATGCTGTCTCTATTGGAATCGAAAAGGGCACGGTATTTTTCCTCGCTTTCTTTTATGGCTTCCTCAATTTGTAGCCGTTTAGTGATGTTTCTGGCCAATACAGATGCTCCTATTATCTTGTTATTGCTAATAATTGGATTATAGAAACTTTCATAATAAGCAGATTCAATGGCGCCATAGTTTCTAATGCTCGAATGTGATTCTCCTTTTAGAGCAATGTCAATATTTTGCTTGGCAAATTTTCTGTCTTCGTCCAAGGTAATACAATCCAGGACATTCATTCCTGTTTTTATGACTGAATTATAGCTGTTTTTCATTAAATTGCTGTGTACTTTATTGTAAGTCAAGTACCTATAATCAGTGTCGATGGAGAAAATCAGGGTGTCTTTCTGGCTGTCTATGCTGGAATACAACAGCAATTCCGATTTTTTAAGTGCGATTTCCGCTTTTTTGAGTTTGCTGATGTCTATGGCGGTTATCAAGCAATTACCGTTAATCGCAATGCCATTTAGTAATAAGTAGGTGGTTTTTTCGGGCTGGGTAGACAAGGTAATTTCGCAGGTTTCCTTGTTTTGGCTTTTAAAAATTCTGTCTAGAAAGGAATTTAAAATAGATTTGGATTCATCGTCCACAAAAAGACCCAATCGGTTGTTGATTAGGAGAGCTCTTTCTTTGCCAAGCATGTTGGCTCCTTTAAAATTTGTTTTAAGGATTTCTCCATTTTTTGAAAGCGTGAAATACCCAGAAGGCGCAAAATCATATAAATCAACGTATTTTTCGGCAGTTATTTCAACTTGCTCTTTTGCGAGTTTAAGTTCCTCATTCTGCATTTCGAGTTCAACCTGGTGTACATCGAGTTCGTGAATGAGTTTCAGTGTTTCCCCTTGCAAGCATAGTGTGTCTACAACAATTGGTTTGTTTTTTTGTGTTTCATCAGCCTTTTGACGATGAATTTCAGGATTTGAATGTGGCGCTTTGTCTTTCATAAGTGCTTTGTACTTTTGAATTAGATCACTTTTTTATGCTGGCCATTATTACTCTTTTTTGCAGCAATGTAATTCAGTTATTTTTTTGCTTTTTTATCTATAATTTCATGAATGAAGCATTGTATTACTTTAAGATTTTCAACCGAAAACGCTTTGCTAATGAACTCGATATTAATTTAGCGTCCATCGACAGTTTGTATCAGCAAGTCTTGGTATTGAACAAATTTCTTTTGCTGTAATTTAAGAAATTTATCTTTATTGTCGATGATATTTTTAAAAAATCCCACTTTCCAAATCGTTTTTTTAACTAATTCGTCTTTTGCATGACCCGACATTTTAATTAAAAAGGGATTGATTTCCAATATGTTTCCGTTTGTGGCTTCAAGAACAAGAATTCTTTCTTTGGCAGGAGCAAAACGCTGAAGCAAAATTTGACTGGCAAGTGTTTGTACGTTTTCTTCAGATATTGGCATTCTCAAGATTTCTGGTTTTATTTTATTGGTTATCGAAAAGGAACTTGGAAAATCAGGTTGTCCAGTTGGTATCGATTCGGCAGTTCAGTTGAATATTTTTAATTTGTTGTCAAGAATTTGGAAATCCGCTACATCCGTATTTTGGCATACCAAATTTAAACAAAAAATACTAAAATTAGGGGGATATTTAGTACGTTTTTTCGAATAATTGCTTATTCCTGATAAAATTGCCCAAAGAGATGAATTATTTTCTTTGTTTGTGGGAGATATGCAATTCTATATAAGTATTCTGGATTTATTTATCTTTTTGTTCCCAGTACTTTTTTAGTGTCATTCTGGCTTTTTGTTGTATTTTATTTTGAAAAAAACCAGTCCAACCCAGTAGTAATCCTTTGATTCCCAATGCTTGTTTAGACCATTTCCAAATATCAAAATCATCGGTATGTTTTAGGATTAAGCCGTCCTGAAAAACAAATTTAGCCGCAACTGTATTAACCACTTTCCTGTTGGTTTGGCTAAAATTATAGGTTGCCACCCATCGAGCAGAACCCGTGTGTTCATCTGCTTCAACATCGGAAAAGTCAATTTTTAAATTCCCGTTGCTTCTTTCGATTAACATTTTCCACATTTGGCAAACCTCGTTTCCTTTTAACAATCCAAATGCAGGATCACGAAATTGAATATTGGGATGACAGCATTCGCACATTTGTGCTGCATCCAATTTAGCGAAAGCGGTGTAGAATTTTATTATGGTGTTTTCGTTTGGAGTCATTTGAAAAAAGTAAGTAGTAAAAATAAGGATTTTTTTTAATAAAACCTTTTTTTATCGACTAGCATCGAGGAACTTTGCATTTTGGTTTGTACGTTTAATTTATTTTAAGCAATAAATTGGGGTCAGGGCAATTTTCTAAATAATAATCTAAATCTTTTTTGCTGCAAACACCGGGATAATCCCCAATGTAATCCTCTATTTTTTTAATTATTTGAAAATGCAAATGCGGGGAATATCCACCGTTTACTGAAGGATTTCCCAATGTTGCCATTTGTTGTCCTTTCTTGAAAAGGGATCCAATTTCAATTTCGGCAATACTTTCCATTGATAAATGGCCATATAAAGTATAAAAAACATGATTTTCCAGGGAATGTTTCAAGATAATTGTTGGGCCATAATTTCCTTTGCCTGCATTAAAACCAAAACCATGAACCGTCCCGTCCAGCGCTGCCAATATTGGAGTGCCGCTTTTTATCCATAAATCCATCCCGATGTGGATGTTTCGTTCCTCCCGTGCCTCGTCATTAAAAAGTAGACTTGATTTGTATAAATTTCGCACTTCATTGTAGCCACCAAAAGCGACTTTTGCTTCATTTTTCTGTAGGATATTTTCAACATAAGTTTCAAAATCACCGGCATTTTCCATGTCAATTTTTGATAAACCAACATTTGAAACCGATAAATTTATTGGAGTATATTGCAAATAGGAAATGGAGTCATCAATGACTTTGACGCTTTCAAGTCTTGAAAAAAGATTTTCTAATGTTGGCATAATCAGTAATTAATAAATTTGGATTATTCTATCGTCATCGATTTTAGCTTGGTTCGGTAGGCTTCCAGCGCCATTGATTTGGAAATAAAACCATAATATTTCCCGTTTTTTAGTACAGGAAGAAAGGCGGTTTTTGCTTTTTCGAACTTGTTCATTACAATTTCCATACTGTCGGTAGGATAAATGAGATCCACGGGCGTTCTCATTATTTCTTTTATCAAAGTATATTTTACGCGATATTGATTGAAAATTATTTCCCTGATATCATTGAAATGAACGATGCCGAGCATATTTTTTTCCTTGTCCACCACGGCAAAAATAACTTGATTGGAATGCGAAATCAAGTCCACTAATTTCTCCAAGTTTTCTTCGGGCGAAACCGTCAAATAATCGGTTTGAATAATGGAATTGGTGTCTAGTGTCGAAAGTATGTTGGCGTCTTTATTGCTCGTGAAAGCATGTCCTTTTCTGGCCAAATTTTTCACGTCCAACGAATGTTTTTCAAACCGTTTTGAAATTGCAAAACTGATGGAAGCCACAATCATGAGAGGAATCATCAAGTCGTAACCGCCCGTTATCTCTGCAATAAGGAAAATTGCGGTTAATGGAGCGTGAAATAATCCGCTGAGAATTCCCGCCATTCCCACCAAAGTGAAATTGCTGATGGGCAATTTTGTAAGACCGGTTAAATTTAAAAAATTGGAAAAGAAAAACCCGGCGTAAGAACCCAAAAATAGGGAAGGAGCAAAATTTCCCCCGTTTCCTCCACTTCCCAATGTAATGCCTGAGGCAAATACTTTGAGCAACATTGTCATGCCAATGAACAGCAAAAGAACCCAACTGTTGTTTCTAAAATCACTAAAAATGGTGTTTTCAAGTAATTGTCCCGGATCATTTTCGGACAAGGTTTTGATGCTTTCGTAACCTTCGCCAAAAAGAGTTGGAAAAATAAAAATCAACAATGCTAAAATCGAAGCTCCGAAAAATGCTTTTTTGTAAGGCGTAAATTTAAGTTTTGAAAAAAAATGTTCTACCCTTTGAAAATTCCTCGAATAATAAACCGAAATGAGTCCAGTGAACAATCCAAGCATTATATAGTATGCAATATTGTGATAATCAAAGGTTTGTTGTTGTTTAAAAGACAGTAATATGGATTCATCCAAAGCTATTTTGGATACCAAAGCCCCAGTTGCCGCAGCAATCATGATGGGTGTAAAAGCAGCAATGCTGACATCTACCAATAATACCTCAATGGCAAATAAAACTCCGGCAATGGGAGCATTGAAAGCTGCCGCAATTCCAGCCGCAACGCCGCAACCTATGAGAAGTGTCCTGTCTTTATAGCCTAATTTATATCTTTGGGCATAATTTGAACCAAAAGCTGCTCCCGTAATCACGATGGGACTTTCCAATCCTGCGGAACCTCCCAAACCTACAGTGAGCGAACTCGTCATGATTTGGGCATACATTTGTTTTCGGGGAATGATGCTGGCTTTTTTGGCAACGGCATACAAAATCTGCGATGTCCCTTTTTCTATCGAGCCTCCCAGAAATTTTTTGATTACAAAAACGGTAAGCAAAATCCCTATTATTGGCAACATTCCTTTTATAAATCCGTATTTGAAGAGGCTAATATTGGTGACATAAGTGGCAAAAGTAAAAATTTTGTGGGCAAATGTTTTTAAAACGATTACCGCAAAAGCCACTGAAATGCCAACCAATACACTCGACAGGAATATGAATTGTTTGTTGGAGATTTTATGCCTGGACCAAGCAATCCCGTTTTCAAATTTATAGATGTATTTTTTAAGCATTTCGTTTTTTAAGAGAATGTAAAATTAACATTATTTCGAACTCAAAGAATGTTTTTTAAGGCTTCTTTTTTACTTAATGGTTTTAAATTGGTGTTGCAGACAAAGTTTTTTACGGCTTCGGGATTTGTTTTGGCATATTCTCTCAATGCCCATCCTATGGCTTTTTGAATGAAAAACGCGTTGGAATTTTTATGTTTCCCACATTCTGATTTCAGCAATTCGAAATTGGTTTTCTGTTTGTAACCCAGTTGAAAAAGAATTGCGCTTCGGTTGAGCCACATGTTCTCGGAATTCGAAAAACGTTCGATTACATTTTCGGTTTCCAATGGATATTCGAGTAAATATTGACCCAGAATATTTTTCGCAATCGTGTCAACGCTGTCCCACCAAGAATTCGTGATTAGCAGTTTTTCAATGAGTTGAATATCTTCTTTCTTGTAATTTCCTTGGAGTTGTTTTATCAAAATTTCTATGGCGCAATACTGCAATTCCCGTTGGTTTTTTGAATACAATTTCAAGGCAATTTTTCTAGGACTCTCGGCAATTTCCTCTTGATTTTCTTTCCAAATGGCTTTAAAAAGCTGTCTTCTTTCATCCGTTTTTATGCCAAAAAAAGAAAAATGGTTTCGCATGTATTTTGCCATGGCAAATGCATTTTCGGGATTGCTTTTTTTTTGAAAAGCCGTTTCTAAATCAGCAATAAATGACATCAATTTTATTTTCTGGCAAATTTAAAATCCCACTGCTTTATCGTCTCCTCTTTTGTCTGCGCCGCCTTCCAATTTTCCATTCGGCAATACCAAGATAGCGTCAACTTTTCCAATCACTGGAGTTGTTTTCTCATTGATGATGTATCCTTTTGATTTTAGGGCGTCAAGAGTTTTTGTATTGAAAGTATTGGGTTCAAAAGTGATTACGTCCGGCAACCATTGATGGTGAAAACGCGGCGCATTTACGGCATCCTGCACACTCATTTTGTATTGGGAAACATTCAAAATGGTTTGCAAAACCGAGGTGATTATCGTCGAACCGCCCGGTGTTCCCACAACCATAAACAGTTTTCCGTTTTTTACGACAACGGTTGGTGTCATGGCGCTCAACATTCTTTTTTGAGGCGCAATGCTGTTGGCTTCTCCGCCAATGAGTCCAAACATGTTGGGCGTGCCTGGTTTTGCACTAAAATCGTCCATTTCATTGTTCAAGAAAAAGCCCAATTCGTCGCAATAATATTTCGAACCATAACCGTCGTTAAGTGTTGTGGTTGCTGCCACGGCATTGCCAAATTGATCCACAATGGAATAATGCGTGGTTTCCATACTTTCGTTATAATTTACTTTTCCTTCCTTGATTTCAGAAGACAAGGAGGCTTTGTCAAAGCTAAAATTAGCCATTCTTTGTCTTAAATATTTTTCGGAAATCAGTTCTTTCACTGGAATTTTCACAAAATCGGGATCGCCTAGATAAACACTTCTGTCCGCATACGCTCTTCTTTCGGCCTCAACTATTACTTGAATGGCTTCGGTAGAATTATGTCCCATTTTGGCAATATCGTAAGGTTCTGCCATTTTGAGAATTTCGGCAAGACAAAGTCCACCGCTGCTGGGTGGCGGCATCGAAATGATTTTTAAATCTTTGTAATCAAAAGTGATGGGTGTTCTCCATTTGGCTTCATATTTTTCCAAATCTTCCAAAGTGATGATCGCCCCTTTTTGCTGAAGATAATGGACCAATGTTTTGGCAGTTTCGCCTTTGTAAAATTCGTCTCTTCCATTTTTTGAAATTCGTTTCAAGGTGGCTGCCAAAGCCGGATATTTGATGGTGTCATTTTCCTTGAAAACATTGGAAAACAATGATGTGGGTCCGTTTACTTTTACAATGGATTCGTGATAGTTGTGCAATCTGGTCTCTTGTTTTTTGGTAACAATTACGCCTTTTTCTGCCAATGCAATTACGGGTTTCAGGATTTCTTCTATCGGCAATGAACCTAATTTTTCGTGAACCGCAAATACTCCGGCAATGGTTCCGGGAACTCCTATTGCTAAAGCTGTTTCGAGACTTTTTCCTTTAATGACGTTCCCATTTTCGTCCAGAAACATGTCTTTTGACGCTGCCAAGGGTGCTTTTTCGCGATAATCCAACGAGCCAATTTCACCATTGGCTTTTCTGTACACCATAAAACCGCCGCCGCCAATATTTCCGGCAAAGGGAAAAGAAACGGCCAAGGCCAATTCGGTGGCGACCATGGCATCAAAGGCATTGCCGCCTTTTTTCATTATTTCGACACCAATTTTTGAAGCTTCTTCACGGGCTGAAACCACCATCGCTTTTTGGGTGACAAGTCCGGTGGGTTGAGCGGCTTTTTCTGTTGATTTGCAACCTAAAACGGCCAATGCAACGAGCAATAATGTTTTTTTCATAAAGTCTGTATTTTCAAATTCGAATGTACTATTAATTCTTTAAAAAATGCCGTGAATTCTGATTCAAATTCAACATAAAACGTTTTTAACTCTGCAACAGAAAACCGCATGTTCGAATCGTATTTCATTCGAGTGTCCATTCTTGCCAAAACATTTTCTATGTTCTCAATGGTTTGGTAGCTTAATAACCAGTTATGATCGATCATGTAAGGCAGCATTTTTTGGGTTTTTAAGGTCAGCAAATCATGATTGTCTCTTAGAGATTGGTAAAAACGTTCCGAATAATCTTCCAATTTCTCATCGGAATAAGTACTCCAGTTTTTGGCCAAAAAGTGGTCGTAAAAAATGTCCACGATAATGCCGGAATAATGATGGTAATTGGCGTGCAATCGTTTCGTGCTTTGTCGAAAGACAGGATGGGCATCGGTAAAGGTGTCAATGGAACGATGCAAAATAATTCCTTTTTGGATTTCCATGGGAAAAGCGTCAAAGTTTTTTCCGTGAATCCCGTCGGCCATAAAATTGCCAATTTTCATCAAATCGTTGTCTCCGGAAAGGAATATGTGGGCTAAGAAGTTCATTTTAAAGTTTAGATTGCAGATTTTAGATTCTATTTGACATTAAAATAAAGTCTAAAATTTTGTCATTCGATAAAGATATAAAAAAACTCGAATCTTAATTTATTTAAAAGAATTAGTAACTTGGAATTTACTTCTCGATAAAGACATAACTTTTTTATATTTGTCGAAAATATTTCTAAAATAGTAAAGCAGCAATCTGCAATCTAAAATCTGCAATCTAAACTCTAAAATTATATGACTTTAATAAAATCTATATCGGGAATTCGAGGAACCATTGGCGGAAAGGTGGGCGATAATTTAACTCCGGTTGATGCCGTGAAATTTGCTTCGGCTTATGGAACTTGGTTGAAAAACAGCAACGGCAAGGACAACAAGAACTTGAAGGTTGTTGTGGGGCGTGATGCCCGAATTTCGGGACCAATGATCCATAATTTGGTGGTAAATACCTTGATTGGTTTGGGAATTGACGTGGTTGATTTAGGGCTTTCGACAACACCAACTGTCGAAGTCGCCGTTCCTCTGGAAAGTGCCGATGGTGGAATTATTCTGACGGCTTCCCACAATCCAAAACAATGGAATGCCTTGAAATTATTGAACGAAAAAGGTGAATTCCTGAATGGCATTGAAGGAGAAAAAATCCTTCAAATTGCCGAAGCTGAAGCTTTCGACTTTTCGGATGTGGACAGTTTGGGCGCTATCATGGAAAACGATGCGTATATGGACATTCATATCGACGAGGTTTTGAATTTGCCATTGGTAGACATTGAAGCCGTAAAAGCGGCCAAATTCAAGGTAGTTGTTGACGGTGTGAATTCATCGGGAGGAATCATCATCCCAAAATTATTGGAATTAATGGGCGTTGAAGTCGTGAAATTGTATTGCGAGCCTAACGGACATTTTCCCCACAATCCAGAACCTTTGAAAGAACATTTGACAGATATTTCAGCATTGGTTGTCGAAGAAAAAGCCCATTTGGGAATTGTCGTTGATCCAGACGTGGATCGTTTGGCTTTCATTTGCGAAGACGGCGAAATGTTTGGCGAAGAATATACTTTGGTGGCTTGCGCCGACTATGTTTTGAGCAAAACGCCAGGAAATACGGTTTCGAATATGTCGTCTTCCCGTGCTTTGCGTGACGTGACCAATTTGCACAACGGAAGTTACGAAGCCAGCGCAGTGGGCGAGGTGAACGTGGTGGATTTGATGAAGAAAAATAATGCCATCATTGGCGGTGAAGGAAACGGCGGAATCATTTATCCCGAATTGCATTACGGTCGCGATAGTTTGGTGGGAGTGGCTTTGTTCTTGACGCATTTAGCCAACAAAAAAATGAGCGTTTCTGCCTTGAGGGCTTCCTATCCGGAATATTACATGAGCAAAAACAAAATCGAATTGACGCCACAAATTGATGTCGATGCGATTCTTGTGGCAATGACCGAAAAATACAAAAACGAAGACATCACAACCATTGACGGCGTGAAAATCGACTTTGCCGAAAATTGGGTTCACCTTAGAAAATCGAACACGGAACCGATTATTCGAATTTATACCGAAGCGGCCACTCAAGAAAAAGCCGATGCTTTGGCATTACGAATTATTGATGAAATAAAAGCGGTGGCTGGAATTTAAAGCCACAGTTTTTTATAAAATGACCCTTTCAAAACATGGATTTTTGAAAGGGTTTTTTTGTTTTATGGTTTTGGCTTTTATTTTAAAGATCGACTTAAAAATTCAAAAAGTGGAATCGCCAGTATACTAATACCCATTTTTTTGAGTTATTTCTATCATGCAAATCATAAAAATCCTATTTTGAAAAAAATTATTGCCCTTTTATCTATAGGTTTTGTCCTATTCGTTTCCTGTTCGAAAGAGGATGATTTATCAGCAAATACTTATGTTGTAAATCCCAATACCAACAAACAGACGACAGGAAGTTCTTCCAACGATTTGTTGTCGGACAAAAAGTTTACGAGCATCGTTATTGAACTGGTTTATGTCAATGGATTTGAACCATCAGCAACAGCCGTTAATAATATGGTCTCTTTTCTACAGGCGAGAACTTACAAGCCTAATGGGATAACAGTCCAAAAAAGAGCGATTCCATCTCCGGGAAAAGCAACTTTCACCATTGACGAAATCGTAACGATAGAAAATGCCAACAGAACAAAATTTAATACCTCCAATCAAATAGCGGTTTGGGTATTTTTTGCCGATGGAAAATCAGTGACAGACACCAGCACTTCAGTTGTTATGGGGTCGGCTTATTGGAATACGTCTTTGGTAATTTATCAGAAAACGGTTCAGGATTTGAGCGATAGTCCATTGGAACCCAATAGAAGTTTATTGGAGACAACAACTATCAACCATGAAATGGGACACATATTGGGATTGACTAATTTGGGAGCCGCTTTGCAAAGTGCGCATGAAGATACCGCTCATCCCAAACATTGCAATGTGTCCAGTTGTTTGATGTATTGGGCAGCCGAGACAGGACATGGAATTTCAAACATGGTTTCAGGTGGAACAGCAGTTCAGCTGGATGCGCAATGTCTGGCGGATTTGAAAGCGAATGGAGGTAAATAAAAATCTTTGAATTAAGCCAAAAACCTCAATCTTGTCAAATTTATTGGTGGTTTGTTATTTCTTTTTGACTATTTTTCCATCAACGAAGTTTTCTTCATATTCTACTTCATCATTTCTATCATAACGGATAAAATGCCCGTGTTTTATGCTATTTTTGAAATTTCCCACTTGCCATAACTGTCCGGTTTCGCGATAAAAGATCCATTTGCCTTCCATTAAATTATTTTCAAAAATTCCTTTTGCTTTTACTTTTCCGTTTTTGTAGAAATACGTCAAATGATTGCCTTTTTGTTCAGAAACAAGTTGGCCGTTTTTGTAGGTGTTGTTTTCCATTAAAGGTTTTTTCTAGGTTGATTGGAATGTTTTATTAACGGTTGGCCGCTTGGCCGCACAAAAGTTATTTAAAAAGAGTTGTCATTTTCTTTGAAGCATTTCGTGAATTTTTCGTCCTTCGCGAACTATTATGTCAACAATCTCCATAATGTCTTTTCTTGAAGTTCGGAAATTTACGATGCAGCATCTTAAACAATATTTGTCGGCAACAACGGCATTTGACAAAAATACTTCACCTCCTTGTTGCAGCTCATTCAACAATTTTTCATTCAAGGTGTCCAAATAAGTTTCGTCTTGCGTGAAGTCCATAGGGACATATCTCAAAGTGGCAATGCTCAGATTTTGTGTTACTGCTTCAAGTTCCGAATGTTTTTTGGCTTCTTCGAACAACAATTCGGATAGAGCGATGTCTTCCGCAATCATTTCTATGTAGCCATTCTTTCCCACTTGTTGCAAAGCCATCCAAACTTTCAATGCCCTGAATCCTCTTGAATTTTGAAAACCATATTCGTAATAATTCACTGTGGGTTCGTCATCCTGATTGCTAAAGTTGTAATAAACGGGATGAGAACTATAGGTATCAATGAGGTGTTGCGGGTTTTTTATTAAGGTGCAACCTGCTTCAAGGGGTGCGTAAAGCCATTTGTGAGGGTCTAGAGCGATGGAGTCAGCGTCCTGAATTCCGTCAAATAATTTTTTGTATTCTGGAATCACCGCGGCAGGAATTCCATAAGCACCGTCAATATGAAACCATAAATCTTGCGCTTTGCAAATAGCGGCTATTGCCGAAAGATTGTCTACTACGCCTGTGCTGACATCTCCTGCATTTCCAATTACAAGAAAAGGTGTTTTCCCCTGCTGTAAATCGTCGTTAATGGTTCGTGATAGAATTTCCGTATTCATTTTGTTTTCTGCATCGGTGGGTATCCATCTAATGGCTTTTGAACCGTGTCCGAATAATACTGCTGCTTTCTCAATCCAGGTGTGGGTTGCTTTTGAACAATACAAAACCATCTCAGCTTTCGTATTCGTCAAACCGTTTTCTTTTATGCTCTTTGGGGCTTTGGCAGTTCTTGCAGCCAAGAAAGCGGTAAAATTGGCCATATTGCCGCCACTTACCAATATCCCGCCACAGCCGGGAGAAATTCCAATAAATTCGGCCAGCCATTTCACGGTCTGCTTTTCGATTGCGGTCGCCATTGGACTTAAAATATTCGCGCCCACATTGGGGTTGACGACTGAAGCCAACAAATCAGCCAATGCTCCAATTGGTGCCGGTGACGAAGTGATGTATCCAAAAAATTTGGGGTGTCCGTTGAGCAAGGAATGGTTGAGCAATAAATTAGAAGTCCTGGTAAATAATTCTGAAACGGAAGTGCCGTGTTCAGGCAAGGAAGCATTGCCTAAAACGGTTTGTATTTCCTTTGGTGTTTCTCCCGTGGTAACCGGTTTTTCATCAATAGTGTCAATGAAATCAGATAGGGTTTCGATTAATTGATAGCCTATTTTTTTGAACTCTTCTTTGGAAATAGTAATGGGTGTTTCTCTATTGTCTTTCATATCAATATGTATTGTTATTTAGTTTGACAAAATCAATTTCCTGCAGGTATGTTATAACTTTGCACTGTTGACAAGAGTATGACGTATAAAGTTTTGAAGCTTGGGGAGGTTTGGGACTAAATTAAGCCTTATTTTCGGATTTGCCAAATCATCCCAAATACAAAATTAACTTCCCATTAAGCCTAATGCCCACCCGAGGCTGCAAGCCGAACGGACGAAGTAAACCCGTTGTAGCTGTTAACAGTAGTACTGTTACATATTCAGTCCAAAATATATTCTGCTAACTATTGTCACGAGCAATCCTGAGTAGAAATAATTTTTGGATTTTAATTTTTCTGTTAAAGCTCTGTATTTAAAAATTCCGAAAGCAATGGCAATAAAAATAGGGTTACAAACGCAACATTTTCAGTCAACATAACTTTGTTAGAACTTGCTTCAGCGCCTGAACCATGATAAAGAAAGAAAAATAAAATAAGTCCGAAAAATCCATCAACCACAGAAAGCGATTCAATAATAACTAACAGAAAAAATAATCTTAAGTTCATAAAACTGTATTGGATTTCTGGGAATTACCGCTAATTGTTATATAGGTATGAATCTATCAGACTTATCTACCCTTATTTGGGTGGATTTGTACGACAAACGCCATTCTTGTAATTTCTTTCAAATATGTGTCTAATTTACTACAAATAATGAAGAGGTTTTAATTTATATCGGCCATAAACAAAAACGGACTCACTATTTTCAGTTTATAAAATAAATAAAAATAGGTATATTTGAAATCAAATTCAAAACAGAATGACCACCACGACAATGCCAACCCAATTAGAACAATACTTCCAACAGTTTCGCAAGAATATCATAGGAATCAACCAAGAATTTGTATCGCCTTGCGGCAAACAAAAAATCATTTACACGGATTGGACGGCGAGTGGTCGATTGTATCGTCCAATTGAGGAAAAAATGATGAACGAGTTTGGCCCTTTTGTGGCCAATACCCATACCGAAACCACGGTTTCGGGAACGGTAATGACGATGGCGTATCACAAAGCCAGAAATTACATCAAACAGCACGTAAATGCGAGTGAAGACGATGTCCTGATTACTGATGGAACAGGAATGACAGGCGTTGTCAATAAATTTCAGCGTATTCTAGGTTTGAAAATCCCCGAAAACCTAAAAGATTTCATCAACATTCCCGCCGAGAAAAAACCGGTTGTTTTTATTTCGCACATGGAACACCATTCCAACCAAACTTCTTGGCTTGAAACCATTGCCGATGTGGAGGTGATTCCCTCCTGCGAGGAAGGATTGTTCAGTTTGGATAATTTGGTTAAATTATTGGAAAAATATAAAGAAAGGAGTTTTAAAATTGCGTCCATCACCTCGTGTTCCAACGTTACCGGAATCAAGACACCTTATCACGAAGTGGCAAAATTGATGCACGAAAACAACGGACTTTGCTTTGTGGATTTTGCTTGTTCGGGTCCTTATGTGCAAATAAACATGCATCCTGAAGACCCAGAAAGTTTCTTGGATGCCATTTTCTTCTCGCCACACAAGTTTCTTGGCGGTCCGGGAACTTCGGGCGTGTTGGTTTTTAATAAAAAATTATACCAGAATTTAATTCCCGATAATCCCGGTGGCGGAACGGTTTCTTGGACAAATCCTTGGGGCGAACACAAATACATCGACAACATCGAAGACCGGGAAGACGGTGGAACTCCGGGTTTCCTGCAAGTCATAAAAACGGCTTTGGCAATCCAGCTAAAGGAGGAAATGGGGATAGAAAACATCCTGAAACGAGAACACGAACTCGTGGATTATATTTTTTCAAACTTGGGAAATATTCCAAATATCAAGATTTTGGCTGCGCAACACCAAGACAGGCTGGGAGTGATTTCGTTTTATGTTGACGATTTGCATTTTAATTTGGGCGTGAAATTATTGAATGACAAATTCGGAATCCAGACTCGCGGCGGTTGCAGTTGCGCCGGAACTTACGGTCATTTTTTATTGCATGTGGACCAGGAAACTTCGCATCAACTTATTGACGAAATTACCTTGGGGGATTTAATCCGAAAACCGGGTTGGATAAGAATGTCAATTCATCCCACGACCACGAATCAAGAGATTGAGTTCGTTTGCGAAAGCATAAAAGCATTGGCGGAAAACCATAAAGATTGGTCGAAAGACTACAATTACGATAAAAATTCCAACGAATTTATTCATAAAAACGCATTGCCTTTCGAGAAAGAATTGGTGGAAAAATGGTTTAAATAGTTTTCAGTATGCAGTTGTGATATCCTGAAAACTGCGACTGAACACTAAAAACTACCTCTTGTGTTTCCAACGTTTATGGGTCCACAAATAATATTCTGGAGCTTCAAGAATTTGTTGTTCCACTAATTTCAGGAATTGGTCCGTGATTTCGTAGTTGGGCACTTCTTTGGCATTATCCGAAAGCACTTCAAAACTGGCTTGATAATAACCCCGTTTTACTTTTTGTACTTTCAGAAAAATAACATTCATATCGTATTTTTTGGACAACATTTCGGCACCAGTATGCACGGGAACTTCAACTCCCATAAATTTTTGCCAATGATATGCTGATGAAATCCTGGGCGATTGATCGCTTGCAAATCCATAAATGGACAATTCTTTGTTTCGGTTATTGTTGATTATAACCGGAATAGTTTCTTTGGTGGTGATAAGATTGGCCTTGAATCGGGATCGAATATTTCGAACGAGTTTGTCAAAATAAGGATTGGCTATTTTTTTATAAATGGCAAAAGCACTAAAATTTACATAAGCATTCATCGAAATAACCCATTCATAACTTGCATAATGGGCGAGCATCATGGAGATGCTTTTTTCCTGTGCTTCCAGATTTTTGTATACTTCCATATTGGTAAACACAAAACGTTTACTGATTTCTTTATTGGAAATCGTCATTGTTTTGATCATTTCGAGGAACATGTCGCACAAATGGCGAAATGATTTTTTTTCGATGGCCAATCTTTCTTCGGTAGATAAATGGGGCAATGCCAAAGCCAAGTTTTCTCGAACGGTTTTTTTTCGATAACCAATTAAATAATAAACGATTAGATAGGTGAAATCAGAAAACAAGTACAACAATCGGAAAGGCAACATCGAAATGCACCATAAAAACGGGTAAGCTATGAGGTAAACGATAAAACGCATTGGGTAAAATATTTCAACAAATATAATCCAAAAAATCCTTTTGGTTGATAGTTTGTGGTTCGTATGCTGTTTTTATGACCATTATATTAATTAGATTTACACTTTAAAAAAAACTACGCCAGAATTTATGAGCACTATTTTAATTGCAATTATTGCCGTCACCATTTTATTCAGTCTAAAAGGTTTAAATGATGTGGCCTTTTTCAGGAAATTTGAATTTCACATAGGAAGTATTCGAGCAGGAGACCACATCCGAATGGTCACATCGGGTTTTTTGCACGCAGATATGGGACATTTATTTTTCAATATGTTTACCCTTTACATGTTTGCGCCCGTGGTAATTAATTATTTTGGGAGCGCTTCCTTTTTCATGATTTATGTGGCAAGTCTCGTATTTGGTAGCTTGTTGACTTTGTTGATGCACAAAAATGATTACAGTTATCGTGCCATTGGGGCATCAGGAGCCGTAATGGGAGTTTTGTATGCGGCAATTTTGATAGATCCAAGCATGAATTTGTATTTGTTTTTTGTTCCCATTCCCATTCCGGCGTATCTTTTTGGCATTGGGTATTTGTTGTATTCTATTTATGGAATGAAGGCCAAGAATGACAACATAGGCCACACGGCTCATTTTGGAGGCGCAGTTGGCGGTTATTTGATTACATTGCTCAAAGAACCCACAATGCTGGTAGACAACACCGCTATGGTAGTGCTCTTGGCGATTCCCATCATCATTCTTTTTGTGATGTCAAAAATGGGAAAGTTATAATTGGCACAGGTTTTGCCTACAAATAAAAAAACTAACTTAATTTTTTACAACATGAAAAAAGCATTACTGGTTGCAGCGGTCTTATTTATGACGATTTCCTATGCACAAGAACAAAAACAAATTCCATCGATTAATGTTTCCGGGGAAGGAAAAGTAAAAGTGGCTCCCGATCAAGCCTCAATTTCAATTTCCATTGAAACCAAAGGAACCAGGGCTGACGATGTAAAGCGGGAGAATGACAAGAAAATGGATGCCGTATTAAAATTTGTCAAGAAGTCGAATATTGCAAAAGAAGATTACCAAACGCAGCGCGTTTCCTTGAATCCCAATTATGATTACGAGAAAAAGAAACACAATTATGTTGCCACCCAGACGGTTCAAATCTTGTTGAGGGATTTGTCCAGATATGACGTTTTGATGGAAGGTTTGGTCGACGAAGGGATTAACCGAATAGACAATGTCGAGTTCAAATCTTCGAAAATGAAGGAATTGCAATCCGATACACGAAAATTAGCAGTAAAAGACGCAAAAGCAAAAGCCGAAGATTTTGTCTCGGTTCTGGGGCAAAAAGTGGGCAAAGCCATTTTGATTTCCGATAATACACAAACTTATGTTCCGCAACCTAGAATGTATGCCATGAAAGCGGCTTTTGACGCTGAATCAGCTCCTAGAGAAACATTGGCCATTGGAGAAATAGAAATTACGGCAAATGTAAGCGTAAATTTCGTTTTGGAATAAAAAAACGGAAACGGTGTTAAAATAAAAAAGTCCTGAAAATTTCAGGACTTTTTTTTTGTGGCAACAAAGTTTCCAACCAGCTGAAATAAAAAATCCAATAGGTTTTTAATCTTGAGATAAAGTCTGTCTTAAAATTTTTATATGTTTTATGGGATCGAGGTGATTTATCATTTCTTTTCTTGTTTTACTCTCAATACTTCTAACAACTTAAAATTTAGATACAATTTTTCTTTTCCCACTTGTTCGCTTTTCAAGAAACCGTTATTTTCCAATTCCTTTAAATAATTACCTACCGTTTTTAGATTGCCTAATCCTGCATTTTCTAATTGGTTTCTTTTTGTATAGGGTAATCGGAATAGCTCTTCCATAAGGTCTTTTGAATATATTTTTGGTAACTTTTGTTGTATTTCGGTTCCCATTTTATTCATCAGTTTTTCAATCTCGGCTATTTGGCTTCTTCCTTTTAGGGCAGTTTGTTCTACCATATCCAGCATATACATAATCCAATCTTCCCAATTTCCTTCTTCTGTTACTTTTCTAAGAGTGGTGTAGTATTTGTCTTTGTGTTGAATGATATAATTACTTAAATATAGTGCTGGTAAATCAAGTAAGCCCGTCATTTTGAGGTATAATAATAGAATAATTCTTCCTGTACGACCATTTCCATCAAAGAATGGGTGGATTGCTTCAAACTGGTAATGAATAATTGCCATTTTTACTAAGGGGTCAATATCATCTTCTGCATGAATAAAATCTTCTAGGTTTTTTAGCTTTTCTCTAATTACATTTTCTCCTTCTGGTGGTGTATAGACTGCAGCATTTGTTGCTGGGTTTTTTAATTGTGTTCCAGGTGCATTTCTAATACTGGATTGATTTTCTTTTATGATTTGCATTATTGCAATAAATAGATTTGTCGCTAGGATAGGTCGGTTTTCTATTTGTTCTACACCGAACCACAAGGCATCTTTGTAATGCATTACTTCTTTTGTAGCAGGATTATCATTTTTTTTCTCCGCAATTGATGCTTTGAACAGTTCATCTTGTGTTGTGATAATATTTTCAATGGCAGAACTAGCTTGCGCTTCCTGTAAATTGATTGTGTCTATAAATAATATTGGATTGGGTAAATTTGTAATTGCTCCTTTTAGCTCTGATAAAGCTCTACTGGCTGCAATAGTTTTTTTGAGTATTATAGTATTTTCTATTTCCGCTTGTGGAGGTAATAGCGGCAAATCATTGTACGGAATTTCCGGATTATGTTTTATTTTCTTACTCATTTTATAATTTTTAAACGAAGGCATTTATTACCTCTAATTAATGTTCAAGTGTAAATATAGTTAAAATTTACTCTCGTTTGTTTTTTGAGGGTAAATTTCGCCCTTGTTTAATTTTAAATTGCAAAAGGAATAGTTACATCTTGAAAATTAATTGGTATATTTTATCATTACTTTATTCGTCTATTGTTTCTAGAATTTCAATACCATCTTTAGCAAGGCTATCATAAAATAATTTTGTCAATTCAGAAGTTAAAAAATCATCATTCAATAGTTTTACAAATAAGTCTTTAGCTGTTTTCGTGTGTAAATTAATCAAACTTCCATCAGTATTATATTTGATTTTACCTTTTAGAGCAGGATGATTTTTAGTAAAATCAATAATTTGACTGTTAGGAATATTTTTTTACTAATTTGGCAATAATATCAAGTTGTTAGTTTATTAATTTTTGAAAATATTCTTAATTATATCAAAAAGTGATTTTTTTATTTTTTGCAGCTATTTTAAGGTTATCTTCTGTCATTTTAACTTCCTCTTTTTCGGATGCTGTGCGAAGTCTCCCGACTTCGTACCCATTCCTATGTGCAGTTCCAACTTTGTCAAACCTGCTCTCGTTGGGTACTCATTGGAACAGGTGCGAAGTCAGGAGACATTCGCACAGCCCGCACGACAAATTTATTCCTAAAAAGAACTCTTCGAAGAGCTGGTGAGACTTCGCACAGCGTATCCGACTTTGCAAGGATGTTTTCGCTTTAAGGAACACTTCGGAGAGCGGGGTTGTCCTGAAGTCGAAAAAATTTCAGAGATTTGAGTTACTTCGCTTTCTATGAAATCTCTCGTTTAATCTTTTGGTTTATGTATGTGTGGTTTTAAATCTGGATGTTTGGGTTGGTTTGGGGGAGTAACTCGTCTTCTCTCATCGGGTGTTCCATCCGGTTTGTTTGGTTTTGGTCCTGGTTTGATCGCTTTAATTTCCATTGTATTATGTGTTTTTGTTGCTGTTTTTATGGAATGATTGTACTTTTATTTACTTTATTTAGAGGTAGTTTATTCCCTCTGTTCGAAGTTGCTTGTTTGTAAAACAGTTTTTTTTGTGGATTTTTCACTAATTATCTGGTTATTAATTTCCAAAGTTTATTAATGAAATTAAGTCCTATTTTTTTCATGTTCAATTTTTTATTTATGTTGCAATAATCAATTAATCTGAATTATCTAACTAACCTAGATTTTTCCTTTTTAATTCAACGAATTCATTAGTACCCATTTTTCAATTTCTATGGTTTCGTAAATGTCATCACTGATGCCTTGTAAAGCTAGTACTGGTCTATCCAATTCTGGATGAATTTCTTTGTATCGTATTGATTGAGAAACTAAATTGTCTAATTTCTTTTTTACTTTAGCCAATTCGTGGCGAACTTCGCCTAATGTATTCAGTATTTCTTCTCTATCCATTCTATTTATTATATTGCTGTTATTAGTCATTTATTTTTTGGTTCTATAAAGTGATGTATTCCGATTCTAGTTTTACTGTAGCATTTATTTTTATAATCTTGTTGCAAGTTCGAAATAGTTTTTTGAAGTATTTTACGGTTTTTTGGACTTTTTTTTACGGTTTTTTTGATGGGACATCTAAAAAAAAATGCTTTGTAGTACAGATTGAGGTAATCTGGGTAATTTCTGTTTCATAGTAAATAATGCAAATGTTGTACTTGTTTTACTTATAGCAATAGAGAGAATAAAAACCAAAAACCACTCCGTAATGAAGTGGTTTCTATATATTAACCGCGTTGCAAACGCTACGATTTGTCTTCTAATTTAAGTAGGTACTCGTCGCAGACGAGCACCAGAGTTGTGGATAAACGAGCGCCAGTGGGGGGGAATTTTATTACATATCCGAGCCATCTGGGTTTACTAAAATATATTTCTGAGGATGAGTAATCCCATAACAAAAAACCGAGCAATTGCTCGGTTTTTTGTTATCTTGACTTACTTTGCCTACTCAACTTTGTGGGCACGGTTTGCAAAACCGCGCTATCCTTCAAGACATTATTTTGTCATTTCCGAGCCATCGGGTTTGTAGTTTAATTTGCTTGCTCTCGATTGTGGGCACAGATTGCAAATCTGTGCTATCCGTTACTAAGAATATTTATTCATATCCGCGCGGTCGGGTGCTATCCGTTACTAAGAATATTTATTCATATCCGCGCGGTCGGGGTTGTATTTTGTTGACATAGCATAGTTTAAAAAACAATACTACAACTTTTTGTGGTTGTAGTTTAATTTGTTTGCTCTCGATTGTGGGCACAGATTGCAAATCTGCGCTATCCGTTACTAAGAATATTTATTCATATCCGCGCGGTCGGGAGTTTTTTCAAATTCACTGTAACAACCACAATATCAATCTATTTACATAAGGGATATACAATTTTATAGTAAGATTTTTTGTTTTTATTTTCAGGATATGCAAATGAACCATACGAATTATGCTTTTGATAAAAATAATTACTATTAATCAGTCCTAGAAGAAAAGACACAGAACTGCTGCTTAATTCATAAACCTCTAAACCCTGAACCTCTAATTGTGATTTTACAAATTCACATCCTCCATTATCGGGATAAGCATATTTCTGGTAATCTTTTTGAGGTAAATCTCTATACAAATCATTTCCTAGAAGAAACACATCTGGGCGACTGAAAAAATCAATTTTATTGTTATACTCTTTTAATATAGACTTCGACACAATGAATTGACCGCCAAACTTTAAAGAATGAATCCTGACTGGATCCTTTATCTTTATTGTATCAACTAAATAAAAGTAGCTGTAATTACTTTCTCCTTTATAGTTAATATCATAAGTACTTCTTGAACAAGAAATTATTAAAAAGAAGATAATAATGTAAATAATGATTGATTTCATAGCTATTGTACCTTTCCCTTTCTCAATTCATCCTGAGTTGATGATGTGTTATTTGTAACAGTGCCCTTACCTGCATTTGTAGTATTACCATTTTCATTCGTCTCAGAATTAGTCTTTCCTCTTAACGGATATTTAACCATATCTGAAACATCACTTTTATTTGCTGAACTGGATCGCTTGGAATCAGAAGACGCAGCAGTCATCAGCCCTTTATCCCCCGCTACCGCACGAATCCTTTCGTGTGGTTAGTGCAAATTCCAGTGATATTGACCACCCAATTCCAATTTAAAGTGACCACCTGATTCCAATTCAAAATGACCACCTAATTCCGGAGCAAAATGACCACCTCCATTTTT
>NZ_PNNA01000020.1 GCF_013823965.1 Flavobacterium sp.
AGCCAGAACAGAGTAGTTAACCTTGCCTGTGCAGATGAACTGCTGTTAATTGGTGGGTTTTGGGTACTGGAAATAGAACAGAAAAAATGATATTAATTTAAAAATCACATCTAAAACAGTGTGAATGATGGTAATATAATTTCAGTGTCGAATGAAAGAAATTAGAAAACTTACCGTTCCTTTTAAACCAAACCTCTGCACTGAAAGTGCAGAGTGGTTAGGTTTAAATATTTATAATATACTACTATTATCAAATTTTAATTTATCAAATAAATTCAAAAGCATCAAATAGTATAGATAATTATGCACCGATAATATGCAATTCGGAAAACTCTTTATCAACAATCAAATAATTTTCTTTTTCAAAAGTATTGAAATCAAACGAAATTTTCTCGTTGTCTATTTCTATTTCTTTTACTTTAAAGGGTAATCCAAAAAGATTAATTTTATATTTTGAATAATTTGTATTGTATTTCCCTTCTTTGTGTAATTGAACGATTAGCTCATTTGGTTTGCCTATGGTTTGGAAAGACAAGAAGCTAAATCTTCCTTTTTTGTAATCGTACCCATCTTGTGCATCTTCGTAAACTCCTGATTTTTCTTTTCCTTCTTTGTAATATAAATCTAAAATCAATTCGTCAAATTCTATTTCGCCAACGTATTGTTGCACAGGGTATTTGGGGATTACGGCTCCAGCTTTTACAAAAATCGGAATTTGGTCAAATTTGGTATCAACCCAAATTTCTTTGCCTCCAGAAATCAATTCGTGGGTCCAATAATTATACCATTGGCCACGAGGAATATACATTCTTCTTCCTAAAGCATTAGGTTCTAGGATGGGACAAACTAATATTTGATTACCAAAAATAAACTCGTCATTTCGATAATGCGTTTGAATATCTTCTTGGTCGTAATATACCAAAGGTTTCAACATTGGGATTCCTTCTTCGATATATTGCCAAAACATCGTGTACAAATATGGCAATAGTTGATAGCGTAGATTGACAAACTTTCGAGTAATATCGATAACTTCCTCGTCAAATGACCAAGGTTCTTGACTGCCATGATCGCCAGATGAATGTGTTCTGCAAAATGGATGAAAAACACCCAATTGAATCCAACGTGCATATAACTCACCCGATGGTTGCTCGGCAAATCCTCCAATATCTGAACCGGTAAAGCCCATTCCTGACAGGCACATTCTTTGTACTTGAATGTTGGCTATCCATAAATGTTCCCAAGTAGCCACGTTATCTCCTGTCCAAGAGGAAGTATAACGCTGTGTTCCTGAATAAGCCGATCTCGTAATCACGAAAGGTCTTTTTGGATAAGAAAACCTTTTTACTCCATGATAGGTTGCCCTAGCCATTTGCATTCCATAAATATTGTGTGCTTTTCTATGACTGCAAGGATTTCCGTCATAATTATGACGCACATCCATTGGAAATGTTTTATTGGGAACTTCCATTACCGCGGGTTCGTTCATGTCATTCCACACGCCTTTTACACCAATATCCGAAATTAATTCCTTGAATAATCCTGCCCACCATTCTCTAACTTCGGGATTTGTATAATCGGGAAAATTGCATTCTCCTGGCCAAACTTTCCCTTTCATATAAGGACCATCAGCTCTTTTGCAGAAATAATCTTTCTCCAATGCTTCTTTATATACTGAATATTCTTTGTCTATTTTAATTCCCGGATCAATGATAACAATGGTTTTAAATCCGTCTTGGGCTAATTCAGTAACCATTCTTTTTGGGTCTGGAAAATACTCTTTGTTCCATGTAAAACAACGAAACCCTTCCATATAATCAATATCCAAGTAAATGGCATCACAAGGAATTTGTAATTCCCTGAATTTTGAAGTAATTTCTTTTACGTTACTTTCTGGAAAATAACTCCATTTGCATTGATGGTATCCCAACGCCCAAAGTGGTGGTAATTCCGGTTTCCCGGTCAAATCAGTATAAGTAGAGACTACATCCTGCATTTTTGGACCGTAAATGAAATAATAATTCATCTCTCCGCCTTCTGCCCAAAAACTGGTAATGTTTCTTCTTTCGTGACAAAAATCAAAATAAGTTCTAAAAGTATTATCGAAAAAAATACCGTATGAATGCTTGTTTTGCAATCCAACATAAAAGGGAACTACTTTGTATAAAGGTTCTTGATCTTTGCTAAAAGCATACTGGTCTGTTGCAAAATTCTCCAGTCTTTTTCCTTTTAAATTCAATTGGGTTGCTTTGTCTCCAAGTCCGTAAAAGCATTCTCCATCTTTTGATGTCTTGCTCATTTTGACAATATTCCCGCCATATTCATAGCTTTCTTCCCAGTGAAAACCCAATTCGTCTTCAAGAATAACATCATCTTTCAAATCAAAAATAGATATTCTTAAATCTGTTTTTTGAATTCTACACTTAACTTTACTTGTTTGTACTTGATAATAATCCTCTTCTTCCGTAAGTTCAAGAAAATTATATCCATGCGAATGATATCTGTCAATGGCATATGAAAAGTCGTTGCTAAAATATCCTTTTGTGGTGTATCTAAAACGTATCAAGCTATCTCTTAATACCGTCAATTTTAAGACTACATTATTCTCACTATGAAAATAAACAGAATCAACTTCTTTCTCGACTGAAACTATTTTTGCGGGATATTGATTTCCCTTAAATTCTAATTCTGTGTTTGTAATCATCTTATTGTGCTTGTTTTAATCGTTTTTTTTGGTTTTCAAAAATACAAAAATACTTTCTATGGTTTCTTTAATCTTTTTTATTATTAACGAAAACGTTGTAATGGATTTCACTACATGAAGACAAATAAAAAACCCAATTACATTTTAATTTTCACAATCTAGGCAAAAACTAAAAGTTGTAATTGGGTTTTAGGAGTAAAGTATTTTTATGCAAATTTAAAAACGGTCACGCTCAAAGGAGGTAATAGTAATTCTATCGAATATTCCCTGCCGTCATAAGGCGAAGCTTCGATTGTCAATTTGTTAGGATTTGAAACTCCACTGCCTCCATAAATAGTTGCATCACTGTTAAAAACCTCTACCAGTTTTCCTTTTTTTGGTAAACCAATACGGTAATTAGGGCGAACGACTTGAGTAAAATTGCAAACCACGACTACATCTTCTTTTGGATTGTTTCCTTTTCGAATATAAGACATAACGGCATTTTGATGGTCTGAATAATTAATCCATTCGAAACCTTCAGGGCTAAATTGTTTTTCGTGTAATGCTGGATACGATTTATACAAATCATTCAAGTCGGTTATTGTTTTTTTGATGCCTTCGTGAAAACCAAATTGCAATAAATGCCAATCCAGGCTTCCTTCAAAATTCCATTCGGCACTTTGTCCAAATTCACTTCCCATGAACAATAATTTGGAACCTGGATGCGTAAACATATAACCGTAAAGCAATCGTAAATTGGCAAATTTCTGCCATTCGTCGCCCGGCATTCTTCCTGCAATGGATTTTTTACCATACACTACTTCATCATGGGAAAGCGGCAACATAAAGTTTTCGGAAAAAGCATACGTCATCGAAAAAGTCAAGTCATTTTGATGGTATTTTCTGTATACTGTTTCTTTTTGGAAATATTCCAAGGTATCGTGCATCCATCCCATCATCCATTTCATCCCGAAACCTAATCCTCCCATTGATGTGGGTCTGGAAACCATCGAGAAAGAGGTACTTTCTTCGGCAATAGTTTGTACGCCTTCAAAATTGGAATACACTGCTTCGTTGAATTCTTTTAGGAAACTTATGGTATCCAGATTTTCTCTTCC
The DNA here is from genome assembly GCF_013823965.1 of Flavobacterium sp. Taxonomy (GTDB): domain Bacteria; phylum Bacteroidota; class Bacteroidia; order Flavobacteriales; family Flavobacteriaceae; genus Flavobacterium. Next base: position 3,802 of record NZ_PNNA01000020.1, read on the forward strand.
GCCATAAATATTAGGTTCCCATTCGCCTTCTTTTCTGGAATAATCCAAATACAACATTGATGCAACGGCATCCACACGAAGTCCATCGGCGTGATAATGTTGCAACCAGAAAATCGCATTGCTTATCAAGAAAGAACGCACTTCATTTCGTCCGTAATTAAAAACCAAACTTTTCCAATCGGGATGATAGCCTTTTCTGCGATCAGGATGTTCGAAAAGATTGGAACCGTCAAAAAATCCCAAACCATGCGCATCATCAGGAAAATGAGAAGGAACCCAATCTAAAATAACTCCAATTCCGGCTTGGTGCAATTTGTCTACCAAAACCATAAAATCCTGCGGTTTTCCGAAACGGGAAGTGGGGGCAAAGTAACCTACCAATTGATAACCCCAAGAAGGATCATAGGGATATTCCATTATCGGCATAAATTCCACGTGGGTAAAACCAGTTTCTTTGACATAATTTACCAAATCTTCGGCTAATTCTAAATAAGTCAAGAATTTGCCATTGGCATTGCGCTTCCATGAACCCAAATGTACTTCATAAACGGAATAAGGCTTGTCCAAACCGTTATGGTCTTTACGCGTTTCCATCCATTTTTTGTCCTTCCATTGGTAATTTAAATCCCAAATTACAGATGCTGTATGCGGTGGATGCTCACAATACAAGGCAAATGGATCTGCTTTTTCTGTGATTATTCCACCGTTATGGGATTGTATTTTATATTTGTATGTACTCCCTTTTTCAATACCGGGAATAAATCCTTCCCAAATTCCGGAAGAATCCCAACGCACTTGCAACTGGTGTTCTCCTTGAATCCAATAATTGAAATCCCCAACCACGGAAACGGAACGCGCCGATGGTGCCCAAACGGCAAAATAAACGCCTTTAACGCCGTCGACTTCTATGAGATGTGCGCCTAGCTTTTCGTATAATCTGAAATGTTTTCCCGCTTTGAATAAATCTATATCAAAATCGGTAAAAAGGGAATAAGGTTGTACTTTGTTCATTTTAATTAGTAATTATATTTTTTTATTTTATGCCACCTCTAGTTATTCAACCCGGGCTTGGTTTAACTATTTTTTTTAAATTCCATAATGCTGGCAATTCCAGTCAAAGGAATCACGGCCCAGCGTGGACGAGAATTCAATTCATATCCCAGTTCGTAAACTGCTTTTTCGAGCAGGCAATATTTGAGCAGGAAATCGATTTCTTTTCGATAACCAATATTTAAATTTCCGCCTTGGGCAACATCGGTATACGTTTGGATAAAAACACCCACAAAATATTTGAACAATATTTCTCCAGCTTTAAAAAGTTCTTCCTGTTCGAAAGGATATTTGTCACCATTGTTGAAAATCGTGGCATAAATCGCATAATGAAATGAGCGAAACATTCCTGCAACATCCTTCAATGGCGGTTGTTTTACTTTTCGATCTCGAATCGTGCTTTCGGGTTCTCCTTCGAAATCCAAAATATAAAAATCGTCTCCATTGACCAAAACTTGACCCAAATGATAATCGCCGTGAATCCTGATTCTTTCGGATTTCATTTTTGTCCAATCGAAATCTAGAAATAATTTTCGAATTTCCTTTTTATGATCTAAAAACTGGTTGGCCAATTCTAAAGCCAAACCATCCAGTTTATGAAGGTTGTTTTCTAGAATATTCAATCGATTTTGAAACTGGTAAGTCAATCTATTTTTGAGCCAAACGGTATAATCTCCATTATAAGTTGTTGGCGTAAATGCCGTTTCATGAATGTCGCTTCCCAACGCAATATGCATTTCGGCTGTTCGTGTGGACAAAGTTTGAATGCGAATAAATATGCTCAATCCAGCCCAATCGATGATTTCGTGTGGAACCTCGTTGATTTTCAATCTTTTGAACAATTCAATATCGGGTAATTTAGCGATATTGATCTTTTTTTGTTTCAAATTATCGAAAATTTTGTCCACTTCTCCAATCATGAATTGCCAAGCATCGCCTTGATTTGGAACTAATTCTTGCATTAATCCAAGCGTAATGCTTCCTTCGGACAATGCAACGCTGATGCTTCCCATGTAAGCTGGCGAATTTTTGAAATCCATTCTTTCGGTAAGAAAACGACTGATTTCATAATCGGGATTCGTGCTGATGTAAATTCTCCTGAAAATCTTCAGCACCAAGGTATTGTTGTAAATTATGGAAGTGTTGCTTTGTTCCACACCCATAAATTTGGACGTTTTATATTCAGTTTCTTCCAGTTTTTCTCCTTTGTGAAACTTTACTTTTGAATCGGATTTTTCTCTCGAGTTGACAATTTTTTCAAACAACAATCTTTTAAAATCCTCTTGATGCAATGCATCGACAAGAAATCCTGATTGCCCGCCCATTTTTACCGGAGCAATTATGGTGTTCGTATCCAACTTGTCTTCCGACATGAAAGCAAGTGGCATAAAATAGTGTTGGTAAAAAGCTTCCTTGAAATTAACTTCGAGCAAAACACCATAATAAATGTTGTCCTTTGAAGCAATTTTAAACGAATCGACGACTTCAATATATTTTAAAGTACTTGCTTTTCCGCCATACCAACGCTTGTTGATAATGTAGTTTTCAAGAATGTCAGAAGAAAAAACTTTTAGGAATTCCTTTTCTTCAAAAGCATTTTCCCAGTTTGTTTTAAAAACAAACGGATTTTGAAATTGATCGTCGTTCATCTTGTTTTCTTTCACTATTTTCTAATTTTAAATAAATGAAAAGGCAATTCTGGAGAAAGCTCCACAAAATTCCATTCTTTATCCCAAATATAACTATTTCCTGTAATTAAATCGGTAATCTCGATTGGCACGTTTCTTAGTAATGCATCAGGAAGTCGGACCATCGCTTGTTGCGTGTTGTGAGCGTCGAGACTGGCCACCATCAAGGTTTCATCCTGTTTGTCGTCGTCAAACTTGTAATAGGCCAAAATCTGGTCGTTACTCGTGTCGCAAAACTCGATATTATTGGTTTGTTGCAACGAAGCTTGTTCCTTTCTAATCGTGTTAATTCTAGTGATTAGCGTTGTGATTTTGTTCTGTTTTTCCCAATCCCACCTGAAATATTCATATTTTTCGGAATCCAAATATTCTTCTTTGCCCGGAGCCATTGGAGTCGAAATTCGATACTCGAAAACTGGGCCGTAAATCCCGACGCTGGAACTCAAAGTTGCCGCCAAGAAATATTTTTGGAGATGAATGGATTCATTGCCGTTTTGCAGAGGAAAAGGGTTGATGTCCGGCGTGTTAGGCCAAAAATTAGGACGGTAAAACTCTTTTTGATCAGAACGTGTCAATTCTTCCACATATTCCGTCAATTCTTTTTTGGAATTTCTCCAAGTAAAATACGTGTAAGACTGTGTAAATCCTTGTTTAGCCAATTCGTTCATAATTTTTGGACGCGTGAAAGCTTCCGCCAAAAACAAAACATCGGGATGTTTTTTCTTGATTTCGCCAATCAACCAACCCCAGAAAAAGAACGGTTTTGTATGTGGATTATCGACTCTGTAAATCTTGATGTCACACTCTTCAATCCAAAACAGTGCCACGTCCAACAATTCTTTCCAAAGATTTTTCCAGTCGCCACTTTCAAAATAAATGGGTTGTATGTCTTGGTATTTTTTGGGTGGATTTTCGGCATATTGTACCGTTCCGTCCGGTCTCCACTTGAACCATTGTGGAAAATCTTTCACGTAAGGATGGTCTGGTGCGGCTTGCAAAGCATAATCCATAGCGACTTCAATTCCCAATTCTTTTGCTTTTTTGACCAATGATTTGAAATCATCAATACTTCCCAGTTCGGGATGCGTGGATTTGTGACCTCCATATTGCGAGCCTATTCCCCAAGGTGAACCCACATCGCCAGGTTGCGCATTGGTAGCGTTATTTTTTCCTTTGCGATTTACTTCTCCAATGGGGTGAATTGGCGGAAAATACAAGGTATCAAATCCCATTGCAGCGACTCTTGGCAACAATCTTTCGCAATCTTTGAAAGTTCCGTGTTTCCCTTCTTCAGCGGAAGCGGAACGAGGGAAAAACTCGTACCAAGTGCTGAATAAAGCTTTTTTCCTGTCAACGTAAACTTGTAATTCCTTGGATTTGTTTTCGATGAAACGAATTGGATATTTTTTGAATATTTGGTGTAATTCAGGGGACATTGCTTCCAGGATTGCCGTATCGTATTCAGATTCATTCGTGAAATAAGCCGCCAGTTTTGAAAGGTATTCTTTCTCGGAATCATTGGCTAGATTCATGATCGAATTCACGTATTCTGCACCTTCCAGAAGTTCTGATTTTACGTATTGGTTGTCTTGAATTTTGCGTTCGGTTCCGTGTTGCCAGTTCAGGGCATAATCAACCCAACCTTCTACAAAATAGGAATAAAATCCTTGTTTTTCGACTTTGAAGGTTGCTGTCCATTGTTCGTTGTCTTGAGGAACCATCCTTGCTTCTTGCCAATTTTTATCGGATTCGTGTTTGAATTTTACGCAACATTCGATGATGTCATGTCCATCGGAAAAAACATCTGCCGCTACGTTTACGGTTTGTCCAACAATTCTTTTTATGAAATATGATCCACAATCAATTTGTGGCGAAAGGTTTTCTATTACTATTCGGGTTTGATTCTGCATTTTGTATTTTTAAAAGTCAACTAAATTTAATGAAAATAGGTTTCGTGTCTAATTTTGAAATCTTTGTCAAAGATTAACTGCATTTGGGTTACGGCAATCTTGTTCTCTGGCAGTTGCTCTGCGTGAGGGATTACTTCACGTTGCAATTGTTTCCATAGGAGTTCAGTGAACTTCGTTTGCAGTGGAGCTCTTTTTATATTTGGCGATTTTTTCGCCAAATATAAAAAAGCGGGAACGTAAAGCCCGACCCGTAGTTTTTACGGAGGGTCATCCCTCAATCAAAATGCAATTACTTGATTACGTAATTATCAGGTATAACGGCTCCTTTTTTGACAACGACGATTCCTTCTTTGATGGTGTACAATTCATTTGTACGATTTTCCAAATGTTTGCCGCCATTGATGTAAACATCGTTTCCGATGCGGGAATTTTTATCAATAATGGCATTGTTTATAAAGCACCTTTCGCCAATTCCTACCAGTTTTTTATTGTTTTTGATGTCTTCGTTCATTTCGTCAATGCTTTGGTAGAAATCATTACCCATAACATAAGTATTTTGGATAGTTGTATCCTCGCCAATTCTGGCACGAATCCCAATTACGGAACGCATAATTTCCTTGGCATTGATGATACATCCTTCGGAAATCAATGATTTATCAATATGTGTTTTTTTGAACTTTGTAGGAGGCAACAAACGCGGACGAGTCACTATTTTATTGTCATCGTCAAATAAATTAAATTTAGGCACGTCATCTGTCAAGCCAATATTAGCTTCAAAAAAGGAATCGATATTACCAATATCTGTCCAATAACCTTCGTATTGGAAGCTAAATATTTTTTTGTTTCCAACGGCTTGCGGGATTATTTCTTTTCCAAAATCTTGCGTGCTAGATTCTGCCATAACATCTAACAAGAATTTTCTATTGAAGACATAAATTCCCATTGATGCCAAATAGTGTTTGCCTTCACTTTTCATTTGATCGCTAACATCAGATGTCCAGTCCGGCAATAGTTCTTTAGCCGGTTTTTCGATGAAAGCTTCGATAAAATTTTCGGAATTCGTTTTTAAAATTCCAAATTCAGGTGCGTCTTTTGCATTTACGGGCAATGTTGCGATAGAGATATCGGCTTCGTTTTTTATATGTTCTTCAATCATTTCGTTCAAATCCATTTGATACAATTGGTCACCCGAAAGAATCATGGCATAATCAAAATCATGATTTAAAAAATGAGGCATGCATTGTCTCACCGCATCAGCTGTTCCTTGAAACCATCTTGTGTTGTCGGGGGTTTGTTCGGCAGCCAATATATCTACAAAAGCATGACTAAAAATACTGAAATGGTACGTATTCTTGATGTGGGCATTCAAAGAAGCCGAATTGAATTGTGTTAATACAAATATTCTATAAATATCCGAATTCATGCAGTTTGAAATTGGAATATCAACCAATCTATATTTTCCTCCAATGGGAACTGCAGGTTTTGAACGTGACTCTGTCAATGGATATAATCGGGAGCCTTGGCCTCCTCCGAGAATAATAGCGATTACATTTTTCTTTTTAGGTTTCATTTTGATTAATTATTAGATTGTACGTTTCAATATATTCTTGACAAACACTTTCCCAGGAATGGTCAATACTCATTCCTGATTTTTGTATATCGTTTATTTTTTTCTTGTCTTTATATAAATTTACTGCCCTTTGAATCGAATAACATACATCAACCACTGTGGCTTGATCGTGACATATTCCGTTCCCGTTGTCACCAAAATCGATTACCGTGTCTTTTAAACCTCCAGTTCTTCGCACAATGGGAATGGTTCCGTAACGCAAAGCATACATTTGGTTCAAACCACAAGGTTCCACTCTTGAAGGCATTAACAAAAAATCGGAACCTGCATAAATTTGATGGGCCAACTCTTCGCTGTAGCCAATAAAAACGTTGTAATTGCCATTGAAACTCGTCAATAAATGTTTCAATTGGTTTTCTATTTCCGTGTTTCCAGAACCTAAAACTAGAATATTAATTTCCTTGAAATTTTCGGATAAAGCCAGTGCAGCTGCATGAGGCATCAAATTGGCGCCTTTTTCTTCCAATAATCTTCCTATGAAACTAAAAAGTGGTTTCGTTGGATCTAAATCAAATTGGCGGCACAATTTTTCTTTATTATCCTGTTTTCCTTTTTTGAAATTTTTGATGGAATAATTCTTGGCCAACATTATGTCCGTCTCTGGATTCCAAACTTCCATGTCTATGCCGTTCAAAATTCCTTTGGACTTGTATCTGACAAGATTGAACAGCGGTTCCAATCCATAAGCCGAATAATTTATTTCATTCAAATAATTTGGAGAAACCGTAGTCACTGCCGATGCGCATTTTATGGCTGTTGCCAAGGAATTAATCCTGTTGCCCCATTCTAAGTAGGTTGCTTTCGATAAATCAAATTCTGGCAAATAGAACAATTTATCAAATCCAAATTGCCCTTGATAAATGGAGTTGTGGATGGTAATCACCGTTGGCACGTCATGCAACTTCAAATACTTGTAGCAATAAAACATCATAAACGGAATCAATCCTGTATGATGATCGTGGCAATTGATGACGTCTGGAACATTGTTTCTGGTCATTAACCAATCTAATGTGGCGATCTGGAAAGACAAAAATCGTTCAACGTCATCTTCGTAACCGTAAATTTCTTCTCTATCGAAAAGATCTGGAATTTGTACCAAATATAATTCATATCCCAGCTGGTCTTCTTTTTCCTTTAGAACGTTGAAAGGGAAATTAAAATTCCCCAATTTTGCAAAACCCGAATGAACACAATTGAATTCATTTTCTTTTACAAACTTGGTTTCATAATGAGGAAGGACAACACGCACAAGGTGATTCGCTTTATTTTGATACTTTGGAAGAGCTCCCACGACATCGGCCAATCCGCCTACTTTTGCTACTGGATAGCACTCTGCGCCTATATGAAATATTTCCATCTGAGAAATTCTGTGTTTTCAATTCTTTTTAAAAAATACCATTGATCGTTATAGATTTGGTAGCAATGAATACAAGATTACGTGTAAATCCTAATTAATACTTTATAAATTATACTACATTTATCTTTTTCTAAATTTAGTAAAAAAAAGACAAAATAACAGCATGATTGAAAATTTATTGAAATGACAAAAAAAACTTCCAAACATACAGAATCATTGAAAATTCCTGAACTAATCTTACAAACTAGTAAATTTATCGCTTATTTTTCGTCAAAACTAGTAACGCTATTTGCAGCAAAGTTGTTTACTTCTCCACTAAAACATAAAATTCCAAAAAGAGAATTGGAAATGGATTGTAAAAGCATTCAAAAGCGAATAGAAATTCCTTCCATAAACAAAAAAGTGGTTTTGTACCAATATGGAAAAAGCAGCAAGAAAATTTTATTGGTACACGGATGGTCAGGACGAGGAACACAACTATTTAAAATTGCCGATGAATTAGTAAAAGCGGGATATTCCACGATCAGTTTTGATGCACCAGCACATGGAAAATCACCCGGAAGGACAACGATTATGTCTGAATTTGTTGCAACAATTTTAGAAATTGAGAAGCAGTTTGGGTCTTTTGATGCCGCTGTTGGCCATTCTTTGGGAGGAATGTCATTGTTGAATGCCGTTAAAAAAGGATTTAAAATAAATCATCTTGCCATTATTGGTAGTGGTGATATTGTTCAAGATATTTTAGATGATTTTGTGGCAAAATTAGAATTAAAGCCAAATATAAGTTCTAAGTTACGGGAACATTTTGAAAAAAAATATGGACAGGAAATGGATAGTTATTCTGGTTACAAATCAGCTATGGAAATTGACATTCCGGTTTTGGTAATACACGACAAAAATGATCCCGAAGTTGCCGTGACTGCGGGAATCAACATTTACAATCACCTTAAAAACGGTACTTTATATTTAACAGAAGGTCTTGGACATCGTAAAATCCTTGGTGATCCTGTAGTGATTGATAAAGTAGTTCAGTTTGTAAAAAAGTAAGGAATTACAAAAATGATTTTTTAAATTCTGGTTTAACCCTATTTTTAGAAGCTTGTTCATATGCATATGCAATTCCTATCAGTTTAGGCTCGCTGTAAGATGTTCCAAAAAAGGATAAGCCAACAGGTAAATCGTACACTTTTCCGCCTGGAACCGTGATGTGAGGATATCCACTAGCTGCTGCTGGCATCGTCAAGGAATAACCCCAACGATCCCCATAAATCATGTCAATACTACATGCTGGTCCCATTGTAATCCCACAAATTGCGTCAAGTTTATTTTCAAGAAAAACAGCATCTAAAATTTTTTTACTGCCGGTATGACTCTTGATTAATGCTTCAGTGTATTTTTTATCATTCAATCCCGATTTTAAGTTCGAAGTTTCCAATATTTCCTGCTTAAAAAATGGCATGGCTTTGTCTTCATTGGCCAAATTAAAATCAATCACTTCTTTTAAAGATTTGACTTTGGCATTGGCAGTAGACAAATAATGATTTAATCCATCTTTAAATTCGTATTGCAAAACTTCATATTCAGCATCACCTAATGCATTTATTTGATCCATATAGTCAATTTCAATAATCGTGGCTCCTTTTTGTTTGAGAAGATTAACCGCATTTTTTAAAAGAGCATTTAGGAATTGATTCGTTCCTTGCGGTTTTTTTTCTATTCCAATGCGTTTCCCTTTTAAAGCATTCAAATCTAAAAATTGGGTGTAATTATGAAAGCTTTTTCCCTTACTTTCATTTGTAATCCAATCTTTATCGTCTATTCCGGAAAGAATACCCAACAAAATTGCTGCATCTTCAACGGTTCTTGTCATCGGGCCAGCAGTGTCTTGAGTTTTTGAAATGGGAATAATGCCTGAACGACTTATCAAGCCGACAGTTGGTTTAATTCCAACTGCACCATTTACCGAAGCCGGACATACTATTGAACCATCTGTTTCTGTTCCAACAGCAATCACACAAAGATTGGCCGAAACGGCAACACCAGACCCAGCACTGGAACCACAAGGGTTATGATCTAAAAAGTAAGGATTTTTGGTTTGCCCACCACGACTGCTCCAGCCGGAAGATGATTGCGTGGAACGAAAATTGGCCCATTCACTTAAATTAGTTTTTCCAATAATTATTGCTCCTGCTTCACGTAATTTTTTGACAACAAAAGCATCTGTGGAAGCTATATTTCCAACCATTGCCAATGAGCCGGCAGTAGTTTGCATTTTATCGGCCGTATCAATGTTGTCTTTTATTACAACAGGGATTCCATGTAATGCACCTCTTGTTTTTCCTTGGCTTCTCTCTATGTCCATTTCTTTTGCAATATCAAGAGCATCAGGATTTGTTTCAATAATTGCATTTAATTTAAAACTGTTTTTATCAATATCATTAATTCGTTTTAAATATAGCTCTACTAATTGTTGGGAAGAATATTTCCCGGAAGCCAACTTTTCTTGTAAACTACTGATTGTTTCTTCATCAAGTTCAAATGCTAATGTTGCATCAGAATCTAAAGTTTCTTCTTCAATATTTTTTTGGCTATTGTTGCAACCTTCAATAAAAAGAGTGGTCAAACCCACTGTTGCTAAAGTTGTACCGGTTAAAAAATCCCTTCTTTTCATAACTGTATTTTTATCTAAAGTTTAAAACTGATATTTATTTTTTTATAAATATATAATTTTTTTTAAATTATGAATGGAATTGATTCTATGTTTGTCTTTATTTCAATTAATTCTAAAGATTATTGTTTTTTAACGTGCCTGATATTGCTTCAAAACTTCCAACTCAACCATACATTCCTTCATCATTTGATAAGTACGTTCAATATTGTTGTCCAGCCCAATCGAAAACCGAATCAATCCATCTGTCAAGCCCATTGTAGCCTGTTCTTCAATAGGGATTTCACTAGAAGTGGAAGTTCCCGGAGCACTGAACAAGGTTTTGTAGAATCCTAAACTTACGGCCAAATAACCCAATTTTCGACTTTGCATCAATTCCATTACTGCATTGGCTTTGTCCAATGTACCAACATCCAATGTCATCATTCCGCCAAAACCATATTCAGGATTAATCATCGAGGCATACAATTTATGGCCGGAATGACTTTTCAAACCGGGATAAACCACTTTTAATCCGTCTTTTTCAAAACGTTCAGCCAGATACATCGCATTATGGCTGTGTTGTTTCATTCGGATGTGTAAAGTTCTCAAATTTTTCATCACGCTAGCTGAACGCAAACTATCCATTGTTGGGCCAAGAAGCATACTGGCTCCATTGTTTACATTCTTCAAACTATCGATAAATTCCCGTGATGCACAAGTCACGCCACCCAGCGTATCGCTGCTTCCGTTAATGTATTTTGTCAAACTGTGAATGACAATATCCGCACCCAATTTTGCTGGTGAAACCGATAAAGGTGAAAAAGTATTGTCGACAACCAATTTGATATGGTGTCTTTTTGCAATTTTTGCCAAGCTCGCAATATCAGCTATTTCGAGCAAAGGATTGCTCACGGTTTCGCAGTACAAAACCTTGGTATTTGCTGTGATAGCCGCTTCCACTTTGTCCATTTTTGTGATGTCGACAAAGGTAGTTTTGATGCCTAACCTTGGACTGAAATTCTTCAAAAAAGCATAGGTTCCACCATAAATTGTTCGGCTGGAAACAATATGATCTCCAGAACCGCATAGTTGCAAAAGGGTAGGCGTTATCGCTCCCATTCCTGAAGCGGCAACATTGGCGGCTTCGGTGCCTTCCATTGCGGCCAATGCTTGGCCCAAATACAAATTACTGGGTGAGGAATGTCGCGAATACAAATAACAACCATCGGCATTGCCTTCAAAAGTATCGAACATTGTTTTTGCAGAAAGAAAGGTGTAAGTAGAACTGTCTGAAATGGAAGGATTTACGCCTCCAAATTCTCCAAAATATTGTAAATCTTGAATGTTGTCTGCGGGATTAAATTTCATTGCGGTTAGTTTTAGCGTTTGTATTTCAAAGTTCTGAACATTTAGAATCAAAATCAATGCTTGTGTGTTTATTTAGATTTAAAATCTAAAATAGTTTATTTTATTAAATTTATTTTCTAATTTAGCTCGTCTTATTATATAACTTTAGTTTTTATCACAAACCTTAAACCTCGAACAAATGACTTTGGATGCCATTGACAAAAAACTGCTTTTTCTGTTACAAAACGATTGTAAAAAAACAACCAAAGAGTTATCGTTAAAACTGGATCTTTCGGTAACGGCAGTGTATGAACGCATCAAGAAACTCGAAAGGGAGGGTATTATTGATAAATACGTTGTCTTGGTAAATCGTTCGAAAGTCGAAAAAGGATTCGTGGTTTTTTGTCATATCAAACTCATTCAGCACACGAAAGAATTTTTGACCAAGTTTGAAAACGAAGTTGTCAAACTCAAAGAAGTACTGGAATGTCATCACGTGAGTGGCGATTACGATTATATCCTGAAAATTTTGGTTAAAGATATGGAAGCCTATCGAGAATTTTTGGTCACAAAACTCACTACTTTGGAGCATATTGGAAGCACACACAGTACTTTTATGATTAGCGAAGTAAAAAACACAACGGTAATTGAAATATAGAATTTGATAACTAAAAAGAAATAGTTCGTTACGAAATCTTTAAAATTTTAACTTTAACTTCAGATAAAAAAGACTTAATTTTGCACAACTAAAAATAAAAAACACAAACTATGAGTTCATTTGACGTAGTCATTATAGGTTCTGGCCCAGGAGGATATGTTTCGGCAATTCGATGTGCGCAACTAGGTTTCAAAACTGCCATTATAGAAAAATATTCCACTCTTGGAGGCACATGTCTCAATGTAGGCTGTATTCCGTCAAAAGCATTGTTGGCATCTTCACATCATTTCAGTGAAATTAAACATTTTGCTGATCACGGAATCGAGGTTTCTGGCGAAGTAAAAGTGAATTTGGAAAAAATGATTGCCCGTAAGCAAGCCGTTGTGGACCAAACTTCTGGTGGCGTGAAATTCTTGATGGACAAAAATAAAATCACGGTTCTTGAAGGCACGGGTTCATTTGTAGACGCTACCCACGTGGCTGTTGCCAAAGCCGATGGAACTTCGGAAACTATTGAAGCCAAAAATATTATTATTGCAACAGGTTCTAAACCATCTTCGTTGCCATTTATAAAAATCGATAAAGAAAGAATCATCACTTCAACCGAAGCATTGAAATTGAAAGAAGTTCCCAAACATCTTGTAATTATTGGTGGTGGCGTTATCGGAATCGAATTAGGTCAAGTTTATTTGCGATTAGGAGCACAAGTTTCCGTAGTGGAATTTATGGACAGAATTATTCCAGGAATGGATGCTTCCTTGTCCAAAGAATTGACCAAAGTCTTGAAAAAACAAGGAATGAAATTCTACGTTTCCCACAAAGTGAAATCTGTGGAAAGAAAAGGCGACAATGTAACAGTTCAAGCTGAAAATGCAAAAGGTGAAATCATCACTTTGGAAGGTGATTATTCATTGGTTTCCGTTGGTCGTCGTCCTTATACTGATGGTTTGAATGCAGATAAAGCAGGCGTTAAAATTACGGATAGAGGACAAGTGGAGGTAAACGATCATTTACAAACCAATGTTCCCAATATTTACGCTATTGGCGACGTAGTTCGTGGCGCAATGTTGGCACACAAAGCCGAAGAAGAAGGAGCAATGGTTGCCGAAATCTTGGCGGGACAAAAACCACACATCAACTACAACTTAATTCCGGGAGTAGTTTACACTTGGCCAGAAGTAGCTGCTGTTGGACAAACCGAAGAGCAATTAAAAGCGTCTGGAGTGGATTTCAAATCAGGAAGTTTTCCTTTCAAAGCATTGGGAAGAGCAAGAGCCGGTGGAGATTTAGACGGATTCGTAAAAATCCATGCCGATGCCAAAACGGATGAAGTTCTAGGTGTTCACATGATTGGTGCTCGTTGCGCTGATTTAATTGCAGAAGCAGTAACAGCAATGGAATTCAAAGCATCGGCCGAAGATATTTCAAGAATGAGTCACGCACATCCAACATTTGCGGAAGCAATAAAAGAAGCGGCATTGGCGGCAACTGACAATAGAGCGTTGCACGTATAATTAAAAAAATAATTCAAATTACAACCCGACAAGTTTCAAAAACCTGTCGGGTTTCTTTTAATTAGTTCAATTTATTTTGTAACAAAAAGTCCTTTGTAATTTTTCTAATGACTGAAAATCAGGAACAAATTCCCGAAAGACATAAATAGTTCGATTGGAATTTCTTAAGGAGCCAGAAAGGAATTGATGAATAAAATGTTTATCGTGGCCAGTAGAATCAAGAGATTGGCAAAGGTTACATAAGGACCTGTGACTATTAATTTAACAAAAAAATTAAAATAAATTTGTCGTAATTTTGAATTTTTAAAACTTTTCAATTCTTTGAGAACATCAATTACAAAGCCTATCGAGAATCCAAGCCAATTCAAGCAACTTGCATTGACTTGGGCACAGCAATTTCGGGAAGTCATTTTTTTGGATAGCAACGATTATCCACAAGAATATTCCACTTATGATTGCATTCTCGCCGTGGATGCATTTACATCAATAAAAACAGATCATCAGAATGCTTTTGAAGATTTGAAACAGTATCAACAAGCTAGCAAAGACTGGCTTTTTGGTTATTTATCCTATGACTTAAAAAATGATGTTGAAGTCTTGCAATCCAATAATTTTGACGGATTGGATTTTCCGGATTTATTTTTCTTTCAACCCAAAAAAATATTTCTGTTAAAAGGGAACCAACTCGAAATTCAATACCTCAATATGTGTGACGATGAAGTTGAGGCGGATTTTGAGGAAATAGGCGTTCAGTGTTCAGTCTTCAGTGTTCAGTCTTCAGAAATTGAGATAAAACAACGAATTTCAAAAGAAAATTATCTCAAAAAAGCAACAAAAATTCTAGAGCATATTCACCGTGGTGATATTTATGAAGCTAATTTTTGTATGGAGTTTTTTGCCGAAAATGCCATAGTCAATCCATTGGAAAAGTTTTTAAAACTTAATAAAATTTCAAAATCTCCACTTGCTGTTTATTTCAAGAACAACAAACAATTCCTGCTTTCTGCTTCGCCGGAGCGTTATTTGAAAAAGGAAGAAGAATTGATTATTTCGCAACCTATCAAGGGAACAGCCAAAAGATTTCTAGATCCAATCGAAGACGAAAGGTCAAAAAAAGAATTAGCATCTGATCCCAAAGAAAGAGCCGAAAACATTATGGTTTCTGACTTGGTTCGAAATGATTTGTCTCGAACTGCGCAAAAAGGTTCCGTAAAAGTAGAAGAATTATGCGGCATTTATTCTTTTGAACAAGTACATCAAATGATTTCTACCATCACTTCAAAATTAGATAGTAAACATACTGTGGTTGATGTGATTAAAACTACTTTTCCAATGGGAAGCATGACGGGAACGCCCAAGGTTTCCGTGTTGAAAATCATCGAAGAATTGGAAGAAACAAAAAGAGGTTTGTACAGTGGAGCCGTTGGTTATTTTACGCCAAATGGCGATTTTGATTTTAATGTTGTCATCCGAAGTATTTTGTACAACCAGGAAAAGAATTATGTTTCGTTTTCTGTGGGAAGTGCCATCACTTCACAATCTATTCCTGAAAATGAATATGAAGAATGTCTATTGAAAGCAAAAGCAATGCGAGAAGTTTTGGGTTGAATCCTGTAAAACCCATTACAAGAAAAAAAATGTCAATAAAATGAAAAAATGGGTTCTTTACGACCAAAATTTAAATGTTTTTTTCGTAAGAATTTACTAAATTTGAAGATGCTAGAAAAATTCCAAAACCATATTATCCAAAACTTTGATTTTTTAATTGGAAAAAGACTCCTTTTGGCCACCAGCGGCGGACTCGATAGTATGATAATGGTTGATTTGTTTCATAAATTATCTTTCGACATGGCAATTGCCCATTGCAATTTTCAACTTCGGGGCATTGAAAGTTTTGAGGACCAAAAGTTTGTCCAGAATTATGCCGATGCCAATGAAATTGACGTCTTTATAACCCAATTTGACACTACGACTTTCGCCAAGGATTTTAAACTTTCCATACAGGTTGCCGCTCGAGAATTGCGATACAGCTGGTTTTACGAACTATTGGAAACCAAGAAATACGATTATATTCTTACCGCACATCATGCCGATGATAATTTGGAAACCTTTGCCATCAATCTCATTCGAGGAACTGGCTTGGAAGGTTTGACGGGAATTCCTGCACAAAATGGAAATATAATTCGGCCATTTTTGATTTTTTCAAGGCAAGAAATCGAACAATATGCCAATGAAAACAATTTGGAATGGCGAGAAGACAGCAGCAATACTTCGGAAAAATACTTGCGAAATAAAATAAGGCATAATTTAGTTCCCGTTTTGAAGGAATTAAATCCTGATTTTCTTTCTTCGTTTCTTAAAACACAAACGTATTTGCAAGAATCCAAAATGATGGCTGAAGATGCATCAATTTTGGTTTACCAGCAAGTAGCCATTCAACAAGGCGAAGAAATTCATTTTGATTTGAATAAATTGAAAAAATTGCCCAATTACAAATCTTATTTGTACCAGTGGCTTAATGAATTTAAGTTTTCGGCGTGGGAAGATATTTATGATTTGGTTGATGGACAATCCGGCAAACAAGTTTTTTCAGAAGGATATCGATTGCTGAAGGACAGGGATTCTCTAATTTTGTGTCCCATAAATAATGATGATGAAATCGAAGAATATTATATTTTTAAAGACCAAAAGGAAATTAGTATTCCTTTAAATCTTTCGTTTTTGAAAGTAACTGATACAAGCATTGTTTCGAATACTACTATATTTGTGGATGAAGACAAGTTGTGGTTTCCTTTAGTTTTAAGGCGATGGAAACATGGAGATAAATTCCAGCCCACAGGAATGGATGGAAAATCAAAAAAAGTCAGCAAGTTTTTTAAAGACAATAAGTTGTCATTGATAGAAAAAGAGAATTCCTGGATTTTATGCTCAGACAATCAAATCGTCTGGATTGTGGGTTTTCGTCAAGACGAGCGTTTTAAAATTGGAAATAGAACAAAAAAAATACTAAAAATACAATTGGAATAATGAAGAAAATAATTTTCTCCCTCTTAATTTTACTGGCTTTCGCCAAAGGAAATGCACAAATTTTGGATCCCGTTAAATGGACCACTAAAATCGAAAAAAAATCAGCCACAAACTATATACTAACTTTTAATGGAATAATTGAGGATAATTGGCACATGTATTCCCAGTTTACTCCCGAAGGTGGGCCATTGCCACTGGAAGTTATTTTCAAAAACCAAAAAGGGAATTTCAACTTGGTTGGCAAAGCCAAAGAAGGAAAAACCACAACCGCATACAATGATATTTTTGAGGTGAACGAAACTTTTTTCGTGAAGAATGCCCAAATTCAGCAAGAAATTTCAATACTGAATCCGAAAATTTCAAAAATAGAAGTAGATTTAAATTACCAAGTCTGCAAAGAGTCTTGTATTAATTTAGAAAAAAAATTCAGTTTTACACTTCCGGCTGCAGCAAAGGTTGATGCGGAACCTATGGTAATTGACACGACAAAAAATGTTGTAGCAACTTCAAAACCTGAAATGAACACAGCGGATGTTGAGCCCATTTCAAATGCTAAAGAAACTCCCACCAAGCCTGAAAAACAAAAAGGTCTTTGGTCTATATTTTTTATTGCCTTTTTATCTGGATTCGCGGCTTTGTTGACACCTTGCGTGTTCCCGATGATTCCAATGACGGTTAGTTTTTTTACCAAGCAAAGTAGAAACAGGGCGGCTGGAATTCGAAACGCCATCATTTATGCCATTTCCATCATATTAATTTATGTGATATTGGGATTGTTGGTGACTTGGATTTTTGGTGCCGATGCATTGAATGCTTTGTCAACCAATGTGTGGTTTAATATTATATTCTTTATTTTATTAGTAGTTTTTGCCACCTCATTTTTGGGAGCTTTCGAAATTATGTTGCCTAATTCTTGGGCAACTAAAGTAGACAGACAAGCCGATAGAGGTGGAATTGTAGGTATTTTGTTTATGGCCTTGGCCTTGGCAATAGTTTCATTTTCTTGTACGGGCCCAATTGTTGGAACGCTTTTGGTCGAAGCCGCTTCCAAAGGTGGTATTGCCCCAATCGTGGGAATGTTTGGCTTTTCATTGGCATTAGCCTTGCCTTTTATGCTTTTTGCGATGTTTCCGGGTTGGTTGAATTCTTTGCCAAAATCAGGTGGATGGCTCAATACTGTAAAAGTTATTTTAGGTTTTATGGAATTGGCTTTGGCATTCAAATTTTTGTCCAATGCTGATTTGGTTTTACAATTGCATTTATTGGAAAGAGAAGTATTCTTGGCCATTTGGATTGCTATTTTTGGAACTTTGTCACTCTATTTATTTGGAAAAATTACGATGCCACACGACAGTCCGATGACGCATATTTCGGTGGGAAAATTGTTGTTGGGATTGCTGACTTTAACCTTTACGATTTATATGATTCCGGGACTTTGGGGAGCGCCATTAAAATTAATCAATGCTTTTCCACCACCAATGGAATACAGTGAAAGTCCTTTTGGAGTAGGCGGTTCAGCAGGAAATAGTTCCGCGACAGTTTTGCCGGATGGTGCTAAACTTGGCCCTCACCAAATAGTGGTTTTTGATGATTATGAAAAGGGATTGGCTTATGCCAAAATGGTAAACAAACCTATAATGCTTGATTTTACGGGATTTGCTTGCGTGAATTGTAGAAAAATGGAAAACAACGTTTGGTCTGATTCTCGTATTTTATCTATCCTAAAAAATGATGTTGTTTTGATTTCGCTTTATGTGGACGACAAACGTGAATTGCCAAAAGGGGAACAGCATATTTCAAAAACTACGGGTTCAGAAATTGAAACAGTAGGCGATAAGTGGGCAGATTTTATGATTTCGAAATATAAAACCAATACGCAACCTTTATATGTTTTGACCGATTTAGAAGGAAATAGTCTGAACGAAACCACGCCAACAATAAGTTATGTTGGGGTTGACGAATATGAAAGTTGGCTGAAATCAGGAATTTCTGCATTCCAAAAATAAAACGAAGAACTCTTCTAGCATTAGTAATTTTTAAAATTTACAAAATAATTCCAACCCAGTTATTTATGAAAAAATCATGTTTATTAGTTTTTATATTTTTCGGCACTTTTTTATTTGCACAAGAAAAGCAAGCAAGTTATGTCGCTGAACATTACACCAAAAAAGAAGTTCGCATAAAAATGCGTGATGGAGCAAGCTTGTTTACCTCGATTTATTCTCCTAAAGACACCTCAAAGAAGTATCCCATAATAATGCAGAGAACGCCATATGATTGTGCTCCTTATGGCGAAGATAAATTTAAAAGAAGCATAGGCCCTAGTGAAACCATGATGAAAGAAGGTTATATCGTGGTGTATCAGGATGTTCGTGGCAGGTACATGAGTGATGGTTTGTATGATAATATGCGTGCTTTTATTCCAAATAAGAAAAGTAAAAAGGAGGTCGATGAGGCTTCAGATACCTATGACACCATCGATTGGTTGATAAAAAATGTGGCAAACAACAACGGAAATGTGGGGATTTGGGGTATTTCGTATCCCGGATTTTATGCATCGTATTCTTTGTTGAGCAATCATCCAGCCTTGAAAGCGGTTTCGCCACAAGCTGCTATCAGTGATTTCTTTTTTGATGATTTTCATCACAATGGTGCTTATTTGTTGAGTTATTGGAAAGTGACTCCTTTATTTGGGCCTCAAAAAAACAAGTTGACAACCGAAGATTGGTTTCAATTTCCCAATATTGGAACTAATGATGATTACCAATTTTTTTTAGATGCAGGGCCATTGGTGAACTTGGATAAATATTACGACAAGAGCAACGAATTTTGGCAACAGCTAAAAGACCATTCCAGTTATGATGAATTTTGGCAAAAACGCGGGATTCTGCAACACATGAAAAACATAAAACCGGCAGTGATGTTTGTGGGTGGATGGTTCGATGCCGAAGATTTATACGGCCCTTTGAATACCTATTCCACCATCGAAAAAAGCAGCAAAAACTATAACACCATCGTTATGGGGCCATGGAGTCATGGAGATTGGGCAAGAAATTCTGCCAACCAAGTGATAGGAAATATTAATTTTGGGGACAGTATTTCCGGCTTTTACCAAAAAAATATCGAGGCTAATTTTTTTAGACATTTCTTGAAAGAAAATGGGAAAGGCGTGAATAAACTTCCAGAAGCTTATGTTTTTGATACCGGAAAGAAAGATTGGAAAACCTTTGATTCTTGGCCTCCAAAAAATACTGAAACGCAAGTTTTTTATCTGCAAGGAAACGAAAAATTGTCAATAAACAATCTTGATGTTGCCTTCGAAGAGTTTATAAGCGATCCTAAAAAACCAGTTCCCCATTCCGAGGACATACAACAACGAGGGCTTACGCCAAGAAAATACATGACAGACGACCAACGTTTTGCAGCCAGACGTCCCGATGTATTGGTTTTTGAAACAGAAATATTGAATGACAATGTTACATTGGCTGGAGATATTTTGGCAAAATTAAAAGTGTCAACAACGGGAACCGATGCGGATTGGATTGTAAAAGTGGTAGATGTTTTTCCTAACGATGAACCTGAAACCAAAGAAATTCAACCTTATTTAAAAATGAGCAATTACCACATGATGGTAAGGAGTGAAGTGATGCGAGGACGTTTTCGCAACAGTTTTTCGCAACCGGAACCATTTGTTCCAAATCAAAAAACAGCTGTAAACATCAAGTTGCAAGACGTTTTTCATACGTTTAAAAAAGGACACAAAATCCAGATTCAAGTTCAAAGCACTTGGTTTCCTCTGATCGATTTGAACCCGCAGACCTTTGTAGAGAATATTTTTTATGCGAAACCCGATGATTTCAAAAAACAAACGCACCGTGTTTACAATGATTCGGAAATTGAATTTAAAGTTTTAAAATAATTCAAAACACAAAATAGGGTGTTGGGAAATATTTAATTTAGGTAGTGTTTGTTTTTAAATTGATTCAAAACAATGCAACCGCCCAATTCAAGAAATAAAAAAATCCCATCCGATTAACGGATGGGATTTTTTAGAATTACAATTTATTTTTGAAAGTTGATTTACAAAAACTCTCCGTGTTGCGAAATATCCAATCCTAATTCTTCTTTTTCTTCAGAGACTCTTAATGGAGTAATTTTGTTTACTATAAAGAACAAGGCGTAAGAAGCGGTAAAAGCAAATATGGAAACAAGAACCAATGCTTTCAATTGAATTAAGAACAAAGTAGGGTCGCCATAGATTAAACCTTGGTTGTCACCCACGATAGAATTAACGGATTTTGACGCAAATACACCTGTTAAAAGCATACCTACCATACCACCAACACCGTGACATGCAAATACATCCAAAGCATCGTCAATTTTACCTTTAGGAAAATTACTCACGACAAGATTGCTTATAATGCTGGCAATAAAACCAATCGCAAGAGCTGATGGCATTGTTACAAATCCTGCAGCAGGAGTGATGGCCACTAATCCCACAACGGCACCGATACAAGCTCCCATGGCAGAAAGTTTGTGTCCAAGAATTTTATCCAAAAATACCCAGCCCATTGCAGCGGCAGCGGCAGCTACAGTTGTAGTTCCCAAGGCTTGTGCGGCAAGACTTCCAGCTCCAACAGCAGATCCTGCGTTGAATCCGAACCAACCGAACCATAATAAACCAGTTCCTAATAATACATAAGTAATACGAGCAGGATTTGCTTTTGGAACTTTTCGTTTACCCAAGAACATCGCTCCAGCAAGAGCAGCCCAACCAGCACTCATGTGCACTACGGTTCCTCCTGCAAAATCCAATACTCCCCATCCGAAGAATAATCCATCAGGATGCCATGTCATGTGACATAATGGAGCGTATACAAACAATATGAATAATACCATAAACAATAAGTAAGCCCAGAAACGAACACGTTCTGCAAAAGCTCCTGTTATCAAAGCGGGTGTGATGATGGCAAATTTTGCTTGAAATAAGGCAAACAAGATAAAAGGAATAGTTGGGGCTAATTCCCAAGCTGTGTTGGCACTTACTCCTTGAAAAAATAGATTCGACGATGGATCCCCGATCAAACCTCCTATCGAAGGTCCAAAACATAAACCAAATCCAACCACAACCCACAGCACGGTCACGATGACCATGGCCATAAAACTTTGTAATACTGTACTAATAACATTTTTTTTGCCTACCATTCCTCCATAAAAGAATCCCAGTCCTGGAGTCATTAACAATACTAGACCAGTGGCAGTCAACATCCATGCCGTATCACCTGTGTCTAATTTTAGTGGAACAACATGAGCTCCTAAAGTTGTACTTTCCGGAAATAAATAAATTGAAAAAATGGATAATACCAAAATTGTGATTAGAATCACACTTAAAATAATCTTTCGCATAGTTTTTAGTTTTAAATTTTGATAAAAGTATATAATTCATTTCATACCCCCATAAAAATTATGCTTCAAGCTGTTATTTTTGTCAAATTTATATTTTACCCCCTTTAAATTTATGGGTTAATGATAATTGTTTGTTAAAAATTATAATTTATTAACACTGATTTGTGCTAATTTTAATTTAATTGAGTTATCAATTGTTCTAAATCAAGAGTGGTGTGGTTAGAAGTAATGACTATTCGGTTGAGTTTACCTGATGAAGTGGGATATTTAAAAGAAGTGGTTATGATTTTGTTTTCCAATAATTTTTTAGAAACAGCTTCACTTTCAAAATAAATAAGTGGATAGGAGGGATGAAAAGTAAATCCTTCTCTATTGATGAAATTTTGGTCTAAATAATCAAGATTTTGTTTTAATTTTTGTTTTTGAGATTGATAAAGTTCCTGTGCATTAGTGTAGGTTTCCAAAAAAGCAGGATTCATTCCCGAAGCTCCTATAAAACTATTTAGACTGCGTATTTTGGAAATAAAATCACTATTGCCAGCAATTACGCCACCTGAAATGCCCAATGCTTTTGCCAATGAAGCAATCCTGATTATTTTGATGTTTTCTTTTTCGAGTATTTTTTGCCATTCATTTCCATAAATCCCAAAACTGTGGGATTCGTCAATTACCAAGTGGATTTCTTTTTCTTTTGGAATCTCGAATAAAACGCTTAAGTCAATAGGTTCGACATATAATGAAGGAATAGCATCCGTCACTACGGTTATTTTGGTGAGAGTTGGATCGAACACTTTCGGATTTAATTTTCCCTTTTCCATAATTGGAAGACTGGAAAGATTCATTAATGCCGGATGTGTATCTGGAAAATGAAACACTGCATCTGTTGTGCTAGAAAGGTGTTCAACCACTAATTTTCCTGCCAACATTCCCGAGGAAACGGCCAATGCAGCTTCGGTATCCATATTTTTGGCCAATAATTTTTCGGCAGTTTCGTATATTGAAAGTTGAATATTCGAATTGCGGGAACTTCCAAATCCGGTTCCCCATTTTTTGATGCTGTCAAATAAAATATTTTGAAAATCGGGATTGGTGGTTATTCCTAAATAATTGGTACCGCCAAAATATAAATATTCGATACCATTAACTGTAATGATTCGATCTGGAAATCCACCTACTGTCATTGTTTATCCAATTAGAGTAACTCCAGTTCCATTTAACTCGGAGTATTTTACGATACCGTCCTTAATTGTTACTCCTGTTGCAATATCTTTGGCCAGCAACAATGCACCATCCATGTCAACATAATTCAATTCTGGCAATAAATGTGCAATCGCTGATATTCCCACCGATGATTCGGTCATGCAACCAACCATTGTTTTCATTCCTAATTTTTTTGCTTGTGAAATCATTCTTCTTGCCGAAGTAAGTCCGCCACATTTCACGAGTTTTACATTCACCCCGTGAAAATGATTGTGACATTTGGCCACGTCTTCTTCAATAATGCAACTTTCATCTGCAATTATGGGCAAGACCGAATTTTTGAAAACTGTTGCATGTCCTTCCCAATTGTCGGCTTTCAAGGGTTGTTCCAAAAATTCTACGCCAAGTTTTTTTAACTCAATGGCGTTATTTATGGTTTCAGGAACTGTCCAACCACAATTGGCATCAATTCTAAAAATGGCATCGGTATGTTTCCTTAATTCGGTTACAATGGCGATATCTTCTTTGGTACCTAGTTTAATTTTATAGATGGGCCAAGGCAATTCTTTCATCTTTGACACCATTTTTTCGATGCTGTCAATCCCAATGGTATAATCTGTTTTTGGGTTGTCATCAGTTGAATAACCCCATAATTCGTATAGTTTTTTCCCTTTTTTGCGGGCATACAAATCATTGTAGGCAATATCTAAAGCACAAAGTGCAAACATGTCATGTTTTAAAAATGGATGGGCTTTATGCCAAAATTCCTCAGGAGTTTCATCAGTAATACTTTCGATTAAAGGAGTTATTTTTTCCAAATTCATTTTCATCGAATCAACGGTAATATTGTAATATGGATTTGACGTGGCTTCTCCAAATCCGGAATAACCGTCACTTTGCAATTCGACAATTAAAGAAGGTTGAACTTTATATGATTCTCTTGAAATGGTAAAGGTGTGCTTTAATTGAAGGTCGAAGGTTCTAATTATTACTTTCATTTTTATGACTTTTTGCTGGACAAATGTTTTATTTATAACAAAGAAAATTAATATAAATTAGATTACATATTAAAATCAAAAGTAAATTTCATTTTATGACGATTTTTTTTTAAAACAAATAAAAAAAGAGGAAACTGATTCTTGCAAAAGCTGTTTTTAGACTTTTTTCGATTTTCAATTCGCGTAAAAAAAGAATTGATGAAGTGGTTTACCTTTGATAAAAATGTGAAAGCCAGATACAAAAAACAGTCGCAAGAATGTTCCTGCGACTGTTTTGGTAATTCTATTTCGTCCAATGCATGAATTATTGTTGGTTGTATTTTTCTTTGTATTTATCGTAAAGTCGACTTTGATGGTTTTCTAAATCAATCATCCTTCCTTGAATGAATGCCTCGGTCAATTTATTGGTTCTCATATCCAGGGCATCACCTTCCGAAATAAATAAAGTGGCGTCCTTGCCCAGTTCCAATGAACCGCATTGATTTTCTATTCCCAGTAACTTGGCCGTGTTTAAGGTGATTAATTGCAAGGCTTGTTCTTTGTCTAAACCATAAGCAGCACAGGTTCCGGCCAGAAAAGGCAGGTTTCGTGTTTGCATGCGCTCCATGTCGCCACTGTTTTCGAGACCAACAATTATTCCTTTATCAGTCAATAATTTTGCCATTTTATACGGTAAATCAACATCTTGATCGTCGCTTTTTGGCATATCGTGTACGCGTCTCAATAATACGCCAATATTATTTTTTTGCAACATTTCAGCCGATTTGTAGGCTTCGTATCCGCCAACAATCACCATTTTTTTTATTTTGTTTTCTTTGGCAAATTGGATGGCATCAATAATTTGTTTGTTTTCGTCGGCATGAATGAACAAAGTTTGGGTCCCGTCAAATAATCCTTTCATGGCTTCGAAAACCAAATTTCTTTCTTTTGAAGCGTCAGCCAAGTAGGCTTTGGCGTTTGAAATAAAAGTATTGATTTCTTCCACTTGTTTCAAGTATTCTTTATTGGCATCAAGAGTTCCCGGTTCAGCCCACCAGCCGGTTCTGATGTAATTTATTGGAAAGTTAAGATGAATTCCGTCATTTTCTTTAATCAAGGCATCTTTCCAGTTCCAAGAATCCAGTTGCACAATTGACGATGTTCCTGAAATTCTGCCACCACGAGGCGTGATTTGTGCCATTAAAATTCCGTTTGGACGAACCGTTTCAATCACTTTTGATTCGGCAGTATAAGCCACGATGCTTCTTATGTGAGGGTTGAAATTTCCAATCTCTTTTTCATCATCCGAAGATTTCACGGCATCAATTTCTACTAAACCCAAAGTCGAATTTGGTGCTATAAATCCAGGATAAACGTGCTTTCCTGTCGCATCAATCGTGCTTTCGTAAGCGTCTTTGGAGAGTTTTATTAGTTTGGAATCAGCCACCAACGTGATTTTTCCGTCCTTGAATCCAATGGCGCTGTTTTCTATTATTTGGCCGTTGCCCAAATGTGCCGTTGCATTTAGAATCAAAACTGATTTTGTTTGTTTTTTGGCAGGTGTTTGTTGTGCTTTTGTGTGTATTGATACCATAAGTACCAATGCTAGTATATATATATATTTCATCTTTTATTGTTCTAAAGTATCACAGTGGTATTCTTTTTTTGCCGCCTTGATTGGTTCTTGGGTAATCATTCCCTTGTTTTTTTCTTGCAACAACTGTCTGATTAATTCGTTTTTTTCATTGGCAACAGCCACTCTTTGGGCTTCGTCTTTTTGGGCATCATAGTAAACTACGCCTTCAATCAATGTTTTTTCTGCTTTGGCATAAATAGACAAAGGATTGTTGTTCCAAAGAACGACATCGGCATCTTTGCCTACTTTTATGCTTCCCACTTTGTCGTCAATGTGCAACAATTTGGCAGGATTCAAAGTCACGAATTTCCAGGCTTCTTCTTCGGGAATATTGCCATATTTCACTGCTTTTGCCGCTTCCTGATTCAATCTTCTGGACATTTCTGCATCATCGGAATTGTAGGCAACCACTATTCCTTCCTTGTGCATTATTGGGCCATTGTAAGGAATTGCGTCGTTTACTTCAAATTTGTAAGCCCACCAATCAGAGAATGTGGAAGCGCCAACTCCGTGTTCTTTCATTTTGTCTGCCACTTTGTAACCTTCAAGAATATGGGTGTATGTATTTACCTTGAAATTGAATTTTTCGGCCACATTCATCAACATTAAAATCTCGGATTGCACATAAGAATGACAAGTGATGAAACGCTCTTTGTTGATAATTTCGGCAATGGTTTGCAGTTCCAAATCCACTCTTGGTGCTTTGGTTTTGTCTTTTTTGGAATTGGAGTTGTATTTTTTCCAAGCTTCGTCATATTCTTTGGCTCGTTGAAAATAATCCGTAAAAACCTGCTCGACACCCATTCTGGATTGTGGAAAACGAGTTGGATTTATATTTCCCCAATTGGATTGTTTTGGATTTTCACCCAAAGCAAATTTGATGAATTTGGGTTGGTTTTTGTACAAAAGTTCTTCTGGAGCCAATCCCCATTTCCATTTCACAATGGCCGAGCGACCGCCAATAGCATTTGCCGAGCCGTGCAACAACTGCGAAGTGGTAACACCACCGGCCAAATCCCTGTAAATATTAATATCTTCAGAATTGACCACGTCTTGGATGGTCACTTCGGCACTCGAGTTGTGACCGCCTTCGTTTACGCCTCTGGAGATGGCGATATGCGAGTGTTCATCAATGATTCCGCTGGTCAAATGTTTTCCTTTGGCATCAATAATAGTGGCTGAAGTATCGGAAATATTTTTTCCTATGGTGGCAATTTTTCCGTTTTTGACCAACACGTCGGTTTCTTGCAAGATGCCTTCTTTTTCGTTAGTCCAAACCGTGGCATTTTTAAAAAGTATGGTTTGTTGAGTTGGTTTTTGGGTATTTCCAAAAGCAATATTGGGGAAAGTAACCGGAATGACATTTGGTTTTTCGACTTTGGAGGAATCTATGACTGCAACAAATGGCGAAGTTTTCGTGGCTGACCATTTTATTTCAGTTCCATTGGGCAAAATTGCCTTGCCGGAGATAGTTTGAGTGTTTTCGACAAAACCGGTCAATCTTGTAAAACCGGTTTTGATGGTATCTTTTGATTTTATCAATGCCGTAATCCAATTATTGGCAACCACAAGTTTAGAACTTATTTTTTTATTGTTGGCAGTTGTTATTTCAGATTTTGGAGCTGCAATTTCACCGTCAATTTTCCATTTATAGGAATCATTTTCGATGATTAAATCATAATTGCCGCGAATGTCTTTTGTATCGATGTTATTGACAACAAATTTAGTTCCTTGAACCCAGTTTTCGTATAAAATAGTTTTTTCGTCAAAAATAGGTCCCGAAGTAATCACGAAATTGGCAAAACTTCCGTTTTTTAAGCTTCCAATTTCGGCACTTTTTCCAAGAATCGAAGCTGGAATTGTTGTCAACGCTTCCAATGCCTTGGTTTTGTCGAATCCGTATTTTATGGCTTTCAACAGATTGGTTCTAAAGTCTTCCAGTTTTTTTAGTTTATCGGTTGTTAAAGCAAATTCGATATTGTTGTCTGATAGTACTTTCAAGTTGGTTGGCGCTTGGTTCCAGAAACGCAAAGTGCTCAAGTCCATTTGATCTGCTTGATAGGGATTCGAAACATCATAGGCTTCCGGAAAATTGATCGGAATAATGAATTTGGAATTTGTTTTTTTGATTTCTTCGATTCTTTCGAACTCATTTCCAGCACCTTTCAATACGTAGTTAAAGCCAAATTCTTTTCCCAATTTAGAAGCTCTCAAACTGTTTAGCTTGTCTTCGGTAGTGAAGATTTGCACTAATTTTTCGTTGTTAATCAAGGCTTCCAATGACAAATCTTTGGTTTTGGAATTTCCGTTTTTATACCAATTTTTGTCCAAATACATTTGGCGAAGCAAGGCTATCATTCCCATTAACGAACTGGGATAAGCTTGATTTGTTGCCACGCTTCTGGTAAATCCAAAATGATTGGTTATTTTGTTGGACAACAAGCGATTACTTCTATCGCTGTTATTCAAGGCGATTAGAGTTCCGGTTCCACGGGCAATTCCGTCCTGGATATGGGTTCCCACCACGCCAAAACCAGCTTTAAGTAATTCTGTCGCCTTGGTTTGGTCGTATTTGAAATTTTCGTAGGCGTTGACTTCTGGTCGGATATTTTCATTCCAATAAAATCCTTCGCGTTTGGTATCATACAGTAATCCTCCTGAATTTGAATTGTTTGTGGGCTTTTCAATACCAAAATTAGTGTAAATATCGATAAACGAAGGATAGATTGACTTACCTTCCAGGTTTATGGTTGTACAGTTTTTTGGGATTGAAATGTTGTTTCCCGCACCAATTACTTTTCCGTTTTGAATGAGCAAACTTCCTTTTTCGATGATTTGGGTTGGAGTGACATAAATCTTGGCATTGGTAAAAACGACATAATTGTTGTTTTTGTTTTGAACACCTTCATTGTTTGGGAAATATTCTTGGGCACTAATTTTAGGGATAAAGACTCCCAAAAAGAGGAGAAGCAGAATTCTGTTCATAAGTATATTTGATTGTTTAGCGAACGAATATATAGAATCTATCACACTTTTTGTTAAAAATAACATGATTTAACATTTGTTCTTTATTTTATGACGATGTATTTAAATGTAGAATCAAATGGTCTTTTATCAAAAACTTCCTATATTTATAAAATCAAATAAATCAGTATGTTAGTTAAAGTTTTTGGAAGTGCCGTTTTTGGGGTTGAAGCCACCACAATTACAGTTGAAGTAAATATTGACAAGGGAATTGGATATCATCTGGTTGGTTTGCCGGACAATGCCATAAAAGAAAGCAGTTATCGAATTGCTGCCGCGCTCAAAAATAACGACTATGCGATGCCAGGCAAGAAAATCACCATCAATATGGCTCCCGCCGATTTGAGAAAAGAAGGTTCGGCTTATGATTTGACACTCGCCATTGGAATTCTCGTGGCTTCGGCCCAAATTAAAGCTGACGAAATCGACCAATATATTATAATGGGAGAGCTATCATTGGACGGAAGTTTGCAACCCATCAAAGGGGCTTTGCCCATCGCCATAAAAGCCAAAGAAGAAGGTTTTAAAGGTTTTTTTCTTCCAAAGCAAAACGTCAAAGAAGCCGCAATTGTCACCGGATTGGATGTTTATGGTATCGAAAATTTGCAAGAAGTAATTGATTTCTTTGAAGGAAAAGGAACATTAGAACCAACAACAATAGACACTCGAGCCGAATTTTATAAAACTTTGGACTTCCCCGAATTCGATTTTAGCGATGTGAAAGGGCAGGAGTCCATAAAAAGATGCATGGAAATTGCCGCAGCCGGTGGACATAACATCATTCTTATTGGTCCTCCGGGAGCCGGAAAAACGATGCTCGCCAAACGTTTGCCCAGTATTTTGCCGCCAATGACCTTGCGGGAAGCTCTAGAAACTACCAAAATTCACAGTGTCGCGGGAAAGTTGAAAGAAGTCGGATTGATGAACCAACGACCGTTTCGAAGTCCGCATCATACCATTTCGAACGTAGCTTTGGTTGGTGGAGGAAGTTATCCGCAACCCGGCGAAATTTCGATGGCTCATAACGGCGTTTTGTTTCTGGACGAATTGCCGGAATTTAAAAGAGAAGTTCTCGAAGTGATGCGTCAACCGCTCGAAGACAGGGAAGTGACTATTTCCAGGGCCAAGTTTACCGTGACTTATCCATCGTCTTTTATGCTCGTGGCGAGTATGAATCCTAGTCCGAGTGGTTTTTTCAACGATCCCGATTCGCCACAAACTTCTTCTCCACACGAAATGCAACGTTATTTGAGCAAGATTTCGGGACCGTTGTTGGATAGAATAGACATTCACATCGAAGTGACTCCCGTTCCTTTCGAAAAATTATCGGATGAACAAAAAGCAGAAAGCAGCGTCGAAATTAGAAAAAGAGTGACATCAGCTCGGGAAATTCAATCGGAACGTTTTATCCAAATGGAGAACATTCATTACAATGCTCAAATGAATACCAAACACATTCGGGAATATTGCGCCCTCGACGACGATTCTAAACAATTGTTGAAAACTGCAATGGAACGTCTAAATCTTTCCGCGCGAGCCTACGACAGAATCCTGAAAGTAGCCCGAACCATCGCCGACTTGGAAGCTTCACCAAAAGTTGTTTCCTCACACATTGCCGAAGCGATTCAGTATCGAAGTTTGGATCGTGATGGTTGGTTGGGTTAGTTAATATAGCATAAGGCTCCGCAAAGTCTTCGATTTTGAGGTAGTGATTTTCGGTTTTCAACCGATTTTATTTTGGATTGTTTAATTTTATGTCAGTCAGAGACTGACGAACGCATCCGCAAAGTCGGAGACTTTGCGGAGCTAGATTTTTATTAATGCATCTGGCTGGTTGGATTGAAATTTAGCTCAACTTTGATGTTTTTTATTCAAGTAATAATAATGTTCTATTGGTTAATTCATTTTTATACTTCAATAAATCATCAATGTTTTCAAGTATATATTCATTATTTTCAATTGAGATTTTCATTGATTTACCATTAAAAACCAGTTTGCAAATAACTTTTTTTGAACTATCGTCAACACTTATATTAAAAAAACTTTTAAAATCTTTATAGGATATTCTTTCGTTTGGAATTTTTTTATTTTGAATAAGCAGAGTTCTAATTGTGTGATATGCTTGTATTTCTAATTCTGTTGTAATAACACCTAGAGAATTTGAACTTGCTTCATCCATTACTTTTTTATCATATAAACATTTAAGTAAAGATGAATTAATCAAACTTATCATTTTGCCTTGTGTTTCTTCATTGAATTTTGTTTTGAATAACATATTTCTATGAATTATTTTCAATAAGTCTTTAGATGGAACATTTAATTCTTTGAATAACGAATCTTCAAAACTTTCAGCAAATACAATTTCCTGAGCTGATTCAATAATTTCTTTTATTTTGATAAAACGTTTATCAAACCTTATTAATGATTCAATATCTTTTTCAGAATAGTTACTTAAATTGAATTGAAAGAATGGTTTGTTATCTATGATATTTGGTTCTACAACATCAGAATAAAATCTATACTCAATACCATTTGTAAGAATAGCAAGTTTAGAATTTTTTGTATTGTTGAAATATCCGTTTAATTGCCCAGCTTCTTTATCGCTTAATTTGCTAGTTTGTTTTTTGGCTTCAATTAGAATTGTATCTTTTTTATTTAAGATAATGGCATAATCAATTTTCTGACTTATTCTTTCTCCAAAATCTGCATTGTATTCTGGTATTAAATCTGTAGAAACATAATTCAACATAAAGAAAAAAGGTTCAATTAAAAATTTTCTAGTTTGGGCTTCATTTGAACATAATTCTATAGCTTCATTTAATTTGAAATTATCCAACATTCTTTTTAATTGTGAAATCGCTTGTTTTGGAATTATAGTTGTCGCCATTATTACGTTTTTATAATTAATACATCAAATGTAATCTTTTTATTATCAATGTGAAAAAAAGATAGCCAATTATCTAAATAAATCATAATAATTATCATCTTCGTAATGAGATTTTATTAAAAGCTCCGCAAAGTCTCCGACTTTGAGGATGTGTTTGTCAGTCTCTGACTGACCTTAAAAAAACAACAATATGAAAGAAAAAGAAGGATTCATAATTAGAGATCAGTCCAAAGCGCATTTCATAACCGCAACGGTTGTGGATTGGGTTGATGTTTTTTCCAGGAAAATCTATAAAGATTGCGTCATTGAAAGTCTGGATTTTTGCATAAAAAACAAGGGAATGATTTTGTATGGATTTGTAATTATGTCCAATCACGTTCATTTAATCATCCAGTCAGACAACAGTAAATTATCGGATTTGATTCGGGATTTCAAGAAGTTTACAGCAAAGACCATTTTGAGTAAAATAGAAACCGAACCTGAAAGTAGGGCCGATTGGATGCTGAAACGTTTTGAATTTGCTTGTAAAAGTCATGACCGAAATGAAAAATATCAGTTTTGGCAATATGGAAATCATCCTGAAGAAATTTTTTCAGAAAAGTTCTTTTGGTCGAAATTGGATTATATTCATTTGAATCCAGTTCGAGCAGGAATTGTTGCCAAAGCTTCACATTATGTGTATTCCAGTGCTTCCAATTATGTTGAAGATAGTGGAATTATAGCAATTACAAAAGTGGATAATCCGGTAATAGATGTTTTGAAACCACAATCGATTAGCACTATTTATAATTGGTAGCGAAGGTCGGAGACCTTTTATCACATCCACAAAGTCGGAGACTTTGCGGAGCATTGATGAGATTATCTAGAACGCCTGTCATTATTTTGTTGAGGACGTCTTGGACCAAAGCTGTTGTTACTGCTTCTATTGGCAGTATCTGTTTTAGGTTTTCTGGGAGTTGAATTGCGTTGTTGTCTTCCTTGACCTTGTTTGATAGGTTCTGTTGAAGCGTTGGGATCTGGTTCAAAACCTTTGATGTTTTCTTTCGGCAATTTCAAGCCGACCAATTTTTCGATATCGCGTAAAAAAACAGTTTCGTCCGGACTAAACAACGAAATGGCTTCACCACTGGCTCCAGCTCTTCCGGTTCTACCTATACGGTGAACGTAATCTTCAGGAATGTTTGGCAATTCAAAATTGACAACGTGTGGCAACAATGGTATGTCCAAACCTCGAGCGGCAATATCCGTGGCGACCAAAGCGGTCAGGCTTCCGTCCTTGAAACCAGCCAAGGCTTTAGTTCTCGCACCTTGTCCTTTGTTCCCGTGAATGGCTGCTGCTTTGATACCAGCACTAATCATGTTTTCAGTCAACTTGTTGGCACCTTGTTTGGTTCGGGTAAAAACTAAAATCTGTTTCCAGTTGCCTTCGGTAATCAGTTTGATGATCAATTCTGTTTTTTTCTCTTTGGCACAAGGGTATATTTTTTGAATAATGGCATCAACGGTCGTATTTTCTGGAGTTGCTTCCACTTGTACTGGATGATGTAAAATACCCATTGCCAATTTCTTGATGTCTTTCGAAAAGGTTGCTGAAAACAGCAAGTTTTGTCTTTTGGATGGCAATAGTTTGATAAGGCGTTCAATATCACGTAAAAATCCCATATCCAACATTCTATCTGCTTCATCTAAAACCAAAATCTCCACTTTTGAAAGTGACACCAAACCTTGATTTTTCAAATCGATTAAACGACCGGGAGTGGCGACCAAAATGTCGAGACCTTGACGTATTTGGGCAGCTTGTGGATTTTGGTTTACACCACCAAAAATTACGGCAGAGCGTAAATCCACAAATTCGCTGTATTCTTTTATATTGGCCAATATTTGGGCAGCCAATTCTCGTGTTGGAGTCAATATCAAGGCACGAATGGGTCTGTGGCTCAACTGTTTTCCTTGCGATAATATTTGCAATATGGGTAGGGTGAAACCTGCCGTTTTTCCTGTTCCTGTTTGTGCTGATGCCAATACGTCTTTGCCTTCCAATATGGGAGGAATTGCTTTTTGTTGTATTGGTGATGGGGTTGTGTATCCTTTTTTGCTGATGGCTTTTAGTAAAGCATCAGATAGACCTAATGAGTTAAATGACATAAATGGTGTTTATGAAGTAAACACTATTTATATGGAGTACTTCTTTAATTTGGCGCAAAGGTACTGCTAATTTTCCCGATGTGTCTTGGATTACTTGGTTTTGTTTGAATGAAATATTTTTTGAACTCATTTATCAACCACAAACCACAATGAAATACGAATTAAAGTTTACTACTAATTCACTTCCGCAAAAGTATTTCCTTTATTAAAATCTCCCGATTTAAAACCACGATTGAACCAATACATTCTTTGTTCGGAAGTTCCGTGAGTGAAGGAATCGGGAACGACTTGTCCCTGCATTTTTTTCTGGATGGCGTCGTCTCCCACGGCATTGGCGGCACTCAAGGCTTCTTCGATATCGCCGGGTTCGAGCATTGCGTTTTGTTTTTCGTTGTAGTGTGTCCAAAGTCCGGCATAGAAATCGGCTTGCAATTCTAGCGCAACGGATAATTTATTGCCTTCGGTTTCGTTTCTGTTTTCTTGAAGTTGTCGCACTTTTGAAGAAGTTCCCAACAAGGTTTGAATGTGATGTCCAAATTCGTGTGCCAAGACATAAGCCACTGCAAAATCGCCGCCATCTGCACCAAATCGGGTTCTCAATTCTTCGAAGAAAGACATATCCATATAAATGATTCTGTCACCGGGACAATAAAAAGGCCCGGAAACGGAACTTGCTCCTCCGCAAGCAGTTTGCACTTGGCCACTGAATAAAATTAGCTTTGGAGCTTCAAAAGTGAGGTTGTTTTCTTCGAATATTTTGGTCCAAATGTCTTCGTTGTCGGCCAAGAGGGTTTTTACGAATTCGCCTTCCTTGATTTCTTCCGGAGTCAAGGCTCTTGACTCGGTTTGTGTGGATTGTTGTTGGTTGAATTGTTCTAAAATAGGAGTGATTTGTTGGGCATTTTCGCCACCAAAAATATTAACCAGCAAAATAATGATTCCGATTATTCCTCCTCCAACCACAGCTTTTCCGCCTGAAAGTCCCCTGCGGTCTTCCATATTGTCGCTTTGTCTTCTACCTATCCATTTCATATTATGAGTTTTAAGGTAAAAATAGTGTCTTTTGTTTAATTAATTTTCAATCTAAGCTACTTATTTTTAATGCCAAAAGTTAGTTACTCATTCATTTTATGGTTTAATCTTGGCACTTCCATCCATTTTATGATTGTTTTTTCAATAATTCCTTTTGGAATGGGTTTTGAAATGTAATCATTCATTCCGGCTTCCATACATTTTATTTTTTCATCTTTTTCGGCACCTGCCGTTACGGCAATGATGGGAATATTTTTTCCTGATTCAAGATTTCTTATGGCTTTAGTAGCTTCATAACCATTCATTGTGGGCATTTGGATGTCCATAAAAATTATGTCAGGATTAATGGCTTCAAATTGTTCAACAGCTTCCATTCCGTTGTAAACCTCAAAAATAGTTGTTTCCACAAATACATTTTTGATGATGGTTTTTAGTAACAACATATTGATTTTGTTGTCTTCGGCAATCATTATTTTCCATTTTCTTAAATCGTCATTTTTTTTGATGACAAAGTCAGTCCGATTCTCAACTGGAATATTTATTTTGATTTTATTTGGCTTAATTTGGTTGCTGGTTTTTAAATCTAAATCAAAATAAAAAATGCTTCCAATGTCTATTTTACTTTTAAGTTGGAGCTTGCTATTCATCAATCCCAAAAGTTGGTTTGAAATGCTTAAACCCAGTCCCGTTCCTCCAAATTTTCTTGTTGTTGAATTGTCTTCTTGGGAAAATGCATTGAATATTTTACTTTGATTTTTTTCTTGTATCCCAATTCCGGAATCGGTCACGATGAAACGAATTTTGTTTCTTGAATCATCAATTTTTTCGAGGATCGAAATTTCTAATTTTATGGTGCCTTTTTCGGTGAATTTTACGGCATTGGACAAAAGATTAATCAAGATTTGTTTTAAACGAATGATGTCAACCCAAAAATATTTAGGAATATCCGGAGCTATGAGCAGTTCTAGTTTCAGGTTTTTCTGGTTCGATTCATAGGTTATCAAGTCTATTATTTGATTTAATATTTCTTTGATTTCACATTTCTCAATAAATAATTCAAGTTGTCCGGCCTCGATTTTCGAAAAATCAAGAATGTTGTTGATGATGTCCAATAAAGAATATGCAGATTGATTAACCGTTTTCATGTGTTTCTCTTGCGTTTTTTCAAGATTGGTTTTCAAAAGCAAGTTGGTAAATCCAATTATTCCATTTAGCGGTGTCCTGATTTCGTGGCTCATGTTGGCCAGAAATTCTGATTTTGCTTTGCTGGCCGCTTCGGCTATTTCTTTTGCGATTAGGGCTTCTTCGGCTTCTTTTTTGTTGGTTATGTCAAAAAATATTCCACCCACATAATCAATTGAATCATGATTGTTTTTGATTTTATCGCCAAATTCTTCTACCCAAACCAAATTGCCGTTTTTATCCATGATTCTATAAATCTCATGCATTTTGACATGTTCTTCAGCCAATTTTTTTGCAGCATTTTGAACACGTTCATTGTCTTCGGGATGTAGTAAATCGACATAGTGTATTTTTTTCTCCAGAAATTCAGATTTATTGTATCCGGTCAAGTTTTCTATTTCATCATTAATATAAATCTTGCTCCATTTATCGTCAATGTTTGATAGATAAACAGTTCCGGGGATATTGTCGGCCAGTAATCGGAATTTTTCTTCGCTTTCGTATAGTATGGTCTCGTTTTTATTTCTTTTTAATGCCGAAGAAATATTGGTGGCAAGTGTTTGTAATATTTTGATTTCGTCTTCTGACCATTTTTTTTCTTTGGAACAATCATCAAAACCTATAAAACCAGTAAATTCATCTTCAATATGTATCGGCAAAATCAGTAAAGACTTGATTTCATTGGCCACCAATAACTCTTTGAAAAACGAATCTTTGAGTTTATGGGTTATGAATTTAAAATGCTTTTTAGTATTGAGTTCTGAAAAAATTTCTTTCAAATTGTCGACGGTGAATTCCTTTACATCAGTTATTTGCAGTGCAATTCCTTCTTTTGCCCATTTGAATTTTTGGCTGATCAAATTGGTTTTGGAGTCTAGTTCATAATAGAAAAGGTGGTCTGTTTTTGTGGCTTTTCCCATTATTTCATATGTCTCAATAAACATTTCCTCAATGCTTTTGCTTAACAAAAACTTTTCGGTGCATAATGCCATGGCCGATAAAAGTTCGCTCTTGTATTCTAATTTTTTCTCGGCTTGATAGCGTTTTTTTGAGGCAATTTGCAATGAAACGATATCAGAGATGTTTCTGGCAAAATTAATATCGTCGTTGTCCCATTGTTTTTTTGATTTCGTGGTTTCAAAACAAATCATTCCGGTCAATTTACCATTTCGGAAAAGGGGAATTTCCAGCATTGATTTGATGTCGTATTTCAAGAAGTAATCGGGAATAAATTCTACAATTACCGAATTATTGTAAACATCATTCGCGATTATCAGGACTTCATTTTTTATGGATTCAAAAAATTTGGGATGATTTTCTTTTTTAAATACAATGTTGTCACCGAATTTCTTGTTGTCTAATTCGTATATTTTTTTACATACAATTTTGTCTTCCTTGTATTTCCAAAAGCTTACTCTGTTGATGTTGGAGGCTTTAGCGGCATTTTTTATAATTGTTCCAATGATGCTGTCTAAATTTTCATGTTTACAGAAATTTTTAGTTGATATTTCTTTGATGGCAGCAGAGTATTGTCTAATTTTTTCTTGTCGGTTTTGGTTTTCGATTTCAAGGTTTTTTAAAGTGGTAATGTCCCTGGCTAATCCGGAGTAGCCAATAATTTCACCAAAATCATTTCTTCGAATGACCACTTTTTGCGAAATCCATATTTCTTCTCCATTCTTTTTTATCAATGGAATTTCAACCGTAGTAAAATCATTGTCCTTTTCGGGTAAATTCGTATAAAAATCCATCATGTTTTTGGCATAATCATTTCGGATAAATTCCGAATAATTTCGTGTCAGGGCTTCTTCAGAGCTGTAGCCCAGCGTCTTGATGGTGAAATCATTTATGAAGGTGAAATTGCCAAAAATGTCAACTTCAAAAATAAGGTCGGTAGCGTTTTGAATTAAATTTCGGTACTGGTTTTCAAGGTTTATTTCATTGGTAATATCATTTCCAATTCCAATGGTTAGATTGTCGTTGTGCTTTTTGTCTCTCCATTGAATGTATTTGTAAGAGCCATTTTTGCATTTTAATTTCCTAACATACAACCGCTCGTCAACATAGTTTTCGTGGTATTTATCTCCAATAAATTCAGAGTCTTCAGTAAGTTTCCAAAATCCCATTCCCATTACTTCTTCTGGAGAATATCCTAAAATGGAGCTTATCGTTTTACTGCAAAAAGAAATTTCGCCAGCGTTATTTGTGGCAATTATCAGTGCATTTCCTTTATTTACGATTTCGTTGGTAAACTTGAATTTATCTTTAACATTAAGCAAAGACTTGTGCCTCACGTAATTTATGATTTGAATCAATAAAGAGTAATTAAATAGTAAGGAAACCGATTTTAAGGGTATTATTTTAAAAGTAAAAAGGATGAAAATGAAGCTAAAAATTGCTGCTACAAAAAACAGGTAAAATTTTATGGGTTTGAGAATGTCATATGAAAAGAAAAAACAGGTCAAAAAGGCAATCATGGGTGTTATATCCGGCGAAGTATTGATCAAATTTTTGGATATGATGCCAAAGGAGATAATAAACAGCACCTTAAAAATAAATTGAATATTTTGAAATACCCAAACTGATTTTTTGCTTGCAAAATACATGGCCAAAAAAAACATGCCCACACTAAAATTTTGGGCCAACAAACTTTTGGATCTAATTTCGAAATAAGTGAAAAAAATTTCGAGAATTGGAATTATAATTCCCAAAAACAAAAAATAGAATTGGGTTTCTATGTTTCTTGAACCAATTTTTGATTGGGTTTCTACATATTTATCATTAAGTGAAGACTTAATTTTTAAAAACTTGTATACTAACAAAAAGGCCGAAATGATAAATATCGGCATTACGATTTCAAATAAATTATTGTTTATGAAAAATTTGTCTATCAAAAAATAATGATTTTCGAAGAGATTGTCACTTGCAAAAAAATAATTATTTATCTCGGGAATATATGTCAATAGTATTCTACACAACATTAGATGTGATGTTTTAGGTTAAGTTGAAGAATTAGATTTGGGATCTTTTCTCTTGGGGATAAAAATAGGTTTTTTTGTCTAACAGGTATAAAAAAGAATGTTAATATTAGCAAAGAATTAGAAAAGCGAGTAAATTTCTTCTATTTTCTTTGCTTAATCAATACCAATTATGGCTTTATAAATAGCATAATTCATCGAATACATAAATGGCATGGTAAAAAGAATACCAATGCAAAAAGCAAAAATACCAATGGCTGCCCCAATCAATGCAACAATCAGTAATCCAAGTAGCACCAAAGGTTGTTTAGAAACGATTACGATACTGGATTTTATGGCTTCAATGGCATTCAATTTTCCAAAAACAATTAAGGGAACTACCAAAAATGTCACAAAAGAAAGTACCAAGGAAATTAGGGAGCCCATTATGCTGAGTCCTGCTAACTCAAGAACTATTGAAAGCCCCGTATTAAACAACGTGATCATGAAAATGGCAATAAAAATATTCGCAAAATAAGGAGATTTGTAATAACTAAACATCGTTGCAACATGAAATTCTTCTCCTTTTTCTGCACAATCCGCCATTTTAAAAAAACCAGCCATAAACGGATTCAGCAGTCCAGAAAACAGAATCATGCCCGCATTAATTTGCAATACAATAGCTAAAGGTTTTTCTTTAAGTTCTGAAAATTGCGTAATTTTTTTGCTGAATTCTTCCATGTTTTCCACTCCGATATAGGAAATCAACCCAATCATTCCTATCACAAAAAGTATTGCAAAGAAAACTAAAAGCATCAATCCGGCATACAAGGCAATTTTTTTATAATTTTCAAAAGCATGTTCGAAAACAGTTCCAAAATCTAGTTCATATCCATTGGTGCTTATTGCTTCTATTTTTTCTTTTACGGGTTTCATGTTTTGTTGTTTGATGTTTGTTAATTTATTTTCTAAATATTATTTTTTGAAATAGACTTCTTCAAAAGGAACTCTAAAACGTTCTCCATAAATTCCATTATCGTCTCGACGTCCGCAAGCTATAATCATGTTTATTTCTGAAGATGACGGCAAGTCCAACGCTTTCTTTACTAGCAACGAGTCAAATCCTTCCATTGGACAGGTATCATAATTTATGGCTGCCATACTAATCATAAAATTTTGTGCAGCAAGTCCTGCGCTTTTATGCGCCACAATTCTAATGTCGCTTTGTCGCGCTTGACGATAAATAGGTCTAAACATTCCAATTAATTGGAAAGCCATAAATTTTATCATTCCCAATATTCCCCAAAAATCAAAGTAGATGGAAGGAACAATTTTTTGATAATAATTCAAGGCAAATTTTTCTCTTTTTGAATATTCCGATGCGGGTTTATCGCCATATTGTGATTTTAAAAAATCTATATTCGCTTGAGCTCGTTTTTTCCACAAATCTTTTCTGGCCACGACCACAACCATTTGTTGGGCTGTTTTTGCAGCATTTTGATTAAAACTTGCCTTCGTAAGTTTTTGGAGAACATCTGGCGAAACGACATGATAAAACTCCCAAAGTTGCATGTTGCTGCTTGTCGCCGCCAATGTGGCCAAGTGAATACAATTTTTTACTTTTTCGTCATCGATGGATTCTTCCTTGAAAACCCGAACCGAACGTCGGTAATTAATGGCTTCACTTACTGTTTTTTCATTGGTTACAACCATTTCAACAGGTTTTTAATAGTTTGAAATTTATTTTTATATGGTGCATAACGCATTGGCAAATCTAACCAATTTGCTTTCTTGACAATACTTTTTTGATGCGAAAAAGTGTCAAAACTCAATCTTCCGTGGTAAGCGCCAATTCCGCTGTGGCCAACACCGCCAAAAGGCAACCTTTTATTCGAAAAATGTACCACGGTGTCATTGATGCAACCGCCTCCAAATGAGTATTTTTCAATAATTTGTTTGGAAAAAGCGTGGTTTTCCGTAAAAATGTACAAGGCCAAAGGTTTTTCAAATCTGGAAATTATGCAGTCAATTTCCGATTCATTTTCGTAGGCAAGAATGGGTAAAATTGGGCCAAAAATCTCCTCTTGCATAATTGGACTTTCCAACGAGGTTTCCTTGACCAGAGTGGGAGCGATGTAGCAATCCTTGCTGTCGCTTTGTCCTCCAAAAAGCACTTTGTCCGGTTCGATCATGTGAACCAATCGTTGCCAGTTTTTAAGATTTATAATCCTTGCAAAATCAGGCGATTCACTGGAATTTTTTCCATATGCTTTCGTGATTTCTTCTTTTAAGTAGGTCACGAAATGGCTTTTCATGTCTTTTTGAATCAAGAGGTAATCGGGTGCAATGCATGTTTGTCCGGCATTTACAAATTTTCCCCAAACAATTCTTTTTGCGGCGAGTTTTAAATTGGCCGTTTCGTCAATGATGCAAGGATTTTTTCCGCCAAGTTCCAGCGTTACGGGTGTCAGGTTTTCGGCTGCGGCTTTTGCCACGATTTTACCAACGGCTACACTTCCCGTAAAAAAAATGTAATCCCAACGTTTAGAAAGCAATTGTTGCGATACCTCGACTCCGCCTTCAACAACTGTCACGTGATTTTTATCGAATACTTTAGCAATTATTGCAGAGATGATTTCGGATGTTTTTGGCGCCAATTCAGAGGGTTTCACGACCACTTGGTTTCCTGCCGCAACTGCCGCAATCAAAGGACAAAGTGCCAATTGAAAAGGATAATTCCAAGGCGCAATTATCAAAACTTTGCCGTAAGGTTCTTTGTAAATGTAATCGGTGGAAGGGAAATTAAGGATGGAAGGAAAGACTCTTTTTGGTTTTGCCCAATTCTTCAAATTCTTTATGGTGTGCTTTAGTTCCAAGACTACATAACTGGTTTCGGTGAGCATCGCTTCAAAAGCAGGCTTTTTGAAATCATCGTGTAAAGCCTGAATGATTTCGTTTTCATGAATAATGACCGCATTCAGCAGTTTTATCAAGGTTTCCTTTCTGAAGTTGACATTGGTTTTGTATTCCATGACTTAAAAAATGAAATTAATCTCTAAAGATACATTTTTTCAATTTAAACAGCATTCCAAATCACGTCATTTGGAACTGGAGCAACAATTAGTATGTTTTCTTTGGAAACGGGATGAATAAAAACCAGTTTTCTTGCATGTAAATGGATTCCGCCATCGGGATTACTTCGATCAAAACCATATTTCAAATCGCCTTTTATGGGTGAACCAATAGCCGAAAGTTGTGCCCTAATTTGATGGTGTCTTCCGGTGTGAAGGTTGATTTCCAATGCAAAGTAGTTGTTCAGTTCCTTGATTATTTTGTAATCCAAACTGGCTAATTTGCTGTCGGGAATTTCTTTGATATGTGCTTTTGAAGTATTGTTTTTCTCGTTTCTTTTGAGGTAATGAACGAGTTTGTCTTCTGTTTTTTCGGGCTTGTTTTTCACGATGGCCCAATAGGTTTTTTGGGTCTCGCGATTGCTGAACAATTCATTCATTCGAGTCAAAGCCTTGCTGGTTCTGGCAAAAACAACAATTCCGGTTGTTGGTCTGTCCAAGCGATGTACGACTCCCAGAAAAACTTCGCCGGGTTTATTGTATTTGTCCTTGATGTATTCTTTTACAACATCGGACAAGGGTTTGTCACCGGTTTTGTCGCCTTGCACAATATCGCCCACACGCTTGTTGACAATGATGAGATGGTTGTCTTCGTGTAGGATTTGCAGGTTGTTTTTGTCGGATAGTATTTTCATCAATTATATTTTTCTTCTTTATTTGGTTGTAAAAATAGAAGTTTTATAATTGCTTTGGGTCAATGTCATTTTATCCAGATACTTTTGTGGAATTTCCTGTTTTTTCTTTGTCGGAATTACAAAAAACAGTTGTTTGTTTGAACTTAGAACCGAATCTAATTGCATTTCCGTTTTTACAACTTGTGCTTTCCCATTAGAATAAAATTGCCCCGAATAATTTTTGTCTTTCCAATAATACAATGGTATTTCCTTGTTTTCGGTTTTGACTTTCAAGGCTTCCAAAAGATATTTATCAGAGTTCATGTAATTGTCCAGTTTTCCTGTGGCAACTAAACTAAAATAAGCAATGAATACGATTACTGGAAAAATCAAGGCAGTACGAATCAACCATTTTTTTTGGGTAAAATCTTCCCACCAATGAACCATCAAAAACATCATTGGGATTGTAATCGGAAGGAGGTAAGTATGGAGAATATTGCTGGAAATCGTGAAGAACATTGGTGTCCAAAACATCCATAAAACCAAGAAGGAAACCCAGTCGTTTTTTAAAATGGTTGTTCTGTTTTTCCATAATTTGTGTAAAACGACCTGAAACCAAGGCAAAGTGAAAATCAGCATAAAAACCCAAATCATCCCTTTTGGTTGGGAGTGGCCACTGCCATATAAATCACCTTTCCAACCCGATTCCACGAAGCGTTTGTAGTGTTCTCCAACTATGAAATAATCTAGAAATCCCGGTGTTTCTTGTTCTGCAAAATAATACCAAGGAACAGCGATTATTGCCGTGACAAAAAGCCCAATTACAATTGAAA
Organism: Flavobacterium sp.; assembly: GCF_013823965.1. Taxonomy (GTDB): domain Bacteria; phylum Bacteroidota; class Bacteroidia; order Flavobacteriales; family Flavobacteriaceae; genus Flavobacterium. Next base: position 47,657 of record NZ_PNNA01000020.1, read on the forward strand.
ACTTGGAAAATAATTCCCTAAATCTGTTGAAATCCAAGCAACACCATAAAAATAACGGAGGAAATGTCAAGACCATTATAAGTGGTCCTTTGGCCAAGAATCCTAATCCCAGCGCAACGAAAAACAAGTAATTCCAATAGGTTTTTCCTTCGCTTTTCATGGTTTGCCAAAAGGAAATCATCATTATCGCCACACAAAATTCAAGTGTTGTATCAGTTGAAACAACGCCTGTATGGATTAAAAATTCAGGCATTGTCAGCAAGATAAATCCCGGTAAGTAAAAGGAAACACCGCTCTTTTTTGCCATTTTTCCTGCAATGATAATCAAGATGATGCTCAATATAAAAGAAGGAAATCGTGCAGCAAATTCATTGATTCCAAAAATAACGAAACTTCCTGCGGATAACCAAGTGGATAAAGGCGGTTTTGCCCAAAAAGGAACGCCGTAATCTATTTGCAAAACAATCCATTGGTTTGTTTCCTGCATAATTCGAGCAATTTCGGCATAACGCGCTTCAGTTTTGTCCAATAAAGGAATGGTTGCGGTCAACAACAACCTAAATACAGCAATAAGAATTACGGAAATGTATAGAATGAAGGAATTGTTTTTTAGCTTTTCTGAAATCATTTATTGGTGGTTTGTATTAGATTATTTTTTGCTATGTTGTTATATTTTCTCTGAATTTCAAACAAATCAAACCACAGTTTGAAACCGTAGGTGAATTTTACTTTGGAATCTCCTTTTTCGACCCATAATTTCAAAGGCACTTCCACCATTTTTTGGACTGCTTTTTCCTTTCCGAAAAGGTGAATCATTCGGTAGAATATTTCCACGTCAAACAACCATCTTGAGATGAATTCTTTTTCAAATAGTTTTTCCGAAATTTCTTTGGTAAAAAGTTTAGCACCACATTGGGTATCATACACTTTGATGTCGAGAATATTGGAGATAAAAGTGGCCACAACTCTTCCAATCAAAAAACGGCTGTTTTCCCTTTCGATGGTGGAGCCAACTTTCCGGATTCGGGAACCAAAACTAAAAACAATTTCTCCTTGTAAATAATCTCGTAATCCAATGAATTCCTCTAATGTCGTTGCCAAATCGGCATCGAGATAACCTATGTATTGATGTTGGTAAATTTTGTTGCAATACGTAATTCCAGCTCTAACAGCTTCCGCTTTTCCCGAATTTTTTTCCAGTGAAAGAACATGGATTTGGGTAGGATGTTTTTCTTTTAAAGCATTTAAAACAGCAAGAGTATTGTCTTTGGAACCATCATTTACAAAACAAATAAATGCCTCTGGATTGTTTTCCAAAAAGTTGGAATACTCACTATTTGAAATTCCTTTTTCTTCATTATAACAAGGAATAACAATGCTGGTATTGAAAGCTGTTGACATATATAAATGTTTTTGTTGGATCAAAAAGAAAACTTGGAAAGGCTATACTTTGATTAAAAATTAATACTGCTCTTTTTCATTTGGAAAATCACTAGACTTCACATCGGTAACATATTGACCAATGGCGGTTGTCATTTCTTCGTATAAATTCATGTAACGACGCAAAAATCGAGGACTAAATTCGTTGTTCATTCCCAACATGTCATGAATAACCAAGACTTGTCCGTCAACACCGCCACCAGCACCAATTCCTATAATGGGAATGGAAACACTTTTGGCCACTTTTTCGGCTAAATGTGCAGGAACTTTTTCGATAACTATGGCAAAACAACCTAGTTTTTCCAAGAGCTTGGCATCTTGCATTAATTTTTCGGCTTCTTGATCTTCTTTGGCACGAACGGTGTAGGTTCCAAATTTATAAATTGATTGTGGGGTCAAACCCAAATGTCCCATAACGGGAATTCCGGCATTCAATATTTTTTTGATGGAATCTTTTATTTCGCTACCACCTTCGAGTTTTACGGCATGTCCGCCGCTTTCCTTCATGATTCTGATGGCAGAACGCAGCGCTTCTTTTGGATCGGATTGATAGCTTCCAAAAGGTAAATCCACAACGACCAAAGCTCTCGAAATGGCACGTACCACGCTGGAGGCGTGATAAATCATTTGGTCTAAAGTAATCGGCAAAGTCGTTTCGTGACCGGCCATCACATTTGAAGCCGAATCGCCCACCAAGATTACGTCAACACCGGCGACATCAACAATTTTTGCCATGGAATAATCGTAAGCCGTAAGCATGGATATTTTCTCTCCGTTGGCTTTCATTTCGATCAATGACTTTGTGGTAATTCTTTTGTAATCTTTTTTTGCTACTGACATTCTAATTATAGTTTTTAGAGTGTAAAAGTACTAAAAACAAATTCTTTTAAGCAAAAAATGGATTCGAAATCAATCGAACCCATTTTTTGGGCTTGCTGGATAGATAAATTTAGAATTACTACGACTTAATTAACTTTTTTCCTTGTGACAAACCCATATTGTGGAAACAGTACTTTTAATTTAATTCCAGAATTTGATTTCAAGAAATTCCAAAAGCAACTGGATATGACCTTTTTTTTAGTAAAAAACAATCATTGCTTCATTATGAAGCAATATTAATTATTATTTTTTATATTTACAAAAAATGGAGAATAATTTATTTGGATATTGGTTATTTTAGAATAAAACATAATCAATTTCGTATTTTTGTCGATAATGGATAGCAATGGATATTAAAAAATTAATGGAAGAAAATTCAGAATTGGGATGGGAAGATTATCTTCCGCATTTGTCCATTGACTGTGTTGTATTTGGATTTCATGATGCCACTTTGAAGGTATTGGTTGTCAAAATAAAAGATGAAAACATTTGGGCACTTCCAGGTGGCTATGTTTTAAAGACTGAAAATCTATCCGAAGCCGCCAATAGGATTCTTCGAGAAAGAACAGGAGCCGAAAACATTTATTTGCATCAATTTTGTGTTTTTAGTGACTTGAATCGCTCGGAAGGATTTTTCGAAAAATACGAAGATGCAATTTGGAACAAACAGCGATTTATTTCGATTGGATTTTATGCTCTGGTTGACTTTTCTAGAGTAAACTTGGTGATTGATGCTTTTTCGGATGCGTGCGAATGGAAATCTATCAATGATTTGCCGGAATTGATTATGGACCACGGAAGCATTTATGATGGTGCTTTGGAAACACTTCGAAAACAATTGAATCACAAACCAATTGGTCTTAATTTGCTACCCGAAAAATTCACGATGCCCGAACTTCAAAAATTGTATGAAATTATTTTGGGCAAAAAATTGAATAGAGGAAATTTTTACAGGAAAATGTTGCGCTACGATATTTTGGTAAAACTGGACGAAATTAGAAAAGGAGGCGCTCACAAAGCACCCGATTTGTATCAATTTGATGTTGAAAAATATCAAAATGCTTTAAAAAATGGTTTTAACGAAGGTTGGTAAGATCATTTTTTTTGACACAATAGCCGTCCATTAAAAAAGCAATGATGATTCCAAGCGTATAAAATCCCAAATCGCTCCACAGGAAACCTTGTCCCAGGGCATAATGTCCCAATGTGGTTCTTCGAATGGCCAATAACCATTCTGCCCTGTACAGTTGCAGGAACTCAATGCAAAAACAAAAACATAAAGCAAGCACCATTGTCTTCATAAAACTGTTGTTGATGAAGCACATTCGCAGTCCAAAATAGACCATCACGGCATATAAAGTGTCTCCAAAAAAAGTTGGCACACCTTCAATTTTTCGGGATAATATCCCCAAAATAATTACAAAAACGATTAGGATGAAATAAGTAAATCGAGTGTTTTTTAGCATAATAATTTAACAATCGGCCATATTTACTGCCACGGCCAATCCGCCTTCAGAAGTTTCCTTGTACTTGTTGTTCATGTCTTTGGCGGTTTGCCACATCGTGTCAATGACTTTATCCAATGGGACTTTTGCATTTTTCGGATTGGTTTCCAATGCTAATTCAGCGGCGTTTATGGCTTTTATCGCTCCCATGGTATTTCTTTCGATACATGGAATTTGGACTAAACCGCCAACGGGATCGCAAGTCAATCCCAGATGGTGTTCCATGGCGATTTCGGCAGCCATCAAGACTTGTGCTGGAGTTCCGCCCATCAATTCGCATAAAGCGGCAGCAGCCATGGAAGAGGAAACACCAATTTCTGCCTGACAACCGCCCATTGCTGCTGAAATAGTAGAACCTTTTTTGAAAATACTGCCAATTTCTCCGGCTACCATCAAAAATTGTTTGATTTCTTTTTCTCCGGCTTCGTGGTTTTCGATGACCAAATAATACATCAAAACGGCTGGAATTACGCCGGCACTTCCGTTGGTTGGAGCTGTGACAACGCGGCCTAAAGCTGCATTTACTTCGTTTACGGCCAAGGCAAAACAGCTTACCCATTTCAGGATTTGGCGAAACTTTACTTCCGTTAAACGAATTTGTTCCAGCCATGATTGTGGCGAATCATAATTGGCCAAGCCAATAAGGTGTTGGTGCATGTCGAAAGCTCTTCGGCGAACATTTAAACCGCCGGGAAGAATTCCCTCGGAATGACAACCGATGTACATGCATTCGAGCATCGTGTTCCAAATGCGCATTAATTCGTGGTGAATTTCAGCTTCTGGACGCATCGATTTTTCGTTTTCGTATACAATTTCCGAAATGCTTTTGTTTTGTTGCAGCGTATAATTCAGCAATTCGCTGGCATCTTGTATTGGAAAAGGAAAAGCGCATTTTATTTCAATTTTCTTTTTGGCATTGACACGTTCTTCTTTTACGACAAATCCGCCACCGATGGAGTAGAAGGTTGAAGCGTATTTTTGACCATTCGTTGCATAAGCCGTAAAAGTCAACCCATTGGCATGGAAAGGAAGAAAGTTTTTGTTGAAAACAATGTCTTTTATACAATGGAAAGGAATCGTGGTTTCGTTTCCAAGGTTGATTTTGTTGTTGTCCTGAATTGATTTTACAATTTTGGAAATGTCTTTTATAGGAATATATTCGGGATCTTGACCGCTTAATCCCAACATTATTGCTAAATCAGTGGCATGGCCTTTCCCTGTTAGCGAAAGTGAACCGTATAAATCTACTTTTACCCTATTGATGGAATGTATCCGATTTTCGTTTCGCAATTCTCCCAAAAAACGTTCGGCTGCACGCCAGGGGCCAAGTGTGTGTGAACTTGATGGTCCCACGCCAATTTTTAACATATCAAAAACAGAGATGCATTCTTCCATAATAGTAGATTTCGTAGGACAAATATAAAAGAATGAATGCGTAAAAAGAATTTTAAGCTTCTAAAATTGCGAATATGACAAAAGATTAATTTTAAATTTTGATTACACAATTAAATTGACAAAATCCGATTTTTTTACTTTAATGCACTGCCGTCACGTTTACTTTTTCGATGTTTATCAGGTGTAATTCAATATGTCTGTCTCGTGCTTTTCGATGGAATTCGCTTATGATTTCTAAAATATCGTAATCAATTAAACGACTTTCACTGCCGTCAATAGTCAAAATACTGTATTCAGGTACTTCATCCAATGCTTTTCTCAGTTTTACCTTGTTCAAAAAAGTCACGTTGTGGTTGAGTTTGATGTACTGGGTTTCTATTCCCAGATGCCGAGTTTGGGTAATATTATATTCAATTTTGAAATTGCTTTGGACGATATAATAAACCGAAATCAAAAGGCCAATGCATACTCCAAGCAGCAAATCGGTAGCAAGTATGACAATAATCGTAATCATGAAAGGAATGAATTGTTTGCGTCCCAAACTCCACATGTTGCGATACAATTTTGGTTTTGTCAAATTATATCCAGTTATGATTAAAATTGCGGCAAGAGAAGCATAAGGAATTTTGTTGAGTAAAAATGGCACCAGCAAAACGGCAAGCAACATGAATAGCCCGTGCGTAAAAGCGGAAAGTTTTGTTTTACCGCCGGCATCCACATTAGCCGCACCTCTTACCACCACAGCCGTCAACGGAATAGCTCCAAGGAGTCCACAAGTCATGTTGCCAATTCCTTGCGCAACAAGTTCTCGATTTACGGGAGTTATGCGGTTGCGCTTGTCTAATTTGTCGATGGCTTCAACGCAAAGCAAGGTTTCCAATGTGGCGAGCAGTCCAATGAGAATTCCATATTTCCATATTTCGGGATTGGAAAAAAGTTTCGAAAAATCGGGAAAAGAAATGCTTTCGAATATATTGGAAGAAATACTGACCAATTGTGTTGGTTTGAGCGAAAAGTCGGAAGTGGCAGCCGTAAACAGGAAATTGACAATTGTACCAATGACCACCACTACTAAAGGAGCTGGAATTGGTCTTAATTTTTTGGCAAATGGTTGTTGCAGCAAAATCAACACGGCAAGCGAAATTACGGTTATCAAAATGGCTCCCCTGGTGATGTGATGGTTGAAGGTTTCAATATTTCCCAAGAAATTTTCCGCAGTAAATAATTGAATTAATCCACTACTCCAAAAATCGGGTTGGTCGTAACCCAATGCCAACGGAATTTGTTTGGACACCAGAATTATTCCTATGGCAGCCAACATTCCTTTAATCACCGCCGAAGGAAAATAATTGGCAATGGTTCCGAGTTTTAAAACGCCAAGCAACAGTTGAAATAAACCTGCAATCATCACGGCAAGCAAAAAGACTTTGTAATCGCCCAGCGAAATGATGGCAGCAGCCACAAGGGTGGTCAAGCCAGCTCCAGGACCAGAAACCGAAAGAGGAGAACCACTAATCAACGATACTAAAAGTCCTCCAATAATTCCCGAAAGAAGTCCAGCATAAAGTGGCGCTCCTGATGCCAAGGCAATTCCCAAACAAAGTGGCAAAGCAACCAGGAAAACGGACAGTCCCGCCGTCAAGTCATGTCTAAACCAAATAATTCGGTAATATTTGATTGTTCGTTTCATTGTCCAAAAAATTATACCCAAAGGTAAGATTTTTATGCAAAGATTGTAAGTTTGAACAAACTGATTTCAGGAAGGATTTTTATTAATGTCTTGGGTACCACAACCTAGGGGTAACTACGGCTTAGAGTGGGCTTTGATATGGAGTAGCCCTAGTCTAAAACAGCTGCCGAGATTGTTAATTTGGAATTTTTTCAATAATAATGGCAGCTTCCGATAGATCAAAATAAGTGCAAGTCATTTCGATGATATTCACGCTCCATTTTGCAATTCCGCATTGTGCAGCGTGATGGCAAAAGGTGTGGTAATCCGTTTGACCGTCTTGGTGCATCACCAGAAATTCGATGAAACGTTCTTTATTCGCTGAAGGTGCCACAGCAATGCTTTCGTAAGTTTCAGTTGACGCTACCCTAAAATTATTGTTGCCAAAATATTCCACGTGACCGTCGTTGACGAAGGTGTCATAACCCTGAACGCCCAATTCAATTAAATCTTGGATGTAAGCAGGAAAATCGGTGCCGGATTTTACCTTGGAATGTGCATCTTTTATTTGGGCAATAGTGAACATGATCAAGAGGGATTTTGGGTTAATTATAAAGCGGCAAAAGTAGTTGTTTTCGGGAAACTATTTAGTGCATCCACTACAATTTGGGGAGTGGGCGAGGCCAGTTTGCGAAGTTTGGTGTCCATCCAGGCACCATCTACAGTAATGACGGCACACAAAACATCTTCTCTGTACAACTCGTGTACAATTGAATAACGGGAAGCATCGGCATTCATTTTTGCCATTTTGGTTTGCATCGTGATCAGGTCGGCGAGGTGGATTTCTTTTCGGAAGATACATTCTTCCCGAAACAATATGGGGCCAATGTGTTCTTTTTGCATTACTTTCAAGGTTAATCCCAGTTGTTCCAAGAGTTCCACACGATGTTGCGCCCCGAAATCGTAATACACGCTGTGACGCAAGTGAAAATTAGGGTCTAAATCGGCCCAACGGAAGGATAGTTGTTTGCTAAATGTTGCCATTGTTTTTTTATTTTTTTGAGGGCTAAAATTAAGTATAAATGTTGGAATTGCATAGAAAAACAAAGTGGAAAGACTTTTGTCTGCAATTTAAGACTTTGCGGAGTCGAGGTATTTTTGTTTTTTGTGTAGTGTGTTTTTTAATCTTATTTGCAATGACATCTTTCTTTAAACCATCACCATCTTCTTTGACTAAAGGGGCATAGGTGTTAAATTAATCTAAAATATTTATCTCAAAAAGCATACACATTAGTTTTTAATTATTTTTGCCGTATGAACCTTTGTCGAAAAAATTTAGTCAATAGTATTTTGCTCCTTATGGGCATGCTATTGTGTTACACTATTTGTTTTCAACAAAGTAATGCTTCTCCATTAGTGGAGTTAAGTTCTGAAAATAGTTCATCTCCTGATTTTGTTGACTCTGATTTGGACATAAGCGAAGAAGACCAAATTATTTACGGATTGGAATTTTTCTTGATGGTTGAAAAGTATACCCAACACAACCATTTTTATCATACCAGTAGATCATCTCAACCATTTTACCCTGTTTGGCAACCGCCAAGGCTTAGTTAATATTCTAATAATTTCTTGTTTAGTGTTTGAAAACTGTTCATCCACTCAAACGGCATTACTGTTCTAGGCAAGTAATGCTAAAAATTTATGTTTATTAACTAAAATACATTGTATATGGATTTTGAAGACTTTTTGAAAAAAAAACGCAAGCCTCATAAAAAACATGCATTGCACAACTATTATCGAAATGATGGTTATAAATACCAGACCTATTCTAGTGGTCACGGAAGTTTTAACGCCATTGCATTTATCAATAGTTTAAGAAACAACAAGAAACTCAAGATAGTTCTCCTTGTTGTTTTGATTCTCGCCATAGCTCTCGTAATTGGAATAATTGCCATTTTCTTTTCTTTGATTTCATCGATGGCTGACACTGTTGCTCAAAATGGGCTTTCAGGAGTGTTTGACAAGGTTATTGATTTTCTAAGCAAACTATGGAATGGCACAGAATAGTCTGTATTAAATGGTGAAAGTGGGGATGAGGAAATATTTGTTTTATTGGTTGATAGTTTAGTTTTAATTAAATACGTAATTTAAAAAAAAATGATAATAGATAGTTTTGTATGGATTTGTTTTTTAGGATTTGTCCTAGTAATGTTAGCATTGGATTTAGGTGTTTTTCATCGAAAATCTCATGAAGTAAAAATTAAAGAAGCTCTTATTTGGAGTGCTGTATGGATATCGCTTGCCTTAATTTTCAATTATGGTGTTTATGTTTTCTTGGGCAAAGAAAAAGCAATTGAGTTTTTGACAGCTTATGTTATTGAAAAATCATTAAGTATTGATAATCTGTTTGTCTTTATCATGCTCTTTACCTATTTTAACGTAGATAGAAAGTACCAGCACAAAATACTGTTTTGGGGGATTTTGGGAGCTTTAATAATGCGCGCCATTTTTATTTTCGCAGGGGTGGCTCTCATTAACAAGTTTCATTGGATTATATACGTTTTCGGGGCGATACTCATTTATACGGGTATTAAAATGATTTTTCATGAAGACAAAGAAATTGAACCGGATAAAAATCCCTTGGTAAGGTTGTTCAAGAAATTCTTTCCCGTCACAGAAGAAAAACATGGAGGTAAATTCTTTGTGAAATTAAATGGTCAAAGATTTGCCACCCCATTATTTATAGTTCTTCTTATTGTAGAATTTACTGATTTGATTTTTGCGGTCGATTCAATACCTGCGGTACTTGCCATTACAAATGATACGTTTATCATTTTTACCTCTAATGTTTTTGCAATATTGGGTTTAAGAGCGTTGTATTTTGCTTTGGCTGGAATCACAAAATATTTTCACTATCTAAAATATGGTTTATCGGTAATATTGGTTTTTGTTGGAGTAAAAATGACTATTGTTGGTTTCTATAAAATACCGATTGTCTACTCTTTGATGGTGATATCCGGCATACTGCTTATTTCTGTTTTACTTTCTGTTGCTTTTCCAAAAAATAAAGATTTAATAAATAACTAAAATTGAAAATTATGAATTGTCCAAGTTGTAAAGTTCCGCTTGTTATGTCTGACAGGCAAGGAATAGAGATTGATTATTGTCCACAATGCCGCGGGATATGGCTGGATCGGGGTGAGCTTGATAAAATAATTGAAAGGTCGGGAATTGAATCGCAAAGCAATCCTCAATTCAATAGACAAGTTTTTGAGAGCCAGCCACAGCACGGCTACTACAAGGAACACAAGAAAAAACATTGGTTAAATGAATTGTTTGATTAACCAATTTTAATACCTTTTTTATACCGCATTATTTTGTTGAATAATGCGGTTTATTTCCTTGTATTTTGCTTATCGAAGCCCGTTGCATGTTTTAAAATGGTACTCGACCTCCGGTCACGCCTCCGG
>NZ_PNNA01000044.1 GCF_013823965.1 Flavobacterium sp.
TTTTAATTGTTATATAAAAGTACAATAATTATCGTTTAAATACACAATAAAATCGATGAAATACACAAAATAAATAATTAAAATATATTTTTCTTACAACAACAAATGCATTTAATTAAAAAACCTTAATCAAAGTTGTAAGTAGAACCTAAGATCTGCAAAAAATAAAAAAAGACATAAAACAGAAGTAAAAGTTAAGCGCATAAAAAAGTCCCGTGAATGCACGAGACTCTTAAAATATCTAAACTACAAATTTTAAAACTTGACCAATTTCAAAACTTTTTCAAATTGCTCTTGTTTTGAAATATTGGAATTATCAAACTCCAATGCATCTTTGGCCCTTACAAGTGGGGAATCATCTCGGTGAGTATCAATATAATCCCGTTCCTCAATATTCTTTAAAACTTCTTCAAAAGAAACTTGATCTCCTTTTTCTTTTAGTTCCTTAAAACGTCGTTCTGCTCGAGTATGTGCGCTGGCATTCATAAATATTTTAAGTTCGGCTTCAGGGAAAACTACCGTTCCTATGTCTCTGCCATCCATCACGATGCCTTTACTTTTCCCCATTTCTTGTTGTTGTTCGACCAGTTTTGAACGAACTTCAGGTATTTCGGCAACTTTACTCACATAATTAGAGACTTCGATAGTGCGTATTTCTTTCTCTACATTAACATCATTGAGATACATTTCGGCAAAACCCAAATCTGGATTGAATTTAAATACCAATCTAATAAAAGGCAAACTATTGATAAGAGATTGTATATCAAAAAATTCTTTGTCAATATATCCGTTTTGCATTGCAAACAATGCCACGGCACGATACATCGCTCCAGTATCGACATATACATACCCCAAATGCTTGGCTAATTCCTTGGCCAAGGTACTTTTGCCAGTTGATGAAAATCCGTCTATTGCTATGATAATTTTTTTGTCCAAAATAGTATTATTGTAAGTTCACGGTTAAACCAAACAAACTTGTGTTAGCTGCCAATGTGTATCTGGAATAAGAATAGTTAAATTTCAGTTTGTTCATTTTCAATCCAAAACCTATGGAAATTCCAGAAAAATTTCTTTGTTCCAAAATTAGTAATTCTTCGGCTCTTCTGAAATTATATCCCAATCTAATATTGAACGATTTTTGTGGAAAAAGTTCCGCTCCAAAAACCACGTGCCGCAAAGCATTGCCAAACACGGAAACTTTTTTCTCGCTGGAACTGCCGTCAATCGATGTTTGTGCTTGGTTTGGATTGGAAAAAGCGATATTCCATTGCTGTAAATTATCCAAGGTGAGATGCCAGCGCAAGGGAACATTTTCCAATTCTTGCGATACTCCCGCCATAATTTCCAAAGGCAATTTTTCATTCAATCCATTATAGGTGGTAAACTGTATTCCAATGTTTCGAACCACGAAAGCCCAATTGACATCGTTGCCTTCATCGATAAAAACGGCTCCCAAATCGACCGCTCCACCCAAGGAATTGTAACTTTCCAAAGTCGAAGAAATCAATTTTCCATTGGCACCCAAAAATAAATTCGTGTAAGGCACATTATAGGCATATCCAAAAGAAAGTGCCAATTCATTACCCGTAAATTGCGAGGTGGCTACCCCATTTTCGTCATAACCATCAAATTTTCCGTAATTCACGTAATTGACGCCCACCTGAAAAGTTTGCAAATGGCGATCATAGGTATATGCATAAGAAGCCGTTCCGTAACTCACTTCTCCAAAATAACTTCCATAATTCAAGGCCAATTGATTGTCCATTTCCTGATTAATCGTGGCAGGATTAAAATGGGCTTGATTGACGTCGTTGTCATAAATAGTAATCGTTTTTCCACCCAGGGCGGCCTGCCTCGGCGAAGTAACCAAATTTAAAAACTGATAGGTGTACTTACCTCCTATTTGTCCGTAAGATACGGTGCAAATGGAAAATAAAAGAAATAACAAAAGTTTTTTAGGCATACTCAAAAGGACTATTCGCTATTGTAAACGCAAATGCGAAGATAAAATTATAATGATATAAATTCTTGTTTTTCTTTTCGAAGTTCGAAACGATTTTTAACCAAATAAAAATTCCACCCCGAAATTTCAGGGTGGAATTAATTAAAATTTAGAAACCAAGACTATAATACTTTTGCGTTTTTTACCTTTTGATCGGTGATGGCAATTTTCAATACCTCGCTCATTTCCTTTACATAATGGAAAGTTAGTCCTTCTATATATTCCGGTTTTATTTCGTCGATGTCGCTTTTGTTCTCGTGACACAGGATGATTTCCTTGATGTTGGCTCTTTTGGCAGCCAAAATCTTTTCTTTGATACCGCCCACAGGCAATACTTTTCCACGCAAAGTGATTTCTCCTGTCATGGCCAATCCTTTCTTCACTTTCTTTTGTGTAAGCACCGAAACCAAAGAAGTCAACATGGCAATTCCGGCACTTGGACCATCTTTTGGAGTCGCGCCTTCCGGAACGTGCAAGTGAATATTGTATTTGGACAACATTTCGGGACTCAATCCCAACAATTCAGTATTGGCTTTTATGTATTCCAAAGCTATCGTTGCCGATTCTTTCATCACGTTTCCTAAATTCCCCGTTATGGTCATTCCTCCTTTTCCTTGTGAAATCAAGGATTCGATAAAAAGAATGTCGCCACCAACGCTTGTCCAAGCCAGTCCAGTCACCACTCCGGCCACATCGTTGCTTTCGTATTTGTCTCTTTCCAATCTAGGAATACCGAGTACTTGCACGATATCTTCATCGGTTACTTTCTTGTTGTATTCTTCCTCCATTGCAATGGATTTGGCAGCATTTCGAATCACTTGCGCAATTTTGGCTTCCAATCCACGAACACCGGATTCGCGAGTATAACCTTCGACAATTTTTTCCAATTGTTTTTTTCCAATGGACAAATGTTTGGTTGTCAAACCGTGTTCTTTCAATTGTCTTGGAAATAAATGCTGACGGGCAATTTCCACTTTTTCTTCAATCGTGTAGCCCGACATTTTGATGATTTCCATTCGGTCTCTCAAAGCCGGCTGGATTTCCCCCATATTGTTGGAAGTGGCAATGAACATCACTTTCGATAAATCGTATCCCATTTCCAGGAAATTATCATAAAAAGTGCTGTTTTGTTCCGGATCCAAAACTTCCAACAAGGCCGAAGACGGATCCCCTTGATGGCTGTTGGACAATTTGTCTATTTCGTCCAAAACAAAAACTGGATTGGAAGTCCCGGCTTTTTTCAAACTTTGGATGATTCTTCCCGGCATGGCACCAATGTAGGTTTTTCTGTGACCGCGGATTTCCGCTTCATCACGCAAACCGCCAAGCGATATTCTCACGTATTCTCTTCCCAAAGCTTCTGCCACCGATCTTCCAATGGAGGTTTTTCCAACTCCCGGAGGTCCTGTCAAGCAGATAATTGGCGACTTCATGTCGTTTCTCAATTTCAGGACGGCCAAATGTTCTATCATTCTTTTCTTGACGTCTTCCAAACCAAAATGGTCTCTGTCGAGAATTTTTTGGGCACGTTTCAAATCAAAATTGTCTTTGGAATATTCGTTCCAAGGCAAATCCAAAAACAACTCCAAATAATTTCTTTGAATGCCAAAATCAGGTGCTTGCGGATTCATTCGACGCATTTTTGACAATTCCTTGTCAAAATGTTTCTGGGTTGTTTCGTCCCATTTTTTGGTTTTGGCCTTGGCAACCATTTCGTCCATTTCCTCTTCTTGCGAAACGCCTCCCAATTCTTCCTGAATGGTTTTCATTTGTTGGTGAAGGAAATATTCGCGTTGTTGCTGGTCTAAATCAAAACGAACTTTGGATTGGATATCGTTTTTCAATTCCAATTTTTGCAACTCCAAATTCATGTAACGAAGTGTTTCCAGCGCTCGTTCTTTCAAGGAATTAATTGACAATAAATTTTGCTTTTCCTCTACGGATAAATTCATGTTGGAAGTCACAAAATTGACCAAAAACGATTGGCTTTCAATGTTTTTGATGGCAAAAGTGGCTTCGCTTGGAATATTCGGGTTTTCTTTTATGATTTGAATGGCCAACTCCTTGATGGAATCCAGAATTGCCAAAAATTCAGTGTCTTTTTTCCCTGGTCTTTTTTCGGCAACTTCTTTAATGTTTGCCGTTATATAAGGCGTTTCAGATACTATCGCATCTATTTGGAAACGTTTTTTTCCTTGAAGTATAACGGTAACATTGCCATCGGGCATTTTGAGAACGCGCAAAATTCGGGCTACGGTTCCTATTTTATTGATGTCATTTTTGGAAGGATCTTCTACCTCTTCATTTTTTTGGGCAACTACTCCAATTATTTTCCCCGCTGCATAAGCATCATTGATTAATTTTATGGATTTATCGCGACCTGCAGTGATTGGAATGACAACTCCAGGAAACAAAACCATGTTACGCAAAGGCAAAATTGGCAACAAATCCGGTAATTCTTCATTGTTCATTTCCTCCTCGTCTTCGGGAGTCAATAAAGGTATTAAATCAGTATCTGCGTCAAATTCTTGAAGTGACAGATTGTCAAGAGTTCTTATTTTATGGTTTGACATATGTTATTTAAGTCTTTTTGTCATTAAAAAATTTCATTTGCAAACAAAAGTAAGGCAAGGAGTCAATAAATTTAAACAAAATCGACTTATGCTACTTAATATTCGCTTAACACTAAAAATTGACAATCATTATGCCAAAGTCTTGATCAAACGAATTCTGTTTGTCATGAAATGAATTCTTTCGAAAAAAGTTAGCTTACAAAAAAGTGAATTATCGGTTAAATCATTCTGTTCATATTTCATACTGTTGGATGTACTAATACTCTATTTAATGATTTCAAACGCATATTGCATTCCAATTTTTATTCAAAAACTATAGTTTTGAAGCTTCCATTTTCTTCATAAAACTAAGTACGATATAACCCAATAAGAAGAAAATCGCCAAAATAAAAATAGAATTCCGCATCGAATTAGTCAATGAACCCACAAAGCCGAAAATAAAAGTTCCCAATACAATGGCAATTTTCTCGGTTACGTCAAAAAAACTAAAATAAGTGGCGTGGTCTTCAGTTTCGGGCAATAACTTGGAATAAGTGGAACGCGACAAGGATTGAATTGCGCCTAAAACCATCCCTATTGTGGCACCAAGCGAGTAAAATTGCAAATCAATATAGGTGTTGTCCTTATCCAATAAATAAGCTGCAAAACAGATAAATCCCCAGATGGCGATCGTCAGTTTCAGGGTTTTAATGTTTCCAATGTTTTCGGAAATTCTGGAAAAAAGATAGGCTCCAAAAATAGCCACTATTTGGATTAACAATATGGTAATAATCAATTGACTGGTTTCAATTCCCAACTCCACTTTTCCGTAAATTCCAGCCAATAAAATTATGGTTTGGACCCCAATGCTGTATAAAAAAAACGCAATTAAAAACTGTTTCAAAGAAGTCAGTTGCTTCAAACTCAACAAAACTAATTTAAGTTCTCTCAATCCTTTGAAAATAAAATCTTTTCTGGGTTTTTTATTGAACACGTTATTGGGCAAAAAATAAAATGTCACTTGGGCAAAACCCATCCACCAAATTCCAACAGATAAAAAGGATATTCTCGCTGGTAAAGTTGGATCAATAATTCCGTACCATTCCGGTTTCATAACCATTGTCAGGTTAAAAGTCAACAAGAACACAGAACCTGTATAACCAAACATAAATCCCTTGGCACTCACTCTATCGTGTTGCTCCGGAAAAGCAATTTCCGGTAAATACGAATTATAAAAAACGATACTTCCCCAAAAACCAATGCTTGCCAAGACCGTTGCCAAAATCCCTATCCATAACGTATCTTGACCTTTAAAAAAAAACAAACTCATAACCGATAGCGATCCCAAGTAACAAAAAAACTTCATAAAAGCCTTTTTATTTCCTGAATAATCCGCAATTCCTGACAGTATTGGAGATAAAAGAGCAACAATCAAAAACGAAAATGACAACGAATACGACAATAAAGAACTGTTGAGCAATGAAGTTCCCATAAAATTTACCATTCCGTCATTTCCGCTGGTCACGGATTCATAATAGATGGGAAAAACGGCTGTGGCAATTACTAACGAATAAACCGAATTTGCCCAATCATAAAATGCCCAAGCATTTATAAGTTTAGGACTTCCTTTTGGTAAATTTTGCATTTGTGAAATTTAATGTTTCAAATATAGTCAAAAAACTAGTATTTCATAAGTAGATTTAAATCTTCCATACCAAGAAATTGCCAAGAAATCAAAATAGAATTCTTGGCAATTAAATGCTTTTCAAAAGTCCAAAATTTATGCTTCCCTAGTATTCAACTTGCTGTTTTTTCGGCTAAAGCCAAAGTAAATCAAGAGTCCAATAAGCAACCAAATGGTGAAATAAATCCAGTTCCAAACACTCAATTCCGCCATCATGTACAAACAGCAAATCAAGCCCAATAAAGGAATTAACGATAAATTTTCTTTGTATGACCAAATTGTCAGTCCAAACAAGACAATCAAGAAAATCCACATTGGGATTTTGTGTTTAAAAAGGTCGAAACCGCTTTCGTATTTGATGGAATCATCAATAGGCATTCCTTTGATAACTTCGGCATATTTCGCGTCATCTTGTTGATATTGGCTCAACATAAGCTCTAAATCCGGTGTTTCCCTGGTATTATTTTGGGCATCAAAGTTCACTAGATATTCGTAAACTTTCGCAAAATGTTCTTTATCCAATGAAGTAATAATATTTGCCGGATTGTTTATTTGCGTTTCATTTGTCAAAAAATCCATCGTTGCTTTTTTATTGTAACCAAAAGAAAAAACAAGCCCAATGACAATCAAAATCGGCATGATAAATTTTGAATTTATGTAAGGTATTTTAAACTTACCACGAGGAATATCCGTTCTATTTTGCAAAACCAAAACACCGGCACAAACCAATACAAAAGCAAACAAAGTTCCAATGCTGCATAAATCCGTTACCATGGTCAAGTTCAAAAACAAGGCAGGAACGGCAACCACAAAACCGGTTACCACGGTTGCATAAGAAGGTGTTTTGAATTTTGGATGCACTTTAGAAAAACGTTTTGGCAACAAACCGTCACGACTCATGCTCATCCAAATTCGAGGTTGTCCCATTTGAAACACCAATAAAACGCTTGCCATGGCCACCACTGCACTGACGGCGATAATTCCGGACAACCATTTTAGATTCAATTTATCAAATACAAAAGCCAACGGATCACCCACATTCAGTTCACTGTAACTCACCATCCCGGTCAAAACCAAGGCAATGGCAATGTATAAAATGGTGCAAATAATAATGGCCCACATCATGCCGCGGGGCAAATCTCGTTGCGGATCTTTACATTCTTCGGCTGTGGTAGAAATGGCATCGAAACCAATGTAGGCAAAGAAAACTGCTGAAACTCCTTTTAAAACGCCTGAAACACCATTTGGCGCAAATGGTTGCCAATTGGCAATATCTACATAAAAAACACCAACAGCAATTACCAAAAGAACCACGCAAACCTTGATTACAACCATCAAATTACTGGCATTTCTGGATTCTTTCATTCCTCGATAGACCAAAGCAGTAATCAAAATGATAATCAACAAGGCCGGCAAATCAGCAACAAAATGAAAAGAACCAATTACCGGAGAAGTTGTCCAGGCGGTGTAAGCTAATTGCAAACCAGAACTTAAATTTTCGAAAGATTTTCCGCCTTGCATCAAAGCCGTGGCGTCTTTAAAACCGTTTGAGGCGGTTAAGTAATCCATTTGAATCCATTGCGGCAAATAAATTCCTCCACTTTCGAGCAAGCCCGTAAAATAATCACTCCACGAAATGGCTACCGTAATGTTCCCGATTGCATATTCCATAATCAATGCCCAACCAATAATCCAGGCAATAATTTCTCCAAATGCAACGTAAGAGTAAGTGTAAGCACTTCCTGAAACCGGAACCATAGAGGCAAATTCGGCATAAGCAAAAGCGGCAAAACTACAAGCAATGGCGGTAAATAAAAATAGAAATATAACGGCTGGTCCACCGTCGGCACTGGCTTTACCAATGGTGCTAAAAATTCCTGCTCCCACAATTGCGGCAATACCAAAGGCGGTCAAATCGCGCGCTGTCAAGTGTTTTCCTAAAGCATTGTGTCCATCAGATTCATTTTTTGCCACCTGTTTTAAAATGTCTTGAACTGTTTTTTTTCTAAACAAACTGGAAAACGCCATAGTTGAAATTTTATCTGTAGTAATTAATATCCTGTGATTTTTTTCTATTCTATCTTGCAAAAAATTGAAATAGTTTTAAAAATCTAAAAGTATAAAACTATTTCAATTTATGAAGTTTTGGGATACTAATTTTTAGTTTAAAATTTTAAACTCATAAAATATACGTTCAAAAATGGTAAAATTTCTATTTAAGACAAGTTCTCAAAATAGTCACCGGATGCTTTGCTTTTCTATTGGTACCATCAAAAATTTGGTGACGACAACTTGTTCCGGCTGCGGCAATCGCTGTTTCAGCATCAGTTGTGCGAATTTTTGGAAACAAAGTATCTTCGCCCATTTGCATACTGATATCATAATGTTCTTTTTCGTACCCGAAAGATCCCGCCATACCACAACAACCCGAATTATAAATCGTGACAGTACTGTTTTTGGGCAAATTCAACATTGCAAAAGTGGCTTCAACGGAACTCAAGGATTTTTGATGGCAATGTCCATGGATTTTTATGGATTTTTCCACGTCAGAGAATTGGTCGGAATGAATTTTCCCTGAAGTGATTTCTTTTTTGAAAAACTCTTCTATGGTGAGTGCATTTTTGGATATTTTCACTGCACTTTCTTTGTCTTTTGCCAGTCGAATGTATTCGTCCCTGAAGGTCAATATCGCAGATGGTTCAATTCCCACTAATGGTGTGTTTTCGGAAATTAAATCTTTGAAAATGGCTACGTTTTTGTTGGCTATAACCTGTGCTTCTTCCAGAAAACCTTTTGAAATGTATGCTCTTCCACTTTCTTCGTGGTGAATCATCTCTACTTTATAACCCAATTCAGTCAATAGTTCGAATGCGTCAATTCCTACTGAAACATCGTAATAATTGGTAAATTCGTCACAAAACAAATAGACTTTTCCGTTTGGAAATGAATTTTTGTGTGCTTTTGATTGATGGTTTTCATACCATTTTCTAAAAGTGATTTTGGCTAACAAAGGAACTTCTCTTTTTGGAGCAATTCCCATCGTTTTCTTCACCAAAGGCAGGTTTACCACAAAATTAGTTATACTTGGCAAGAGACTTCCCAATTGATTTAATTTGGAATTATTGGCAAAGATTCTATTTCTAAGGGAATAGCCATTTGACTTTTGGTATTGGTACAAAAACTCGGCTTTTAAGGCAGCAACATCCACATTGCTGGGACATTCGCTGGCACAAGCCTTGCAACTCACGCACAATTCAAAAACTTGGTACAGTTCTTTATGGTTAAATTTGTTGTCTTTTTCAGAATTTGTGAGATATTCTCGTAAAGCATTGGCTCTGGCCCGAGTTGTATCTTTTTCGTTTCGGGTGGCGCGATAACTTGGACATAATGTTCCTCCAGCCGAAGGTAATTTTCTACAATCGCCGGAACCATTGCATTTTTCTGCAGCTCGCAAAACACCCAAACTATCCGAAAAATCTTGAATCGTTTGAATATCAGGCTCCACTCTACCGGCTTCCACCCGAAGGTTTTCGTCCATTTTTGAGGTATTTACAATTTTTCCAATGTTTAAAATGGCATTGGGATCGAAAGCCGATTTGATTCGTTTGAGCAGTTCATAATTTTTATCACCAATCATGAAAGGCAAAAACTCGCCACGAACGATACCGTCACCGTGTTCTCCACTTAGCGAACCTCGGTATTTTTTGACCAAATGTGCTACTTCGGTGGCGATGGTTCTAAAAAGTACTACATCTTCTTTTTTCTTCAAATTCAAAACCGGACGCAAATGCAATTCGCCTGCTCCGGCATGTGCATAATAAATTGCCTCTTGATTGTATTTTGCCATCATTGCGGCAAATTCAGCGATGTAATTGGGCAAATCGCTCAATTCTACGGCTGTGTCTTCGATGGAATCGGCAGCTTTATCATCGCCAACGATGCTTCCCAATAGACCTAGACCCGCTTTTCGGAGTTCAATAATTTTATCAATATCGGCTCCATATAATTTTATCACGGCATAACCGAAATTATTTTTTTGCAAATCTTCCACCAAAGCATTGGCTTGATTTTCGGCCTCTTCCATTGAATCCGAAGCCAATTCAAACATCATGATGGCCTTTGGATTTCCTTCAATAAAAAGTCGGTTTTTGGCTTGTTCCCGGTTGTTTTTGGTACAATCCAATATCGTGTCATCCATCATTTCGCAAGTGTACAAATGATGTTTCATTGCCACGACAACGGCTTCCAAACTTTCTTGTACGGTGTGAAAATGCGCCACCACCATCACATTATTGGCTGGCGGTAAATCATCCACTTTCAAGGTGATTTCAGTTGTAAAAGCCAAAGTTCCTTCGCTTCCGCAAAGTAATTTCCCTAGATTTATCGTTGGTTCCGTTCCCGAAAACAACTCTGAATTTAACAATAAATCGACTGCATATCCCGTGTTTCGCCTATGAATTTCAGGTTTTGGAAACTCCGCAACAATTTCTTTTTGGTTGGCTACATTCGAAAGTTCCTCATAAATGGTTTTATAAATAGTGCTTTCTAGCGAATTGCCTTTTGTTTTTTCTATAAAATCAGGCGAAGAAAGTTCTTTGAAAACTGCCGAAGAACCATCGCTCAAAATCGCTTTAATCTCCACAATTTTATCTCGAGTCACTCCGTATCGAATAGAAGTTGTTCCCGATGAATTGTTTCCTACCATTCCTCCTATCATGCATCTGTTTGAAGTAGAAGTATTCGGTCCAAAAAACAGGCCGTGAGGTTTTAAATATAAATTCAATTCATCCCGAATGATTCCGGGTTGGACTGTTATTGTTTTTTTATTGGCATTGAATGAAATAATCTTGGTAAAATGTTTTGAAACATCGACGATAATTCCATTTCCGACAGTTTGTCCTGCCAATGAAGTCCCTGCAGTCCTTGGTGTAAGCGAGATTTTATTCTCGGTTGCAAAATGCATCAACTTGACAATATCCCCGTTGTTTTTGGGATAAGCTACCGCCAGCGGTATCATCCTATATGCAGAAGCATCGGTGGCATATATTGTTTTATGAAGATCATCAAATAGAAGTTTTCCTTCTAATGACGCAGCTAATTGTTGTAATTGAAATTGGGTAGGCACTTAGTTTATGGTATTTCGATTTTGTATACAAAAGTAAAATATAGCTTTATAATTTAATGCTATCGCCTTAAAAAAAACTAATTTATCAAAGCCTCACATTTGTAATTAAAACCATTTGTTTAATAATCAAAACGTTTGAAAGCTTCGATAGCTTGATATTCGGCCAATCCTAAATCATCATATAATTTTGCCGTATTCTTGTTACGATCTTCAGCTCTTACCCAAAATTCTCTTGAGTCGTTTCCTTGAAACATTACTCTGTCTTTTTGAGATTGATGATATAAAATAGCGTGTCTTTTCAACAAAACTTCATCTGGACTTAATGGCACTGCCATGTCAATCTCGTGAATATCCCATTCGTGCCAAGCTCCCCTGTACAACCATAACCAACAATCTTTCATGTAAGGTTCTGGTTTAAGTTCTTTCATGGCAGCAAAAATGGCATTCAAACAAACTTCATGAGTTCCGTGCGGATCGGCTAAATCTCCTGCTGCAAAAACTTGGTGTGGTTTTATTTTTGCAATAATATCTTTTACAATTTTTACATCCTCGGTGCCCAATGGATTTTTCTTTACTAAGCCTGTTTCATAAAAAGGAAGATCTAAAAAATGAATATTTTCATCTTTTAATCCAATGTATCTTGTGGCCGCATATGACTCGCGACGTCTAATTAATCCTTTTAATTTTCGAACTTCCAAAGAATCAACTTCGTTTTCTTTTTTATTGTTTATGAACTCAATAATCTCCTGAAAATTAATTCCCAAGTCTATTTTACCCACAAAATCGTTGCACACTTCGGCAAATTTCAATGCCTCATCGTCAGTAACAGCGATATTTCCAGAGGTTTGGTACACTACGTGAACATCATGTCCTTGTTTTATCAATTTAGAAAATGTTCCTCCCATAGAAATCACGTCATCGTCAGGATGGGGACTAAAAAGGATTACTCTTTTCTTTGCTGGATTGGCTCTTTCTGGCCTGTGGGAATCATCCGTATTGGGTTTTCCACCTGGCCATCCGGTAATGGTGTGTTGCAAAACATTAAACATGTTGATGTTTAAATCATAAGCAGAACCTTCTTGTGCCAAAAGATCGGACATTCCGTTGTTGTTGTAGTCTCTATCAGTCAATTTTAATATTGATTGATTGGTTTTTTGGCAAAGCCAAACGATAGCTTTGTATTTCAATTCCTTGGTCCAAACACATTCTCCAACCAACCACGGTGTCTCAAATCGAGTCAATTCTGAAGCTGCCGATTGATCTAAAACGAAAGTTACATTTTTATGATTTTGTAAAAAAGTAGCTGGAACTTCTGGACTTATTTCTCCTTGAATGGTTCTCTTGATGATGGAAGCTTTATTTTGTCCCCAAGCCATCAATATAATTCTTTTGGATCTGAGAATGGTGGAAACGCCCATGGTAATCGCTCTTTTAGGAACGTTGTCAATCCCGTTGAAATCTGAAGAAGCATCAACTCTGGTTATGTGGTCCAAAGTAATGATGCGGGTTCCTGAATTAATGTGAGAACCAGGTTCATTAAATCCTACGTGACCTGTACGACCAATTCCCAACAATTGAAAATCAAGTCCACCGGCATTTTTTATCTTCATTTCATAATCGACGCAATACTGATTCAAGTTTTCAATTGCTATTGTTCCGTCGGGAATATTGATATTTTCCGGTTTGATGTCGATATGATTGAAAAGATGCTGATGCATGAAATAATGATAACTCTGATTGTTCTCTTTTTTCATTGGATAATATTCATCCAAATTAAAAGTGACAACATTCTTAAAACTAAGCCCCTCTTCTTTGTGAAGACGAACCAGTTCTTCGTATACTTTTATAGGAGACGATCCAGTGGCCAAACCTAAAATACAGTTTTTATTTTTAGCTTGTTTGGATTTTATCAATTGTGCTATTTCTTGAGCAACAATTCTTGAGGCTTCTGTAGAATTTTGAAAAATTATATTGTGAATTTTTTCAAAACGTGTCGTTTCATACTTACCAGGTTCAGTATAAGATAAAGATTGAATTGTGCTCATAAAGGTGTTGGATTAAAGATTTACAACACAAATATACGCAAGAAAAATACAAAAAAGACATATTTATGCATTATTTTAATAAAAACAAATCAATAACGCAAAATAACGCAAATATATCTATTTTTACAAAACTTGAACACCTGCTTTTACATACTCTTCCAATATTGGATTCTTTGGATTCAAATCGGTTATAATCGTATTAAGTTGATTGAGTTCGCAAACTAGATAAGGCATCTTGGTATTTAGTTTTTCAGAGGTTACCATACAAACAACCTTGTCCGAAGCCTCCATCATGGCTTTCTTGACTAACGAAACCTCGTAACCCATTTCCGTAAGACCTAACCTGACATTAATACTGCTTGATCCCATAAAGCAAATATCAGCTTTCACTTTTGACAAAACCTGCACTACATCCATTCCTATTGTTACCATTGCTTTTTTTTGCATTTTTCCTCCAATAAATATAAGTTCCACGTTAGGATGTTGGGATAATTGCATTGCTATTGGCAGACTATAAGTATATATAGTTGCTTTTAAATCATGAGGAATTAATTTTGAAAAAGCCAAGTTTGTAGTACCACCACTTATTATAATAACCTGTCCGTCATGAATTAAGGAAAGCGCTTTATTTCCAATATTATTTTTTTTATCTCCATTTACAATGGTAATGTCAAAAATATTGGTAGGCTTGTCTACAATAGGAAAAGCGCCTCCATACACTTTTTCAAGAAGACCTTTTCGATTCAATTCATTCAAATCCCTTCGAATACTATCTTCTGAAATATTCAAATCTTGTGCTAAATTAATGGTATTAACTTTTTGTTCTTCAACAAGTTTATCCATTATATATTTATGTCTCTCGGCTTTTAACATACCTTATATTTTTAAATTCTATCGACAAATATATTAATTATTATTAGATATTATAACACACAATATGCGCATTTATAATATCAATATGCATAATTAGTAATTAAAAACAATAAAATCATAAAAATTTAATAAATAAATGCATTATTATGCGTTATTTAAAAATAAAATAAAAAAATAAGGACAAATATCGCAATTATATGCAAAAGAATAAATATATTTGCTTAACAATCAAAAAACCATTATAATTATGAAAAAATTATTTCGAATTTCTTTGTTGTTTTTGTTAGTACAAACCGCATTTGCACAAGCACAAACAATTACCGGAACTGTTAAAAACAAAGTAGATGGAATTCCTATACCAGGAGTATCTATCTCAATTCAAGGAACCACTAAGGGCAGTGTGACTGATTTAGACGGAAAATACAGTATTTCTGCATCAGCTGGGCAAACACTTGTTTTTAGTTACATTGGTTTTGAAACCAAAGTAGTAAAAATCACAAAAGAAAAAATACTTAATGTTGATCTCTCGGAAAGCGCATCGCAACTAAATGAAGTTGTGATAGTAGGTTTTGGCTCACAGAAAAAAGCAAATTTAACCGGTGCTGTTGCTACAGTTGATGTGGCAAAAGTTTTTGAAAGCAGACCTGTAACAGATATCAATAAAGCATTACAAGGAACAACCCCTGGTGTAAATATCGGTTTTAATTCAGGAAACATTAGTAGAGGCGCAAATTTAAATATCCGTGGTTCTGGAACCATCAATGGATCTGATGCTCCTTTAGTATTGGTTGACGGAGTTCCTTCTGATTTAGCTCTTATTAATCCAAATGACGTTGAAAGTATGTCTGTATTGAAAGATGCGGCCTCTGCATCCATCTATGGAGCTCGTGCAGCATTTGGTGTAATCCTTATCACCACAAAAAGTGGAAAAACAGGTGAAGGACAAGTTAAATTCTCCTACAGTGGGAATTCAGCATTGTACAATCCAATCTCAACTCTTAAATTTCTTGATCCAACAGTAGAAATCCCTGGTTTGTTAGCCGCAGGAAATCGTACAGACGGTGCTGACCCAGAGTTTTTTGGAGCAAACTACAGAACATTGCTTGCAGGAATAGAAAATTGGAAACAAAATTATGCAGGAAACCGTACCAGTAACGAAATGGTTTATGGTGAAGACTGGGAAATTAAAAATGGCACACCTTATTTCTACAGAGTTTGGGATACTAATAAAGAATTGTTTGCAGAGAATTCACTACAAATCTTCCACAACTTCTCGGCACAAGGAAATCTTGGAAAAAATAGTTCTTTTTATGCCTCTTTAGGATATTCTTCACAAGACGGTATGCTTAAAGTTAATCAAGAATCAAAAGTAAGAACTAATATCAATTTAGGATTTACCACAAAATTAGCAGAGTGGTTAACTGGAGATTTCAAAGTAATGACAATCCGTAGCAATTACAAACAACCTTTCAACTATTATGGAGGTTCTGGGACTGATGACTCTGGTTACGGTGGATATTTTGGTTATGCACTTCGTTGGGGACAATACACTCCAAATTTCGGAACATATAGAGGATACAATTTCCGTACTGCGGGAGGGTATTTATCTAATGCTTCGATGAATGAAAACAACCAATATAACAATAGATTGAGTGCGAAATTCACAGCAGAAATCACTAAAGATTTAAATCTTATTACTGAATTTAGCCAAGTATCTGATTTTTATAGTAGAAAACAAAATGGTGGAAAATTCCAAGCATGGGACAGCTGGTCTGCCATGCCTTTCAATGCGACAACTATACAAACTGCCGTTCCCACTATTCTTGAAGCTGGAAATGATTACGTGGCACAGTCTAAAGCGGAATCAACAACAAATGTTGCCAATATTTATGGTAACTACTCCAAACAAATCGAAAAACATAGTGTTAAAGTATTAGGAGGTTTCAACTCTGAGTGGCAAAATTTTTCTCGTACTTATGCCAGAAGAAACACCCTTTTGGACAAAACAAAACCAGAATTCAACCTTGCAACAGGCGAACAATTTGTTTCTGGATCAGCTAACGGTTCTTTGAATCCAGCTGAAACAGCCTACTCTATCGCAGGTTTCTTTGCTCGTGTAAACTACAATTATGATGGAATTTATTTATTAGAAATCAACGGTCGTTATGATGGTTCTTCAAAATTCCCAACAGCTCAACAATGGGGATTCTTCCCGTCAGCATCCGTGGGATATAAAATTTCTAACGAAAAATTCATGGAAGGTACACGTGGTTGGTTGAACGACCTTAAATTGCGTGCTTCCACAGGATCTAT
Organism: Flavobacterium sp.; assembly: GCF_013823965.1. Taxonomy (GTDB): domain Bacteria; phylum Bacteroidota; class Bacteroidia; order Flavobacteriales; family Flavobacteriaceae; genus Flavobacterium. The sequence goes on from NZ_PNNA01000044.1 coordinate 16,595, forward strand.
TGGAAATCAAAACGTAGGGAACAATGCCTTTTTATCGGTATTAAATTCTGCAAACCCTTGGTGGGTAAACAGTGGTGTTATAGCGCCTCCTTCAATGGGTTTACCTACGAATGTTGATCCAGCTCTTACTTGGGAGAAAGTGTATACAAATGACGTGGGTATTGATGTAAGAATTTTTAATATGCTTGGCGCATCCTTTGACTGGTACGAACGTAACACTAAGGGAATGTTGGCACCAGGTATAACTCTTCCTGGAACTTTTGGACAAGGAGCTGCGCAAACAAACTCTGGAAACATGAAAACTACAGGTTGGGAATTATCTCTTAACTTTAATAAAGATATCAACAAAGACATTTCTGTTTTTGCCAATGTAGCTTTGTCTGATTACAAATCAGTAATAACTAAATGGAACAATAGCTCCAAATTGTTGACAACTTATTATGACGGTTATGAAATTGGTCAAATTTGGGGATTAACAAGCGACAGACTTCTTCAAGCTGATGACGTAATCACAAACAATGGAAAAACTGTAAATGGAATTGACTATTCAAAAACTATGGGAGGTAATTTCAAATATGGTGCTGGAGACGTTCACTATGTAGATACAAATGGTGACGGAGTAATCTCTCGTGGAGCAGGAACTGAAGCTGACCACGGCGATTTGACCAAAATTGGTAACTCAACTCCTCGTTACAGATATGGAGTAACATTAGGTGGAAATGCACATGGATTTGATTTATCCGTATTCTTTCAAGGTGTAGGTCAACGTGATTACTGGGCAGCTTCTGATGCAGTATTGCCTTTCTATCGTGCTCCTCAACAAATGTATGCTAACCAAGCGGATTACTGGACACCAGAAAATACAGATGCTTACTGGCCTAATCCTAACTATGGTGATGAAGCAGGAGGTTTTGGAGGAAGTACTTCAGGTAGAAATAACTTCATTACCCAAACAAGATATTTATTGGATATGTCTTACTTGCGTTTGAAAAACACTACTCTTGGTTATTCTATTCCAAAAGAAATTATTAGAAAAGCGAGATTAGATAAAGTTAGATTTTATGTTTCTGGAGAAAACTTGATTACATGGGCTGATAGCCGCCTTCCTGTTGACCCTGAAATTAACGAATCTGAAATCTTTTGGGGAAGAACTTATCCTTACACCAAGACTTGGTCTTTTGGACTTGAACTTTCTTTCTAATATCAACTATTAAATTTACAAAAATGAAAAAATCAAATATAAAATCTAAATTTCTGATGCTGTTCGCTACCGCTGTTGTGGCAATGTCATCGGTTAGTTGTGAGGATTATTTAACAGAAGATCCCGCGGATAAATTTACAAACGACAATTTCTGGCAAGGAGAAGACAATGTGAAAACATTTTCTTGGCTTAACTATGATACTTTCTATGGATATGGAAATGGTACAACAATTGGATTATCATTTTTCTATTATCACGGTTCCGACAATAGAATAGATGACAATTTATCGGCTTTTAATTTTAATCAAATGCCAATAACACCAAGCACCACCAATACTTATTCTTGGAACGAATATTATACTCTTATTCGTCGATGCAATTTAATGCTCGAAAAAGTGCCGACAATTACTACTATGAGTGATGTTAAAAAGAATCATTACATAGGTGTTGCCAAATTTTTTAGAGCTTATACTTATTTCCGTTTAGTACAGAAATTTGGTAACGTACCTTACACCGATAAGTTTTTGGCACAAAATGATCCTTTAGTTTATGCACCTTCATCTCCAAGAGGAGAAGTGATAGATAAAGTAATTGCTGATTTAGAAGATGCAGCCAATTTAATGCTGGCAGTTGATGACAAAAATGTAACTGTCAATAAATATACGGCTTATGCAGCATTGAGCAACGTTTGTATTTATGAAGGAACTTACAGAAAATATCATCTTAACCAAGACGGAAGCGCTTATTTGAACAAAGCAAAAACAGCTTCTTTGGCCATCATGAACAATTCAAGTTACAAACTTAATACAGAATGGAAATCATTGTACAATTCTGTAGAATTGATGGGTAATACAGAAGTTATTCTTGCAAAACGTTATATAACAAACGTATTGATGCACTCGCTTCAAAACTATACCAATACATCCACTAGATTGTACGGTTTGACAAAATGGGCTGCCGAAAGTTATGTAACTAAAAACGGATTGCCAATACAACAAACAGGTAACACTGAATATGTAGGAGACAATACTGTTGCAAATACATTTACAAACAGAGACCCTCGTTTTGCACAAGTGATAAATCCTACAGCTTATGGATACGTAGGAAATCCTTTTGGAACATTGAAATTAACGTCAATGTCTGGCTATATTTTTGAATTATACAACAACCCGGCAACAACAGGCCCAGATGTTACAACAGGAGGACGTAACTATACAGACTGTCCCCTATTTACGCTTAGTGAAGTGTATTTGAACTATGCTGAGGCTTGCGCAGAGCTTGGAACTGTAACCAATGCTGATTTAAACCTGTCCATAAACAAAGTTCGTGCTAGAGCTGGAATTGCACCTCTTACTACTGATGGAACAAATGCATTTGCAGGTGGAGTACAAATAAATGACCCTGTGAGAACTTCTGCTTTAGAACAAATTTCAGGTGTTGTAAACCCAATAATCTGGGAAGTGCGTCGTGAACGTAGAATTGAATTCATGAGTTGGACAACTTTAAGACAAATGGATATTTTACGTTGGAAAAAAGGTGATTATTTAGACACTACAAAAAATCCAGATGTAAATCTTGGTGCTAGAGTTGGTACTCCTGTTGGAACCCAAATTAAAGTAAATGCCAATGGATATGTAATAATCTATCCAACAAGCACAAGAAACTTCGAAGCAAAACATTATTTATTGAATATCCCTACAAACGATATTGATTTATATAAAGCTCAGGGTGTTGATTTAAAACAAAACCCAGGTTGGTAGTTTAGTTTTGGTTAAAGAAGCTGTCTGTGTCATGCAGATGGCTTCTTTTTTATTTTACAGCATATTAATTATCTAAAAAATGTTAATTATGAACAACCTAAAGTTTGTAATTCTATTGTTATTGTTCCAAACAAATCTTTTTAGCCAACAGTCGCCAAAAAGAGAAATGAGGGCAGCTTGGATTTCCACGGTAGATAATATAGATTGGCCTTCAAAACCAGGATTGTCGGACAAAGAGATGAAGTCAGAAATGATAACACTTCTGGATAACTTACGGTCCAATAATTTGAACACCGTAATTTTCCAAATCCGTCCCACGGCCGATGCTTATTATAAATCAACAAAAGAACCTGCTTCTCATTGGATTACAGGCATTCAAGGAGTTGCTCCAGGTTTCGACCCGCTCCAATTAATGATTGATGAAGCCGGAAAAAGAGGAATGGATGTCCACGTTTGGCTCAATCCCTATCGCGTACAAAAAGACACGACAAAAGACGTGCTTTCAAAAAAACATTTATATTTCAAAAAACCAGAACTGTTTCTAACTTATGGAAAAACAAGGTATTTTAATCCAGGTTACAAAGAAACAAGGGATTTTGTATCGTCAGTAGTAGGTGAAATTGTCAGAAATTATGACATTCAGGCCATACACATGGACGATTACTTTTATCCTTACAAAATCACGGGGCAAGAATTTCCCGACCAAAAAGCATTCGAAAAAGAACCGCGACAATTCAAGGACAAAGAAGAATGGAGAAGAGACAATGTAGATTTAATAATTAAACAAATCAGGGACACCATAATTGCAAACAAACCAGAGGTAGAATTCGGAATTTCGCCTTTTGGAGTGTGGAGAAACAGATCCAAAGATTTGGAAGGTTCCAACACCGTGGCGGGAGTTACAAATTATGACGATTTGTATGCCAATATTTTGAAATGGCAAAAAGAAAACTGGATTGATTATGTTACTCCACAACTGTATTGGCACATTGGTTTTGAAAGAGCCGATTTTGAAGTCTTGGCAAAATGGTGGGCAGAACACAAATACGGAGCAAGAGTTTATGTAGGCCACGGCGATTATCGCATTTCAAAAACTTCAAAAGATGTACAATGGAGAAGTCCAGATCAAATTGTCAAACAAATAGAAATGATTCGGTCGTTGCCATTATTAGACGGTTCGATGCACTTCACGGCATCCACTTTTCTAAAAATGGGAGATACTTTGAGAAAGCCCATTACTGAAAAACAATATAAACACATAGCATTAGCACCAGAAGCAAGTAGAATTACCAAGATTGTTCCCCTATCGCCTATCAAAGCCGTAATGGTCAAAAAAGGGAATAAAACACTTCTTGCTTGGCAGCCAGGAGCGAACAATCATAAGTTTGTAATTTATAGATTTCGCAAAGGGAAAATAACTGATTTCTCCAATTCCGAGAATATTTATTATGTCACAACAAGTAAAATATTAGAAGTAGCAAATCATGATTTGAAAGATTATGTATATGCAATCACTGCTTTGAGTCAAACACAAACAGAAAGTACACCCATACAATTTATATCCAAATAGAAAATGAATCCATACACCGTTTTAGCCGTTATAGCAGTTTATTTTATTGTTATTTACACCATTTCATATATCTCGTCGCGTAAAGTTGATAATGCAGGTTTTTTTGTCGGAAACCGTCAATCCTCATGGTATGTCGTGGCTTTTGCCATGATAAGTTCCAGTATATCGGGAATAACCTTTATTTCTGTACCGGGAATGGTTGCCGAAAAAAGTTTTTCGTATCTGCAAATGAATCTAGGATTTGTGGTAGGACAATTTACGATTGCTTTCGTTTTGGTGCCTCTTTTTTATAGAATGAATGTCGTGTCCATTTATGAATATCTAGAAAATAGGTTTGGAATGTCGTCCTATAAAACGGGTGCGTGGTTTTTCTTTGTTTCTAAAATGTTGGGAGCTTCCGTACGATTGTTTTTAGTTTGTGTGGTATTGCAATTATTGGTTTTCGAACCATTGAATATTCATTTTATTTTCAATGTTATTTTCACGATAGGCCTAGTTTGGTTGTATACGTTTCAAGGAGGCGTAAAAACACTAATTTGGACAGATACCTTGAAATCGGTTTGCTTGATCGTGTCATTGGCACTTTGCATTTATTTTTTGGCAAGCAGCCTAAATTATACGCCTGTAACGATGGTTTCGTCCATCTTTGAGCACAAATATTCTCAAATGTTCTTTTTTGACGATGTAAACGACAAACGTTTTTTCTTCAAACAATTTTTGGCAGGTGTTTTTGTAATGATTGCCATGACGGGACTTGACCAAGATATGATGCAACGTAATTTGAGTTGCAAAAATTCTAAAGATTCCCAAAAAAATATGGTCATCAGTGTTATATCGCAATTTTTCATCATTGTGCTTTTCTTAATGCTTGGTGTTTTGAGTTATACTTTTGCCGAACTCAATGGAATCACGGTAGAAAAAAGCGATCAATTGTTTCCTAAAATTGCAACGGGAGGTTATTTCCCAATGATTGTTGGAATTCTATTCATCGTAGGATTGATTTCGGCGGCTTATTCTGCAGCAGGTTCTGCGCTTACGGCTTTGACAACTTCTTTCACGATTGATATTCTTGGTGCCACCCGCAAAAACGGAGAAGCCGGAGTAAAACGCATCCGAATGGCGACTCACATTGCCATGACTGTTGTAATGGGAATTGTTATTATAATATTTGAAGCCCTAAACAAAACTAGCGTTGTCGATGCCGTTTACATTCTTGCCAGTTACACTTATGGCCCAATTCTGGGAATGTTTGCTTTCGGAATTTTGAACAAAAGCAAAATCAAGGACAAGTATATTCCCTACATCGCCATTGCGGCACCGATAGTGTGCTATATTTTGGATAAAAACTCGGTGGAATGGTTCAATGGTTATCAATTTAGTTATGAATTACTGATAATGAATGCTTTGTTTGTCTATATCGGAATGTGGTTTATTAAAAAAAGATAATCCAAATAAAAAATAGTTCTAATAATACCCCTTTCATTTAGCACTTTGACTGTGTTGAATACAGAAAACCTGGATATAATTCGAACTTCCGTAGAACTAAAACAGAAAATACCTGTGACAATTTTTAGAGATTGTTTGAAATAAATTTCTTAAGAAAAATTAATGTTTTTTCTTAATATAAAGACACCATAATGCAATGAAAAAAACAATCTATTTATTAGTTTTTGTATCGATATTTTTTTCTGCCAAAGCGGCTAAAGTTGATACTTTAGAAGTTTTTAGTGCTTCAATGCAAAAAAACATAAAAACCTGCGTCATAACTCCTGAAAGTTATAAAAAAAGCAACAAAAAATTCCCCGTTGTTTATTTGCTACACGGATACAGTGGAAATTATTCGACTTGGGTGAAAAGCTTTAAAGAAGTTGCGCAACAGGTTGATAAATATGATTTTATAGTGGTGGGTGTTGACGGAAATTATTCAAGTTGGTATTTTGACAGTCCAATTGATCCCACGTTCCAATATGAGACTTACATCATCGACGAATTAGTTCCCTTCATAGATAAAAAATACAAAACCATTGCAGGTTTAGAAGGAAGAGCAATATCAGGTCTAAGTATGGGTGGACACGGCGCCTTGTATTTATCCTTCAAGCATCAAGAAGTATTTGGAGCAGCGGGAAGTATGAGCGGAGGTGTTGATTTTCGTCCATTTTCTGAAAAATGGGATATAAAAAAACGCTTGGGTTCTATAACGGAATTTCCTGAAAACTGGGATAAAAACACGGTTGTCAATATGCTTGAATTGGTAAAAGACAACCATTTAAAACTTATTGTTGATTGTGGTGTTGATGATTTTTTTATTGATGTAAACAGGGAACTGCACCAAAAGATGCTGGCTTTAAAAATAAATCACGATTATGTAGAACGTCCAGGGAAACATAATATTGAATATTGGGAAAACTCTTTAAAGTTTCAATTGCTATTTTTTCATAATTTTTTTAATGATAAAGTAAAATAAATAATTGCTCATGAAATACCTGTTTTCCAAAATAGTATTAATTTTTATAATAGCATCCGGATTTTCTCAAAAAGCAGAAAAATCAGGAAACATCAAGTTTGTGCAACTTACTGATTTGCACGTTTCCGTGGGCAACGAAAATGATTTTCTATTGCAAAGCATGGTCAAAGAAATCAATAATTCGGATTATGAATTTGTAATTGTAACCGGAGATTTAACCAATCGTGGCGCCGATGATGAACTGAAACAAGTCCATTCCACTCTTGCTAATTTAAAAATTCCATATTATGTGATTTCTGGAAATCACGAAACAAACTGGAGCGAAAGCGCGGGTTTAACGTATAAAAAAATATGGGGCAACGATAGATTTGCATTTTCAAAAGGTGATTATTTTTTCATCGGATTTCCTTGTGGACCTTACATGAAAATGGGAGATGGCTTTGTAAAACACGAAGATGTGCTCTGGCTTGACAAAACCTTAAAAGACAGTTTAAAAAACAACAATAAAAAAGTCCTGAACTTTGCCCATTATCCGCTAGACAATAGTGTCAGCAATTATAAAGAAGTACTTTCGGTATTAGAAAAATATCCTACAGTGGTCAGTTTTTGCGGTCACGGACACACTTTAAAAAAATATGATTTCTCTGGTTTGAGTGGTGTTATGGGAGCATCTATTACCTCACGCGATGGAAAAACAAAAAGCTATAATGAGGTAATCATCAGCAATGACAGTATCCGTATTTATCAGAAAGAGATTGATAAAGCCAGTGTTTTCAAATTTTCAGTTCCATCAAAACCTTCAAAAATAGAAATTCCGAAAGATAATTCCGGAAACAACTTTACTCCGTTCGTAAAAGACGTTGCCTCAATTTATAATCTTCCTTCTTTCGACAAAAAGAACCTTTATTTCACTAATTCCATTGGAGAAATACATTCTGTTAATTTGAAAAACAAAACGCTGAATTGGAAAGTAGCAACAGGAAATGCAATTTATTTCTCACCAATAATTGTAAAGAATACCCTTGTTATTGGTACAATAGAAGGAAATCTGTTAGGATTTGATAATAAAACAGGCAAGCAAAAATGGAATACTCCTGTTGGAGGGGTTTTGGTAGGTTTGCCAATTGTCGAAAACAATACACTTTATACAGCGAGTTCATCGGCATTCATTTGCATTGATGCTGCAACTGGTCAATTAATTTGGGAAAATAAATTACCACAATCTTATTCGCAGGGAACTCCTTTAATTCAGGATGACAAAATAATTTTCGGAACCTGGGATACCAATATCTATTGCTTGAATAAAAATACAGGAAGTTTTATTTGGAAATGGAATAACGGTAACGATAAACAAATCTTGTATTCGGCAGGAAATGTAAATGTGGCTTCGTCAAAAAGCCGACTTTATTTTGTTACTCCCGAACGTTTCTTGACCATTTTAGAAATAGAAACCGGTAAAACACTTTTAAGAACTTCTAAATGGAAAGTGAGAGAATCTATGGGGAAAAGCCAAGACGGAAAGTGGTTTTATGCTAAAACAATGAATGGTGAACTTTTAAGATTGCCCCTTAATGATGATCTCGAATTGACAGAAGAAAACCTCATTGCACAAAGTAAAGTTTTGGATTTAAAATTAGATTACGATCATAATCCTGCACCAATATTAGAAAATAAAAGCAAAATATATATTGGAAGCCGAAAAGGCGAAGTTGTCATTGTCGATGCTGAAAAATTTGAGATTATAAAACAAATCAATATGGGGAGTTCCAGCGTAAATGGATTTTCGATCGATAATAAAGGTAATGTTTGGACGTCGCTTATAGAAGGTGGAATTTATTTATTAGACTAAGGTTTGGTAATGGATTTAGCCAATTTGAATACAAACCGAAAGCAACCAAATAATAATTGTAGCAAAATAAAAAAGATACAAAAATGAAAAAAAGCATTCTACTAATTGCCGTTTTATTTAGCACTTTGAATGTGTTAAATGCCCAAAAACTGGATATAATTCCAACTCCAGTAAAAATAAAACAGAAAGAAAAAGTATTTGTAATTCCTGCATCGGTCCAGATTGTTGTCGACAAAAAACTGGAGAAAAGTATGGAATTTATAGGAAGTAATTTTTATAAAAACACGGGGATTGCTCCAACAATTGCTATTGGAAATAAACAAAAAAAAAATGGAATCCAGTTTTTGGTAGATGAAAAAATGAGTCTTCCCAATGACGGCTATAAATTGAGCGTAACAAAAAAATGTGTTGTCGTAAAAGGAAAATCTTCAAAAGGTGTCCTGAATGGTTTTCAGACTTTGTTGCAAATTAGTTCTGCAAAAGAGGTAAAAAAAGGTACAATTCCTTTGGTAAAAATAGAAGATTATCCTCGTTTTGAATGGCGTGGAATGATGCTCGATGTGTCCAGACAATTTTTCGATAAAGAAACGGTCAAAAATTATATCGACTGGTTGGCAGCACACAAAATGAATGTTTTTCACTGGCATCTAACAGATGATAATGGCTGGAGAGTTGAAATAAAATCAATGCCTGATTTGACTTTGAAAGGCGCTTGGAGAGGCCCAGGAGAAGTATTGTTGCCTTCGTATGGTTCAGGAAATAAGCGTTACGGAGGTTATTATACTCAAAACGACATCAAAGAAGTCGTTGCTTACGCAGCAGCTCGCGGAGTAGATATTATGCCAGAAATCGAGATTCCGGGACATTCCCGCGCAGTAACCGCAAGTTATCCTGAAATTGGTTGTGTCACAACTGAAGAAACAAAAAGTGTGCAAGGGGAAGTGAAAAATGTTTGGTGTGTTGGTCGAGAAGAAAATTACGAAATTTTGGATTCTATCATAAAAGAACTCACCGGAATGTTTCCTTTCGATTACATTCATGTGGCGGGTGACGAAGTAAATACGTCCACTTGGAAACAATGCCCAAAATGCACAGCCTTGATGGAAAAACAAGGTTTTACAGATCCGTTTCAACTACAGAATTATTTCTTTAAACGTGTCGAAAAAATTGTGGAAAAGTACAATAGAAAAACTACGGGTTGGAACGAAATCATGGAAGGTGGCGAGTTGAGTCCCAATACAGAAATTTTTGCTTGGCAAGGCATCAGTTACGGAATAAAATCGGCACAAAAAGGGCATAAAACCATTATGATGCCAGGCCAATATCTATATTTTGACATGGCTCAGTCAGAAAACGAACGCGGTCACCGTTGGGCAGCCATTACGGATACCAAAAGAGCCTATTCGTTTGAACCTATTCCTGAAAATGATTTAACACCTGAACAACAAAAATTGATAAAAGGTGTCCAAGGCGGCTTGTGGAGCGAATATCTTGACCGTCCAACACGCTTTGTAGAATACCAAAGTTATCCAAGAATTTCTGCTTTATCAGAAATTGGTTGGTCACAAAAAAAGGATAAAAATTGGGATAATTTCTACAGTAGATTGACCAATAGTCATTTGCAACGTCTTGCCAATATGGGAATTGCTTTTAGGGATTTTCCTCCAACGGCAACTTACAAAAATGGAATCATTACAGTGACACCGCCTTATGAAGGTGCCATTGTTCGCTATGATGCGCAAGGAAATGAGCCTACAAGACAATCTCCTTTATATACAAACCCAATTCCAACAAAGGAGTACGAAAGATACCTGTTCCGTACTTTTTTCAATGAAAATTCCGCAAGTCCAGCGGTAAAAGTAGAAAAACCAGCGGTAGCCAATTGGAACACTTCCAAAGTTGAAATTATCAAAATTTCCGAAAATATTTCCGAAAACGTGGACAAGAACGGAATTTGGTACTTGGATTTTGTACCAACAACAGATAATTCTAACGCTGGAGTTATTAGAGAAGTTTCCTTATTTGAAAATGATAAATTGATACAAACGTATTCAGAAGAAAAAACGTTACGATCAAAACCTCGTATGCGGTTTGTGATAGACAATTACAACGAACAAAACACCTATCGTTTGGATTTCACTATCGAAAATAAAGAAGCAAAAGAATCTTCTGCCAAAGTGAATTTCAATTGTTCACCTTATCTCGAACCAGAAGTAAAAGTCACTTCATCGATGATGGAAAACCCAAAATTCCCTATTGCAAAATTAGAGGATTACAATATCGAAACGTACTTGCGAACAGGTGTTCCTTGTGCAAATGGCGACTGGATTTTATACACTTTCACCAATCCTGTTACTTCTTCCAAAATTGACGTTTTGACAGGAATTCCGCACCATCCGCGATTCATCGTGAATGATGGCTATGTTGAATATTCGTATAATGGAATTGACTTTGAAAAAGGCGATAATTTTGATTATGGAAATGCTTCAATTTATCCAAAACAACCCGTAAAAGCGGTTAGAATAATGATTACAGGAACCAATAATGAGCCTACTGTTGCTGCTCAAGATTTGAGAATTAATCCATAATTAGGGAAAAAGATGAAAAAATTAACGATTGGAATTGTACTTCTTTTTGTGATTCTAATAGGAATCAGTTGTCGCTCTGCAAAGAATTCGAAAACATCTTTTGATACAACGAAAAATGAAGTTTTCATCGATTCGATGATGAATAATGCGCTCGAAAAAGGTTTTTTCCCGGGAGCACAAATCATTGTGGGAAGTAAAGATGCCATTTTTATTTCCAAAAATTACGGGTATCACGATTACTCAAAAAAACAACCGGTAACAACCGATGATGTTTACGATTTGGCTTCCATGTCGAAAGTTTTGGGAGCTACCGTGGTGGCAATGCGTTTGGTTGGAGAACATAAAATAAAGTTGGACGACAAATTGGGCGAGGTTGTTCCAGTTTATAAAAACACGCCAATTGCCAGTTTGACTCTTTTTGAATTACTGACGCATACTTCGGGACTAAAATCAGGAATCACTTTTTATCAAAGCCTGCTCACCACTTCCGACGGTTTGCCTTTTCTAAGTAAAGAAAAATCGGAAAATTATCCCGAGTTATTTGACAATTTGTACGTAAACAAAAATATGGTTTATGACACAAAATACCTTTCTTTCGAACCAAAAGAGAATTATGTCCAGGTCTATAAAAATATGTGGTTGAATCCCGAGTTTTACAAATCGGTTTATGAAAAAATAGCTTTGGCCAATACCAATCCACGTGGCAAATATTTGTACAGCGACTTGAATTTGATTCTGGTACAACAAATGATGGAAACCAAAACTGGTGTAACCCTCGACAAGTTGGCGAAAGAAATTTATACCGAATTAGGAATTATAAAAATAGGTTACAACCCAGTAAAATGGACTTCGAAAGATGCCATAATGCCCACAGAAATTGACAATTTCTTCAGACGAGATACCCTTCAAGGTTATGTTCACGATGAAGCAGCAGCGATTTTGGGAGGTGTTTCAGGAAATGCGGGCTTATTCGCCAATGCAAAATCAATCTCGGTAATTTGCCAAATGTTCCTTAATAATGGAACGTATCAAGGAAAACAAATTCTAAAATCCAAAGTGATAAAACAGTTTACGAAATCACCACTTGCCAAAGAAGGCATTTATCGTGGACTTGGTTTTGACAAACGTAAACCTGATGAATTTTATCAACAAAATCATTTTGGACATACCGGTTTTACAGGAACATTTTTCTTCATAAACCCGGACAACAACAGGTTTTTGATAGTTCTTACCAATCGCGTAAATCCCACCCGAACCAATCGACTGATGTACAAAGATGATTTTTGTCCAAAAATTTGGAAAGAAATAAACAACTAAAAGAAGAAATTATAAATAAATTAAAAAATCATTTCATGAAAAAACTAACCCTAATCTGTTTGCTGATTGCAACGGTTTCTTTAGCACAAAACATAAAAACTGGAGCAGAGAATTTCGAAAAATATTTGCCTTTATTGAAAGGCAAGAACGTTGGAATTGTAACCAATCAAACAAGTATTATTGACGAGAAAACACATTTGGTCGATTTTTTATTGGCCAAAAATATAAAAATCAAAACCATTTTTGCTCCAGAACACGGTTTCCGTGGTAAGGCTGATGCCGGCGAACATGTGAACGACGAAATTGATGCAAAAACAGGCTTGCAAATCGTTTCCCTTTACGGAAAAAACAGCAAACCAAAGCCGGAACAACTTCAGGGAATTGACGTCGTGGTTTTTGATATTCAAGATGTGGGCTCTCGTTTTTATACTTTTATTTCGACACTTCACATTGTCATGGAAGCTTGCGCCGAAAATAATGTTCCGATTATTGTATTGGATAGACCCAATCCAGTCGGAAGCATCGTTGACGGCCCTATTCTTGAAAAAGAATTTACGAGTTTTGTGGGAATGGACGCTATTCCAATTTTGCACGGAATGACTTTTGGCGAATATGCCAAAATGCTGAATGGAGAAAAATGGTTGAAAGATGGTGTTCAATGCAAATTGACGGTTATAGAATGTAAAAATTACAAAAGAGAAATGCCGTATAGTTTGCCAGTAAAACCATCTCCAAACTTGCCAAACGACCAGTCCATAAATTTATACGCCAGTTTGTGTTTGTTCGAAGGAACGAATGTAAGCATGGGGCGCGGAACGGAAACACAATTCCAAATTTACGGTTCTCCCTACTTGCTAAAAAGTGATTTCGTATTCACGCCAAAACCTAATTTTGGTGCAAAAGAACCCACTTACAACGGCGTTTTGTGCTACGGAGAAGATTTGACCCAATACCCAAAACTGGATAAAATTGAGTTGAAATGGCTTATAAAAGCTTACAACACTACTTCGGACAAATCTCGTTTCTTCAATAAATTTTTCACAAGATTGGCTGGAACCAAAAAATTGCAAGAGCAAATTGAAGCCGGAGTTTCGGAAGAAGAAATTAGAAATAGTTGGAAAGAAGGGTTGGACACTTTCAAAAAAATCAGGGCGAAATATTTAATTTACAAATAAAAGATTCTATTGGTCGAACTAATTAACAAGAGCATTTTATGAATCAAATCACTAAAAATATCGCAAGTCTTTTTTTATTCATTTCCCTATTTGGATATGCTAATCCGATACTGGAATCTGGAATAAAATCAGGAAAAGAAATTGTTACGGGTGCCGATAATTTCAAGGCCTATTTGCCCTTGTTGAAAAACAAAAAAGTTGGAATAGTGACCAACCAAACGGGAATTTTGACCAATAAAAAACATTTGGTTGATTTTTTGGTGGAGAAAAAAATTAAAATCAAGACCATTTTCGCTCCAGAACACGGATTTCGAGGTACTGCCGATGCTGGTGAACACGTATCTGATGATATTGACCAAAAAACAGGTTTGCCAATTGTCTCTCTTTATGGAAAAAACCAAAAACCAAAACCAGAACAATTGGAAGGCATTGACATCATGGTTTTTGATTTGCAAGATGTGGGAACCCGCTTGTACACTTACGTTTCCACCATGCATCGAATTATGGAAGCTTGTGCAGAAAACAACATCCCCTTAATTGTATTGGATCGCCCCAATCCAAATATTGCCATTGTTGACGGGCCGGTTTTGGACATTGCTTTCAAAAGTGGAATTGGGATGCACCCTACTCCATTGCTTCACGGAATGACTTTTGCCGAACACGCAAAAATGATCAATGGAGAAAAATGGTTGAAAGATGGAATTCAATGCAAATTAACAATTATTCCTTGCCTTAACTACGACAGAAGCAAGAGTTACAGCTTGCCAGTGAGGCCTTCGCCAAATTTGCCCAATGACCAATCCATCAATTTATATGTCAGTTTATGTCTTTTTGAAGGCACTAATGTAAGCATGGGACGTGGAACTGAGAAACAATTCCAAATTTATGGTTCTCCTGATTTACCAAAAAGCGATTTTGCATTTACTCCAAAACCTAATTTTGGTGACAAAGACCCTTTGTATAATGGAATAAAATGCAATGGAGAAGATTTATCAGCAATTCCAAGAATTAACAGGTTGGAAATTAAATGGCTCATCAAGGCATACCAAACAACTGCAGATAAATCTAAATTTTTCGACAAAAGAAAGTTTTCCATACGTGCTGGAAATGAAAAATTACAGCAGCAAATAGAAGCAGGACTTTCTGAAGAAGAGATAAGAAATAGTTGGAAAGAAGGTTTGGAAAACTTCAAGAAAATGAGACAGCAGTATCTAATTTATAAATAGCAGAAAATGGATAGAGGTACTTTTATTAAAACATCTTTGCTTTCGGCTGCTGTTCCTTTATTAGGATTTGGAACACCTACAGAAAGCAGGAAATCCACTCCCCTTCGGTTCGCTCATCTTTCAGATATTCATGTAAAAAAAGGCATTATTCCTGAATCCGGAATGGCAAAAGCGTTGCAATCTGTAAATTCATTAAAAGACAGTCCTAGTTTCATTATCAATGGAGGTGACTCTATTATGGATTCACTTGAGGCAAATAAGGAAGAAACCCAATTGCAATGGGATATTTTTAAGAGAATTCTAAATGAGAATAACAAATTACCTATCCATCATTGCATTGGAAATCACGATATATGGGGTTGGTTTTCGAAGGTTCCAGGCATTGATAATGAACCTCTTTACGGAAAAAACTGGGTTGTGGAAACTTTACAAATGCCTAAGCGTTATTATCAATTTCAAAGTGGTAAATGGCATTTTGTCGTTTTGGACAGCACCCAATTAAACCCTCTTGGAGGCTATATTGCAAAAATTGACGATGAACAATTTGTTTGGCTAAAAGAAACATTGAATGCCATTCCGAAAGACAATCATATTTGTATTGTATCGCATATTCCCATATTATCTATTTGTGCTGGTTTGTTTTTTGAAAAAAATGAGCCAAATGGTGATCGATTATTAAAGCGAAATTTAATGCACACAGATTTTATACAATTGAAGGAACTTTTTATTCAACATCCAAATGTGAGATTAGGAATCAGTGGACATATTCATTTGCAAGATGAAATTGAATATTTAGGAGTTAAATATTATAATAATGGAGCTGTTAGCGGCAAATGGTGGAAAGGTAATTTTCAAGAATTTGCGCCGGCTTATGCCATTATGGAATTATTTGATGATGGAACTTCCCGAAGAATAATGTGTGAGTGTTAATGTAATAAAATAAAATGTCATGAAAAAAATCTTTCTTTTTTGCTTTTTGCTTTTGTCGTTCACCTTTTCAGCACAGCAATTGGACTTAATTCCTGCGCCAGTGAACGTGAAACTAAACATCAAGGAAAAACCTTTTTCATTGGATGCACGTACAAAAATAATTGCTTCGGATTCTTTGAAAAACAGCGTTTCGTTTTTGAATGATTATTTAAAAAAGTACTTGAATGTAAATTTAAACAGTACTGCCAATGTTACTGAAAATTCAGTTTCAACCATCAAATTGGAAATTGATAGTGAATTATCGAATAACCTGAATGAATATTCATTGACCGTTAACAAGTCGGAGATAAAAATTCGTTCTGCATCAGCCAATGGTGTTTTTTATGGCATCCAAACGCTTATTCAACTCTTGCCTTACACACAAGGAACAGCCATAAAAATTCCTAGCGTTGCCATTACTGATTATCCTAGATTTGATTATCGCGGAATGCACTTGGATGTAAGTCGTCATTTTTTTGATGTTGCTTTTATCAAAAAATACATCGATTATCTTGCTTTACACAAAATGAATTATTTTCATTGGCATTTGACCGATGATCACGGTTGGCGAATTGAAATAAAAAAATATCCCAAATTAACTAGTATCGGTTCTTGGCGCAACAGCAGCATCATTGGGTTGTATCCTGGAACAGGAAACGACAACATTCGATATGGTGGTTTTTATACACAAGAAGAAATCAAGGAAGTTATAAAATATGCATCAAATAGATACATAACGATTATTCCTGAAATAGAAATGCCGGGTCACAGTATGGGCGTTTTGGCAGCTTATCCGCAATTTGGAACGACTCCTTCTATCCCGACAGAAGTTGCCCAAACTTGGGGTATTTTCAAAAAATTCAATAATGTATTACAGCCAACAGAGGAAACATTCCGTTTTTTAGAAGATGTTTTGACCGAAGTGATGGATTTGTTTCCTTCAAAATACATTCATATTGGAGGCGATGAATGTGATAAAAAATGGTGGAAAGAATCTGCCGTTTCCCAGCAAATCATGAAAGAGAATAATTTGAAAGACGAAAATGCTTTACAAAGTTATTTTATAAAACGAATTGAAAAATTCGTGAACAGCAAAGGAAAAAATATTATTGGCTGGGATGAAATTCTCGAAGGAGGGCTTGCGCCAAATGCTGTCGTAATGAGTTGGCAAGGAGAAAAAGGAGGCATAACCTCCGCAAAAGAAAAACATAACGTAATTATGACTCCCAACGCATCATTATACTTTAACCATGCCCAGTTTGTCAAAGAGGACAGCTTGACGGCAACTAGACCTATTTTGCTTGAAACAGTTTATAATTATGATCCGGTTCCAAAAGAATTAAATGAAGAAGAAAGTAAATTTATATGGGGAGCGCAAGGTTGTTTATGGTCAGAATACATTTCTAACCCAGCAAAAGTAGAATATATGTTATTCCCGAGATTAGATGCTTTAAGTGAAATTTTATGGAGTCCAAGAAGAAATAAAGATTACTTAGAATTTTTATCGAGGTTAAAAACCCAGAACAAAAGACATGATTTAATGAAAATAAAATACAATAAACGCAATCCAATAGAATAACATCCATCACTAAAATTAAAACAATACTATTTTGAGTATAAAACAAAAAAATAAAATGAAAAATATGAAACCAGATACCGAAATTGACTCATTATATTCAGATCTTGAAAAAATGAGTACACGTGAAATGCTCACAAACATCAACGCAGAGGACTATAAAGTGGCCGAAGTGGTTAGACAACAAATTCCAATTATTGAAAAACTCGTGGATGCCATCGTTCCAAAAATGAAAAACGGAGGACGATTGTTTTATATCGGCGCAGGAACTTCAGGAAGAATTGGCGTCCTTGACGCATCGGAATGTCCGCCTACTTTTGGTGTTTCCCATGAAATGGTCATCGGAATTATTGCAGGAGGAGACACCGCAATTCGAAAAGCAGTAGAAAATGCAGAAGACGATGCGGAGCAAGCTTGGAAAGACTTACAAACTTTTAATATTACAGAAAATGACGTGGTAATAGGTTTGGCAGCTTCAGGAAATACTCCATATGTTGTTGGAGGATTGCAAAAAGCCAAAGAAAATAATTTAATAACGGGAGCCATTTACTGTAACAGCAAGGGAATTATGTCTGAAATTGCCGACTATTCAATCGAATTGGTGGTTGGTCCAGAATTTCTAACCGGTAGTTCCCGCATGAAAGCAGGAACTTCTCAAAAATTAGTCCTTAACATGATTTCCACTTCAGTAATGATAAAGTTAGGCCGTGTCAAAGGAAACAAAATGGTTGACATGCAACTTTCAAACAAAAAATTAGTAAATAGAGGAGCCGAAATGATTGTTGACGAGTTAAACATAGATATAGAAAAAGCCGCTGAGTTACTAAAAAAATACGGAAGCGTTCGACAAGCTTTGGCTGCATATAAGAATGACAATCAATAGAAAAACATGAAGTTGAATATTCAAAAATTCAAGAAATCTTGTTTTGCCAAAGGAGCAATTTTATTGACATTGTTTATGTTCATGACAAATTGTGCCAGTTTTAGAAGCAAAAAAGAAAACCTTGCCCTTGAAGAAAACAAAGAAGTTTATATCCGAAAAAACAAATCGGAAAGAACTGATTTTTTCAAAGTTACCGATGCAGAAACTCGTTGGGTAGACAGTATTTACAACAAAATGACGCTTGATGAAAAAATTGGGCAATTGTTCATGATTTCTGCCTATTCCAACAAAGATAGCCTGCACAAAAAAGAAATTGACAAATTAATTCAAGACTATAAAGTGGGTGGACTGGTTTTCTTTCAAGGAGGACCAATTCGTCAAGCGCAATTAACCAATCATTTTCAATCCAAAGCCAAAGTTCCTTTATTCATTGCAATTGATGCCGAATGGGGTCTTAGCATGCGTCTGGATTCTACCTATCGATATCCCTGGAACATGACTCTTGGAGCCATTCAGGATTTAAAATTGATAGAAAAAGTGGGACGTGCAATGGGCAAGGAAAATAAACGAATGGGAATCCAGTTTAATTTTGCTCCCGTAATCGACATCAATACAAATCCAAATAATCCAATCATAGGAAATCGTTCTTTTGGCGAATCCAAAATTAATGTGACCAATAAGGCAATCGCTTTGATGTCGGGTGAACAAAAAGAAGGCGTTTTTTGTACCGGAAAACATTTCCCGGGACATGGAGACACTTCAACCGATTCGCACAAATTATTGCCAACACTCAATTTCTCCGAAAGTAGAATTGATTTAGTCGAAATGTATCCCTTCAAAAAAATGTTCGACGAAGGTCTAGTGTCCGTTATGGTGGCGCATTTGAATATTCCAAGCATGGAAAAAGTGCCAAATACTCCAACTACGGCTTCGTACAATTTGGTTACCAATATTTTGAAAAACAAACTGGAATTTGACGGATTGATTTTCACGGATGGTTTACCCATGAAAGGAGCGGCTAATTTCAAACCTTCCGGCGATTTGGAACTGGCTTGCTTCCTTGCGGGAAATGATATTTTGCTTTGTTCGGAAAATGTTCCGCTTTCGATTGAAAAAATTAGAAATGCATACAATCAAAACCAATTTACGGAAGAACGACTGGCTTATTCCGTGAAAAAAATATTGCGGTATAAATTCAAATCCGGTTTGAATACCTTTAAACCAATTGACACCAAAAATCTTTTGCAAGACATAAATCCTATTGAAAATGATGCTTTACAATACGAACTTTATGAAAATGCCGTAACCGTTTTGCAAAATAAAAACGAAATTTTACCCCTAAAAGACCTCAATCAAAAAATAGCTTATGTAAAACTTGGAGATGCCGGCAACAGTGAATTTGTTTCTACTTTGAAAAAATACACCGCCGTTACCGAAATTCCGTTTAAAAATATTGATAGCCTAAACATCGTTTTGAAAGCATACAAAACCGTGATTGTTGGGTTTCACAAATCGGACAAGGCTTGGGCAAAACACGATTTTACTAAACTGGAATTGGAAAATTTGCAGAAAATCGCAAAGAAAAACAAGGTGATTCTTGATGTTTTTGCAAAACCATATACACTTTTGCCTTTAAAAAAGATAAAAAACATTGAAGGAATAGTGCTTTCGTATCAAAATTGCGACATTTCCCAGATTGTTTCAGCCGAATTGATTTTTGGAGCAATACAGTCCAAAGGAAAATTGCCCGTTTCTATTGGTAAACATTTCGAAATTAATTCTGGATTAACAACCCAAAAATTAGATCGATTAGGCTTTTCGACTCCCAAAAATGTAGACATGAATCCCATGATTTTGTCTAAAATTGATTCCATTGCAAAAAAAGCAATTGATGGAAAAATGGCTCCGGGAATTCAAATTTTGGTGGCACGAAAAGGAAAAGTGATAATGCAAAAATCCTATGGTTATCATACTTACGAGAAGAATCAAGCGGTTTCAAATACCGATTTATTCGACTTGGCTTCTATTTCAAAAATGGTGGGAACGTTGCCAAACGTGATGCAAGAATTTGATAAAAACAAAATAAATCTCGAAACTCGACTCGGAGATATGTATCCGCCACTTGCAAATTCCAATAAAAAAGACATAAAATTTATTGATTTGCTAACACATACCGCAGGTTTAGTGGCTTGGATTCCTTTTTACCAAGCGACTCTTGATAAAGACAATAAACCTTCTGCCAAATATTACAGCAAGAAACCGCTTTCGAATTTTAACATAAAAGTAGCCGATAGTCTTTACCTTAGAAATGATTATCGAGATACCATAATGGAAAGAATTGTAAAATCTAAAGTTTCTTCAAAGAAAGAATTTGTTTATAGTGATTTGACTTTCATATTGTTAAAAGAATATCTTGAATATGCAAAAGGCAAAAAATTACCCGAAATCGCCAATGAGAATTTCTTCAATAAACTAGGAATGAATTATACTTTGTACAATCCTTTGCAAAAATTTGAGAAGAAAAACATAGTTCCAACAGAAATAGATTCCTATTTTAGACAACAAGTAATTCAAGGCCATGTTCATGATATGGGAGCGGCCATGATGGGAGGAATTGCAGGACATGCAGGCTTATTTTCTAACGCGATGGATGTTGCAAAAATGATGCAAATGTATTTGCAAAAAGGAAGTTATGGAGGAGAAATTTATTTTTCAGACCAAACTTTTGACACTTTCAACAAGTGCCATTATTGTGATAAAGGAATTCGCAGAGGCTTAGGTTTTGATAAACCACAACTTGAACACGAAGGCTATCCAACTTGCGATTGTGTGTCGAAACAAAGTTTTGGCCACACAGGATTTACTGGAAATATAGCTTGGGCCGATCCAGAAACAGAAATAGTTTACGTGTTTTTATCCAACAGAACCTATTCTGATGTTCCCACTGGTGGAGTGAATTTTTTAGCTAAAGAAAGAATAAGGGAGGGAATCCAGAAAATTATACAAGACGCCATAATTAAATAATTTCTAAAAAATAAATAGCATGAATGCAAATATTCAAAAATTGTTTACCAATGCCCAAAAAGAAACGCGAAGCATCATTGGATTGATGTCGGGAACCTCTTTGGATGGACTTGATGTGGCTTTTTGCAAAATTTCAAATTCAGGAGAAAACACGGCAGTGGAATTGGTCGAGTTTGAAACAATTTCCTATTCCTCTGAATTTAAAGACCAAATCCGAAAGGTATTCACTAAAAAAGAAATTATTTTTCAGGATCTTGTTTTACTCAACGAAATTATAGGAACAGTTCACGGGGAAATGGTTTTGGAATGTTTGAAAAAATGGAATATCACTACTGATGAAGTAGATGCCATAGCCTCTCACGGACAAACGGTTTTTCATGCTCCCAAAAACTTGCATCAACTCGAGGGTTTTCCAAATGCGACACTTCAAATTGGAGATGGTGACCATATTGCAGTAAAAACAGGTATTATAACCATTTCGGATTTTCGTCAAAAACATGTGGCTGCTGGTGGTGAAGGCGCTCCATTGGCGGTTTATGGCGATTATTTTCTTTTTGGACAAAAAGACGAAAATCGAATCATGCTCAATATTGGAGGAATCTCGAACTTCACTTTTTTACCAGCAAACAGGAATCCAAGCCAAATTATCGTGACCGATACGGGTACCGGAAACACCTTGATAGACAATTTCGTGAAAATATATTTCCCAGATAAAACTTATGACCAAGATGCTGAAATCGCAAAAAAAGGAACTGTAAATCAAGCCCTTTTGCAGTCCTTGAAATCCGATGATTTTTTTAAAAATAAATTTCCAAAATCAACAGGACAAGAACTTTTTAGTGTGGAATATGTGGAAAATGCCTTGAACAAAAGCAATAATAAACACATATCTGTCGAAGATTTATTGGCTACATTAACTCGTTTTACCGCCGAAACAATTGCTGAAGCAGTCGAAATAAATATGGCAAATAGCAATCAAGATCTTAAAGAAATTACAATTTATGCGTCAGGTGGCGGTGTTCACAATCCATTGCTGATGCAATGGTTAACAGAATTATTGCCTTGCAAATTTAGAAATATAAATGATTTGGGGTTTTCTGGCGATGCAAAAGAAGCCGTTCTTTTTGCAATTCTGGCAAATGAAACCTTGGCAGGAGGCGACTCACAATTTGATTTAAAAAATGGAATACCATCTGTTTGCATGGGCAAAATTTCATTGCCACGATAATGATATTAAAATGAATCAGTCAAAAAATTAAACAATAAAAAATAAGATATGAAAGAACGTATTATTTCACTGGATGTTTTGCGAGGAATTACCGTTATGATGATGGTTTTGGTAAATAATCCGGGAAGTTGGGGCAATATTTTTGCTCCGCTAGAACACGCCGAATGGAATGGTTGTACTCCCACCGATTTGGTTTTTCCTTTTTTTATATTCATACTTGGTGCAGCAATTCCTCTTGCGATTGTCACCAAAGAGCTGAATCAGCAAACTTTTTTGAAAATACTGACACGCTCCTTGCGAATTATTTCTCTAGGATTGTTTTTGGGTTTCTATGGAAAAATTGAACTATTCAATCTAGAGGGCTATCCCCTACTACTCTCAAAACTAATTATCACGGGAATAGTAGCCTATGCTTTACTTGGAAATTTTGAACAAAAAATAAAATTGTATTTGGTTTTGGCTTTGTTTTTTATTTTTATGTTTCTGGCTTTTAGTGGTATTGAAGCATATCAAGAGGTTCGATTGCCTGGTGTTTTGCAACGTATTGGCCTCGTTTACTTTTTTGCTTCATTGGTGTATTTAAAGACCAACATCAAAGGTCAAATACTTACTGTTGCCCTGTTATTACTCGGATATTGGGCAGTAATGACACTAATACCTGTACCCGGATTTGGACCTGCAAATTTAGACAAAGGCACCAATTTAGCCGGTTGGATTGATAATTTATTATTGGAAAATCATCTTTGGGCATCATCCAAAACTTGGGATCCAGAAGGTATCCTTAGCACAATTCCAGCCATAGCAAACGGAATCGTAGGTTTGTTAGTCGGTCAATTGTTAAATAGTAATTTGCCTAAAAATGACAAAGCCCTAAAAATGTTTGGGACAGGATTGACTTTGGTTATTTTAGGTTTGATTTGGAATCAATTTTTCCCCATGAATAAATCATTGTGGACGAGTTCATTTGTACTTTACACAGCGGGTTTTGCCACATTATTTTTGGCTTCTTTTTATTATATGATTGATATCAAAGGATATAAAAAATGGACAACTCCAATATTGTTTTGGGGAGTAAATCCAATGATTGTTTTCTTTCTTTCGGGAATATTACCTCGTGTTTTATCCTCCATAAAAGTGGCTAATCCAGAGTATATTACAAGTAATTTAGAGGAAATTCCCGAGCAAATAGGACTACAAACCTACTTGAATAAATTTTGCATTGTGCCTCATTTTGATGATCCAAAAGTAGCCTCACTTGTGTGGGCATTGTTGAACATTACTTTCTGGTCTCTAGTTTTATGGTATTTTTATAAAAAGAAAATGTTTTTTAAAGTTTAATGTTGTAAAAAGGTCTAAACCGCTTAACCATCAAAAAAAGTCTTTTAGTATTTTGGCAAAGAAATTGCTGAATGATAAAAAGTGGAATTTTATCAAATTTTATGGGATAAACTTCTTCAAAAAAACTACTTTTGATTTTTACATAATACAAATAATAATGAATAAAATTAAGTCTTTTTTAGTACTGGCTTCCCTTGTCTTCCTTTCGTTTTGGAAAGGAAATGCACAAGAAAAAATTACAAATCCCAAGAATGAATTCCGGGCAGTTTGGATAGCCACCGTAGCCAACATCGATTGGCCAAAGGCTAATATTGACGCCGTCGAAAAACAAAAAGCCGATTTTATCGAAATTTTGGACACCTATAAAAAACTGAATTACAATGCCGTAATCGTGCAAATCCGCAGTTCCGGAGAAGCATTTTATCCTACTGATTTGGCTCCTTGGTCCCGTTTTTTGACTGGAAAAGAAGGAAAAGCGCCAAGCCCCTACTACGACCCGCTCGAATGGATGATAACAGAGGCTCACGCCCGAGGTTTCGAATTTCACGCTTGGCTAAATCCCTATCGTGCCACGATGGACTTGAAAACGGAAAACTTGAGTCCCAACCATGATTTTTACAAACATCCCGACTGGATGATTAAATATGCCGGGAAATACTATTATAATCCGGCCTTGCCCGAGGTTCAAACCCATTTGGTCACCATTGTGAATGAAGTGGTTCGAAATTATGATATCGATGCCATTCATTTTGACGATTATTTTTATCCATATAAAGTTCCTGGAGAAGTTTTTAATGACAAAGCGGCATATGTGAAATACGGTGACGGCCTTAGTTTGGATGATTTTAGACGTTCGAATGTGAACAACTTGGTCAAATGTGTTTCTCTTTCCATAAAAAATATCAAGCCTTGGGTACAATTTGGCATCAGCCCATTTGGGGTTTGGCGCAACAAATCGGTTGATCCCAAGGGTTCCGACACCAATTCCGGACAAACCAATTATGACGATTTATATGCAGATCCATTGGCATGGATGCAAAACAGCTGGATAGATTACCTGGTTCCGCAACTTTACTGGAGCTTGGATCATCCTAAAGTTTCCTATTCGAAACTGTTGAAATGGTGGTCAGAAAATTCTAAAAACACGGCTATCTACATTGGAAACGGAACCTATAAAATCAATGCCGATTCCGACAAGAAATGGAACAATCCGTACGAAATTCCAAACCAAATAGACATTACCAGAACCTACAAAAACGTTCAAGGAAATGCTTTTTTCAGTGCCAAATGGTTCGTGAACAAAAATCAAAATGTGACCAACCTTTTAAAGGCAAATCAATATAAATATCCTGCACTTCCGAACGTGGTTCCCAATTCAAAGCAAATTGTAATGGACAGTCCAATGATAGACAATGTCAAAAAAGAAGCTGCCAATTCCAGTTTTTCCATCAAATATCCATTGAACAGCAAAGTGCGTTACATCATGGTGTATCGCGCCAATAAAGATTCAAAAATAGACGTGAACAATCCGAGCCAAATCATCGACAAAATAAATTTAGCAACAAAAAGTGATACTATTTTAATCAATATTCCAATTAAAAATGGGGAAGAAAACAGTACTTGCGCCCTTACTTTCGTAGATTTTTACGGCAACGAAAGTACACCTACAATCCTAAATTAACCAACCGAAAATAACCCAAATGAATACAGACAACAAGCCTTGGTATTGGATACCTTTATTAAATTTCGCATCGGGTTTTCCCTATATAATAATTACTTCGGTCTCTGTATTGATGTACAAAAAACTTGGAATCAGCAATGAAGACATTGGAGTATATACCAGTTTATTATATTTGCCATGGGTCATAAAACCGTTGTGGAGTCCGTTTATTGACTTGCACGGAACCAAAAGAAAATGGTTTTTGTCCATGCAAATGATCATTTCAATTGTGTTTTTAATCGTTGGATTCACGATTCCGTTAAATAATTTTTTCCTCTTAAGTTTAGCCCTTTTTTGGGTAGCCGCTTTTGCTTCTGCATCTAATGATGTGGCCACAGACGGATTCTATTTATTGGCTTTACAAAAAGAACAACAATCCCTTTTTCTAGGAATTCGAAATACCTGTTATCGATTGGCAATGTTGACCGGAAATGGACTTATTGTTCTTTTTGCAGGATATTTGGAACATAAATACGGTGACAATACAAAAGCCTGGTCCTATACTATGATTTTAGTGGGGATATTAATGGTGTTTTTGACCGTTTACAATTTCTTTTCCACACCTACAATCGAAGAAAACACGATCGAAACAAAAGCTGAAGACGAACAAAAAAGTTTTTTTACCGTTTTTGGAAGTTTCTTTAAAAAGAAACAAATCGGATTGGTTTTAGCATTTATTCTTGTGTTTCGATTAGGAGAATCACAATTACTCAAAATGATAACTCCTTTTTTAGTTGATCCAAAAAGCGCCGGAGGAATGGGGCTAGAAACCGAAGATGTCGGATTAATTTATGGAACTTTTGGACTTATTGCTTTATTATTGGGTGGAATTTTAGGAGGAATTGCCATATCACAACAAGGTTTAACCAAATGGATGTTGCCCATGATTTTGACCATGCACTTGCCTATTCTTGGTTTTATATTGTTGGCCCATTTTCATCCAGCCTCCATTTATTATGTTTATGCAGTGGTTATTGTAGAACAATTTGGCTACGGTTTTGGTTTTGCCGCCTTTATGATGTACTTGATCTATGTTGCCGAAGGCGAATCCAAAACTTCCCACTACTCCATTGCAACGGGATTTATGGCTTTGGGAATGATGCTTCCCGGAATGTTGAGCGGTTATATCCAACAATATTTAGGCTATGGAAATTTCTTTATTTGGGTGCTTTTGGCCACTATTCCAGGGCTAATCTTGTCACGCTTTTTGATTTTTCCAAAGGATTATGGAAAAAAAACAGAAGCATAAAATTCTAAAATAATGACCTTAGAACAAAAAATAGGACAATTCTTTTTCCCGGCCGTTTTCATCAACGACACCGAGGAAAACTTTCAAGAAACGGAACGTTTAATCAAGGAACACCACATTGGTGGACTGACCTTTTTTCATAGCAGGGCCAGTGCCGCAACCAACTATGAATCCAAGAAAAAAATTGTTTTCAACGACAACAGTTACGAACGTCTAAAAGAACTAGTCATCCGATTTCAAAAATGTGCCACCACGCCACTTTTGATGAGTATCGATGCGGAATGGGGATTAGCGATGCGGGTCGAAAAAACGCCACAATATCCTTATGCCATAACTCTTGGCGCTTTGCCGAGCAGAACAAAAAATTTGGTTTACGAAGTAGGGAAACAAATTGGATTGGACTTGAAATCAGCAGGGATTCATTACAATTTGGCGCCTTTGGCAGACATCAACAACAATCCGAACAATCCCGTGATTGGCTATCGTTCCTTTGGTCAAAACAAGGAAAAAGTGGCTCGTTTTGCACTTGAATATTTGCGAGGAATGAATGATGTCGGGGTTTTGGGTTGCCTGAAACATTTTCCGGGTCACGGAAACACCAGTGTCGATTCGCATTTGGGATTGCCCATTTTGGAAGAAACCTTGGAACAATTAATGGACAACGAATTGTTTCCGTTCATCAAAGGAATAGAAAATGATGTCGATTCGATCATGATTGGACATTTGGCGGTTCCAGCATTGAATGATGGCAAAAATACTTCGGCAACATTATCAAAACCCATTATTGAAGACCTTTTACGAAAGCAGTTGGGTTATGATGGATTGGTGATTTCCGATGCCTTGAACATGCACAGCGTTTGCAAATTATACGACATTAAAGGACAACTGGAATGGGAAGCTTTCAACGCTGGAAATGATGTCTTGTGTTTCGCCGAAAACGTGGCCGAAGGCATTCAAGAAATTCTAAAAAATGCCAGGCCGGAAAGGATTGAAGCCAGCTTCAACCGACTATGGAAATGCAAACAAAAAGCAGGAATCATTGATGGTGATTTTGCGCCCCAAGGAAATTTGAATTTTGAAATGGCTTCAGCTTTAAACAAAAAAATTGCAACTTATTGCGTCACCAAAATAAAAGACAACCATAATAGTTTGGCTCTTTTTGAAGCCAAAAATAATGAAGAACTGGCCAAAATAAGTCTTTATAAAAATACGGACAACGTCTTTTTCAAAACTTTATCCACTGCGCTTCCATCTCCAGAATTTGCATTGGAAACAGTAGACAAGGATACCATTGATGCATTGGAAAAAGATCTGGCTGATTTTGACGTTATTTTACTTTCTCTTTTTGTGCCAAAGGCCAAACCTTTGAATAATTTTGATATTGACGATGCTGTTTTAACTTTTTTAGGAAAATTATTTTCAACCAAAAAATGTGTTTTGTATGTGTTTGGAAATCCTTATGCTTTGCAAGTGATTCCAAATTTGGAGTCTGCATTGGGCATCATACAAGTATATCAGGATTTCACTGAATTTCAAGAAAGTGCCGCCCGACAATTACTTGAAAACACTAAATGCAAAGGAACTTTGCCTGTAGTTATTAATGGTATAGAAATATAATCATAAGAAATAACTATTATTGTATAAAAATTAATAATAAAAATTTATACCTACAAACATCTGTTTTGAATTATCTTTGTATCAAATAAAAAATAACAACTTTAAATCATAAAAAAATGTCATTAGTAGGAAAAAAATTCCCAAGTATTACAGTAGACGCCATCTCTGAAATGGGCGATAATTTGAAAATAAACATTTTCGAAGAAGCAACAAACAACAAGAAGAAAGTATTACTTTTTTGGTATCCAAAAGACTTTACATTCGTTTGTCCGACAGAATTACACGCTTTTCAAGCAGCTTTGCCTGAATTTGAAAAAAGAAACACAATTGTGATTGGCGCATCTTGCGACACCAACGAAGTGCATTTTGCTTGGTTGAACACTCCAAAAAACAGCGGTGGAATTGAAGGTGTCACTTATCCAATCCTTGCCGACACAACAAGAAATTTATCAGCTGCTTTAGGAATTTTGGATGCTGAAGCTGGTGCTTACAATGAAGATGCCGACACCTATTTGGTTGAAGGTTCCAATGTGACTTACAGAGCAACTTATTTGATTGATGAAGATGGGAAAATTTTCCACGAAAGCGTAAACGACATGCCATTGGGACGTAACGTAAAAGAATATTTGCGTTTGGTTGATGCTTACACACACGTTCAAGAAAAAGGCGAAGTTTGTCCAGCAAACTGGGAAGAAGGAAAAGATGCGATGCACGCTGACAGAAAAAGTACTGCTGCTTATTTAGGTTCACACTAATTCATAAAAGAGAAAATCATGTTAATCGAATTAAACGAAGACACGTTACAAGATTTAGTTTCCAATAATGAAAAAGTGGTCGTTCAATTTTCGGCTTCTTGGTGTGGAAATTGCCGCATCATGAAACCAAAATTCAAAAAGATGGCTTCAGAAAATGAAAACTTGACCTTTGTTTTGGTAGATGCCGAGAATTCTCCAGAATCAAGAAAACTGGCCAACGTAAGTAATTTGCCCACTTTTGCCACTTTCGTAAATGGCGCATTGGTCAACGAAACCCAAACTAACAAAGTAGAAGTTTTGGCTGAATTGGTAAACGAAATCAAATAATCATGAAGTTACCCGTAATCAAACATTTATCTCAATTCATTGAAGAAAATGACCAAGATTATCTCATTGAAACCATCGAAGTATTGGAAGCTTTAACCGAAGTTTCTTCCCTTAAAGACGAAGAATTGGACGTTATAGGCGAATTGATTTCCAATATGTACGGCGCACTCGAAGTTCAAAAAATGATCAAGGGCGGAATGGATAAAAAAGAAGCGTTGAATACTTTCATGAAACGTGTTCTGGGTTCAATCGACAAATAATTTATGATGAATTTCACCAATTAGTGCGAAACAGCATATAAAAACAACAAGGAAACGCTTTCAGTAATGAGAGCGTTTTTTTTATCAAATTTGCAAATCGTAAATCCTAAATCGTAAATCCTAAATAAATTTTCATACTTTTGAACCTCATTAAAAAACAAATAACATGGCTTCAATAACATTAGGAGGAAATCCAATACACACTTCAGGTGAATTACCAAAAGTTGGCACAAAACTGGCTGATTTCAAATTAGTAAAAAACGATCTTTCCATCGCTTCTTTGAGCGATTTTGCAGGAAGCAAATTAGTTTTAAATATTTTTCCAAGCATTGATACCGGGACTTGTGCCACATCGGTTCGAAAATTTAACGAAAAAGCGAGCCAATTAGAAAATACAAAAGTATTGTGTATTTCAAGAGATTTGCCATTTGCGCAAAAACGTTTTTGTGGTGCCGAAGGATTGGAAAACGTGGTCAATTTATCAGATTTTCAAGAAGGAAGTTTTGGCAAAGCCAATGGATTGGAGATTATTGATGGCGCATTGGCCGGTTTACATTCTAGATCAATCATAGTAGTTGACGAAAAAGGAACGGTTGTACATACGGAACAAGTTCCCGAAATTGCAAATGAACCCAACTATGAAGCAGCATTAGCTTCACTTTAACATCCATTTAATGGAATTCCAGAAAGATAATTCTCTCGTTGGCGGGAGACTTAAAAGCGTCACCTATGCTTTTAATGGCGCCGTAAAATTAATCACGACCGAACACAGTATCATGGTGCAATTTTCCATTGCAATCTTGATGACGATCGCCGGTTTTTGTTTGAATATTACGGCAACCGAATGGCTTTTTCAAACTTTGGCCATTGGGTTAGTGATGAGTGTCGAAGGATTGAATACCGCTATAGAAAAAATAGCCGATTTCGTTCATCCCAATTATCACGAGAGCATTGGATTCATAAAAGACATTTCGGCTGGGGCGGTATTTTTTGCTGCCATCACGGCGATTGTAATTGGATTAATTATATATGTACCTAAATTTTTATAGCAAATAGTTCAATCAAGAATGGCCAAAACAATAAAAAAGGAATCTCCAGACAAGAAAACCGATTCAAAATCCGTGAGCAAAAAACCTTGGGTAATCTCTAAGCAATACAAAATTGTTTTTGGGTCACTCTTGGTCTTGTTCTCCATTGCTTTATTGCTTGCTTTTATTTCCTTTTACATTTATGGACAAGTCGATCAAAGCGCCGTAAACCAATTGACGGACAGAAATGAAACCGTTCAAAACTGGTTGGGAAAAGTGGGTGCTTTCCTGGCAGATGCCATTGTTTACAAAGGTTTTGGGATTGCCTCATTCCTGTTTGTACGATTGTTTTTCCTGACGGGACTGTTTTTAGTACTTGATATTTCAATACGAAAACTGAAAAATATTTGGTTTTGGGATTTGTTCGTCATTATTGTCCTTTCGGTTTTGTTCGGATTTTTTGCCACTTCCCTACCCGAGTTAGGCGGAACCATTGGTTATGAATTGAATTTGTTTTCGCAAGATTACATTGGAAAAACAGGCACTTTATTGGTGCTCTTCTTTGGACTCATCCTCTATTTGATATTCAAAATCAAGGTGTCTCCTGAAAAAATAAAGACTTTTTTCGAAAATACCAAGAAAGAAATCAAAGCAGATTTAAGTTCGGCAACAGCAAGCAGTACTGCCGCAAGTGCTTATAATTTGGAAGAATATGCCGTTGAAGAAACCGAAGAGGAAGATTTAATCGATGGAATTCATTTAAAAACTACGGGATCCCAATTTGAACTCAACAAAGAAGCGCTAAAGCCCACCATCAGTAATCCTTCGGAAATTAGTTTGAAGACCGTTCCAATGGAAGCAACGCCTCCTCCTTATGTCACGCCCGAAATTATTCATACCAACGACGAGAGTTTTGTTATTGAAAAAGCGCCCGAAGAAGATATTATTGAAGAAAATTTGGCTTCAAAACTGGTCGCCGATTTTGGATTGTTTGACCCCACATTGGATTTATCCAATTACAAATACCCGACGATTGATTTATTAAAAGAATATTCGACCGGAGGAATCACCATCAACCAGGAAGAATTAGAAGAAAACAAAAATAGAATTGTTGAAACCCTTCGCAATTACAAGATTGAAATTGCACAAATAAAAGCCACCGTTGGCCCATCGGTTACATTATATGAAATCGTTCCGGAAGCCGGAATCCGCATTTCAAAAATCAAAAGCCTGGAAGACGATATTGCCTTGTCACTTTCGGCATTGGGGATTCGTATCATTGCTCCCATTCCCGGAAAAGGAACTATCGGTATTGAAGTTCCCAACAAGAATCCAACGATGGTTTCGATGAAAAGCGTCATTGGATCCGCCAAATTTCAGGAAGCCGAAATGGAATTGCCCGTTGCTTTGGGAAAAACCATTTCTAATGAAACGTTTGTCGTTGATTTGGCCAAAATGCCCCATTTATTAATGGCTGGAGCCACCGGACAAGGAAAATCAGTTGGCTTGAATGCCGTGATTACTTCTTTGCTGTACAAAAAACATCCTGCGGAAATCAAGTTTGTCTTGGTCGATCCCAAGAAGGTAGAATTAACGCTTTTCAACAAAATCGAAAGACATTATCTGGCCAAATTGCCCGATACGGACGATGCCATCATAACGGACAATGCCAAAGTAATCAATACCTTGAATTCGCTTTGCGTGGAAATGGACAATCGTTATTCGCTGTTGAAAGACGCAATGGTTCGAAACATCAAGGAATACAACGACAAATTCAAGTCTCGAAAGTTGAATCCAGAAAACGGACACCGATTTTTACCTTACATCATATTGGTGGTCGACGAGTTTGCCGACTTGATCATGACCGCTGGCAAAGAAGTGGAAACCCCGATTGCCAGATTGGCACAATTGGCCAGAGCCATTGGAATCCACTTGATCATAGCCACGCAAAGACCTTCGGTAAATGTTATCACCGGTTTGATAAAAGCCAATTTCCCCGCCAGAATTGCGTTCAGGGTAACATCAAAAATCGATTCCAGAACCATTCTTGACGGTCAAGGAGCCGATCAATTGATAGGTCGAGGCGACATGCTTTACACCAATGGAAATGACATGGTGCGCGTACAATGTGCCTTTATCGACACTCCTGAAGTAGAAAAAATAACCGAATTCATCGGTTCACAGAAAGCCTATGCAACCGCTTATCTGCTTCCAGAATTCATTGGAGAAGAAAGTGGCATTAATCTTGATATGGATATTTCCGAAAGAGACGCTTTGTTTAGGGAAGCCGCCGAAGTTATCGTGAATGCCCAACAAGGTTCGGCTTCATTACTGCAAAGAAAGCTCAAATTGGGTTACAACAGGGCCGGTAGATTGATTGATCAATTAGAAGCTGCCGGAATTGTGGGACCATTTGAAGGCAGTAAAGCACGAAATGTAAACATTCCCGACATGAGTTCTCTTGATCAATTTTTCAACAACGAACAAAATTAATTAAAAAACAAAATGAAAAAGTCTTTTCAAATTATTGCCTTACTCCTTTTCAGCATCTCCATACAAGCACAAGACAAGAAAGCCAAGGATCTTTTGAACCAAGTAACAGCCATTGTAAAAAGTTACGACAACATAGTAATCGACTTTAAATATTCTTTACACAACTCCAAAGAAAACATCCATCAAGACAGTAAAGGGAATGTGACCCTGAAAGGCAATCAATATGTATTGAATTTTATGGGAGTGACCAAGGTTTTTGACGGCAAGAAAAGCTACACCATCGTTCCCGAAGACGAAGAAGTTACCATTTCATCCGTGAATGAAAATGACGACAGTGCCGTAACGCCATCCAAGATGTTGACTTTTTTTAATTCAGGTTATAAATGTACAATGGATAAATTGGAAGACATCAAAGGCCGAAAAATCCAATACATCAAATTGATTCCAATGAACGCCAAAGACCAGAGAAAAGAGATATTGCTGGGCATTGACGTGCAAACCAAACACATCTATAATTTGATTGAAACGGGTAAAAAGGGAACAAAAACCACTTTGACCGTTAATTCTTTTAAAACCAACCAACCTTTGTCAAAAAATCAATTTACCTTTGTTGCCAGTAAATATCCAAATTACTACATCAATAAATTAGATTAGCCTTAGGTGAAAATTCTTGACAAATATTTATTAAAGACCTTCCTGACTACATTTACCATGGTATTTGTAATCCTGTTTTTTATATTCATACTGCAATCGGTGTGGTTGTTCATAGCAGAATTAGCGGGCAAGGACCTAGATTTGGTAATGGTTCTCAAGTTCTTGTTGTTTGCAATGCCAAGGATAGTGCCATTGGTACTTCCCTTATCCGTTTTGTTGGCATCGATAATGACTTTCGGGAATTTGGCGGAAAACTACGAATTTGCCGCGATGAAATCGGCTGGAATTTCACTTCAAAGAGCCATGAAAAGCTTGATTATCTTCATATCGCTATTGAGCATCGTCGCTTTCTTGTTTGCCAATAACGTCATTCCCTATGCCGAATACAAATTTATCAATTTCAGAAGAAACATTGCCCAATTAAAACCTGCGATGGCCATTGCCGAAGGACAGTTTAGCGATGTGGGTTTATTTACCATCAAGGTCAACAAAAAGTCCGGCAACAACGGAAATATTCTTACCGGAATTACCATCCACAAGAAATCAGCCATGGGTGATGGGAGCAAAACCGTAATCAGGGCCAAAAATGGAGAATTGATCAGCAGCGAGAAATCCAGCACCCTGCAATTGGTATTAAATGACGGATACTATTATGAAGATGTCACTCCAAAAAATTACGAAGACCGAAAAAAGGTTCCTTTTGCAAAAAGTTCCTTCAAGAAATACATCATCAACATTGATTTGTCTAAATTGAATGCCGTAAACGTGGATGACGCCAGCATAAGCAATACCAATACTATGCTTAATTTAAGCGAACTCACTTACACCCTGGATTCCTTGCACAAAAACCGGGATACCGATATTTTGTCCTTTTCGGAAAACATCAATCAACGCATAGGAATTCCAAGAAATACCACGGTACTTTCCCCGCTTCCCAAAAACAAGACCCTTAAGCCGCTTCCCAACAATATATTGTCCTTGTACAAAGCGGACGAGCAATTGACCATCTTGAAATTTGCAGCAACTACCGTTGAAAGCACGATGTTTAGCATCGAAGGAACCAATGTTGAATTAAACAACAAGCAGAAAAACATCAACGGCCACATACTGGCTTTTTACGACAAATTTGTAATTGCCTTTGCCTGTTTCTTGATGTTTTTTATAGGAGCTCCCTTGGGTGCCATCATTAGAAAAGGAGGTCTTGGTTTGCCCATTGTTTTTGCCGTATTGATATTTATATCTTTTCATTTCATCAATACTTTCGGCAAGAGAATCTCGCAGGAAGACCAGCTAGCCCCATTTCTGGGTGCTTGGATGTCTTCCCTAATCTTGTCGCCGTTGGCCATATTATTGACTTATAGAGCCACGAACGATATTGGATTAATCAACTTGGACATCCTAATGGCTCCCCTTCAAAAAATATTTCAAAAAGTATTTCCACCATCCAAATAAAAACCCGTCATGACTAAACCAAAAATACAACTCAATACCATTGAAGAAGCCATCGAAGCCATTCGTCAAGGTCAAATCATAATTGTCGTGGATGATGAAGGTCGGGAAAATGAAGGCGATTTTCTGGCTGCTGCCGAGAAAGTAACCCCCGAAATGATCAATTTTATGGCTACCCACGGTCGTGGATTGATTTGTGCCCCATTGACGGAAAGCCGTTGCAAGGAATTAGGATTGCACGCGATGGTCAACAACAATACGGATCCCATGGAAACTGCTTTCACCGTTTCGGTAGATTTAAGAGGCCATGGCGTCACGACAGGAATATCTGCAGCCGACAGGGCACAAACCGTCTTGTCCTTGGTAGATCCAAACACCAAACCATACGATTTGGCCAGACCAGGCCACATATTCCCATTAATAGCCAAACAGGGAGGCGTTTTAAGACGAACCGGACACACAGAAGCCGCCATAGATTTCGCACGATTGGCGGGGTTTAAACCGGCCGGCGTGATTGTGGAAATCATGAATGAAGACGGCTCGATGGCACGATTGCCCGAATTGGTCAAAGTGGCCAAGAAATTCGACTTGAAATTGGTTTCCATAGAAGATTTGGTTGCCTACCGAATGCAGCACGACAGTTTAATCATCAAGAAAGAAGATTTCGAGATTGAGACGCGTTTTGGCAACTTTAGACTGAGAGCCTACTTGCAAACCACCAACAATCGCATCCATATTGCCCTGACCAAAGGGACTTGGAACATTGGCGAGTCCGTGTTGACCCGCATCAATGCCACCTTGATCAACAATGATATTTTAGGTACATTGACGAATGATGCGAACAAGAAATTATGCGATCTTTTTGAATTGATCAATGCCGAAGGAAAAGGCGCCGTTTTGTTCATCAATCAAGACACGCAATCTGTCGATTTATTGAACCGCATCGTTGAATTGAAAGAATTGCAAAGCAAAGGTATTTTCAAGGCTCCCCAAATCAAGATGGACAACAGGGATTTTGGGATTGGTGCCCAAATTTTACACGACATCGA
The DNA here is from genome assembly GCF_013823965.1 of Flavobacterium sp. GTDB lineage: Bacteria > Bacteroidota > Bacteroidia > Flavobacteriales > Flavobacteriaceae > Flavobacterium. The sequence goes on from NZ_PNNA01000044.1 coordinate 53,364, forward strand.
CATCTCGAAAATTCGTTTATTGTCAAATACCGAGCAAACCAAACGCGTGGGAATGATTGGATACGGACTGGAAATTGAAGAATACGTACAATATTAAGCCTATTTCTTCATTTTATTTTGGTTTTATTTTGACATAAAACCAAGGAAATGAAACCATTAAAAAACAGTATCCCAATAGCCGTTATTTTTATTAAAAATAGTTTTTGTAAAACAAAAAAAGGTTCTTATATTTGCAACCGCAATCAGAAAATGATTGTGTCTTACTGGAGAAATGGCAGAGTGGTCGATTGCGGCAGTCTTGAAAACTGTTGACTGTAACAGGTCCGGGGGTTCGAATCCCTCTTTCTCCGCTGAATTAAAACCCTAACGATTGATTTTCAATTAGTTAGGGTTTTTTATTTCTAATTTTAGCCCACATTTAGCCCACATTCTTACTACACAACTTTAAAAATTATTTATAATTGAATAAAGTCCCTTTAGCCTGCTTTTAGCTTGTAAATTCCATTCCTGATACATTGGAAGCTTTTCACAAAAAACGTCGTTATATGGCTTTGCATAGCCTTCTTTTATCATAATTTCGTTTAATTCCCTTCCATCATTTAATATTAAATATCCAAGTGATCTTCCATATTTATCAAAAAGATTATTATCTTCTTGTAATAAATTGCAAACATCCCCTATTTGTAGATTGGTTTTTAGAAATTCAAAAGACATA
>NZ_PNNA01000060.1 GCF_013823965.1 Flavobacterium sp.
CTACAGGTGCCGGAATGATGGACTGTAAAAAAGCTTTAGTTGAAGCTGATGGAGATTTCGATAAAGCTATACAAAACCTTAGAGAAAAAGGACAAAAAGTGGCCGCTAATCGTTCTGACCGTGAGTCTTCTGAAGGAGCTGCTGTTTCTTTTATCAATGCCGACAAAACCAAAGGAGCTATCATCACTTTAAACTGTGAAACAGATTTCGTAGGTAAAAACGAAGCTTTCGTAACTTTGGCTAAAGAATTAGTTGAAAAAGCAATCAACTTCTCTTCTAAAGAAGAATTCTTGGCATCAGATTTCAACGGAATTACTGTTGCTGAAAAATTAATTGAGCAAACTGGCGTTATTGGAGAAAAAATCGAAATCGGTGGTTTCGAAATTTTAGAAGGCGCTTTCGTTGGATCTTATGTTCACGTTAACAAAATTGCTGCTTTAACTGCAATTTCTGCACCAATTGCTAATGGTGACGTTTTAACTAAAGACATCTCTATGCAAGTTGCTTCTATGGGAGCTGACACACTATCTTACAAAGATTTTGACCCATCTTTCGTTGATTCTGAACTTGCTGCACGTATTGCTATCATCGAAAAAGAAAATGAAGAAGCAAAACGTTTAGGAAAAACATTGAAAAATGTTCCTAAATACATTTCTTTCTCTCAATTAACCGAAGAAGTGTTAAAACAAGCGGAAGAAGATGCTAAAGCGGAATTAAAAGCGGAAGGTAAACCAGAACAAATTTGGGATAAAATTATTCCAGGAAAATTGCTACGTTTCATCTCTGACAATACTACTTTAGATCAAGAAAAAGCTTTATTAGATCAAAACTTCATCAAAGATGATAGTAAAAAAGTAGGTGATTACGTTAAAGGATTCAACGTTGAAATTACAGGTTTCAAAAGAGTTACTTTAGGTTAATCTATTCTAAACTCAAATATAAAATCCCATTTCGAAGCAATTTGAAATGGGATTTTTATTTTAAAATCAGTTCAGTAATTTATTTCGTCTTCAAACTCGACTCTCTTTCTATGATACTCGTCTCCAATTCGATTGTTCTGGGAACAAACACCTTTCCGTCTTTGTGGCAAATCATTTCTTCAAGTAGTAAACCGAAAGCGGCAACTCCCATTTCGTAACTCGGTTGGTCTACAGTACTTAATTTTGGGGTTATTACTTGCGACATAAACCAATTGCTGAAACCAATTACCGCAATTTGATTGGGCACTTGAATCTCTTTTTCATTAAAATAGGCCAAAACCCCAACGGCAACCAAATCCGTGATGACAAAAATTCCATCCACATCAGGATGATCTTCCACAATTTGTTTGGCAAATTCCACGCCTTCTTCAAATGTGACATTTTTGCAAGTGTAAACCAATTTGGAATCATAAGGAATTCCATTTTTTTCCAAAGCTTTTTTATAACCTATAAAACGATCAATGGCGTTTTGTGGATTTTCTGGACCCCTAATATGGGCGATTTTTTTGCATCCCTTGTCAATTAAATGTTGAACTGCTTCCATCGCTGCTTTCTGGTCATTGATAATCACTTTGGAACTTGGAATTAATTTCGATATTTTGTCAAACTGGACAAAAGGAATTTCTTTTCGAAGGATTTCCTTGATGTGAAAATCATTGTTGGATTCATTGGAAAGCGACATTATGATTCCGTCCACCCTTTTATTGACCAAAAGGGCCACCTGTTTTTTTTCTAATTCCAAGGATTCATTCGACTGTAGAATAATAACGAGATAACCTTTTTTCTCGGCTTCGGCGATGATGCCATTGATTACGTTCGAAAAAAAATGATGTACCACTTCAGGGATGATTAACCCAATGGTTTTTGACTCTTTGGTTCGCAGGTTTACGGCAAAACTATTGGGCGTGTAATTTAGTTCATCTGCCAAAGCAACAACTGCTTTTCGAGTTTTCTCGCTTACGTCTGGATAGTTTTTTAATGCTTTTGAAACAGTGGTAATCGATATTCCCAAAGTTTCGGCAATTTCTTTTAGAGTAGTCTCTTTCATGTAACAAATATGAGAAAAAAATATTAAATATAATCGAAAACGTTTTCGGTGTTTTCGAAAACGTTTTCGAAAAAAATATGTTTAAATTTAACAGTTATAAAATTAGTTTTGAAAAAAAATAACCAAACTATTTATTAATCAAATAATTTTAAACCATGAAAAGAAGTAATTCAGTATTGAAAAAGTTGGGATTGATTGTGGCATTGCTGATTGTCAACCTATCCTTTTCACAAAATGAAACTGCAGCTGTTAGTGACACAATAAAAACGACTCAACTGGAAGATGTTGTCATAACTGGTGTTGTAAACCCAAAAGCAAAAATCAAGTCCAGCGTGTCAATCACGACTATGGACGTGAAACAAGTTGAGCAATCAGCACCTAGATCTACAGCAGAAATTTTCCGTTCCATTCCTGGAATTCGCTCCGAATCGTCCGGCGGAGAAGGAAACTCGAATATTTCGGTTCGTGGTGTGCCTATCTCATCTGGAGGGTCTAAATATTTACAAATTCAAGAAGACGGATTACCTGTGCTTTTATTTGGTGATATTGCCTTTGCAACAGCTGATATATTTACAAGATTTGACGGAAACGTTGCCAAAATCGAAGCCATTCGTGGTGGATCGGCATCTACTTTATCCTCCAATTCTCCTGGTGGAATCATCAACTTTATCAGCAAAACAGGAAAAACTGAAGGCGGAATGTTGAGAACTAGTTTTGGATTGGATTACAACAATTTTAGAACAGATGTTGACTACGGAACCAAAATTGGGGACGGTTTATATTTTCATGTTGGCGGTTTTTACAGAGCGGGTGAAGGTGTAAGAAAAACGGGTTCCACATCTAATAATGGTGGACAGGTAAAATTCAACCTTACGAAAGAATTTCAAAATGGAAAAGTAACGGTTTATGCCAAATTCTTAAATGACAGAGCTGCGGCTTACATGCCAATGCCGGTAAAAGTTACAGGAACAAATGCCAATCCAAGTTGGGGAAGCGTTAGTGGTTTTGATGCCACAACAGGAGCCTTGCAATCCATTTATTTGAACCACAATGTAGGTCTTGGTACCAATGGAGAATTAAGAAGAGAAAATGTTGCTGACGGAATGAATCCCATTTCAAAATCGATTGGTGTGAGTGCAGCATTTGATTTGGAAGACGGTTGGAAAATTACCGAAAATGGTCGTTATTCCTCAAACAGCGGTGGATTTATTGCTCCATTTCCAGCAGAAGTTGGTTCGGCTGCGGCAATTGCTGCTTCTTTTGGAGCAGGTTCCACATTGACTTATGCCGATTCAGGAACTCCATTTAACAATCCAAATGGATTAGTATCCAGAATTCACATGTTCGACGCACAATTAAATGATTTAAGCAACTTCATGAATGATTTAAGAGTGACTAAAAAATTTGATAACATAGGCGTTACTGCGGGTTACTTCAAATCTATCCAAAATATTTCTACATCTTGGTTGTGGAACTCCTATTTACAGGAAGTTTCGGACAACAACCCGCGTTTGATAAATGTGAAAAATGCCACTGGAAATTTATTGTCAGAAAATGGTTTGTATGCTTATGGCACACCAGCTTGGGGTAATTTAGCCCGTAATTATGACACACAGTACAATGTATCGGCTCCTTATGTAAACATTTCTATTGATGCAACTGAAAACCTTTCTCTTGAAGGTGGTTTGCGCTATGATTTGGGTAAAGTGTCAGGATCTTTTACTGGTGGTACATCAAGCACTCATGACATCAATAATAACGGAATTATTTCAGTTCCGGAACAAAATGTTTTTGCTGTAAATACCGCCAATGAAACTGCCGTAAATTACGATTACGATTATGTTTCTTACACTTTGGGCGCCAACTATTTATTGACGGCAAAACAATCTCTTTTTGCCAGATACAGCAAAGGTGCTTCCGCAAAAGCAGACCGTATTTTGTTTTCAGGATTGAATTATCTAGATGGAAGTAAAATCAATGCATTGGACTTTTTGACTCAAGCCGAATTAGGATACAAACTTAAGTTTCCAAAAGGATATGTTTATGCAACTGCTTTTCATTCTAAAACCGACGAGCAAGGTGGTTTTGAAGCTACTTCAAACAGCATCATCCAAAACAATTATAAATCGTATGGTTTAGAATTGGAATCTTCTTATAACGTGAATGACAATTTCAATGTACGTGGTGCTTTAACATACACAAAAGCGGAAATTACATCAGGTGGCAACAAAGGAAATGAGCCAAGAAGACAACCAAAATTGATGTACAATTTGATGCCAACTTATAACTTCTCTGGAAATAAAAATGCTGTAGGGTTGAGCTTTATTGGTCAAAGCAAAGCATTCGCACAAGATTCAAATCAATTGGTAATGAACGGTTTTGTAATCGTAAATGCATTTGTTGATTTTGAAATCACAAAAGGATTATCCGTAAATTTATCTGCAAACAACTTATTTGACACCTTGGCAATTACCGAGTCAGAAGAAGGAAACATCACAGACAATACGGTAAATTACGTAAGAGCAAGACCAATGCCGGGAAGATCGGTTTCTATGGCTTTATCTTATAGATTTTAATCAATTCCTGTATTTAGTTTATGAACAATTCTTGTATCTCAAAAGTACAGGAATTGTTTTTAATAAAAATCGAGTTTATTATAAGATTCTTTAAACGTGTCGAAATTAAAAAAATCGTTTATTTGTTTCATTCTTTTTCCATTTAATGATCTAATAAAATAACTTCCCAAGCTATGTTCAAAAAGACAAAACTGAATTTCTGGCAGATTATCAATATGAATGTGGGTTTTTTTGGAATTCAATACAGTTTTGGTTTGCAACAAAGTGCTGTTAATCCTATATATGACTTTTTACATGCAAGTCCAGATCAAATTCCGATACTTAATCTTGCTGGGCCATTAACGGGATTATTGATTCAACCCATTATTGGCGCGATGAGTGACAAGACATGGCATCCAAGATGGGGAAGAAGAAAACCGTACTTTTTTATTGGAGCCATCATTTGCAGTATCGCGTTGTTTCTATTCCCGTTTAGCAGTTCCTTATGGATGGCCGCTGGTTTGCTTTGGATTTTAGACGTAGGAAACAACACCGCCATGGAACCGTATCGTGCTTTTATTGCAGATACTCTGGACGAAGAACAACAACCCGTAGGTTTTCAGGCTCAAAGTTTTTTTACAGGGTTCGGACAGTTTCTGGCTTATATTTCTCTTTTTCTGTTTCCAATTGTTTTTGTTGGTTATACAGGATCGTTGCCCACTTGGATTTATGCCTCCTTCTTTTTAGGAGCAATCCTTTCTGTAACTTCCATTTGGTGGAGTATGAGCAAAACCAAAGAAATTCCGCCATCAGCAGAAGAATTAGCGATTTTAAAAGCGGAACCATTAAACATCTTTTCGCCCTTCATTGATATTTATAAAGCCGTTTTAGAAATGCCAACAGTGATGTGGCAACTGTTTTTGGTGTATTTGTTTCAGTGGTATGCAATGATGTGCTATTGGCAAAACAATTCGAAAAGTATTGCCTTGTCTGTGTGGAATGTCACTCCAAAGGATGCGATAAATTACGAAAAAGCTGTAGAATGGAATGGTTTAATTGGCGCTTTTGGATTTATAGTTACATTTTCAATTGCCTTTTATTTGGCCAAATTAGCCAAAAAACACGGCGCAAAAATGATTCATTTTGGGTGTCTGCTTTTTGGAGCTAGTTCTTTTTTGTGGTTTCCAACTGTAGAAAATCAATACCTGTTTTTTGCAGTAATTATTGGCTACGGAATTGCTTGGGCAAGCATGATGGGTATTCCTTATTTGATGGTCGTAGCGGTTGTTCCAAAAGAACGTTATGGAGTTTATATGGGAATCATAAACATGATGATCGTGATTCCAATGATTATCCAAAACCTGTCCTTTGGTTACATCTTAAAGAACTTCTTGGATAATGACCCTCGTCAAGCCATTCGTTTTGCGGGTGTATTATTAGTGCTTGCTGCTATTTGCACCTTGTTAATCAAAATAAAAAACACAAAATTAAGTGAATAATGTAATACATAATAATATGGATGAAATAGATATCCTTTGTGTAGGTGAAGTCCTAGTCGATTTTATTGGGCATCAAGAAGGGGTACTCATCAATGAAACTAGAGATTATCACAGGTATTTAGGAGGTTCGCCCACTAATGTTGCCATGAATTCAACGCGATTAGGGTTGAATACCATTATGGTTGCAACTGTTGGAAACGATGGTTTTGGATCCTATATTACGAAACGATTAGAGAGTGTTGGCGTGAACACAAACCATCTTAACGTCCTGGATGATAAATCGACTAGCGTGATTTTTGTTTCAAGATCCGAGGGAACACCAGATTTCATTCCGTATCGTTCAGCAGATTGTTGCATTTATGAAGAACAAATTTCAAGAGAAATACTATCCCGTACAAAGATATTTCACACCACTTGTTTCGCATTGAGTAAAAATCCCGCGCAGAAAACCATCTTAAAGAAAGCACAAGAAGCACACGATTTAGGATGTCAGTTAAGTATCGATGTCAACTATGCCAAAAAACTGTGGAAAAGTCAAAAAAAGGCTTTTAAAGTAATAAAAACCTATTGTCAGTATAATCCATTAATAAAAATTAGTGAAGATGATATGCTGCGTCTTTTTGAGAAAGAACTTCCCCATCAAGAAATATTTGATTTTTTTCATCATCAGGGAGTAGACACGGTTTGCTTGACTTTAGGCAGCAAAGGGGTAAAATTATCTCAAAAAGGAAAAGAAGTCATACAAATGCCGGCAATAAAAATTGACAAAGTTTTGGACTCCACAGGAGCGGGTGATGCTTTTTGGTCCGGATTTTTATTTGCTCACATAAAAGAAAAATCAATCAATCAATGTCTGGATATTGCTTTAAAATTAGCAGCTTTAAAACTACAAAATGTAGGTCGATTACCGGACAACATCAACATTCTATCTAAACTTTTGTAAATACGATGCAACAAAATAATAAAAAAATCAGCAATGGTGTAATGCTCAATATTTATCCGGATAGCATTGGAGAAAAATTTAGTGACACCATAACCATGCTTAAAATGCCCGATTTTAAAAAAGTGTTCTCTTTACTATACGTGTTGCCTACCTTTTTTAATAGTGATTTAGACAGAGGTTTTTCTATTATTGATTATGACATAAATAAAGATTTAATAGACCCCAAAGATTTAAAGGACTTGAATGAACTCCAGATAAAGCTGAAGTTTGATATTGTGCTAAATCATCTTTCGGTAGCTTCACCGCAGTTTAAAGACTTATTGGAGCACGGAAATAAATCTAAATTCAAAGACTTTTTCATCAATTGGAATGAGTTCTGGGAAGGTAACGGACTAAAAAATGAAGACGGAATTGTAATTCCAAAACCAGAGTTTCTCAACAAATTGTTTATGAGAAAAACGGGCTTGCCCATATTGAAAGTGCGTTTTCCAGATGGTACGGAACAACCGTATTGGAATACTTTTTATCAACAAATAACCTACAATCCGATTGCTGTAACAGATTTAAAAAACATAAAAGGATTAACTGAAGAGCAAAACCTATTTATTATTGACCTCATTAATACTGCAATTAAAGATAATCAAGATTTTACAACCATTAATTTTGAAGATTGCACTCCATTTAAATCAGCAATTTTACAAATTATAGAACAAAAGCGCTCCTATTTAGGACAAATGGATGTCAATGCGGCATCGCCTTTGGTGTGGGAATTTTATAAAGAAACTCTAAAAAAATTAAGCGAATACGGTTGTAATATCCTTCGATTAGACGCGTTTGCCTATTTGCACAAACAAGTAGGAGAATCCAATTTTTTCAATAAACCGGGAACTTGGGAGTATTTAGAGCGTATTAAAAAAATAGCACAACAAAATGATTTGATGCTATTGCCCGAAATTCACGCAGAATATGGTTTGCATTTACATGATGAAGTCGCCAATGAAGGATATCACATTTATGACTTTTTCTTGCCTGGTTTAACGATACATACCATCGAAAATAAAACCAGTAAAGCCTTGATAAAATGGGCTAAAGAAATTGTTGCCAAAAAATATAAAACAGTAAACATGCTGGGTTGCCACGATGGAATACCTGTTCTGGATTTGAAAGGCAAGGAAGTAAATGGTGTTTATAACAAAGGATTACTAGAAGATGCCGAAATCGAAAGCATCATGAATACAATTATGGAACGTGGCGGTCGAGTAAAAAATCTTTACGACCCTTCTGGGAATAAAATTTCTTATTATCAAATCAATGCAACCTTTTTTAGTGCATTGGGAGAAGACGAACAAAAGTTGCTTCTTGCCAGAGTCATTCAAATGTTTATGCCGGGAATACCGCAGGTTTGGTATCTAGATGTTTTTGCTGGTAAAAACAATTACGAAGCAGCAGATAATGGTGGAAGTGCCGGACATAAAGAAATTAATCGCACCACATTGACAATGCACGATATCGAACAAGGGCTTAAAAGAGAAGTTGTTGCAAAACAGCTAGACATTATTCGTTTAAGAAATACGTCGAATGCGTTTTCAGGTCAAATAGAAATCAATGATACAATAGATAGCATTATAGACATCAAATGGATAAATGGCAACACGATAGCGCACTTAAAAGCAAACCTTCAAACTAATGGTTTCACAATTGACCAAACGGAAAATAATTTGACAAACACCATGTTTTTTTAAATTCCAAAAGCAACAGCCTAGACATATTTATGCAATATTAATGTAAACAATGGCTTAAAATAATTTATTCCGGTCTTAAACAAACACAAATCCAAAAATAAAACTCTATTTTTGGGTATTGAAAATTTAGAAGAACAGGAATATTATATGGAAAATAAAACAAGATGCGGCTGGTGTTTATCCAGTGATTTGTACAAAAAATACCACGATGAAGAATGGGGAATTCCCGTTTATGACGACCAAAAATTGTTCGAATTCCTGATTCTCGAAACTTTTCAAGCGGGTTTGAGTTGGATAACCATTCTAAAAAAAAGGGAAAACTTCCGATTAGCTTTCGATGATTTTGATTATCTAAAAGTTGCCCAATATCCCGAAGACAAAATTCAGGAATTAATGCAAGATGCCGGAATCATTCGCAACCAATTAAAAATTCGTGCTGCTGTTTCCAATGCGGTTGCCTTCATGAAAGTGCAGGAAGAATTTGGCAGTTTCAGCAAATACATCTGGAACTTCACCGACGGAAAACCAATTGACAACAAACGACAATCCTTAAAAGAAGTTCCCGCCACTTCCCCACTTTCAGACGAAATTAGCAAGGATTTAAAAAAACGAGGCTTCAAATTCGTGGGTTCCACAGTAGTTTACGCCCACATGCAAGCCACAGGAATGGTCAACGACCACGTGGAAGATTGTTGGACGAAAATTGATTCTTGATTCAAAAACCTAAAAGACCACATCGGCTCCAACCGCAATTATCCCTTCATTTAAAGAAAAAATATTTGTTCCAAAAAGAACATTATTGTTTGAAGTTCGATAGGTGCTTAATGTTTTTAATGGTTCTTTCATCATAATTCCCGTCATCGGATTGTTGTTGATCATTACGCATCGTCCGCAAGGTTTGGCGTTTTGAAATTTCACGCTCCCAATTTGAAAAACAGTAAAAAAATCTTCTTCGTGGGGAGTTTCAGTGCTAATCACGATATTCGGCCTAAATCTTTTAATCGTTACTTTTTCTTCCAATTTTTCGTTTAATGCATCCAAACTTTTAGAACCTATTAACAAATAAGGATAACCATCGGCAAGACTCACATTCAGGGTTTGATTAAGTTTCGTGCTTATGTGTTTCCTATCGCCTTTGTTGATGATTTTAACTAATTTACAACTAAAACCAAGTGCTTCGCTAAACCATTTTGAAGTTGCTTTGTTGACTTCAACCACTTTGCTTTCGTCATCCCAAACTTTTGAAAAAATATGTTCGTCTAAACTTTCGCTAATGAAAAATTCATGTTTTTTATCCTGATGCAAAATTTCAATCTTGTCTTCCTTGATTTGGGGATAAAACTGGCTCAAATTAGGATGTTTTCGTTGGGTTATAAACTGGTTTTCTTCGTCGATCAACATCCATCTTCGGTCGTTTTCGAAGCCCATTTCTTCGGCTTTGGCACTTTGAACAGCAATTCCGGCCAAACTTTTGATGGGATAGAGATACAATTCTTTTACAACATATTTCATAATCATTTACTTTTTTAACCTTTCCATAAAATCCGTTCTTTCCATTTCGCGGCAACCCAAACTTTCGAGATGTTCATTGTAAACCTGACAATCCAAAAGCTTGTAATTTCCTTTTTTTAATTGGTTGACCAAAGCTATGAAAGCCACTTTTGAGGCATTCGAAACTTTGGAAAACATACTTTCCCCGCAGAAAACATGACCCAAATCAACACCATACAAACCGCCCACCAACTTCTCGTTTTGCCAAACTTCAACTGATTTTGCAATTCCCAATTCGTTCAATTTGCAATAAGCTTCAATCATGTCGTTAGTAATCCAGGTTCCGTTTTGACCGTCTCGTTTTATCTTTTGGCAATTCGAAATTACTTCCCTGAAATTCTGGTTGAAAGTAACCGTGAAAATATTTCGATTAAGAATATTTCTCATGCTTTTTGAAATCACCAATTCGTCCAAAAACAACACCATTCTGGGATTGGGCGACCACCAAAAAATGGGTTCGCCTTGCTCAAACCAAGGAAATATTCCGCTGTTGTAGGCCAATAATAATCTTTCTGGAGACAAATCGCCACCAATGGCCAAAATCCCATCCGAATTGGCTTCGGAAACAGGAGGAAAAAATAATTCTTTGGATAAAAAATACATAGTCTTGGAACAAAAGTATAAATTTGGCAAAGCTAATTTACATTTTAAATTCCAATCCCAAAATTTTTATAAATTCCATGAAAATCAAACTCACGACACTTTTATTTTCCTTGTTGGTTTTTATGGGAAATGCCCAGTCGAAAGACACGATTGCCGCAATAAAAAATCAAGACAAAATCTCGTGCAAACAATTTATTGCTCCCGTTGCTCTCATAACCGCGGGAACTTTGCTTTTGAACAAGGCGCTTAATGATAATTTACAATCAAATGCCAACAACTTTTTTGGCAGAAATTTCAATACAACTGCCGACAATTATCTTCCATTTGTTCCTGTTGCCCAAATCTATCTTGGAAAAACTTTTGGACTCAAACCAAAAAATGATTTTCAACACCAGACTATCAACATAGCCATCGCGAATGCCATTATGGGAACCGTGGTTTTTGCTTCCAAAAATATATTCCAACAAGAAAGACCCGATCAATCTGACAATTTAAGCTTTCCGTCAGGACATACGGCAACTGCTTTTACCAATGCTTCCTTGCTCTATTATGAGTATAAAGATTCTAATTTATGGTATGCCAGCAGTGGCTTTTTGTTTGCAACGGCAACGGGAATTCTCCGAATTGCCAACAACAAACATTACACCTCCGATGTTCTTGCCGGAGCAGGTATTGGTTTGGCAACGGGATTGATTGTTTCGCACTGGAATCCGTTTCAGCCCGTGACATTTAGAAAAAAGAAAAAAACAACCGCTTTTATTTATCCACAAATTGGAAGCCAAATTGGGATGGGAGCCATTGTTCAACTAAATTAACATCCGTTAAAATTTTACCATTAAGGCATATAAGATCATTTTGGCCAAAGCTATTTGATTGTTTAAGTCAAAAAAAAAATCCTTGAAAATTTCAAGGATTTTTTTTTATTAGAACGGTAAATCGTCCGGTTCTTCTTCGTTGATGCTTGTTGCGGGTGGAAATGCAGCAGCAGCTGGCATTGGTGGCGCTTGAGGTGCAGGAGCTTCGGCTTGAGCTTTGGCAATTCTCCAACCTTGGATGGTATTGAAATAAACCGTTTCTCCTTGTGGGTTGGTCCATTCGCGACCTCTCAAGTTGATGTCGATTTTTACGGATTCTCCCACTTGGTAATTATTCAACAAATCACATTTGTCCTGAACAAACTGAACCAAAATATGTTGTGGATATTGTTCGTCTGTTGTAACAACAACATCTCTTTTTTTGAAACCTGCAGATCCAACCTCTTTGGTTTGATCGATCATTTTGATTTTTCCTGTAACTTCCATCTTAATTTTATTTATTTATATTGTTGTTATTCGGTTTAAATTCCTTTGGCCAAAAGCAGCTTCCAAGCCGAAAGAGTGTCGTTGTTGTCCAAATATTTTTTAGCTTTCCAATGTATTTTTTGAACATCATCGGAGCTTAAAACACCTTTCACCGCAAAATTTTGCTTTACAAATATATCAATTTCTTCATTAGTAGGCAAACTATTGATGTTGCCTAGTTTTCCGAAATCATTGCCGTCAAAAACAGGACTTTGCTTGACAAAATCAGGAATGGCATCTACTCCTATTCCCAAAGTTTGCAAGGGTTTTTCGACTTCAAACAATCCCGCTTTCGCCCGCGAATACCAGTTGGCTCCCATTCGGGAAACCAAGTCGATTTTCTCGGGATTGATGTCGCCATTTTCGTCTAGAATGGTTTCATTGACATGTATTTTGACTACTTCGCAAATAATTAAATTTCCCGCTCCACCTTCTTTTCCCAAAGCAATAATTTCGTTGACTTTGCATTCAAATTGCACGGGACTTTCGGCAACGCGATACGGTTTTACGATATCTGAAGGAATTTGTGTGAAGCCCGATTTCAGGAATTCGTTTACCCCTTCGGGATATTCGGTGCTAGAAAGGGACATTTGTTGTACCATGTCGAAATTGACGATGTTTATCACCACTTCCCGAGTGGCATCGCAATTGATCAAGGTGTGTTTTATGGTGTTGTCCCGAACGCGACGCGCCGGCGAAAAAATAAGTATGGGCGGATTGGAACTAAAAACATTAAAAAAGCTGAAAGGAGACAAATTGGGCTTTCCAGTTTGGCTCATTGTACTGGCAAAAGCGATAGGTCGAGGCGCAACGGCACCTTGTAAATAGCTTTGTAGTTTTGCTGGAGAAATTTCCTTTGGTTCAATGCTAATCATGGAATTTGTATTTAAACAAAAGTAGGAAATATGAAAATGGAATATGAAATTGTCAATGAATTTATTTCTACATCGCTATTGATAATTGATATTTGATATTGCTATTGCCATTGGAATTGTTATATTTATGCCACAAAAAACAGTTTATGCAGTTTTCCAAAAGTAGAAACACAACCCGTTGGGTTATCATTTTCGCTTCCTTTTTAATTATTTCGATGATTCTTTGGAATACCTACACTTTTTTCCAAATTTTCAAACACGAAGAACGGTTAAAAATGAATCTTTGGGCCAATGCACAAAAAACACTCATCAATGCCGGAGAAAACACTGACGTGGAACTTCCGCTACAGATATTCAGCAACAATACTTCGATCCCGATTATCCTTACCGAGAATGACAGCATCATCAACACGGTAAATATTGACGAGGAAATCGTGAATCATACCCAAAAAGCAGCCGCTTTTTTGGCTGGTTTAAAAAGCGAAAATGAACCCATTGTTATCGAATATGTTCCTGGAAAATTTCAGAAATTATATTATGGAAATTCGGCTTTATTAAACAAACTCAAATATTATCCAATTGCTTTGGTACTCATTATTGTACTGTTTGCTGGATTGGTCTACAACTTTTACAGAAGCACTAAAATGGCGACCCAAAACAAACTTTGGGCAGGAATGGCAAAGGAAACGGCACACCAAATAGGCACACCGCTTTCGTCATTGATTGGTTGGGTCGAAATCCTGAAGGCCGATGATGTGGAAGCAACCACCATTTTCGAAATCGAAAAAGACATTGACCGACTGCAAACCATCACGGAACGTTTTTCGAAAATAGGTTCAGAACCCAAATTAGAAAACAAGGATGTCATCGAGGAAACCCAAAAATCGTGTGACTATTTGCAATCGCGATTCTCCAAACAAGTCGAATTTTCTTTTAATGCGCCAAAAGAACCCATAATAGTTTTGATGAATCCCACTTTACACAGTTGGACGATAGAAAATTTGGTAAAAAACGCCATCGATGCGATGAAAGGAAAAGGAAAATTGGCTTTGCAGGTAATTCAGGAAGGCGATTTAGTAAAAATAAATGTATCCGATACTGGAGGCGGAATTCCCAAAAAACAATTCAAAAGTGTTTTCGAACCTGGATTTACCACCAAAAAACGCGGTTGGGGTTTAGGGCTTTCGCTCACCAAAAGAATTGTCGAAGAATACCACAAAGGAACCATAAAAGTCCTGAATTCCGAGATTGGAAAAGGAACGACAATGCAGGTAATTTTCAAGAAAAGTAAATTAATTTAAGGGAACTCCAAACCAAGACACCTTCGAAAACATCGTTTTGCGAACTAATTTACTTTTGCTTAAATAATTATTCACAAATGCAAGGTGCGTCTTAGATTGAACAAGTGCATCGGCAATTGATTTTTTTAAAGAACTGACACTGTCTGCATTTTCACTGCCCATAGAACCTATTCTAAAAAGAGATTCTTGACATTTTTCCAACTTTTCAATTGGATTTTGAATTTTCGACTTGATCTCTTCGTCTGGCAAAATGGGTTTAAATTTATTGTTTCGATAATAGATAAAATCATTCAATTCACTAATAGCTTCGTTGTATTGATTGACAATTGCATTGTATTTTGCTCCATTTTCATTTTCTCTTTGCGTGTTCCAAGACGTTTTTGCATACGTATAAGCCTGTGCAATCAATTGATTTTTTATTCCGTTTTTTTCGATTCTTTGAGCCGATTCAAATAGCTGGTCGATTTTGGGCAGCGCTTCATATTTTGCTATTTCTTTTTCAAAATCGAAGTTCTTTTGGGTTTTGTTGATCAGGACTTTACCCACAATAAATTCTTGGTTGGTTATCGGGTTATTGACAAACTGCCATAAATAATCAAATGGCATGTGCGAATTTATCATTTTTGAAGGCGCTACTTTAAAGTAAGCATTGTTGATTTTTCGAGTATATTTATTATTATTCACGTAGCCTGAACCCCAAGTTGGGTCAAACAAATACCATTTATTTTCTATTTTTGCAGCGCACCAAGCATGTGCCAAGGAAGCCACTTTTCCTTCTTGCTTTGTGTAACCATCAACAACAACCGATTTTACACCCACTAAATTGGCTATTTCATTAAAAATAGCAGCATAGTCCCCGCAAATTCCTTTTTTGGTTTTCAACGTTTTTGTGATTCTCTCTTGGGGAGTTTCCGTAATATTGACGGCAAACATATTCTCTACATCATAGCTGATGTTTGATGCCGTCCAATAAAAAACGGCTCTAATTTTATCGTTTTCTGTTTTGAAATTGGCGTTGATGTACTTGGCAATTCCCTCGGTAGAATTAGTGACATTGGAAGGAATCGCGGTCATTTTAGCATCGACTAAAGTGTAACTGACATTGGCTTGACCAAAACTGAGCATGGAAAAACAAAAAGAAAGCAGTAAATAAATATTTTTCATGTTACGGGACAATGGATAAATTAAAAGGGAATGGATTTTTACCCATTCCCTTTCTAAACGAAAACCATACCAATTTGTTTTATTGCTAAAACATTATAAATTGGCCTGAATACTTTTGGCCAAAGCTTCAAACTCTTCCTTGGTCAAACTTACTTTGTGCTTAAATGTCATTTCTCCCATTTCGTTCAAGGGAATCAGGTGAACGTGGGCGTGAGGCACTTCAAGACCTATGACGGCCATTCCAATTCTTTTGCAGGGAACTGTTTTTTCCAATGCAATGGCGATTTTCTTGGAGAACTGCATCAATCCAAGATACAAGTCGTCTTCGATATCGAAAATTTTGTCGATTTCCTGTTTTGGAACACACAAAGTATGTCCTTTTGCATTTGGATTCACGTCCAAAAAAGCCAAGAAATTATCGTCCTCGGCTATTTTGTGGCAAGGAATTTCTCCTTCTATGATTTTGGTAAAAATACTTGACATTGTATAATTGTTTAATTGATTAAACGGTTAACCGATTCAACAGTTAACCTTTGGAACCATAATTATTAGTCTCTGGAAACCTCCAGGATTTCAAATTTCAAAACGCCGTTTGGCACGGTTATTTCGGCCACTTCTCCAACGGATTTTCCCAACAAACCTCGACCAATTGGCGAAGTCACGGATATTTTTCCGGTTTTCAAATCGGCTTCACTTTCGGCAACAAGTGTGTATTTCATTTCCATTCCATTGGCTTGGTTCTTGATTTTCACGTTTGACAATACCAATACTTTGGATGTGTCCAATTGTGTTTCGTCAATCAATCTGGCATTGGAATGCACTTCTTCCAGTTTGGCAATTCTCATCTCCAACATTCCTTGCGCTTCTTTGGCTGCGTCGTACTCTGCATTTTCAGACAAATCTCCTTTGTCTCTTGCGTCTGCTATGTCTTGCGATGCTTTTGGACGCATCACGCTTTTTAAATAGTCTAATTCTTCTCTTAATTTTTTTAACCCTTCTGCAGTGTAATAAGATACTTTCGTCATAACTTCATCGTTTATATAAAATAGAAAAAATCCCATCAGGACGGGATTTCTTTCTACAAAGATACTATTAATTTTTTTTAGCCAATAATTATATGACAAACATATACATTTCAAAGTTAAATAAATTAAATTTGTTTCACTAATTCTTCAAATATATTTCGGATAATGAAAAAATATTTTTTCCTGTTGATGGTTTTTCCAATGCTTTTTAGTTGTACTCCCAACAGTATCAGCAACAACAATCCTTATTTGCCCAATTATACCTTTACCATAGACATCAATATGAATTTACCTGCTTATTCCAGTCTATTAACCCCAATCAACGCTATTTATTACCCTAATCAAGGAGCTGGCAGGGGTTTATATATTTTCAATACCGGCAGTGGCTACGTTGCCTTTGATGCCGCTTGTCCCAATCAAGCGCTAAGTAGCTGCTCTACGATGACTTTTAAAAAACTTGACCCTGCAGACCCTTTAAAAATCGATAAAACCACCGTGGTTTGTGCTTGTGACAGTGCTGAATACAGTTTATTTACAGGTCAAAGCGCCGGCAAACAATATCCTTTAAAACAATACAGAGTTGAAATCAACGGAACTATTCTTAGAGTATATAATTAAAAAATCCTGACAGTATAACCATCAGGATTCTAAAAAATTCAACAAAGTTATCTAAAATTTCAAACTTAATCCCACCAAGAAATTAATTCCTGATTGCGGATAATATCCCGCGCCTTCTATTGTTGTTATGGCTGGTGGATTGCTGTAATCATCATCATACGTATAAAAATATCCATTGCTTACATACTTCAAATCAAAGATATTATTGACCAAAGCCGAAACCAAAATAGACTTAAAAATGGTTTTTGGCTTGAACTCGTACGACACATTCAAATCATTGACAAAATAGCTTTCTAACTTTGAACCGTCGGAATCTATGTTGGCCATGTACTGCTCTCCAACAAATTTGGAATACAATGAAATTTGAAAATGGTTAACCGGCATGAAGGCCAATCGATTTCCCGCAACAATATTTGGAGAATACGCTATATTGGTGTCTCCTAAATTTTGCAAAACACCGTCTCTGGTAAAATAGAACTCTTTGTTTTTGTTTTGACTCAACGTGACATTAGGCTGCAAAACCCATTTTTCTGAAAGTTGAAAAGTGGCATCCAATTCAATTCCCACTCTATAACTATCGCCGCTGTTGGTTCTTATTGGCTCGCCCACATCGTTCAATTCTCCAGTCAAAACCAATTGATCTTGGTATTTCATGAAATAACCATTGGCATTCAACTTTATTTTATCGGAAAGATAACGCCATCCCAATTCAAAATCATTCAACTTTTCGGGTTTTGGACTTCCGCTTTCATAATCGGTTCGGTTGGGTTCCCTGTTGGCTCTTGCATACGAAAAATACAAACTATTGCTGTTGTTTAGTTTATATGTGGCTCCCGCTTTTGGATTGAAAAAATTAAAGGTGTCGTCCACCAAACCTGTTTCTGCCGAGTTGGCTTTATAAGTAACGCTTCGCAATTGCAAATCCCCGAACAAACTCCATGTATCGGAAACTTTATAATTGGCTTTGGCATAAATACTACCGTCGGTTTTTGTTGAAAAATCATCATAATAATGATCTCCCAATTCACTTTGCGAAGCAAAACGTGCCCAAATTACTTTCCCAAAATGGTCGCCTTCATATTTATTCCAGCCTCCACCAAGAATCACGTCCAGATTATCAGCTTTGTAATTAGCCGAAAATGTGGTTCCGTAAAAATCATTGTCCAACCATTTTTGACGAACGATATCTGTTGCGTTTACTACTGGATCCGCAACAATTGGCGCTAAACCATAGTCTGCAAAATCTTGGTCTTCTTTATATTCTTCATAATACCCTTTCCCTTTGGTATAATGAAATGCCAAGTTGGTGCTCCAATTTGTCGCAATTTTTTCGTTCCAATGCAATTGATAATGGTCCTGTTGGTAATTATCGGTTTGATTGTCATAAAAACGTAGGTTTCCAAACTCATCCGTAAACATTCCAGCAGGATTAAAGGTTCTGTCACTTTCCATTGTAGCAGCATCAACGCCATACCAAGCTTGATAGGTTTTTTCAGTTCCTCCAAAAGCCAAAGCTTTGATTAAAGTTGTTTTGCCCACGTAAGTTCCTTGAAGAAAATAGGATTTCAAATCAGATTTGGCCCTATCGATGTAACCATCAGACTGCAATGCAGATAAACGACCCGCAATTTCAAAATGATTGTTCATCAAACCTGTGGTGAATTTCAAGGTGTTTTTAAACGTATTGAAACTTCCGTAGGAACTAGAAATTTCGCCCGAAGCTTTATCGGAATAGGAATCTGTGAGCATATTCAAACTCGCACCAAAAGCTCCAGCTCCATTGGTTGAAGTTCCCACGCCGCGCTGCAATTGCAAACTTTCGACCGACGAAGCAAAATCAGGCATATTTACCCAATAGGTTCCGTGACTTTCCGAATCGTTGTACGGAATACCGTTGATGGTCACGTTCACTCTGGTAGCATCGCTTCCGCGAACGCGAATTCCGGTGTAACCCACTCCGTTTCCAGCATCGGAAGTGGTTACAACTGACGGCAAATAATTCATCAAAACAGGAATATCTTGCCCCAAGTTTCGGGGCTTGATTTCCTTTTTGTCCAAGTTGCTGAAACTAACCGGTGTTTTTGAAGTGACACGAACCGCCGAAACCAAAACCTCGTCGAGTTGATTGACTTTTGTGGTGTCTTGTTGTTTTTCTTGTGAAAAAGAGACTAATGAAAAAAGAAAAAAAAGAAGAGATAATAGACGAAGAGATAATAGATTAAAAGGTTTCGTCTTTGTACTTTGTAAATAAAATAAAGTGTTCATCCGTAAATAGTTTTACGAATAAAAGGGGGAATTATTCTTTTGTTAAATTAAAAAAAATGATTTTTCTGAATTTCCAGATGACGTGCACTTCATCTTTAATTCTATTTTCCCTTAACAGCATTACCTGTTCAGGTTCTATGGGTATAATCTCAGCTCGATATTTAGAGCACCCCTTTGAGACGGACACAAAGATACTTTATTTGTTTAAAGTTCCAAGTTTAAAGTTTAAAGTTTTTTGGAGAACTAAAAATCCGGTTTTCTTCGGGCTTTCTTTATTTCGGATACGTTCTTTTTATCCTTGATTCGTTTTCGAATCACCGATTTGGGAATTTTTGTGGCCTTCCTGATTTTTGGAACATAAAGTCCAGCTGTGATGATGTCCAGAAACCTTTTGGTCACTATTGCCTTGTTTTTGAGTTGGCTTCTGTCTTCGTCACAATTCAAAATCAGGATTTGCCCTGAAGTCAATCTAGAATAAAGTTTGGTTTCCAACAAGGCTTTTTCTTCTTCGGACAAGGCTTGCGAATTTTTCAAATCAAAGGTCAAAACCACTTTCGAGGAAACTTTGTTCACGTTTTGGCCTCCGGCTCCACTACTGCGGACGGCTTTGTATTGCAATTCTGATATGATTTTTTCGGTTTCCAAAGTTATTGTGGTTGGTGGGCTGGCTTCAATAAATCGTTAACTGTTTTTACGGGATTGAAAGTCATCAACGGGACTTCAACAAAAACGGTAATCCATTTTGCCATTGCTCCGTTCCACAAACCCGGTAATTCATATCCTTTTAAAAATTTGCCATTTTTATTTTTTTCGACAATAAAACCGCTATTATGATCTACAAAATGACTCAAATCAAACTTTTCGTTTTTATGATTTAATATTCCGCAAACTAAATCCACTGGATTGAAATGAGTGGCATCGGCAAGAATTTTAACTTGTTCGGCATTCGTCAAATCTACCTGCGAAGTTTCGACAATTTGCAACGAAATTGCCCCTTTTAAATCTCGTACCCAAAATGGTCCGCCACCTGGTTCTCCTTCATTTTTCACCATTCCGCAAACACGAATTGGCCTGTCCAAAAGTTCTTTTATGTGGCTGATTTTATTTTCTAAAGTATATTTCGAAAAATCCTCCTGAATTTCCACATTCAAATTATTTTGGGCGAAAGCAATCATTTCTTCCAAATCGGTTTCTTTTGCGCTTTCAATTTCATTCAAATAATGAAAGACTTGTCGTTGCATTTCTATCAAAATTCCCGCCAATGCTTTTTTATACAAAGCGATACTTTCTTTGTGATTTTGAATGACGTTGTCAATGTTTTTAATGAAAATAATATCCGCGTCCAGATTATTTAAATTCTCGATTAAAGCACCGTGACCTCCGGGTCTGAAAACTAATTTTTCGTTTTCGTCCCTAAATGGATTATTGTTAAAATCAACGGCAATGGTGTCTGTAGCTTTATTTTGATAGGAATAACTCGTGGTTATTGTGGTTCCTGATTTTTTTTCCACGGTACTTTTTACTGAATCCACCACACTTTCGAATTGGCTTTGATGCGTTTCCGAAACGGTAAATTGCAAATGGGAGCTATTATTCGAACTGGAATAATAAGCACATTCATACAAATGCTCCTCAATTGCAGTGGCAATATGCGTTTTGTATTTGTGAAACGGTAGCACTCCTTTGGGCTTATTGGCAAAATCAAAATAATCAGGAGACAACAGCAATTTTATGAAATAATAATTTTTATAATCTCTTTCCAATGTGTTAAAATCCGGAAACACCTCCTTCAACTTCGCATCGACCGCCTCGAAAAACGGAAATTTTTCCAATCCAACAATGAAAATGGACAATTCACTGTCCTTTTTTCTGTTGATGTAAGCATTGATGCTTTCGTTTTCGATATCAAACTCATTCAAAAACGTGTTTAAAAACTTAAACATTCTGCTGGCAGCTCCTGAAGCCGGAACGAATTTTTTTAATTTTAAAGTTGATTTATTGGCATCAAAAAATTTGGCTTTTTGCTGAAAATCATTTTCCGATAGTTTTGAAATCCCTTTAAAAACTTTGGCTGGCTCATCCAAAACAGTTTTGGGAATCCCGTTTTTGAAAATATTCAACTGCTTTTCGATGTTTTCCAGTGCAACTCCATGTTCGTGAATCTGTACAAAATCAAGAGAAGAAAAGCCCATTTTTTTGGCTTTTGCCAAATCATTGACAATAGAAATGGCATTACACAATCGTAAATCTTTGTCGCCGGAAAGTGTGATAAAAGGCTTATTGTTGTCGATCAAAGTCTGTTTGAAAACTGCAAAAACCGATTCTCTTCCTTCGGGTTTGTCCCTCAAATCATCCTTTTCCCAAGGAACATCAATATTGGTCAGGAAAAACAAATCGTATTCATGTTCCAAGGCAGCTTTCTCCAATAACGGATCACAAAAGTTGTAATACACTTCCGAAAAAACTTTGGTTACCAATAAATTGGTGTCACAAAAAAGGAATTTATTGGCAATGGAAAGACTGTCGTTTTCGAGCTTGGTTTGCCCATAAGCTATGGGCAACATATCGTCAATATCACAAATCTGGCGGAATTTTTCCCATTTTTCCTGAAGATAATCACGCGCAAATTCAGGTGCCCAAGCGGTTTTAAAATGCTCGGCAAGTTGAATGGCCAATGTGGTTTTCCCGGTAGATTCCGGACCAAAAAGGGCAATTTTTATTATTTCTGAACTTCCTGGTTTTGGGAGCTGTTTAAGATTTTTTTCCATTCTAAATAAGCCGAAATGGCTAAAATTGTAAAAATTAAATACTGCAAAGACAACATCCCCATTCCACGGTAGGCGTACAACGGAGTCACAATTATATCGCCAAAAATCCAAAGTGTCCAGTTTTCGATTTTCTTGTTGGCCATATACCACATTCCCGTGAAGAATAGTCCTGAGGCAAATATATCGATATAATTGGCTGTTTTTATTTCATAGTCAAAGAAATTGTAAATTCCAAAAACCACAAAAATGGTGACAAAGAAAAACACCATTCCTGTTATTTTTTCCTTGTTGTTGGTTCTCGAAATGGCAATGACTTCAGTGTCGTTCTTCTTTCGTGCCCATTTGTACCAGCCATAAATACTCATTATGGAAAAATATCCATTAATCATCATGTCGCCCAAATAACCCGCAACATAAAGTAAATAAGTCGTGATTATCGTGGCTATCAAGCCCGTTGGATACACCAAAATATTTTCTTTTTTGGCAAACCAAACGCTCAAAATCCCGAATACAAAAGCAACAAACTCCAATATGATTTGGATCATCGAGGCATTTTTGTATGCATTTAGGAAAAATTCTATCATGTTTTTTATTTATTAAAAAAATCAACGTCATTTTCAAAAGCGGTTCCAATAACCACCAAATCGGCGCCGGAATCGTAGGCTTTTTGAATTCCCTGCAAATCTATAATTCCTCCTCCAACTAGTAACGGAATTTTAATGTTTTGAGCTACTTTTTTAATCATTTCCAGCGGAACGGCTTGTTTTGCGCCACTTCCCGCTTCGAGATAAATGAGTTTGTTGCCCAACATTTCGCCAGCTTGGGCAGTTGCCAATGCCAAATCGGGATTATTCCTGTCCAAAGGATTGGTTTTGCTCACTCTTTCCACGGCAGTTTTTGTTCCGCTTTCGATTAAAATATAACCTGTTGAAATAATTTCGAGTTGGGTTTTCTTTAAAATGGGAGCCGATTTTACTTGGTGTTCTATCAGGAAATCCGGATTTCTTCCTGAAATAAGGGACAAAAACAAAATTCCATCAGCAAGGGAAGAAATTTGGGAAGGATTTCCGGGAAACAAAATAATGGGTAAATCAAGCTGTTTTTTGAGAAGAATTACCAATTCGTCTAAAATATTGTTTTCGACAAGGCTTCCGCCAATGAAAATATGGGTGGCCGGCGACTGGCTTATTTTTTTGATTAACAAGTCTAGAGTATTCAATTCGATTTTGTCGGGATCGAGGAGAATCGCGAGTAGTTTCTCGTTGTTTGCTTTTGATTGTAGAATGTTGCTATAGATGTTTGTCATAATTTTTTATTACCGCAGATTCGCAGATTTTTTTATTAAGATTTTAAAAATCTGCGAATCTACGGTTTGTCTTTTTTTAATTTTCGAAGGCATAAACTAAAGTAAAATTCTCAAATTCAATGAAATAAATAGAAAATTGTTGTTTTGTGTTTTTGATTTCTAGAATTGCTGTTGTTTGTTTGTCCTGGATTTCAAATGGATTGACTTGAATGTGATCTTTGAAACTGATTCCTTTTTCGTTTCGGATTTTGAAGATGGCTTCTTTGGCTCCCCATTTTACGGTTAGTTTTTTGATGTAATCTTGAGTATCAAAACTTTTGAGTCGATTTAATTCTGTTGAATTCACAAATTTATCGGCGATGCGAATGATTTTTTCTCTTTGCATTTCGATGTCGATTCCAACGGTTTCATCACTTATAATAATGGCCGAAAAATGATGTGAATGGGTTATGGACACTTCGACAGGCCCAGTGTGACGGTTATTCGGATTCAAATAAGGTTTTCCGAATTCGTCATAATACAAATCAAAATCATTGAAACCCGATTCTTGCAACAACATTCTAACGCTTAAAAAAGCACGTTGATGAATTTCAGATTTCATTCGGTTTAAACGAAGCTGGGTTTTTTCTTTCAAAACTACATTGCCCAATAATTCCTCTAAGGATTCGGTTATTTCCCAAACCAGGATTTTGGTGGTGGAATTATAGTTGATGGTTTTATATAGCGGCATTTTAGTAACTTGATTTTCTAGCCCTGATGGAAACGGCATCTTTTTATGCCGGTGTTCGGCATAAAAGATATAGTGTACAGCAGGATTAGCTCCTCCCTTCGACAGCGCTCAGGGTGACATTAAAAATTATTTCATTATAATTCAAAAGATTAGGACACTAAACAATTCATAAAAGTTCCTGATTGCTTTTTAAATTATAAGTTATTACGTAAATTTGCAAAAATTTTATAATTACAAATATACTATAAATGAGTACATCGACTATGCCTTATGTGGCTTTCAAAGTAAAAGACATTTCTCTAGCGGCTTGGGGAAGAAAAGAAATTGAATTGGCGGAAGCCGAAATGCCAGGTTTAATGGCGCTTCGTGCCGAATACAAAGACGAACAACCGCTGAAAGGCGCTCGTATTGCAGGATGTTTGCACATGACAATCCAAACTGCGGTTTTGATCGAAACTTTAATTGCTCTTGGTGCTGAAGTGACCTGGTCTTCTTGCAACATTTTCTCTACTCAAGATCAAGCTGCCGCCGCGATTGCCGCTGCCGGGATTCAAGTTTATGCTTGGAAAGGTTTGAACGAAGTGGATTTTGACTGGTGTATCGAGCAAACGTTGTTCTTTGGCGAGGACAGAAAACCATTAAACATGATTTTGGATGACGGTGGAGATTTGACCAACATGGTGATTGATCGTTACCCAGAATTGGTTGCTGGAATCAAAGGATTGAGCGAAGAAACTACAACTGGAGTTCACCGTTTGTACGAAAGAGTAAAAGCTGGAACGTTGCCAATGCCTGCCATCAACGTGAATGACTCGGTTACTAAATCGAAATTTGACAACAAATACGGATGTAAAGAAAGTGCTGTAGATGCAGTTCGTCGTGCAACTGACATTATGTTAGCCGGAAAAAGAGTTGTTGTTTGTGGCTACGGAGACGTTGGAAAAGGAACTGCAGCTTCGTTTAGAGGTGCTGGTTCTATCGTGACAGTTACCGAAATTGACCCAATTTGTGCTTTGCAAGCTGCAATGGACGGTTATGAAGTTAAAAAATTAGACACGGTTATTGCTAATGCTGACATTATCATCACAACCACTGGAAATAAAGACATCGTTCTAGGTTCTCATTTCGAGCAAATGAAAGACAAAACCATCGTTTGCAACATTGGACATTTTGACAACGAAATTGACATGGCTTGGTTAAACAAAAACCACGGTGCATCGAAAATCGAAATCAAACCACAAGTTGACAAATATACTATCGCTGGAAAAGACATCATCATTTTGGCCGAAGGTCGTTTGGTAAACCTTGGTTGTGCTACAGGTCACCCAAGTTTCGTGATGAGTAACTCATTCACCAACCAAACTCTTGCCCAAATCGAATTGTGGAAAAACAGCGCTGCATACAACAATGAAGTGTATATGTTACCTAAACATTTGGATGAAAAAGTGGCTATGTTACACTTGGCTAAACTAGGAGTAGAATTGGAAACTTTACGTCAAGACCAAGCGGAATACATTGGTGTTGAAGTTCAAGGACCATTCAAACCAGAATATTACAGATATTAAATCTATTTTAGATTTCTGAATTTAGATTTTAGATTATTTCAGAACCCTTGCAGCGATGTGAGGGTTTTTTGTTTTTGGGCGTGACCCTTCATAAAAACTACGGGTCGGGCTATTCGTTGCAATCTTTATGTTTTTAAAGGAAAAACATAAAGGATTTCCACTGCTATCCCTCACGCTACAGTGATCAAAACCTTAAAATTAATCAGATATTTTCATACTTTTGAAGTGTATTCTAGAAAACCAAATTATGAGAACACGCCTGATTATAATGATAATAATGATATTGCCCCTTTTTGTGGATGCACAAAATTTTAATCCGCCAAAACCACAAATGCAAGATCCGTTGTTTAATCTATGGGGAAATAAACGACCAGAACTTCCACAAACGCCAACTGTTAAACCTCTTTATCGAAGTCGCGCTGAAAATGCACAAGCTAAATTAGCAATAGAAGAACGCAAACTAATAAAAATAGCAAAAAAAGCGTGGGCAAAAGAAGCTGATTTAAAAAAAGAAAAAGAAAATCTAAAGAATCTTGAAAACACTCCAGAAACCGACAATAATGCCTATCATCAAAAAAAAATTGAAAAATCTAAAAAGCAAATAGCTAAATCTCAGGATAAACTAAATAAATTAAAAACGGAGGTAGATTCAAAGTCAAAAAAAGTAGAAAACATGGAAAAAGCTATAGAAGCAGCTAAACTAAAAAAAGAAGAAGATTACTAACAGTATTGCAAACTTGCCCTTCAAAGGCTACCAAATTCCATAAAACTCCAAAACTCCTAGCCTCCCAAAAGCCTAGGAGTTTTTTGTTTCTATGCCAATTCAATCCGTTTTATATTTTTACGTAAATTAGCATCACTTAAAAAACACATCGAACTTAGAATAGAACAAGTATGAAGGCAAAAAGCATTCTGGAAACCATTGGAAAAACACCCGTGGTTCAAATCAACAAATTGTTTGGAAACAGCAAAGAAGTTTGGATTAAATTAGAAAGATCAAATCCGGGAAACAGCATCAAAGACAGAATTGCACTAGCGATGATAGAAGATGCCGAGAGCAAAGGATTATTGAATGCCAACAGCGTCATTATTGAGCCAACTTCAGGAAACACGGGAATTGGTTTAGCTCTGGTAGCTGCGGTGAAAGGTTACAAAGTTATTTTGGTAATGCCTGATTCCATGAGTGTGGAACGCAGAAAATTAATGGAAATTTACGGTGCTGAATTTGTTCTTACACCGCGCGAAAAAGGAATGAAAGGTGCCATTGAAAAAGCAGCCGAATTAGTCCTGGAAACACCAAATGCCTGGTCTCCCAAACAATTTGACAATCCAGCCAATGTCGCAGTTCACGAAAAAACTACCGCTCAAGAAATTCTTGCAGATTTTCCCGATGGATTGGATTATGTCATCACGGGTGTTGGAACCGGCGGACACATTACTGGCGTTGCCAAAGTTTTGAAAGCTAAATTCCCCAACTTGAAAGTAATCGCAGTGGAACCAGAATTATCACCCGTATTAAGCGGTGGAACTCCTGGCCCACATCCTTTGCAAGGCATTGGAGCCGGATTTATTCCTACTATTTTCTCCAGGGATTTAATTGACGAAGTAATTCAAGTCGGCAAAGACGAATCGTTTGAATTTGCTCGAAAAATTGCCAAACAAGAAGGAATTCTTGTGGGGATTTCTACTGGCGCATCCTTGGCGGCTGTAGCCAAAAAATTAGAAACAATTCAAGATGGAGCGGTTGTACTCACTTTTAATTATGATACAGGAGAGAGATATTTATCAATCGAAGGTTTATATTAATCCTGAAATTATTTCTAACACAGATTTAATTCTTCAAAACTCCCAGCAATTCATTGTCCTGGGAGCTTTTTTTAGACCAAAACCATAAAGTAGCCATCCCTTTTTCTATTTAAGAAAAAAACAACTTTACACTTGTTTAATTTGCCCAATTTCACCATATTTACATATAACAACTATTGTATTGTATTTCATCATACAAATTACTGGATTTAAAACCTTGCCTACTAAAAACCTCTCATTAGAATAATGACTATTAATTACAAATTTTCGTCTCATACTTCAGTTAGTATATTTATTATTCTTTTGGCAATAACTGTAATAGCTGGATGGCTGTTTGATGTCAGTGTGTTGAGAACAATCATT
Source organism: Flavobacterium sp. (assembly GCF_013823965.1). Classification (GTDB taxonomy): domain Bacteria; phylum Bacteroidota; class Bacteroidia; order Flavobacteriales; family Flavobacteriaceae; genus Flavobacterium. Next base: position 28,048 of record NZ_PNNA01000060.1, read on the forward strand.
CCCGGCTTTATCTCAATGAAAATAAACACCGCCATTTGTTTCTTGCTTTCCGGAGCGATTTTCACATGCTTGACAATGGGTAGATGGAATACCGTTTGTCGTTTTATATCATTTTTTCTTTTAGTCTTTGGAATCGCTACTTTTTCGCAAAACATTTTTGGCTACAACTTGGGAATAGACCAATTATTGATCACTGATTATGATGCCATCAAAAATGGATTGCCTTATCCGGGTCGTCCTTCGCCAACTACAGCTTTCTGTTTCAGTTTGTACAGCTGTGCATTATTGTGCATTACGTCACCAAATTCTCATTTAAAAAAAATAGGCCAATACAGCCTTCACCTCATTACACTGATTTCATTCATTGCGCTATTGGGTTATTTGTTTTCTGTGGCCGCATTTTACAAACTTGCATTTCTTACCGATATAGCCTTTCATACTGCATTCGCTTTTTTTGTGCTCTCAGTTGCCTCTTCTTTCATTCAAAAAAACAAGGGAATTACCGGAATATTCACAGGAACAAAAATTGGAAATCTAGTGGCTCGAAAGCTTTTTCCAAAAATGGCAATCACCATTCTCCTGCTTACTTTATTGGAATTATTCATACTAAGACATCACATGATATCGGAAGATTTTGGAATAGCGCTTTTTGGCACTTCATTTATCATTGTGACGTTGTTTTTTATTGCCTCGACTTCACGACAACTCAACCGAATAGACATCAAAAGAATTCAAGCCGAAAACAAAATAATAAAAACCAATAAAAATCTTGAAAAAATTGTAATTGACCGCACTATTTACCTAACCAATCAAAACAAACAATTAGAAGATTTTGCACACATTATTTCCCACAATCTTCGGGGTCCTGTAAGTAATTTGAATTCGCTTCTAAACATTTACAAAGAAGAAAAAGACCTGGAAGTCAAAAATGATTTAATGGAGATGTTTGAAAAAACGGTCAACAATATTGGAAGCACCCTCAATGAATTGCTGGAAGTGGTTTCCATAAAACACGAATCAAAGAGAAATAGAGAGGAAATTATTTTTGAAACCGTTTTTTCTAAAATCAAGGAAACTTTTCAAGGTGATATTTTAAGACTAAAAGCCGATGTAACGGGGGATTTTTCTCAAGCTCCAGTAATAGAATACTCTTCAACTTATCTTGAGAGCATTATGCAAAACTTACTAAGTAATTCCTTAAAATACCATAATCCGGACCAAAAACCCACCATTCACTTTGCAACAAAATATATCAATGAAAATATAGAGCTCACGGTAAGCGACAACGGTCTAGGAATTGATCTTTCTAAAAACGGATCTCGATTATTTGGATTGCATAAAACTTTTCACGAACACCCGGATGCAAAAGGTGTCGGACTTTTTTTAACCAAAACACAGGTTGAAACAATGGGAGGAGAAATAACTGTAACCAGTGAAGTAAACAAAGGCACAACCTTTAAAATCATTTTTTACAACAATAGACCAGCAGATTAAAAAATCAAATCCCAAACAAAAAAATAACACAAAAAAACCCGTTTCTCACGAAACGGGTTTTTTTAATTATTGAGAAAATCGATTATGCTTCAACTTCGAATGGAAGTATAGAAACGTATGATTTATTATCTCTTTTCTTTTGGAACTGAACAACTCCATCCACTTTTGCATGTAAAGTGTGATCTTTACTAATGTAAACGTTTTCACCTGGATTATGTTTTGAACCTCTTTGTCTAACGATGATGTTCCCTGCAATGGCAGCTTGTCCACCAAAAATCTTAACGCCTAAACGTTTTGATTCTGATTCTCTACCATTCTTGGAACTACCGACACCTTTCTTGTGAGCCATGACGTATTAGTTTATTTTGTTATTATTCTTGTGTCTCTTCTTTTTTAGCTTTTGGAGCTTTTTTTACTTTTGGAGCTGCTACTTCTTCAGTTGCCACTTCAACAGTTTCTTTTTTGGCAGCGGCTTTTTTAGGAGCTGATGCTGTAATACCTTCGATTACAATTTGAGTAAGATACTGACGGTGTCCGTTTCTCTTTTTATAACCTTTTCTTCTTTTCTTTTTGAAAACGATTACTTTATCTCCTTTTAAGTGTTGTAACACTTTGGCTTCTACTGAAGCACCTTCTATAGCTGGGGCGCCTATCGTGATTGTACCGTTGTCGTCTAACAAATAAACTTTGTCAAAAGAAACTTTAGTTCCTTCTTCATTTGCCAAACGGTGAACGTAAACCTTTAGGTCTTTGCTAACTTTAAACTGTTGCCCTGCTATCTCTACGATTGCATACATAACAAATTGTTTTATAAATTTTTAAGGTTGCAAATATACAATTAAATATTTATCCTGCAATTAGTTCCCGCAAAAAAATAGTTTCTTCAGTCAAAGACTTGTTTTTAAAGGCTTTCGCAATGATTCTTGAGTCTTTTTTTCTACAACAATTGTTAACTTTTACACAAAGTAGGAAAAATTTGTCATCGTTTATTAAAATAAAGTTATTTTTGATGTAACAATAACAACGGTTTGATTACCAACTGTAAATAATAAAATTATTAATCCTTATGAAAAAATCAATAATGGCGTTAAGTGCTGCACTTTTGCTTGGAGGAATAGCCTCGGCACAAAAAGTGGATTTTGAAGAATACGATTTAGATAACGGAATGCATGTTATTTTGCACAACGATCCCTCTGCCCCAGTGGTTGTAACATCGGTAATGTACCATGTGGGTGCCAAAGACGAAAACCCCGAAAGAACCGGTTTTGCACACTTTTTTGAACATTTGTTATTTGAAGGAACCGAAAACATCAAGCGCGGGGAATGGATGAAAATAGTCTCTTCCAATGGAGGCGTAAACAATGCCAACACCACTGATGACCGAACGTATTATTACGAAGTTTTTCCATCAAATAACCTGGAACTCGGACTTTGGATGGAATCCGAAAGAATGATGCATCCTGTAATCAACCAAATTGGTGTTGACACACAAAATGAAGTTGTCAAAGAAGAAAAAAGAACCAGTTTTGACAACCGTCCTTACGGCAACATTCTTACGGTTGTAAAAGAAAACATGTTCAAAAATCATCCTTATCGCTGGAACACCATTGGTTCGATGAAACATTTAGACGCAGCCACTTTAGAAGAATTTCAAGCTTTCAACAAAAAATTCTATACACCAAACAATTCCGTTTTGGTTGTTGCGGGTCAAATCGACATTGCACAAACCAAAGAATGGATCAAAAAATATTTTGGCACAATCCCAAGAGGCGAAGACTTTACAAGACAAACTTTTACCGAAGAACCCATTACCCAAACCATAAAAGCGACTTACCAAGATCCAAATATCCAGATTCCAATGTTGGTGGCTTCTTACAGAACCCCTTCGATGAAAACTAGAGATGCTAGAGTTTTGAACTTGATTTCCTCCTATTTAAGTGACGGAAAAAGTTCAAAATTGTATAAAAAAATAGTAGACCAGAAAAAAATGGCATTACAAATTGGAGCTGTTGGATTTAGTCAAGAAGACTATGGAATGTACATCATATATGGATTACCTATGGAAAAAATCACCATGACCGATTTGTTGAAAGAAATTGACGAAGAAGTCTTGAAAATTCAAACCGATTTGATTTCCGAAAAAGATTATCAAAAATTACAGAACACTTTTGACAATCAATTTGTAAATGCAAATGCCGGAGTTGAAGGAATTGCCGAAAACTTGGCAAAATTCCACATGCTTTATGGAGATGTTAATTTAATTAATTCCGAGATTGATTTATACCATTCTATCACACGTGAAGAAATTAGAGACGTGGCAAAAAAATACTTAAACCCGAATCAAAGATTGATCCTGGATTACGTTCCATCAACTGAACAAGCTCAAAACTAAGACATCGAAATCATGAAAAAAATAAGTATAGTACTATTCATTTTGTTCTTAACCGGAATTATGCAAGCACAAGACCGTCCACAACCCAAGCCTGGAAAAGCACCAGTGGTAAACATCAAGAAACCCCAAACATTTGTTTTGGCAAATGGTCTAAAGGTGATGATTGTCGAAAATCACAAATTACCACGAGTAACTTATAACCTTACCCTAGATAACGCCCCTTTTGCGGAAGGAAACAAAAAAGGTATTGACGAATTGGGCAGCAGTTTAATAGGAAATGGGTCTAAAAAAATAACAAAAGATGTTTTTAACGAAGAGATAGATTTTTTTGGGGCCAATGTCAACTTTAGTTCTAGCGGAGCTTATGCCAGTTCCCTTTCTAAATATGCCAACCGAATATTGGAATTGATGGCCGACGGCGCATTGAACCCTAACTTCACCCAAGCAGAATTCGACAAAGAAAAAGCCAAAATGATCGAAGGTCTTAAGGCCGAAGAAAAAAGTGTTCCGGCAATAGCTGGCCGAGTTGCTGATGCTTTAGCCTTCGGAAAAAATCATCCTTCAGGTGAATTTGTAACCGAAGAAACGTTGAATAACGTGACACTAGCCGATGTTGAAACCAATTATAAAAACTATTTTGTGCCCGAAAATGCGTATTTAGTAATCATTGGCGATGTAAAATACAAGAAAATCAAACCAGTTGTCGAAAAATTATTTGGCAAATGGGAAAAAAGAAGCACTCCAAAATTGACTTATGCCGATCCAAAAAATGTTGACTTTACCCAAATCAATTTTGTGGATATGCCAAATGCAGTACAATCTGAAATTGCATTGGTCAATACGGTGAATTTAAAAATGAGCGACCCTGATTTTTTCCCGGCAGTAATAGCAACCCACATTTTGGGCGGTGACTTCAACAGCTATTTGAACATGAATTTAAGAGAAGCACATGGATGGACTTACGGTGCCAATGCCACTATTGGTGCAGACAAATATGTGTCGAAACTAAGATCCGCATCGGCGGTAAGAAACGTGGTTACTGATAGTGCAGTGGTTGAATTTATCAAGGAAATTAAAAGAATTCGAACCGAAAAAGTAAGCGAAGCATTACTTAACAACGTAAAAGCCTCTTTCATTGGAAAATTCGTAATGCAGGTGCAACAACCTCAAGCCGTAGCCAGATATGCTTTGAGAATCGAGACAGAAAATCTTCCTGAAGATTTTTATGAAAATTACATCAAAAGCATCAACGCCGTAACTCCTGAACAAGTACAGCTTGCCGCCAATAAATACTTCCTTGTTGACAACACCAGAATTGTAATTGCCGGAAAAGGAGCAGACGTGATTCCAGGATTGGAAAGTCTAAAAATCCCAATATTATATTTTGACAAATATGGCAATCCTACAGCAAAACCCGTTCTCAAAAAAGAAGTTCCAGCTGGCGTAACTGCCAAAATTGTTTTGGATAATTACATCAAGGCAATTGGTGGCGAAAAAGCGTTGAATAACGTAAAAACTATTGCAATGATTGGATCAACTACAATTCCGCAAGCTCCATCACCATTGACTTTTACCAATAAAATTGACGCCAAAGGAAAATTAATGGTTGAAATAGCCATGGGACCAATGAGCTTGATGAAACAAGTAGTCAACGAAAAAAGCGCTTATCTCTTGCAACAAGGACAAAGAAAAAACATTGAAGGCAACGATTTAGCCGAAATGAAAGCCAGCGCCATTCCTTTTGAAGAATTGAAATTGGCCAAGAAAGAAGGACTTGTGCTTACCGGAATTGAATCCATCAACGGAAATGATGCTTATGCATTGCAAAACGGAAAAACCACTTTGTTCTATGACACAAAAACAGGCCTAAAAGTAGCCGATACAAAAACAATGGAACAAGGTGGAAAAACGATGACACAAACCACCACTTACGGAGATTACAGAGAAGTGAAAGGCGTGAAAATACCTTTCAACATTATTCAAAATGTAGGTTTCGAATTGGATATAAAAATGTCCGAAGTAAAAATCAACGAAGGTGTTTCTGACGCTGATTTCCAATAAAAAATCTAGAATAAATTTTCAAAGGCTGTCCAAAAGGGCAGCCTTTGTTGTTTTATAGAACTTTAAACACTATTTCTTGGCCGACAAATAAACTCCAAACAAAATAATAAAAGCGCCAAAAAACTGGATTGGCGTTAACATTTCATTATCAAACAATCCCCAACCAAAGGCCACAACAGGAATTAAATACGTAACCGAAGTGGCAAACACCGGAGAGGAGATTTGAATGGTCTTAAAGAAAATGATGTTGGCAATTCCGGTTCCCACCATTCCCAAAATCAAGATAAATATCATTGAATGTTGGACGCTTTCGACTTGAATTACATCAAAAAAACCAGAGAAAAATAAAACAACTAGCGCCGGTAAAAGCAGCACCAAAAAATTCCCCGTCGTAATACTCAACGGACTCAAATCCGATAAATATTTTTTGATTAAATTGACATTAATTGCATAGCAAACCGAGGCTATTATCACCAATATTGCATAATAATAATTTTGTTCCGGATGATGGATGGCTCCATTTATTATTAATAAAAAAGTCCCTACTAATCCAATAACAACACCAAAAACTTGAGGTCTCCTGAAAGTTAGTCCAAAACCAAAAACACCAAAAATCAATGTGTTTAAAGGTGTCAAAGAATTAAGTATCGAACTTACCGTACTGTCAATTTGGGTTTGTGCCAACGCAAAAAGAAAGGCTGGAACGAATGTGCCCAAAGTTGCCGTCAAAGCAATGTATTTCCATTTAACATGATGAATTTTGACCAAGCTTTTGAACCCTATCATCAACAGAAAAATGGCAGCAAACAAGATTCTAAGCGACCCAAGTTGCATTGGCGTCAAACCGACCAAACCTTTCTTTATGAGGATAAATGAACTACCCCAAATAAAGGCAAGTGCCAACAAATAAACCCATTTTAATTGTTTCGAATCCATAAAAATAAATTTTGGCTCAAAATTGTAATTATTTTATGAATTAACCGTGTTTTTTTTAGTTAATTTTGTCTTCAACAACAAGATAATTAATCTTTTAAAACCCAAATGAACATGTATTTTTTAAAATCAATATTGACAATAACACTTGCAAGCCTTTTATTTGTGGGTTGTAAAGAAAAAACTGCTGACGCTGTATCAGATGCCGCAACAGAAAATAATACTCCAAAAGTAAAAAAAGAAATTGCCGCCGAAAATCTGCAAACGGCGAGTTTCTCCATCGAAGGAATGACCTGTGAAATTGGTTGCGCCAAAACTATAGAAAAAGAATTGAATGGACTCGACGGCGTTCAAAAAGCAACGATAGATTTCGAAAAAAAATCTGCCACCATCTCTTTTGACAAAACCATCTTAAAAACCGAAAACATCAGTAAAGTGGTTGAGGCAACCGGAGACGGAAAAACATATAAAGTTTCAAATATGAAGTCTTAATTATTTGAACTTTTTTATTATTTACAAAAAAAGTTCTAGACTTATGTCACAAAAAAAAGCTTCCCAAATTGAGAAGCTTTTTTTGTGCGGGTAATAGGACTCGAACCTACACGCCTTGCGGCACCAGATCCTAAGTCTGGCATGTCTACCAATTTCACCATACCCGCAAAATTGTGAGTGCAAATATAAACATATCTTCTTACTTTCAAAGGAAATTATTCAAAAATATTCAACCTCTTTTTTGTACTTTTGAAAGTATTAAAATTTAACAAAATATGGAAACCATAAAAGCATACGTTCAACAGCACAAAGACCGTTTCATAACCGAATTAATCGAACTGTTGAAAATACCTTCCGTAAGCGCCGATCCTGCTTACCATCAAGACATTATCAAAACCGCCAATGCCGTAAAAGCAAGTCTGGAAAAAGCAGGTTGCGATTTTGTGGAAATTTGCGACACGCCGGGAAACCCTATTGTTTATGGCGAAAAAACAATCGACAAACATTTACCAACCGTGCTTGTTTATGGACATTATGACGTGCAACCGGCCGATCCTGTCGAATTATGGACTTCTCCCCCATTCGAACCCGTTATCAAAAAAACCGAAATTCATCCTGAAGGAGCCATTTTTGCTAGAGGTTCATGTGACGACAAAGGCCAAATGTACATGCACGTAAAAGCATTGGAATACATGATGCAATCCAACACTTTACCTTGCAACGTGAAATTCATGATTGAAGGCGAAGAGGAAATCGGTTCCAAAAGTTTGGGATGGTTCGTGGAACGCAACCAAGAAAAACTAAAAAATGACGTAATTTTAATTTCGGATACCGGAATGATTTCCAATCAGCAACCATCAATTACTACTGGATTGCGTGGTTTAAGTTACGTTGAAGTGGAAGTTACTGGGCCAAATCGCGATTTGCATTCCGGATTATATGGTGGAGCTGTTGCCAATCCAATCAACGTTTTGGCAAAAATGATTGCATCGCTTCACGACGAAAACAATCATGTTACCATTCCTGGTTTTTATGACAAAGTGCAAGAATTGTCTCTCGAAGAAAGAGCCGAAATGGCCAAAGCACCTTTCAATCTAGATAATTACAAAAAAGCATTGGACTTAAATAATATTTACGGCGAAAAAGGATATTCTACAAATGAAAGAAATTCCATTAGACCAACACTTGACGTAAACGGAATTTGGGGCGGATATACTGGCGAAGGTGCCAAAACCGTTATTGCAAGTCAGGCTTTCGCCAAAATTTCGATGCGATTGGTTCCAAATCAAGATTGGGAGGAAATCACCGAATTGTTTACCAAACATTTCACCAGCATTGCTCCAGCCGGAGTAAAAGTGAAAGTAAAACCGCATCACGGCGGACAAGGTTATGTGACACCAACGGACAGCATTGGCTACAAAGCCGCCAACAAAGCCTACACCGAAACTTTTGGAATTCCAGCAATTCCAGTGCGTTCCGGCGGAAGCATTCCCATTGTTGCCTTGTTCGAAAAAGAACTAAAAAGCAAAACTATCTTGATGGGATTTGGATTGGACAGCGATGCTATTCACTCGCCAAACGAACATTTCGGGATTTTTAATTACTTGAAAGGAATTGAAACGATTCCGTTGTTTTACAAGTATTTTGTGGAGTTGAGTAAATAAAAAATCACAATCCGCTTCTCCTGACAACAAAAGGAAAAGCGGATTTTTTTAACAAAAAAACTAAAATTAAATTTATTCCGGATTATACCCCAAATAAGGCACTGTTTGTTCCTTGAAAACAACTCCATATTCTTCTAATTCTTTCAAAATAGGCAAATACACTTCTTCCCGAATTGGTAATTGAACTCCTGGCGTTTTAATTTTCCCGTTTAAGATTAATAAAGTCGCCATCGCTACAGGCAAACCAACGGTTTTTGCCATTGCAGTATAAGTTTGATCTTCGCCAAGACAAACCATTTTGGAATCGATTTGTTCTTTTTTACCATTTATTTCATACCCAAATTTGTGATACATCACAATCATGTCTTTTTCTTTGGGTTGCAATGTCCAACTGTCGGTAAGGATTTTTTCTAGAATTTGGGCTGGTGTCGCCTTTTTCAAACCTACTTTTTTGTTTCTGTTGAACAAATCCAATTCCAGCAATTTGTCCCACATAATATCATCTTGATCAATTTTTAAAATCAAACGCATCTTGATTTCAACAGAATCCGTGGGATGATACGGCAAGAAGGAATTCACGAAATCTCGGTAACTCATATTCTCGGAATCTTCCATAATGTAGCTGTCATCGGTCATTCCGAGCTGTACAAACATATTCCATGCTTTGGAAAATCCCACTCTGCGAATCGTTCCTCTATATAAAGTCAACACATCATTCAGTCCATAAACATCTAAATATTTTAAAGAATCCCGGTTCGAATACGCTTCAAAACGGCCATAACCTTCCACTTCCAGAAATTCGGTTCTGCGGAATAAATTCCAATACGGAATATATTTATACGTTCCTTCCTGAATAAATTTTGCCGCACCACCTTGACCAGCCAGCACCACGTTTCGTGGCGCCCAAGTAAATTTATAATTCCACAAATTGGTATCCGATTCTGGAGCAACCAATCCGCCACAAAAAGATTCGAATAAAAGCATTTTTCCGTCTTTTGCCCTGATTTCATTGATTACTTTCATTGCACTCATGTGGTCGATTCCGGGATCAAGTCCAATTTCATTCATAAAAATCAAATTGTTTTCCTTGGCCAAAGCGTCCAATTCTTGCATCGCATCGCTTACGTAAGAAGCCGTTACCATGTGTTTTTTATATACAATGCAATCCCTGGCAACTTCGATATGAAGATGCGCCGGCAACATCGAAATCACTATATCCGCTTTTTGAATGGCATTTTTTCTTTGATTTTGGTCAAAAACATCCAAAGCAATCGCAGTTGCATTAGGATGATTATTTGTTTTGGTTTGGGCTGAAGCCAATGATAGATCACCAATAATTAAATGCAGGTTCTCAACTGCTGATTTGTTTAAAAGATAGTGTATAAGTGACGAAGCAGATCTTCCTGCTCCAATGATTAAAATCGTTCTCATAATTACATAAATATAACACAAATATATATAATTGTTGAATTTGTAACACATACTGAAGGATTAAAAATGAAAATGTGTAAAATAAAAGCGAAAAAAATGTTCGCCAAAAACACTTCCAATTTGACCAGAAATAAATACTTTTGTATGGTAAAAAAACAAAAAATGGACAAGAAAATAATTTCAACAGGAGCAATTTTAGGAATGACTGCCATCATTTTAGGAGCATTTGGAGCACACACCTTAAAAAAAGTTTTATCCATCGAAGAGCTTTCGACATTCGAAACCGGAGTGAAATATCAAATGTATCATGCCTTGTTTTTAGTATTCATTGGAACGCTAAATGAACTCTCCCTAAAGGCGAAGAAAACCATCTATAATTTGGTGCTTTTGGGTGTATTATTCTTTTCGGGATCCATTTATTTATTGGCAACAAACAGCCTTACTTCGTTTGACTTCAAAATAATTGGATTTATAACTCCCATCGGCGGACTCCTATTAATACTGGGCTGGTGCGTTTTATTTTTTAATTTCATAAAGAAAAAATCATAAAGTTGGGATAAAAAAATTCTAACTGAAAAATAATTTCTACTTTTGCGCGCATAAATTTAACCACACAACACACCAATTTATGGACAACTACGCCTTGTTTACGAAATCGATTTCGTTAAAAAATCTAGGAATCGAAAACGCTACTATTCAGTATCAATTAACTCCAGAAAAATTACACGACCTAACAGTCCAATATGGACAAGGAATTGAAGTTTCAACAGAATCATTGGCTGTCAACACAGGAGAATTTACAGGTCGCTCACCCAAAGACCGATTTATTGTAAAAGACAATATCACCAAAAACAAAGTTTGGTGGGGAAATGTGAATATCCCTTTCGAACCAGAAGCATTTGAAGCATTATACAATAAAGTAACCGCCCATTTATCCCACAAAGAAATTTTTGTCAGAGACGCTTACGTGTGTTCGGATCCAAATTACAGGTTGAATATAAGGGTGATTACCGAAACACCTTGGGCAAACTTGTTTTGCTACAACATGTTTTTGAGACCTGAAATGAAGGAACTGGAGAATTTCACTCCTGAGTGGACGTTACTTTGCGTGCCAAGTTTTACGGCGGTTCCAGAAGTTGATGGAACGCGTCAAAGCAACTTTGCCATTCTGGATTTCACCAAAAAAATAGTTTTAATAGGAGGAACGGGATATACTGGAGAGATGAAAAAAGGAATTTTTTCGGCTTTGAATTTCATTTTACCAGTTTTCAAAAATACTTTACCCATGCATTGTAGTGCCAATGTTGGAAAAGAGGGTGATACGGCCATTTTCTTTGGATTGTCGGGAACAGGAAAAACCACGCTATCAGCCGATCCAGCTCGAAAACTTATTGGCGACGACGAGCACGGTTGGACAAATGAAAATACGGTCTTCAATTTTGAAGGAGGTTGCTATGCTAAAGTCATCAATCTTTCGGAGGAGAATGAACCCGATATTTTTAAAGCCATAAAAAAAGGATCTATTCTAGAAAATGTGGTCATCAAATCAGGAACAAACGAAGTCGATTTTGAAGATGTCACCATAACCGAGAACACCAGAGTTAGCTACCCAATTTATCATATTGAAAACATTCAACCGGGTTCCATCGGTAAAAACCCAAAAAATATTTTCTTTTTGACAGCAGATGCTTACGGTATTTTGCCTCCAATTTCGATGCTTTCTCCTGGACAAGCCGCTTACTATTTTATTTCTGGTTATACGGCAAAAGTGGCCGGAACCGAAGCTGGAATCACAGAACCACAACCCAATTTCTCCACTTGTTTTGGCGCCCCGTTTATGCCTTTGCATCCAACAAAATATGCTGAAATGTTGAGCAAAAAAATGAAAGATGCCAACGTAAAAGTTTGGCTTATCAATACAGGTTGGACTGGAGGCCCTTACGGAGTGGGAAGTAGAATGAAGTTGAAATTTACACGCGCGATGATTACCGCAGCATTAAATGGCGAATTAAACGAAGTGTCGTATGAGAACCACAAAGTATTCGGAATTGCAATACCACAATCGTGTCCAAATGTACCAAGTGAAATATTGAATCCAAGAAACACATGGGAAGATCCCAATTTATATGATAAAAAAGCGGTAGAATTAGCCCAAATGTTCAAGTCGAATTTTACCAAATTTGAAGAATTTGCCAATGCCGAAATTATGGAAGGAGCTCCGCTGGTTTAGTTAATTTTAATTCAAGACAAAAAAGCTGTTCATGATGAACAGCTTTTTTTATGCAAAACCAGAACAACTATTTACAACAATCGGTAACATTTGGCGTTAAACAGGTACTAATCAACATCAATCAAATCAAATCAAAATCAATCATGTTAAAACAATTTTTTATCCTCTGCTCTGGAGCCGACAAATCCTTGCTGGAAGGTTGCTCCGAAGGCGAACAAACCAAATATGTTGGTATTGGCGCCACGGTTTTCTTCACTGCCGTTATGGCTTTCATTGCCAGTTCCTATGCCCTTTTCACGGTTTTTGACAATCCAATTATTGCCATGGGATTTGGAATCGTTTGGGGATTGCTCATTTTCAATTTGGACAGATTCATTGTTTCCACCATTCGAAAAAGAGACCAATTCAAAAGCGAATTTTTGCAAGCAAGTCCACGAATTATTTTGGCGATAATTATTGCCATCGTGATTTCGAAACCATTGGAAATTAAAATTTTCGAAAAGGAAATCAATACCGTTTTATTGAAAGAAAAAAATGCAATGGCCTTGAACAACAAGAAAGAAGTGGCCAATTATTTCAAATCGGATTTGGAGAAAAATAAATTAGAAACCAATAATCTTAAAGCAGAAATCAGCAAAAAAGAAAAAGAAGTTAACGCATTGTACGAAACCTACATTACCGAAGCCGAAGGAACAAAAGGCACGATGAAATTAGGGAAAGGGCCCGTTTTCAAGGAGAAAATTGCCAAACATAATTTGGCTTCCGCTGAATTGGATTCCATCAGAAAAACTAATTTGGCCAAAATTGCAATCAATGACAAAAAAGCAATAACACTACAAGCCGATTTAGACAAAAAAGTAACCGAAACACAACCCATAATCGAGGGTTTCGATGGTTTGATGGCGCGAATTAATGCGTTGAACAAATTGCCGTTGATTCCTTCCTTGTTTATAATGTTGTTGTTTTTGGCCATCGAAACCTCGCCAATAATCGCCAAATTACTGTCTCCAAAAGGGGAATACGATTACAAACTGGAAGATTTGGAAACGGCATTGAAAGCTACTTTGACCCAAGACAAATACCAACGTGATTTATTGGTGAAAACAAGCGCAACAATGCACGACAAAGTGTATGACGACATTGCCCAAGACAAGAAATTATATGATTTACAACGTCAAAAAGCAACCGAATTACTAGAACTTCAAGCGCATAATTTTGTTGAAAAACAGAAGAAAACAATGTGATTTTGTTCTAGAAAAATTAAAAAAGGCAATGGTTAACGATTAACCATTGCCTTTTTATTATTGTAACATTAATAAACTAGGTGAAAATGATTTGGGTTCTGTCCCCGTCACATAATTCATAGAATTCTCCAATTGTGATAATGTCTTTAACCTCATCCGATAAATCAGCTTTTGTCAATTTAAACATATCAACAGCAAGTTTACATGCATAAATATTTCCGCGTCCAGCCGTAATCATTTCTAAAAACTCATCAACAGGAGGCATTCCCAATTCATCCATTTGTTTTCTCATCATACTGGAAACTGCAGATTCCACTCCGGGAAGTCCACCAAGCATTGTTGGAAAAGGCAATCCTCCGGGCATTTTCATAGCGGGGTTACCTGTAGTTGCTGTATGGAGATGATTCATTGATTTTTTAGTGATTCCTTCAAGACCAAAGAATGTGAAAAATAGATTGGTTTCGATGCCTTCCATTACGGCTCCATTTGCCATGACCAACGAAGCATATACGTCTTCTAAATTCCCTTTAGCACATATTATACAAACTTTTTCTAAAGGTTTTTTTTCTTTTATTTCCATTTTAAAAATTTTAAATTATATACAACTTTTTGGTCTAGGGATTCCGGCCATTTTACTTGAAATTTTTAAAGGTCCTTTCGGAAACAAATCGTATAATTGCTTGATATCGACTACTCCACTTTTTCCAACTCCTCTTATAGTTAAAGCGACATCTTTTCTTTGCTGGTCTTGTAAATAAGCCAGCACTTCAAAATGTTTGTCGGTTACTTCATTTATTCCCTCTTCTTTTCCAATTTCAATTGCAATTTCTTTATTCCATTGGGATAAATCTGTTAAATAACCATTATTGTCAACACTAACAGTTTTTCCTGCATATACTTTTTCCATCTTTAAATTATTTTATATTAAACATTATTTTTAGTTAAAATTCTTTCCTGCTTTGCTCATTTTTGGTGTTACGAACGGTAATTTTCTGGCTGGCAAGAGCATATTCCAATAAATCCATCTAAAAGCTAACTTACCCCAATGGTTCAATCGAGATTCAGTAAGCAAGCTTAAAGGACCAATTCCTGCAAAAGGGAACTTGCCTTTAACCGGTTCGTAGTCGTAGTTGAAGTCTATTAAAAGTGCTTTTCCGTGACCTGTTTCGATAAAACAATTGGCATGGCCGTCAAAATCAGGATTTAATTCTTTTCCTTCAATGTATCTCAGAATGTTTTCTGTTAAAATTTCTGCTTGAAAGTGCGCAACAGAACCCGCTTTTGAAGCTGGAACATTAGTACAATCACCTATTGCAAAAATATTTTCTTTAACTGTAGTTTGCAATGTGTTTTTATTCGTGGGAACGTAGTTTAGGTCATCTCCAAAACCTGAACGAAGCATTAGTTCATCTCCCATATTTGTCGGAATGGTCACCAATAAATCAAACGGCACTTCATCTCCTCCATAATCCACAATTACACCTTTCTCGCCATCAATGTGTTCTACGGCAAAGTCCGGTACAATTTTGATGTTTTTCTCTTTTAGCAAATACGTCAAAGCAGTTGTGCATTTTTCTTTTGTAAATGCACCGGAAAGAGGTGTTACATAAGTGATTTCAACTTTATCACGCATTCCTTTTTTAAGGAAGAATGAATCTGCAAGAAACGCAAATTCTAAAGGTGCAACGGGACATTTAATGGGCATTTCCGTGATATGCACCACTAATTTTCCACCTTTCCATACTCTAAGTTTATCTCTCAATGCCAAGGCTCCTTCATAAGTATAAAAATCAAAAATTGATTTGTACCAATAATCTCCTAACATTCCTTCAACTTCTCCCGGAGCGGTTTTTGTTCCTGTTGCAATGATTAAAATGTCGTATTTTAATTTTTTACCGCCTTCTAAAACTACCGTGTCAGAATCTTTGTTAATTACATCTATTTTTTCCCGGATCAATTTCACTCCTTTCGGAATAAATTCATCGATAGATTTTTTAACGTCTTCCGGTTTATAAGTATCAAAAGGTAAAAATAAAAATCCCGGCTGGTAATAATGGGTTTTGTATTGATCTACAATCGTGATTTCCCAATCTGATTTATTTAATTCTTTCTTTAGGTGGCTTGCCATCATTGTTCCGGCCGTTCCAGCACCAAGTATCACTAAGTTTTTCATATTATTATAAATTACATTGCCTTATTTTCTATGTTAAAATTACAATTGAATTTATAAGTTTTGTGTAACAATTGTTGCACAAAATGAATAATAAAGCTTTTATTATCTGGATAATATATTTAATAAATCCACAACATAAATCCACATCGTTTTACAATCAAAATTTCCTAATTAGCTTGTTTTGCATTAAACTTATATGAAACTCCTATCATTATCAAGTCAGTTGTCATATCATAAGCCACATAAGATGCTGGTATGGCACCATTAGGATTTGAAGGTGAAGCCATCATTGGATTGAGTATCTGACCAAAAGTCTTTCCGTCACTTGCTCCATGGTGATAAACTGCATCAAGACAAATATTTTTGCCAGCTTTATAACTAAAACCAAATTGAAAAGCATTTGCGATAATTGCAGTAGCTGGAATATTAAAAAATGCTGCATCATAACTAATAGGATTTGAACTATACGTATATCCAAGTCTTAAAGGAAATTTTTCGAATCCTTTATATTGAACTCCTGCCGAAAAAATGGAAACATTATCCCATCCAAAACCTTTCACGGAAGCTGTTGGAGTCCATCCTGTTTCTGAAAATCCGTTCGTGTTTTTATAATCCACCATTCTATAATCTAATGCGATATCAAAATCACTTTTAGAATATCCCAATCCAAATGAAAGAATGGCTGGATAATCCATATCGAATTCATTGTTTCCTGTAGTATTGTCTAAATAGGTGTTTTCGAATTTTAAATCACTTAAATCTTGGGTTGTTTTGTACGAAACTCCCGCTTTGAATCCCGTTTTTGAATCAAAGAATAAACCAAGTTGAGCACCAAAACCAGTAGTTGAAGCTTTGTTAGTAGATGGATAACCCGCTGCCGATGGATTTGCAGTTGGATTTGGCATTAGCTCTAAAGTCCCATAATTAAACGTTGGTTCAACACCCACAGAGAGTTTATCGGTTATTTCATAAGCCCATGTTAATCCTATTTGCATCAACATATAATCTGATTCTACACGACCAAAACCTCCTGCTTGTTGAGGATAATTTACGGGATTAGAATTTAATGAAGGGTCAAAACTGGAACTCAAAGGATTATTTGCTTCTTCAGGAAATGTCACTCCAAATCCACTAATACCAAAAGCAGAAACTCCAAAAGTGTGTTTACTTCCTTCTTTGCCCCAAACCATCGCTAATGCAGGCATTGGAGAAACCCCTCTGTCATCTTTAGTGACTCCAGACACTGCAGGAGAACCTGGCCCCATCATTCCGGCCGGTAAACTTGAACTCAATTCAGGCGAAGAGTAAAATAACCCAATGTCAAACTTAATTATTTTGTCATTAAAAGCTGAAATTGATGCCGGATTCCATTGCAATGCCCCTGATATATCGAGAGGTTGTGCCGTTGAAGCGCCTCCCATTGACATATTAAAAGCCCCAACTCCTTGCATAATATGACCTGCTTGCGAAAAAGCAAAAGTCGAAAAGAACAAAAAACCAAATTGCAAAATAATTTTTTTCATGATAGTGAAGTATTTATAAAAGTTTAAATTAATTAGAGAATGACCTTATGTTTATTCCATACTTGTCATTACTGCAACAAGAAGTACTAAACTTTAAAATAATAAGGTTTGAATTGAATAGATCTGACTTTCTGAAGTAAATTACTTCCGGTTTTGTCATAACTTGATGTGTTGATTTTGCACATTAAATGTACTTTATAAAAAAAAGTGCTTATGTAACAATTGTTACATAAAGGAAAGAATCCTTGTTGATGTCAACTATTTGATTTACTGTAAATTACACAAAAATGTCCTCTTTTAAATAGTCAAAATAATTATATTTTTATATGATAAAAATCAGGTAATTGAAAATTTTACACCTAAAATTTATCACTAAAAAAACCCGACAAATGATTAATTTGTCGGGTTTTTTTATGGAATTCTAAAACAATTGCTACATCATGCTCAAAATCTCTTTTTTGAAAGCGTCGTATTCGCCTTGCAAAATCAATCCGTTGTCCAAGAGTTTTTTATAGTTTTGAAGCTTCGCAAAAAGTTCGTCTTGTGTCAATTCGCTCGACAATTTTTCTGTTGAAGTGGCTGTATTTTCCACAATTGGTTCCGCATAATTAGAAACTGACGGCAAAATTTCGGCAAAATTTGTAACTTCTTCCGTTTCTACTTCTTCCACAATTTCTTCTGGAATAAATTCCGGGATTTGGGTTTTCACTTCTTCGGTAGCAACAGGATTTTTCAACAAATCCAATTGTTCCTTGGCATAAGTAGAAATCTTTCTGGCCTGGGTTTTCGGAATGTAATCGATGGAAACTTGCATTTGTGTTTTAGTAGAAAACGAAAATTCCGAACCCAAAATATTTTCTTTCATAAAAGTTCCTTCTATTTCGTCCCAAGCAAAATCAGTGAAATTCATCGAAAGACCCATATTTTTGGGCTGGCAGATGATAATTCTTTTATTGGTGACCACAATACTATCTGGAAAAACGGTAATGGCTGGTTTTTTTTGAACGGCGATATAACCAATTTCTTCGTTTTTCATCAACAAATCATTCAATTTTGAAGTGATTTTCTCGATGGCTTTTGGATCTTGCTCTTCGTTCAGGAATTTTTTTATATTCTCAATCATGGTGTTTTATTTGAAAGTGTTCTGAAATATTTGACAAAAGTAATGTCTATTTTTCTAATTCAAGGATTTCATTTTGTGTATTTTTTGTTAAACTTTTGAAAACCAATTCATAGGAATCGTCAATCAATTCCTTTACCAATTTATCCGAAACATCGTTGTTTATGGCAATAGTGTTCCAATGCACTTTGCTCATGTGAAACGCTGGCTGAATGTCGTCATATAAGGCTCGCAATTCCTGGGCATAATCCGGATTGCATTTCAAATTTACTGATGGCTCTCCTTTTTCCCATTGATTTAAAGAAGACAAAGCAAACATTTTCCCGCCCACCTTAAACACTAAAGTATCTTTGTCAAACGGAAAATGTTCGGTGACGCCTTTCTTGGACAAGCAATATTCATAGTAGGTTTCTAGATGCATTTCTAAAATTATTTTGAGTTTATAAAAAACAAATCACTGGCGATTCCATCCGTCAAGAATTTCCCTTTTTGGGTGGTTTTCAAAATGTTGTTTTCAACAAAAAGCAGCTCATCTCTCATGAATTTTTGTGCCTGCTTTTGCAAATAATCTAAATATTCGTTTCCAAATTCTTTCTCAATTCTATCCAATGAAACGCCCCAAATGGTTCGCAAACCCGTCATAATATATTCGTTATAACGGTCGGTTTTAGATAAAATTTCAATATCGTTTGGCAATTTATTTTCCTCCAATGATTTCAAATAAATGGAATTGTTCGAAACATTCCAACTTCGGGAAATTCCGTCATAACTGTGTGCCGATGGACCAATCCCGACGTATTTTTTGCCCAACCAATAAGCAGAATTATTCTTTGAAAAATAATTCTCCTTTCCAAAATTTGACAATTCATAATGAACAAAACCATTTTTTTCGAGCGTTTCGACCAAAATCTGGAAATGCGCTTCGGCAACTTCGTCTTTGGGTTGGGCAATTTTTCCGGTTTGAATGAGTTTGTTCAAAGCCGTTTTGGGTTCGACTGTCAAGGCATAACTCGATATATGCGAAATCCCGAAACTCAAAGCCGTTTCGATGTTTTGTTGCCACTTTTCGTTACTCATCCCCGGAATTCCATAAATTAAATCCAGGGAAATATTGTCGAAATATTTTGTTGCCAATTCCAGACATTTTTTGGCTTCGCCCGAATTGTGAGCACGATTCATCATCACCAAATCCTCTTCAAAAAAAGATTGAATCCCAATAGAAAGGCGATTGATTCCAATTTTTGAAAGTTCGATTAAATAGTCTTCCGACAGATCATCGGGATTGGCTTCGAGGGTTATTTCTGGGTTTTCAACAACTTTATAATTTTTATACACTTCATCAATCAGAAATCTGCAATCAGAAATCTGCAATGTAGAAGGTGTTCCTCCACCAAAATAAATCGTTTCAACAACCTCATCTTTAAACTCTCTTTTACGCATTACAATTTCTTTGGCCAAAGCCAAAACCATCTCGTCTTTCTTCTTCATCGAAGTCGAAAAATGAAAGTCACAATAATGGCAAGCCTGCTTGCAAAAAGGGATATGGATGTAGATTCCGCTCATAAATTTGTGGTCAGTGGTCAGTGGTCAGTTTGCAAACTGAATATTGATCACTTTTTTATTCGTTCTTCATTATTCTTCACAAAAGCATCCCAACCACTATAACTTTTTTCGCCAATTACTTTTCCGGAATTGAAAAAATGACAAACCGCAGCCGCCAATCCATCGGTGGAATCCAGATTTTTGGGTAATTGTTTCAGGCCTAAAAGTTGTTGGAGCATTTTGGCAACCTGTTCCTTGCTGGCGTTTCCGTTGCCGGTAATGGCCATTTTTATTTTTTTGGGTTCGTATTCGGTAATGGGAATATCTCTCGAAAGTCCCGCAGCCATTGCCACGCCTTGCGCTCTTCCGAGTTTCAACATCGATTGTACGTTCTTGCCAAAGAATGGCGCTTCAATCGCAATTTCGTCTGGATTGTGGGTGTCGATGAGTTCGATGGTGCGTTCGAAAATGATTTTTAGTTTCTGGTAATGATTGTCGTATTTGGACAATTGCAATTCATTGAGCTGCAAAAATTCCATTTTCTTGTTGACGACTTTTATCAATCCAAAACCCATAATCGTGGTTCCGGGGTCGATTCCTAATATGATGCGTTCGTTTGCCAAAAGATTTATTTAAAGTTTTATTCCGCTACGCTCCATACAATTCGGCTGCGCCTCGGGTTAGGTTCAAAGTTTAAAGTTTTGTTACTTTGCACCAATGATTTCAATTCCTCACAAAGCTAAACAATTCCTCGTACTTCTAATCAAACTTTTGATTGTTGGTGGTGCCTTTTATTTTATTTACAGTCAACTGGCCAATAACGACAAACTGGATTGGGAAAAGTTTATCATTTTGTTCCAAAAAAACCAATCGGTTGCGGGAATCAGTTTTATCTTGTTGTTGAGCGTTTTGAATCGGTTTTTCGAAATCCTGAAATGGCAGAATTTGGTTCTTTATCTCCATAAAATTTCTTTGTCGGAAGCAACCAAGCAAGTTCTTGGCGCGCTGACTGCCGGATTATTTACTCCAAACGGCGTGGGCGAATATGCCGGAAAAGCATTGTTTTTTGAAAAATCGAAAGCCAAAAAAATCGTGTTTTTGAACTTGATTTGCAACGGAATCCAGATGATTTTGTCGATAGTTTTTGGAATATTTGGTTTATTGTATTTCAATGCCAATTACAATATCATCACTTCAAAAACAGTTTTAATTCTATTTGGAATTTGTTTTTTGTTGTTTGGAATTTTATTTTTTTCGAAGAAAATAAACATCAAAGGTTATTCTATCGAAAGAATGATTCACAAAATCAACGAAATCCCAAAGTCCATTCACCAAAAAAATATTTTTTTGGCCATTTGCCGTTACTTGGTTTTTTCGCACCAATATTATTTTTTGTTCTTGGCTTTCGATGTTGATTTACCTTATTTTACCTTAATGACAACCATTGCAAGCGTTTACTTTTTGGCCTCTTCCTTGCCTACTTTCCAGTTTTTGGACTTTGCCGTAAAAGGAAGTGTTGCCGTTCATTTCTTTGGAATTCTTGGCGTAAACGAATGGATTGTAGTTTTTATAAGCACCTTGATGTGGTTTCTGAATGTGGTTTTGCCAGTTATAATTGGTAGTTATTACGTGATGAATTATAAAATCCTCACCCCGACCCTCTCCGAAGGAGAGGGAGACGAAACTTAATAAAATGATGATTACAATTGTTTTATATATAATCCTGTTCATTTATTGCTTGGCGATAATCGCCTTGATTTATGGATTTACCAAAGTCAATTCTTTCGATTATCTTGGGCAAAAGCCAAAAAACAAATTCTCGATTGTCGTTCCTTTTCGCAACGAAGCTGAAAATTTGCCAATCCTTTTAAATAGTTTTTCAAAATTGAATTATCCTGCTGATTTGTTTGAAGTGATTCTGGTTGATGATGAATCGGAGGAAGTGTTCAGTTTTCAGTTTTCAGTGTTCAATGTTCAAATGATAAATAATATTCGTGTTTCGAATTCGCCCAAAAAAGATGCGATTTCAACGGCAATTCAAGTCGTAAAAAACGATTGGATTATCACGACTGATGCGGATTGTGTCGTTAATGAAAACTGGCTTTCGGCATTGGACAATTACATTCAACTTCACGATGTTTCGATGATTGCCGGAGCGGTTTCTTATGATTGCAAAAATTCCTTTTTGCATCATTTTCAGCAATTGGATTTGGCCAGTTTGCAAGGAGCAACTATTGGAAGTTTTGGTTTGAGAAAAGGTTTTATGTGCAATGGAGCCAACTTTGCTTACACCAAATCGTTTTTTCAAGAACTGAATGGTTTTGAAGGAAATGATGAAATTGCGAGCGGTGACGATGTTTTTTTGTTGCAAAAAGCGATTGCAAGATTCCCTGATAAAGTTCATTATTTAAAATCCGAAAACAACGTTGTCCTCACAAAACCTTTGGATGATTGGAAATCCTTGTTTTACCAAAGAGTGCGTTGGGCTTCAAAAACGGGTTCGTATCAAAGCAATTTTGGAAAAGGTTTGGGTTTGGTGGTTTTTGGCGGAAATTTGGCTTGGATTTTGGGTTTTGGGTTTTGGGTTTTGGGTCTTACGCCATTTCTAAACATAATTTTGATATTCTTTTTGAAATTCGTTGTTGATGCGGTTTTGATTTATAAAGCAAATCTTTTCTTGAATAAAAACAGCATGCGCTATTTGATTTTGGGAAGTTTGGTTTATCCGTTTTTTAGCGTGAGTGTGGCTTTGTATTCCGTGTTTGGAAAATACGAATGGAAAGGGAGGCAGTTTTAATCCTTGAATTACTCTACTTTGAGAATAACGGGAAGGATAAATTGTGTTTTTACTGGAATTCCGCGTTTAATGGCTGGATTCACTCTTGGAAAATCGACCAAACGGGATTTTAGAATACTGTCAATTTTTATGGTGTCGTAAGCGACAGAATCTTTGGGAAATTGGGGTTCGAATTGCATCGTGGCATTAGGAAAAATGGTAACTTTCACTTCAATCGTGTCCAATTCAGGATAGAGAATCGACAAGGTGTCAACACTTAATTTTTCCTGAATAAGCTGAGTCATATATTCGAAAAAGCATTGCTGACGTTGGGTTTTGTTCTCGATTTTCTCGCAATCAGCGACTGATGGAAACTCGTCGACTTCTTTCCAGTTGATGGCTTTCAATTCTTTCTGTAACAATTCTTTTTCTGACGGCACTTGCTTGTCAAAGTACTGGCAGGAACTAAAAAGTAGTGGCAAAAAAAGTGTTATTAGAATTATTTTCCTCATATTCGTTAACGAAAGAAATGCTGTTTTAATTTTGTTTAAAAGTACTGCTTTAATTTTCAAAAATACTAAAAAATACTTTATGGA
>NZ_PNNA01000038.1 GCF_013823965.1 Flavobacterium sp.
TGCTTACAAAGGCGTGGGTGGTTTTAAAGCTATTTTTGATATTTTCCCTAGCACTTGGAGCTGGGAAGTATTCTGGAATATTACCGCTTTATTGTCGATTATGCTTGGTGTGATGAATTTATTGCCTATTCCGGCTCTTGATGGTGGTCACGTGATCTTTTTATTGTACGAAATGATTAGCGGCAAAAAACCTAGCGACAAGTTCCTGGAAAACGCCCAAATGGTTGGTTTCTTTCTACTTATAACTTTGTTGTTGTTTGCCAACGGGAATGACATCTACAAAGCAATCGTGGGGAAATAAATTTTTTTAAAAATTTTTGCTGATTTGTTTGTGAAAATTAATTTTAGCACTATATTTGCACCGCTTTAAAAGTGAAACACACTTTCCTTCTTAGCTCAGTTGGTTAGAGCATCTGACTGTTAATCAGAGGGTCCTTGGTTCGAGCCCAAGAGAGGGAGCAAAAGCAGAAAGGCTATCAGAAATGATAGCCTTTTTTGGTTTTAGTCCATAATGAACTTAATACGGATCAAGGCCAATACCTCTCACGATGTTTCCCAAACTTTTAATTCGAGTTCAATTTCCCGACAGAGCTACTAAAAGACGATTTGCCGGGACGAATATTCTTTTTTATAATTCGCGATACCGAAGCCTTAATTTCTTTAACCTACACACCGCTCCTAGCGCTTCGATCCAAAGATTTTGTCAATGGAGCTGTCTTTTATTCTCCTTTGTCATGACAAGTGGGATCACCCAAAAAAATACTTGTTTAGCTTTACTTTCTTATTTTGAAGAAGATTCTCAAGTTTATTTCTAAATATTTTTGAAATGCAGCAAAAAAAGTATGATCAAACTATATGTAGTGCACCAATTGTTAATAAAAAAATGATAATCTAAATATCAATTTAATATCAAAATATTGTTAAATAATTGCTAACCAGTTGTTTATGGAAAATATTGATACAATTTCAATAATTGAACATCTTCACTTTTGTTGATAAGAAAATGATTAATAAAACTAAATAATATTTACCTTTGGAATTGTCAGTTAGGTACTGGTTATCAGCACACTAAGACAAAATGTTTTTTTCTTTAATTTAATACGCGAAAATCATGGCGATTAAATTCAAACCGCAGTCCAGAAAGAATCCTCAGGACCTGACTGCACCTGAGAAGTTTTACGCCGCTGCGGTAGCAGATGGCAATGTCGATTTGGATAGGCTCGCGGAGCTGATTTCCTACCAATGTACGGTTACCGAGACCGACTGTTATGCCGTGTTGCTGGCTTTAGAGCACAACATCATTGGCGAACTGGGTCAAGGTCGAATCGTGAAACTGGGCAGGTTGGGTAATTTTCAGGTGGGCATCAGCTCAAAGGGAAGTGACTCTGCCGCAGAAGTTTCGGCGACCACCATCACCAAGAGTCGTATTTTGTTCCGTCCCGGAAAAAAAATGCGCTCCATGTTGAGTGATGTATCCTTCAAAAAAGCTGGCTAGCACCTCTTTTTTGGAGCGAGTCTCTAATGTAAGACCTCGGGTATTTCAGTGCCCGAGGTCTTTTTTTTTGTGCTATTTTCTACGAAAACTTTCGTCAATTCGTCCTGACGAGACAAACGTTTCGTCCTGATGAAGTGAAAAGCTCGTCCTGATGAAGTGAAAATCCCGTCGGGACGAATTGAAAAAATCTCCTACACCGTGCTTTTTACTAAAAACTACTGCTGTTTTGATTTTTTTAGAGGAAATGGCGGCTTTGTTTTTCCTTTTTTTTGGCTCAAAAACCCCATTTTCCTTCCCTTCTTTCCTTAAAAAAAGCCCAAAATCATCCTCCTTTTGTCATTCCGACGTAGGAGGAATCGCATAACGAGAGCAATAAATTGGAGCAACTAATGTGATTTCTCCCGTTGGTCGAAATGACAAATAACCCGAATAAAAGAAATAATTCAACCCCTAAATCGCATTCCTTTCAAAAAAAACAATCCCCTTCCCTTCCCTTTTTTCCATAAAAAAAGCTCAAAATCACTGGCTAGCACCTCGTTTTTTTGAGCGAATTTTTAATGTAAGACCTCGGGTAATTTCAGTTACCGTTTCGAATTATGGGTTAAATGTAATGATAAAGTGGCGAAAAGTGGTGCTTTTTGTTCTTAATTTGTTCAGATTGTTGAAAACTATTCCCGCCCTACTATTGATTTTTATCTCGCTTTTTCAAAAAAATAATTCCCCTTTTTTACGGTTTCCCGTAAACTGTATGAAATTATTTTCAATACCTTAGCAGAACGAAAAAAATACTGTTCCATCATCACACTGAATAATGTCTAAAAATCCTATAAAAGCCGATATCAATTTTGAACAAGAATTATGGAAAGCGGCCAACGAACTCCGTGGTGCTGTAGCCGAAAATCAATACAAAGATTACATTCTGCCCCTGATTTTCCTCAAGCATATGTCCGAGCGATACGAAATTCGCAGGGAAGAGTTGTTGCATTTGGTACAAGACAAAACCTCGGGTTATTACACCCAAAACCAAGACGAAATCAATTATGTATTGGATGATGCCGACGAGTACCTGTCCAAAAACATCTATATCATACCCAAGGAAGCCACTTGGAACTTCCTCAAAGAAAATGCCGAGCAAGACAATATCAAGGTCATCATTGACGATGCCTTTGATGTTTTGGACAGCACGCTGGCACAATTTCGTCCCGATTTGAAAGGGATTTTACCGCGACTTTTCGTAAAAAGCCAATTGTCTCCGCGACAAGTGGGCGGATTGATTAACTTGTTATCGAACCCGAAACTCTCCCAAAAGGAAAATCCCGAAAGCGATATTCTGGGGCGGGTCTATGAATATTACATTGGCAAATTTGCCATTGCTGAAGGTTCCGGTGCCGGACAATTCTTTACTCCGGGAAGCATCGTGCGTTTGATGGTGGAAATGATTGAACCTTATCAAGGCAAAATATTTGACGCTGCCTGCGGCTCGGGTGGCATGTTTGTGCAATCCTTGAAATTCCTGGAATCTCACGGAGGCGACAAAAAGAACATTTCCATTTACGGACAAGAGCGTTACGATGGTACATTGCGGTTGTGCAAGATGAACCTCGCCTTGCGTGATTTGTCTTTTGATGTGCGTTTGGGCGACTCCTTGCTGAATGATAAATTCCCCGATTTGAAAGCCGACTTTATCATCGTGAACCCGCCGTTTAACGTGAGCCAATGGCATCCCGAAGATTTACCCGAAAACGACCCCCGTCTTTTTGGCCCCAAAGAAGAATTTACTACCGATGGCAGTGCCAATTATATGTGGATGCAAACCTTTTGGAGCCATTTGAGCGACACGGGAACCGCCAGTGTAGTGATGGCAAACGGAGCGATGACCTCGAACAACAAAGGCGAGAAAAACGTAAGGGAATTTATGGTCAACAACAATATGATAGACTGTATCGTGCGTTTGCCCGACAAACTGTTCCTGACTACGGGAATTCCTGCCTGTATTTTCATCTTGAGCAAAAACCGCGACGGCAAAGACGGCTTACACCGAAAACGCACGGATGAAATCCTGTTTATAGACACCAGCAAAATGGGCACGATGGAAAGCCGCAAACTGCGTGTTTTTACCGATGCCGATGTGGACAAAGTTGCCGAAACCTACCACGCTTGGCGCAACAATTCCCCTCTTGAGAGGGGTGCCGAAGGCGGGGTGTGTTATGCTAACACCGACGGCTACTGCTACGCCGCCACCCTAGCCGAAGTACAAAAACAAGACTATAAACTCACGCCCGGCATTTATGTAGGCACTGAGGAACTGGAAGACGACGGCATTTTGTTTGAAGATAAAATGGCAGGACTGAAAGCACAACTGCAAGCACAGTTTGCCAAAGGGAATGAATTGCAAGGAAGGATTTTGGAGAATTTTGAGAAATTGTAAAACTATAAATTCATGAATCTAACTAAATTAAGAGAAGAAGTCATTCAGACTATTAATAACATTAAAGATCACGGTGTTTTCCCTAAAGAAAACAACCATTATGATTTTAAATTAGAACTTAATTTTTTTGGATTAACTGATTCAACAGAGATTTTTCTAAGAAATTTTGCAAAAGACATAATATCATTTACAAATACTAATGGAGGCATTATACTGTTAGGTTTTAATGAAGATAAATCTACAGGAAATATTGAAGATATAGGGTTAAACACAAAGAACATAGATTTATTAAAAAAAATAGACTTAAATGATATTGCTCAAAAATTTGAAAAGATAACTAAAGTTACTATCAATTTAGATTTACAATCTTTTCAATCTGGAACTAGGAAGTATTATTATTTATTAATTGAAAAACAGAGTCAAGTAATTTTACCATTAAATGATTATCCAGATTATAAATTTAAAAAAGGTGATATCATATATCGTTTATCAAGTAAGAATAAAATCGCAAATGAAACACCACAAGACTTCAATAGTTTTTTACAATTAAAAGCAAATGAAAAAAGCAAGGAGTTTATGGAAATATGGTCAAAATTATTACCTGAAATGTTTGAAATTAATCCTAGAGAAGTATTAATAATTAATCCAAAATATAACAAAGTTTATGGTTATAATGGTAAAGAAAACATTCTATCAAGTAGTGAAATTGAAATTGAAAAAGGTGGAAATGGAGTTTTTAATGTAATTCTTAATGCAATTTCCGCAGGTGATATTGGAAAAATTTCAGATACCGAGGGAAAACCTTTATACAAAATCGTTGGAGAAATAAAATCTTCCGTACCACGAGATTCAATTACGATTTCAACTTTGCAAAGTGAGTCTTTAAAACAGTCAAATTATAAGTTTACAAATGCTCAATTAAAACTAATTATTAAACATTTAGGATGGGTAGATGATGAAAAATTCAAAATTGAAAATCCTGATTCAGAAAGTGTAAATCCAAATTTTTGTGAATTTCTATGGATTGAAACTGTTGATTCTATAAAAGATACTCATAAAGTAGTTTTTTCAAAAGAAGCTGTAAATCAAATAGTAAATACAGTAAATAATCAAACTTTACATAAATCCATTTTCAAAAAAGATTTAGAAAAAAACACAAAGAAAAAATAAATGCCAAACAACTGGAAAACATATAAACTCTCTGATTTCATCGATATAAATCCGTTAGTAAAACTAAAGGCAAATGAGTCATATTCATTTGTAGAGATGAAGGACTTAGACGCAAACAATAGAACAGTTTTACCATCAAATTTTAAATCTTTAAATGGAGGTGCAAGATTTCAAAATGATGACACTTTATTTGCTCGAATTACTCCTTGCTTACAAAACGGAAAAATATGTCAAGTTAAAGGATTAAAAGAAAATGTTGGTTTTGGCTCTACTGAGTTTTTAGTTTTTAGAGGTAAAAAAGGAGTTTCAGATACAAACTTTGTTTATTATTTATCGAGAGAACCTTTTTTTAGACAATTTGCAGAAAACAATATGATTGGCACTTCTGGCAGACAAAGAGTTGCAAAACAAGCATTTCAGAACATTGAGCTTGAATTACCTCCCCTCCAAGAACAACAATCCATAGCCTCCATCCTTTCCGCGATAGACGACAAAATAGAGAACAACCTCGCCATCAACAAAACCCTCGAAGAAATGGCAATGGCATTGTATAAACACTGGTTTGTGGATTTTGGCCCATTTCAGGACGGCGAATTTGTACAAAGTGAATTGGGGATGATTCCTAAGGGTTGGGAAGTGAAGAAGATTTGTGATGTAGTTTCTGTTATTGGTGGTTACGCCTTTAAATCCAAATGGTTTCAAGAAACTGGAATAAAAGTTTTAAAAATCAAAAACATCAATAATAATATTGTCGATATTAGTAAATGTGATTGTATTTCTGAAACAGTTTCAAAAAGTATTAATCCTAAGTTTAAAGTATCCAAAGGTGATTTCCTAGTTGCTATGACTGGTGCCGAAGTAGGGAAAGTTGGAGTTGTTCCAAATTACCAACAAGATTTATGGTTAAATCAACGCGTTGGAAAATTCAATGATAAAGAAATAAAAAATGCTTCCATATTAATTGGGAAAGTTATGCAAACTAATGATTTTTATAAAATCATTCAAGGTCTTGCATACGGTAGTGCGCAACCCAACATTAGTACCTCTGATATAGAAAACATTAATATTATATTACCAAACGACAAAAACATATTAAATACATTAATCAATGATTTTGTTCATTTACATAATATTACAATTGAAAATTTAACAGAAAACCAAACCCTAACCCAACTCCGCGACACGCTATTGCCTCAATTAATCAGTGGTGCCGTGCGGTTAAAGGAGTTTCGGGAGTACTAATTGAGATTGCCACGCTTCACTGCGTTGCGCTCGCAATGACACCAAACGTCATTGCGAGTGGAGTGCAACGGAACGAAGCAATCTCATTAAATGAGTAACAAATTGTATAGTAGTACCTCCTTGTAATGACTAATGACAATGAAGCCAGGATTTATATACATTATTACAAATAAAAACAATACTACCCTATATATTGGGGTAACTTCTAGGCTACCTGAACGTATAATAGAGCACAAAGAAAAACGCTATCAAAACTCATTTTCAGCAAGGTATAATTTGAATAAATTAGTATATTACGAGTCCTTTCAAATGATTGGTGATGCCATAGGAAGAGAAAAGCAACTTAAAGCGGGTAATAGAGCCACAAAAGAAAAATTAATCAACAGTATCAATCCTGAATGGAAGGATTTGTATGAAGAGATAATAGATATAATGAACTAAAACAGGAGATTGCCACGCTTCACTGCGTTAGATGAATAAATAGAACTACAAACAGATGGCTTCGTGCCTCGCCAAGACATGACAACAGAAGCAGTAATAGAACAAGCCACTATCGAATGGCTCCAAGATTTAGGCTACACGCACGTAAAAGGCAATGAATTGCCCCAAAATGCCAATGCTGTAATCCTGAAAGACCAATTGCGAGACTTTATTGTAAAACAATATCCGCAACTGCCTACTGAGATTCAAGACCTTGCCGTGGCGGACTTCTGCAACAATGCGGGTGCGGATATCGATTATCGCAACCGTAGTTTCCACCTGAAACTCACCAAAGGGATTAGTTATGAATACAAAGATGGCGAGGGCAACGAAAAAGCCGTCCACATCTACCCTATTGATTATCAAAATCCTGAAAACAATGCGTTTTGGTGTGTCAACCAATTCAGCATTGTAGGTAAAAACAAACGCCGTCCCGATATTATTATTTACATCAACGGCATTCCGCTGGTATTGTTCGAACTCAAAAACTGGTTCGACGAAAACACCACCATAGACGAAGCCTTCAACCAAATACAGCATTACCGCAAAGACATTCCGCTCTTGTTCGAATACAACGCCCTCACGATTGTAAGCGACGGCAACGAAGCCCAACACGGAATGTTCAACAGCAACTCCGAATGGTACGCCGCCTGGAAAAGCATCAACGGTGTCGAAATCGTGGACGATGATTTCCAAATGCACACCTTGCTTTTTGGCTTGTTTCCCAAAGACCGTTTGCTGTCTTACATCAAAAACTTTGTCTTTTTTGAAGACCACAACGGATCTTTAATAAAAAAAGGCGCTAAATACCACCAGTTTTTCGGAGTCAACTTTGCCGTTGAAGCCGCCAAGAAAGCGATAAAACCTTTTGGCGACGGACGTATTGGCGTAATCTGGCATACCCAAGGTAGCGGTAAAAGTATTTCGATGGCGATTTATGCCGGAATCCTACGCAGCTTGCCCGAACTGAAAAACCCGACTATTGTGGTTCAAGTGGACAGAAGCGATTTGGATTTTCAATTGTACGAAAACTTTGTTCTAGCCAAAGACTTGGTAGGCGATGTGCAACGCGCCGAATCCACAGACGATTTGCGCAAATTATTGTCCACAGGAAGTGGTGGCGTTATCTTCACGACCATCGAGAAATTCCGATTGAAGCAAGGCAACGAAAACCAATTGGGAGAAATCGCCCACCCCATACTTTCCGAAAGGGAGAACATCATAGTGATGGCGGATGAAGCCCACAGAACCCAATACGGATTGCTCGACGGGTTTGCTTCCAACTTGCGCAAAGCCTTGCCCAATGCTTCCTTTATTGGATTCACGGGAACACCCATAGACAGCAAAGATGCCGATACTCAAGAAGTTTTTGGCGAAACGATACACATATACGACATCAAACAGGCGGTCAACGACAAAGCGACCGTTCCCATATACTATGAACCTAGATTGGCAAAACTGCATTTGGGCAATCAAAATATCGATGCCGAAGTGGATGCCATCACCGAAGATATGGAAGACGATGGCAGCCTGAAATGGGCTGCAATTGAAGATGCGGCAGGCTCAGCAGACAGGGTTCGGAAAATTGCCGAAGACATTATGAAGCATTTTAAAAACCGTACCGAAACCCTGCCCGGAAAGGCAATGGTGGTTTGTATGAGTCGCCGCAATTGCGTTAAAATGTATGATGCCCTGAAAGCCATAGAGGGTTGCCCTGAAATTGCGGTAGTAATGACCGGAAACATTTCGAAAGACCCGATTGCCTGGAACGAACACATTAGAACACAAGACGCCACCGAAGCCTTGAAAAAACGATTCCGCAAACCCGAAGACCCTTTGCAAATTGTAATCGTTAGGGATATGTGGTTGACAGGATTTGATGCGCCTTGCGTACACACGATGTACATTGACAAAATTATGCGCGGGCATACCCTGATGCAAGCCATCACAAGAACCAACCGCGTTTTCCAAGACAAACCTTCGGGCGTAATCGTGGATTATATCGGCATTGGTGACTATTTGAAATCGGCAACTTCTAAATATACAGGCGGTGGCGGAAAAGGACAACCTACTATTGATATGCAGCAAGCCTTGGAAATGTGCTACCATCAAGTGGAAATTTGCAAAGGATTGGTTTCGGAGAATATTGATTATTCCAACTGGAAAGGATTGCGCGACAGCGACAAAGTACTCTTAATTAGAAAAGCATTGAACAGCATCATCAAATACGATGAACCCGCGAATCAATTTATGCTCGAAGAAAAGAAACTCACTGGATTGTTATCCATCGTAAAATCGCAACCTGAAATTCAGGAATATGCGGTTGATGTTTTGTTTATGCAACATTTATCGAAAGCGATACGCAATGCCAAATCCGTAAAAGGAATACGTACCAATCAGAAAGACCAAATCAAGGAATTGATAAGCCGCAGCATCGAATCGGATGCCATTGTCGATGTATTTGCCATGGCGGGATTGGATCGCGCCGATATTTCTATCTTGAACGAGGAGTTTCTTTTGGGTGCCAAAACAGAAAAAGACAGCATCGCCATCAAAATTGAATTGCTGAAAAACATCCTGATGAACGAGGTCAAATTACGTTTGCACAAGAACATCAAAAAATACACTTCCCTCAAAGAAGAGTTAGAAAGGGTAATCGAAAACTATCACAAAAACGCCATCGATTCCTATACTACCATTGCCGAATTAGTAGAAAGAGCCAAGCATTTACAAGAAGAAGACCATCGCAACAAAGAATTGGGATTGTCTGACGAAGAGTTGGCTTTTTATGACATTCTAGCATCCAAAAAAGAAATCATCAAGGAAGCAGGACCCATTCAGGATATTGTACACGCTGTGGTAAAAGCCGTGAAAAACAATTTGCAATTGGACTGGATGAACAAGGAAGATGCCAAGGCAGGAATTCGATTAGCCGTCAAAAAAGAATTGCGCGGCAAAGTGAATATTTCAGAATTGAATGCCATTCTACAAGAGATAATGGAACAAGCCGAAGGACAATTTAGCGATTGGAGTGCTTAAACTTTTGATTCCCCCGAAAGTTTTCGGGGGAATCCCGACGGAGCTACTAAAAAGGCTATCAGAAATGATAGCCTTTTTTGGTTTTGGTAAATGCCTTAACTTTCTTCTTGCTAGTTTTTACCTATTTTTGTTTGAATCAAAAGGAATGGCAACACCTAAACAAACGCTTTCGACAATGGAAAACAAAAAATACTTGTCCGCAGAACAACATTCAGCATTACTGAGCACATTGAAAGAGCGTTTCGAGAAAAACACCAATCGCCACAAAGGGCTGGAATGGGATAATGTACAGGCCAAATTGGAGTCAAATACCGAGAAATTGTGGTCTCTAAACGAAATGGAAAGAACCGGCGGCGAACCAGATGTAGTAGGCCATGATACAAACACGGGCGAATACCTTTTTTATGATTGCTCGTCAGAAAGCCCCAAAGACCGCAGAGGCGTTTGTTATGACCAGCAAGCATTGGACGCAAGAAAAGAACACAAACCCAAAAATAGCGCCTTGGCAATGGCAACAGCAATGGGCATCGAGCTTTTGACGGAAGCACAATACCGGGAATTGCAACAATTGGGGAATTTCGATACCAAAACATCGAGCTGGATAGCAACTCCTGCCAAAATTAGAACGCTTGGTGGCGCCATTTTCGCCGATTTCCGCTACGATACTGTTTTCGTGTACCACAATGGTGCCGAATCGTATTATGCCGCCAGAGGCTTTCGTGGAAGGCTGGGCGTTTAATGTTGTTTGAATATTCTTTGGACTAGATTCCCGAAAAATACAGCTTTGCAATTACCCAAACCTTGCGGTATTCAATGAAAAGCAGAAAGGCTATCGTTTCCGACAGCCTTTTTAGTTTTAAATCCATAATCCCACGAATAGAAAACGGGTTTGTCCGGGTTTGCCAAATCCTTTAGTCTTCGTTTTTCGCCGTAATTAGTTTCCTTTATAAAGTATTTTAATTCGCTTTTTTAGATTTATTGGCCATTTTACTATTCAAGAGAAAAATTTTATTTGCAAATTGTTTGCCTAAATCAATAAATCCGTTGTTGTCATAATGGTATCTATCCGTATATTTATAGGTGTTCGTGGTTCTTACGATGGCGGCATTGGGTTGGGTTGCGGCAAATTTTTCTTGGCTATATTGTACCAATTCGCCAAAATTCCACACTCTTCCGTCCTCGTCGTCACCTGAATCTGATATTTTTCCAATGACGATAGGCAAATCATTGTTTCTAAAAGTGGCTCGCATCAAATCCATCAACCTTTTCAAATTGGAATAGTATTGATTGGCGATGGTTTCCGTTTTATCGGCATCACTTTCGCCTTGCATCCAAATGATGCCACTTGGAATCAAAACATCCTCGACTCCATCACCGTTTATATCTTTTACGGCCATAGCACCTTTGACAGTTTTAAGAAAATAATCGTATTGATTCATCCCTTTTCCGCCTTTAAAATCTGGTTCCCAAGCACCAAAACCAGCTGTTCCAATGCTATCAATTGAAGAACCGTTTCTGGCATATTTTATAAAAGCCAATTTTTGGCGTGGATATAATTCTTGTAACTTTTTGGCCAGCGAAAGCTCCACGCCAAATCTATCGGAAAGGGTGTTGGTTTTTCCATCTGACGAAAATCCTGTTCCGTGACCGGGCTGCAACAAATCCCACTTTCCCAATCCTCCACTTGCATCATTGTCCACAACAGGATTTCCTTGATAAATAAAAACATTTTTTACTTTTTTGTTCAAAGAATCCGGCAAATTTTTCACATAACCAAAACCTTCCATATTGGACTGTCCGCCCAAATAAAACACTTTGATGCTGTCTTTTTTTATTTGTGCCAGCAGCATGAAGGGCATTACAAGAAATATTAAAATAGATTTCATAGTATAATAATTAAAAACATAAAAAAAACAAGAAAGACTATGTCTGGCAAGCTAATAAACCAATGTCTGGATTCCGTGAGCTGGAATGACCACCACCGCTTTTTCTGATGCTATAGCCAAATTATAAGTAACACTTTTGTTGCTTTGATTCATCACAACGGTAACCATTTTCCCGTCAACATTTAGAAATGAGGTGCTCAACAAGCTGCTTCTGCTCACTGAAGTTCTCACTCTTTTGGCATCCTCACGAATGAATTTTGAGAAATGACCTATGTAATAATAACTAGGCGTATAAATTAATTCACCTGAATCCGTGTCGGCATGAATGGGCGCGAAACAAAAATTGCCTACGTGATTTGGTCCTCCATTTTGGTCTAAAAGAATATTCCAATCCGTCCAACCCACGGTTCCGTTATTGAAATCATTGATTATCGAAATGCCGTATCGTTCGCCGTTATCCCAAAATTGGTATTTTTTGGCATCAAATTTTTCGATGCATCCTTCGGTGAACAATAAATGCTTAGAAGGATGTTCTTCATAAACTTCGCGCACATTGTCAAACATTGAGGCGCCTCCCGACCAATTTTCATACCAATGAAAACCTATTCCCCAAGCGTATTTTGAAGCTTCCGGATCAGAAAAAATAACATCGGCCCTATGCCCCATCAAATCTCGATTGTGATCCCAAACCACAATTTTCTTGTCGGCAAAACCTTCTTTTTTCATTGTTGGTCCCAAAAAGTTTTTCAAGAAATCTCTTTCGGCTTCAGCACTGAAAATACAGGATTCCCAAGTTTGAGTGGCCATTGGTTCGTTTTGAACGGTAATCCCCCAAATAGGTATTCCTTCTTTTTCGTAAGCTTTGATAAATTTTGTAAAATAATTAGCCCAAGGCTGGTAATATTCCGGAAGCAATGTTCCTCCTTTGAGCATGTTGTTCGTGCTTTTCATGAACGCTGGCGGACTCCAAGGCGATGCATAAGTCAATAGTTTGCCGCCCGCCGTTTTAATGGCTTCTTTGATCATTGGAATACGGTATTGCCTGTCGTGATCAATGTTGAAGGACTTTAAATCCTTGTCGCCTTCATTGATATAAGTATAGCTTCCGCTGGCAAAATCAGAACTGTGGATCGTGGTTCTCAACAAGGAATACCCAATTCCTTTTTCTTTGTCATAATAAGCATCCATAAATTCTTTTTGCTTGTCTTTGGGTAATTTTGCATAAACCTCGGCACTGGCATCGGTTATTGCTCCACCGATTCCGATAAACTTTTGGAACGTTTTAGCGGGTTCCACAAAAACAGAAACCTCAATTTCCAAGGGTTGTTTTGCAGGTTCAAAAGTTAAAATGTCGGTTTGGGTCAATCTCAATTTTAAGCTGTCTGCCGTAGTGTAAACAGTAATTTTTTTGTTTTTGGCAGAAAATGGCTTGGATTGTTCCGTGTTTTTTTGCTGGGAAAAAGCAAAAACGGATACCATCAAAAGTACTGCTGCTGTTGTTATTTTTTGCATAATATTATATTGTTTACTGTTATTTACCAGATGTAAGTGGCTACCGAACCTGCTTCTAATGATGTTGTGACACTTTTTCCTTTGTATTTGATGTTAAATGATTCGGCCGTGTTTCCATCATTTTCCACAATTAAAACTTTTTTGCCGTCGGGCGTTTTAAAAGCTACATTTTGCAAATTACCGCTTAAGTTGCTTGCAATTCTAACCGAACCAGCCGGTACAAATTTGGAGGCGTGGGCAATAATATAATAGGCAACATTTCGTGTGAAACTATCGCTGTTTTCAATTGTCAAAGCGCCTTTGCAAGTGGTGCAACCACCGGGAGTATTGGGGCCAAAAGCAGCGTTGTTGGCCAAGTTCCATTCTAATGCCGTTTTACTCCAATTGCGCATCGAGCCAATAATAACATTTCTTAAATGCCATTTTAAATCCCCGTCAAAATTGCCTGCATTCGATGTGTATTGTTCCGTGAAATAGACATTCTTGTTCGGGAATGCGTCGTGAACCGTTGACAATGCGCTAATGTCTCCTTCATACAAATGAAAGGCCGATCCGTCAATGTAAGGATATGCCGCAGCATCATTTAAAATGGCCAACGGATATTCGGGTTTGTTACAATTGTGGTCGTAGGTAATGATTTTAGTTTTCAGGTTTGCCTTTTGGAATACCGGTCCCAAATGATTTTTAATGAAATCGGCTTGTTGGGTAGCAAGCATCAACAAACTTGGATTATTACCTGGATGAAGTGGCTCGTTTTGT
Source organism: Flavobacterium sp. (assembly GCF_013823965.1). Taxonomy (GTDB): domain Bacteria; phylum Bacteroidota; class Bacteroidia; order Flavobacteriales; family Flavobacteriaceae; genus Flavobacterium. The sequence goes on from NZ_PNNA01000038.1 coordinate 14,012, forward strand.
GGAGTTATGGCATCGATGGTAATTCCTTCGGCTTCCATTTGCTGGATGTATTTTAGAAAATATTGCGCATAAACGCCATAATATTTGGGTTGTAAACTTCCGCCAATGAAACTGTCACTGTCTTTCATCCAAACTGGTGGTGACCAAGGCGTGGCCAGGATTTTGATGTTTGGATTGATGGCCAGTATTTCTTTCAACATTGGAATCACGTCATTTTTATTGGGAGCCAAACTGAATTTTTCCAGATTCATGTCTGTTTGTCCTTTTGGTAAATCGTTATACGTGAAAGGTGCCGAGTCCAAATCTGAAGCACCGATGCTAATCCTGACATAACTTACCGAGATTGCATTATGGCCAGAGCCAAATATTTCTTGCAATAATTGTTGTCTTTTTGATGGGTTTAATTGATTGATGACTTGGGCACTTCCTCCCGTCAATGTATATCCAAAGCCATCAATACTTTGAAAAATCAATGTTTCGTCTACTTCTATATCAGGAAAGTTATTAGAAGTTGGGCCAAAGGCCAAAGTGTGAGATTGCTTTTGAAGCATTGCGCCCTGATCTCCTTTTGTTAACCAAAAATCCATTTCAGTTGGAGCCACGGGAGCTGTTGGAGCCGGTTTTTGACCAGCAATGTTATTCGACGAGGAACAATTCAAGAAAAGAATTGATGCCGCTAACAGGAATAAGCTCTTCATAATTTAATGTATAATATTCGTGTTTTTATTTCATTCATTCTTCAACATAAATCGGCAAAAACAATCCGATTACTATTTTGTATAAATAATAATCCATCAATAAGAACTGAAATTTAATTTCGTGACAATTGAAACCGTTCTTATTGATGGATTAAAAAAGCAATATTAATACCCTGGGTTTTGGGTTAATTGCGCATTAGCATCTAATTTATCTTGAGGAATAGGCCATAAAAGTCTATTTTGATTGATATTGGCAGCAAATGGCAGCACATTTCCGTTACCGTCTTTTTGTTGGGACAATACTTGAATTGCTTTACCCATTCTTTTTAAATCAAACCAACGATCTCCTTCGAAAGCCAATTCCATTAATCTTTCTTCAAGAACTTTATTGATTGCATCCGATTGATTGGAAGCGCTAATTGGAGCAATTCCTGCTCTATCTCTAACTTGGTTTACCAAAGCCATCGCTCCGGCAACATTGCCAGTACTAGCCAAAGCTGCTGCTTTTAGCAATAAAATATCTCCTAAACGAGCTATATAATAGTTTTGATTCCCATTAGTATCTCTCATTTTGTAAGCAAAAGGATAGCCTGTTGAAGACCAGTAAGTGTCAGCCCAACCTACATTTTCTCTTGTTACGGTTGATGCCAACCTTTGAGTATCGCCATTATTGGTATAAGCTTGAACTAAAGTATGGGAAGGTGCATTGAATTTTTTCCAATCTGTTCCTATAAACATGAACGTATTCCAGGCACCGATTGGACTGCTCCATCCATCACCGTTAACTTCCCAAATTGACTCTGCATTTCCTTCGTGTGCGCTGTCAAAAAGATGATCGAAAGTTGGTAAAAGAGTGTAACCACCACCAATAACCACGTCGCAATGTTGAATCACTTTAGCCCAATCCGGATTTGGCATCGAGGCATATACTTTTGCAAGAAGAGCGTTGGCCGCCATTTTGTTGGCTTTAAATTTATTGGATGCGTCTGGTGCTTTTTGAATGGCAACTTGGCAATCGGCAATAATTTGCGCGTATACTTCGGCAACAGGTTTTCTAGCAGGAAATAAAGCGTTGAATGCCGCTTCAAAGTTTGCACTTGAAATTGAAAAGATCGCTTCTTTTGCTATTGGACAGTCTCCCCATAATTGAACGGCTTGAAAATGATTCAAAGCTCTAATCAAGGAAGCCTCACCAATCATTTCATTTTTTCGGGTGGCGCTTAAATCTGTAGCTTGATCCACATAATTAATCACGATATTACAAGTATTGATGTTGTTGTAAATATCATTCCAATCGCCTTTCATTTGCGAATTTGTAGATAACATTTGGTAAGTTTCATATTGGAAAATGGCAGGATTGTCAGCTCCCATATACGCATTGTCAGATTGTCCGTCACCCACCAAGAAGAAATCCAATTGCCAATAACCGGAACCAAAAGTTCCATATACGGCATTCATTCTAGATTCGGCAGCAGCTGCATCTTTTATTACAACTCCATCGTTTAGGGAAGTTGCTTCTTCCGTAATAGGTTCAGTATCTAAATAATCTGAACAGGATGTTAAAAATACCAGCATTAATGCCGAGAATATTTTTAAATAATTTTTAAATAATTTCATAACTATATCGTATTTATATTTTAGTATTAAAAATTGGCTTTTAGTCCAAAAATAAATGTTTTAACTTGAGGATATGTTCCTAAATCAATACCTTGACCAATTCCTGTGGCATTGTTAAATGCTCCAACTTCTGGGTCAAATCCTTTGTAATTAGTTATTGTATATAGGTTTTGTCCAGTTACATATACTTTAATTGAATTTAACTTCAATTTTTCCAATTTAAATTGATAGCCTAATGTAACGGCTTTCAAACGAACATAAGAACCATCTTCAACAAATCGGTCCGAAACGTGCAAAGCATTTGCGTCGTTCGCTTTTGGAACCTCTGTAATTTGGCCTGCAGTAGTCCATCTGTTCAATACTTCTGTCGATTGGTTGTTGTAATTATTCATCAACGTTAAATCCATTCTTGAAGCATTAAAAACGTCTCCTCCTTGTGAACCCGTGATTAAAGCATCTAATGTAAATCCTTTGTAGCTAAAATCGTTGCTTAAACCAAAAGTGAAATTTGGATTAGGATTTCCGATGTTGGTTCTGTCATCTGGAGTAAGCACTCCATCGCCATTGATATCTTTGTACAATAATGTACCAGTTGCAGGATCTACTTTATCTACTTTATATCCGTAGAAACTTCCTAAAGAACTTCCTTCAGTCAATAGAATTACACTTTCCCCAACAGAAGTTAAATTTTGAAACGGTAGTTTTTTAAGCAACCCTAATTTAACCACTTTGTTATCATTGAAAGAAATATTGAAATTAGTATTCCATTTGAAATCACCTGCCATATTTATGGTGTTTAAACCTAATTCCAATCCTTTGTTTTCAATTTCACCGGCATTATAATAATAGGGTTTTGAAAAACCTGGGAAGTAAATGATTTGAAGCAAGTCTTTGGTGTTTTTTTGATATATATCTGCAACAAATTTTATTTTATTGCCAAACAATCCAAGATCCAATCCAAAATTGATATCGGTTGTGGTTTCCCAATTCAAATCTGGGTTACCAATTTGATCTAATGTTGTTGCATTCGTGGTAGGATTTGTATAGTTCAAATCAAAGCTGGAATAAGCTGGCAATCCTGACAAATTACCTGTTTTTCCCCAACCACCTCTTAGTTTTAATTCACTGATAGTTTTTGCGTCTTTAAAGAAATCTTCATTAGATACAATCCAAGCGGCAGAAACTCCTGGGAAAAATCCCCATTTGTGACCTGCAGCCAATTGTGATGCACCACTTTCTCTAAATACTCCATTCAAAATATATTTGTTTTTGATGTTGTAAGTGGCTCTTCCGAAATAAGATAAACTTCTTACCTCATTTTCCCTGTTTTCAAAAGATTGATTTTTGGCAGCATTAAAATCATAGCTGGTTTGGTCAACTGCAAAACCAGTTCCTGAATTTGCATCCCTGGTAAAGTTGTTTTTCTGCATGGACATACCTCCCAATAAGTTTAAATCTGAATTATCAAATTTCAATTGATAGTTTAAGGTATTTTCAAAATTCCAATTTGTATTGTTGTCTACCGTGTTGCTACCTCTTCCTTTGTCAGAAGTAGGGTTGTTGTCGCCGTTTCTTCCCCAAACATTGGTAAATGGATCTACAAACTGAACGTTGTCTGATTTTGTCTTGTCTAACGACACCATTGGTTTCCAAACCAAATTATGCAAAATATTAACATCAAAACTAATGCTGCTCAAATATCTGTTTACCGCTGTTTTGTTTTGTCTTGACAACAATGAAACTGGGTTTTCCCATCCTGATTGATAAGGATTTTCAGCATATTGACCGTCTTTATATCCGTCCATGTAAGATCCATCAGGATTTGTGTCCCTCACATTCAATTGAGAACCCCAAGTAGGCAAAAATGCTGGTGTTACCAATGCGCTCATAACCGCACCACCTTGTCCCACACTGTTATTGTCACTAATATAAGAACCATCCGATTGAATGATATTCAAGCTTACATCCGTTTTCAACCAAGAAGTAAGATTGGCATTCACATTAATTTTTCCGGAAAATCTGTTGTATTTTGATGGATTTATGATACCCTCAGTCAGTTGATATCCTAAAGCACTATAGAATCTTACTTTATCAGTACCACCGGCATACGAAAAATTGTAATTTTGATCAAGACCAGTTCTCAAAATCTCGTCTTGCCAATTCGTGTTTATTCCTGTGTATTTTGCATTGTTGGCAGTTGCCAAGTAACTAGGATTGATTTCGTTTATCAATGTTTTGTAATCCGTTAAATTTAAAACGTCTACGTTGCTCACTGCTTTAGACAAACCTAAATAAGAAGTAAATTGAAAATCATTTTTATTTGATTTCCCTTTTTTGGTAGTAATAACCACAACTCCCGATGAACCATTAACACCATATATTGCCGTTGCGGTAGCATCTTTCAAAATGGATAAATCCACAATGTCTTCTGTATTTAAACCAGAAATGTCTTTGGTCTGGATTCCGTCAACAACATACAAAGGAGAGTTTTCAGAATTTATGGAACTAAGTCCTCTAATTCTTACGTCAAAACTTGCGCCTGGTTTTCCTGAAGTTTGAACAACATTTACCCCGGCAGCATTACCTTGTATGGCTTGGGCAACAGATACAACAGGACGATTTTCAAAGGCATCCGACTTTACTTTAGAAACTGCATTTGTTGAATTTTTCATCTTCTGGGTTCCATAACCTACATTGATCACTACCTCTTGCAAGGATTGTTGCTCAACCTGAAGTTTTACATTAATGCTTGTTCTACCGTTAATGGGTTCCTTAACAGAACTATATCCCACGTAACTAAATACTAAAGTACCGCTAGAAGCAGCCTTTATTTCATAAACCCCATCCATATCCGAAGTAGTAGCCTTGGAGGTTCCTTTAATTAAAATTGTCACTCCTGGAATGGGTAATCCGCTCTCGTCTATTACTTTCCCTTTTATGGAAACATCTTGTGCTTGTCCATAAACTGAAAATAGAACAGATAATAAACAAAAAATAAATAATTTTGTTAATTTCATTTTTCTAAAAATTTTTGGTTAATAAATTAGTAATTCGAACCAAAAATAAAATCATTTATTTGTTTTAAGCCCTAAAAATTCCTTACAAAAACAATACAAAGTTCATTTTTGAACTTTACAAAAACTGAACAAATATTTTTTATTAAATTAATTGTCAATAGATTAAAAATAAATTTATGTTATAAACGAAAACATTTGAGATAAAAACAAACACAACATTCCAAAAAAAAGTAATTTAGCTCTGGAAATACGTTTTTATGGCAAAAAAATCGAAAAAACGACTGCTTTTTACAAAGAAAGAAAACGTTTTCGCTTACAAATCAAATCATTACATTTTGAATTAATTATGGGTCGTTTAAATTTCAACATACTATTATTATTCTTGTTTGCAGCACCTCTTTTTAGTCAGGTAAAAAACATCGGGCTACCAGAAATAACAAATTACAAGAAAACCGACTACAAAGGCGGCACTCAAAACTGGAATATTGACCAAGATAAAAACGGAAATCTATATTTTGCCAACAACAATGGCTTATTCCAGTTTGACGGAGCAACATGGCACAATTATCCTTTGCCCAATCCGCCTGATACTCGATGCGTAAAAATTGATCCTTCCGGAAAAATTTTTATAGGCGGTTACAGTGAATTTGGATATTACAAAGCAAATTCAAAAGGGAAACTAGAATATGTTTCTATTTCAAAACTGGTGAACAAAAAGAAAATTATCGATTTCATCTGGAAAATACATCTTTATAAAGACGAGGTTGTTTTTCAATCATTTGCCCGAATCTATAGCTACAAAAACAACCGATTAAGTATAGTAGAAGCCCCGGACAGGTTTCAATTTTCTTTTCTGGCAAACAATCACTTGTATTTACAGGATATTTCCGCAGGTATTCTAGAATACAAGAATGGTAAATTGTACCCCTTGAAAGGAACATCCACTTTTAACAATACTGAAATTTGGGGCATGTTTCCTTTGCCCGAGAACAAATTACTCATCGCCACTTTAAACAAAGGCCTTTATGTGTACAAGGATGAAAAAGTTAGTCCCTGGAATACGGAGGCAAACGCTTTTGTCAAGAAAAACAGTTCTTTAGGAGGCGTATCCTTCAAAGATAAATTCATTGTGTTGAATTCTGTTCTCAACGGAATTATAATTTGTGATACCAATGGCAAAATAATTCAACACATCAACCACAAAAAAGGACTTCAAAACAACACTGTTTTGACCTCTTTTATAGACAACAAAAACAATCTTTGGCTGGGTCTGGACAATGGTATCGATTTTATAAATGAAAACTCGCCTTTCACCTACTTTGGTTTTAGTTATGGCATTAGTACCGTATATGCATCGGTTGTGCATAATGGCAAGTTGTATGTTGCCACAAATCAAGGGGTTTTTTATTCGGCGTGGAATACCCCTTTCAGTGAAGAAAATTTTACTTTGTTGGAAGGGACAACAGGCCAAGCATGGAACATTCAAGTAATTGATGGACAATTAATTTGTGGCAACAATAACGGCGCTTTGGTAATTGAAAAAAACCATTCCGTTAAAACACTTGACGGCAGAGGATACTTTCGTTTCAAAAAAATTCCAAGCCACCCTAATTATATCATTGGCGCCAATTATAATGGTTTTGCTGTTTTCGAGAGAACGGCAAACGGTTTGGAATACCGAAATCAAATTATTGGTTTTGACAAGCCATCCAGTTCTTTCGAGATAGACCAGTCTTTTTTATGGTTAAAAAAAGATGATTTAATTTATAAAATGAGTCTTTCCGATGACTTGAAAAAATTCAGTGCAATCAAGACCTATCCAAACTTAACCAACAGCATTAAAGGCATTGGCAACATTCAAACGTTGAACAATACCGTTTATTTTCAAACGAACAATCATTTTTATAAATATTCCGATGACCAAGACCTGTTTTTTGAAGACAAAAAAATGTCTGCATTATTTAAAGATTTGCCAAAGGTTTACTCTCTTACCGAAGATTCACTGGGCAATATTTGGTATCTTTTTAAAGAATCATTGGGAGTACTGTCAAAAAACACCTCTGGCGAATACAAGAACATTGTGGCTCCATTTTCAAGCTTGACCGGAAATTTAAATTTAGTCAACAACTACTTGTCTGTTAACACAATTGATCCCAAAAACGTATTTATTGGACTAACGAATGGATTGGCCCATTTTGATTTTCATCTTTTGAATAATTCCGTTAGAAAACCCACGGCATTCATCCGAAGTTTTTCGTTTCCGGGAGACACGCTCCTGTTTGGCAACAGCCAAAACACGTTTGAAAAACAAGAAATTCCATACAAATCAAATCGAGTAAAGTTTACGTTTTCGTCTCCCAGCTATGAAAACATAGACAATATTGAATTTTCATATTTATTAGAAGGTTTTGATGACAGATGGAGTAACTGGTCTCCCATCACCATTAAAGAGTACACCAACTTAAGGGAAGGCAACTACAAAATGAATCTGAAAGTAAGAAACAGCTATGGAATACAATCCGAAGTAACGCAAATTCCATTTACAATTTCTCCGCCTTGGTACAGACATATTGTGGCTTATTTTTGTTACATCATACTAATTATTGCCATAACGTATTTTATTAGAAATAGAATTATAGCCAAAATACGAAAAAACAAATATTACGAAACCATCGAACAGCGAAGGCTTTATCTGGAAAAAGAAGCAAAAATCAGAAAAGGTCAATATGATTTAGAAAAAGAAATCGAGCGATTAAAAAATGACAAGTTGCAAATTAAAATCCTGTCAAAAGACAAAGAATTGGTTACCAATACGCTACAGGTTGTAAAAAAGAACAAAATTCTAAATGGAATTATTCATAAACTCAAAGACATCAATGCAGATTCATTTGACGAATCCACTAAATTTCAATTCAACAAACTCAACAAAAGCATTGTAAGAGAGGTAAATACAGATAAAAGTTGGAAAGATCTTGAAAAACACATCAAAAATGTCCATTTTGATTTTCTTAAAAGATTAAAAGAAAAATACCCGACCATTTCCCCTCGCGAATTGGATTTATCCACTTATTTACTCATGAATATGTCTACAAAAGAAATTGCAGAAATCATGAACATTTCGAGCGGAGGCGTAGAAGTGTCCCGTTACCGTTTGCGCAAAAAATTTGGACTCAATAAAAAGGAAAATCTAACTGGTTTTTTGATGAGTATTTAATCTAAACCAGCTACGTTGGAATAAACCATAAACCTGGCAGTTTGTCCAAACCCAAACCTTGAAAGCTGCAGAAAAAGTGTAATAGTAAGCCAAAAGACCATGCGTTTTCAAGTCCTGTTTAAACAAGAACAAAAAAGACCATCGGCAAACCGATGGTCTTTTTAAAATAAGATTGGAAATGATTACTTCTTAATCATTTTTTACGCTCACAAATGCTCCGGCAGCGGTAAAATATAATTTTAATTTAACCCCATTGGCCGAAATAATCGTAACATCATAACTTCCGTCAGATTCTAAATGGGCTTCTTTTATGGTCGCTCCGGCATAATTTGTGGCAATGTATGTTTTAATATCGGTTATTAAATCGGCCACGACAACAGCAACCGTTCCAGATGAATAATTATTATTAGAGTCAGAACCTACCACGAAGGCACCCGCAGCGGTAAAATTCAATTCTATTCTAACTCCTGCTGCAGTAGTAATATGCAGTTCGAAACCACCATTCCAGTCTTTTTCTGCCGATGTAATGGTCGCGCCTGCATAATTGGTAGTGATGTAAGTGGTAATTTCTGTCAATAAATCGGCAACAGCAATTGGAGTTTCATCATTGGAATGATTATTCCCGTTAGAACTTACCGAAACAAAATCACCGGCAGCACTAAAATTCAAATTCAGTTTAGCTCCTGCAGCTGTTGTGATAAACACGTCAAAACTACCATCAGACTCTTTATGAGCAGACGTAATTGTAGCCCCTGCATAAGTGGTCGTAATATATGCTGTTATGCTTGTGGCCAAATCAGCAATGGCAACTGGTGTTTGACTGCTGGCATGATTGTGTTTGTGGTTCCCATTTGCCCTGAAAATACGCGCAGATTCAAACGTTCCATCGGCTTTAAAATCCAATTTGAGTTTACTTCCATCGGCAGCAGTGATTAAAACATCAAAACTTCCGCCAGTTTCTGAATGGGCAACATTTATTGTGGCACCCGGATAATTGGTAGAAATATAAGTCGTTATTGCTGGCAATAAATCGGCAATGGTAACTGCTGTTTCAGTTTTTGCAGACACTAGAGTCCCTTTGGCAGTAAAATTTAGTTTTGCCTTGGCATTACTCGTTTTTGCCGTTGTTCCAGTAGCCAAAGCCACATAAGCCACATACGTCCCGTCCGAGTTCAAGTTCACTTCGGTTGTGGTAGATCCTGCGTATTTCGACGTGATATAACTTGTAATGGTTGTTGGCAACGCAGCAGCAGCAACCACTTCATAAGTTGAGGCTACAGCAGTGGTGCTTGAACCAGATGAAACAGGTTCATTGTTAGAACAACTTAACATCATACATGAAAGTACAAATCCAATTAGGGGTTTTTGCGTATTTTTCATTTGCTTAAAAATTAAAGGTTAGGTAAAATTTATACCATATTTTTCAACTGATTTTATAATTCTATTATTGCTTGTCGTATAAAACAATCCGTAACAAAATTACCCTACCTGTTTCTTTAATTTTTTTTCGAAGATTTTTGATTTTTTTTGTAAAAAAGAATGTCAGCGTCGAATTTACCTTCCAAAATCATCTTGCAAACGAACAATGTCCTCTTCATCCGATGGGTTTTCAGGATCGGTATGTTGCCAAATTTCGGCTACAATTCCCCAAGAATCAAGACCAATTAAGCGATGGCGTTCTCCCTTGTCCATTTGGATAAAAGTTCCCGGCTCCAGTTGTTGAATTTCTCCTTCTTGATCTGTATCACTGATTTTAACCCCAACAACTCCTGCAAGTATTTTCCATATTTCGGCTCGGCGATAGTGAAATTGCCAAGACAATCTTTTGTTTGGAGCAACCACAAGAATTTTTGGACTCAATTTATTGGTAATTTGAATTTCGGACATTTCAAGTTGCGGAAAAAATTTAGCTGCAAAAGCACCGGCTTGGCTTTCATCAATTACAAAAAAACCTCCCCAAGGACGGGTTTCGTCTTGTTTGATGACCGTAAAGTTTTCTTTTTTCAATGCTTCGGCGATTTGTTCAAAAACAGCCTTTTTTTCTAGATTATTTGGTAAATTGAAATTCATTGTAATGTCTATTTATTTTAAAATTTGATTTGATTATTGACCAACATCCTATTTTGATGGTGGCGCTATTTTGGTTCCCCAATCAACGGATGGCTTGGCTCCCATTTCAAGAATTGATTCTCCTCCGTTTACAATATCTCCATGCATAATCCAAGTTTTTCCATACCGAATCCCATGCAATAATGCGGCTACAATATACTTATTTTTGCCCGAAAGATTGCGTGCTATTATCACAAAAATTTTGCCGTTTTCCTGATGGATTAGCGTCTTTTTAAAAAAAAGTGTATTGATTAAATAATACGATTGTCACGTATTGAGATAAAATTCCATTATGTGAATCGCTGGCAAAGCGAGCTTGTTCATAAACGTGAAATCTCAATAATCCACTTGCCAGAAATTGCAAAACATAAAGCACAGGTTCTTTTCAGCATCGAAAGATGTATTTAGGACAAAAGCTACTGTTGACATCAAAAGAATGATGCCAAGAAAATAGAAAAAACTCGTTTTTAGATCTGTCCTTTTAAATCAAAAAAAAAATCTACTTCAACAACCGCACTTCATAAATACCCGTAATGCTTGAATTCGGTTTTGCCTTAAATTGTACTTGCAAAATATTAGATTTTCCGTCTAGAATCGCTGCAGGAAGTTCAATTATCTTGTCAATAAATTGATTTCCTTCTGTTCCGTCCATATTAAGGCTTGCCACCAAAACTTCATTCACAAAAATGTCAAAATTTTTATTATTGTCTGCACCAAAATAAGTGATTCGCAGTTGACTCGCGTCCAAATTCGGATTTTTCAAATCATAACTGAACGAACCTTGCCCGTTTCGATAATGACGTTCCTTGAACATTCCGGTATCAGTTTTTTCTCCTTTGAAATTATGGTCGGATTCCGGTTGTTGCTCGCCAGCGGTTACCAAATCAAGGGTAATCGCTTCCAATTTCATTTGCGCTTCTTCGCGTTCTTTCATCGCTTTTTGCAATTCAGGCAATTTTTCTTGGGTGGTAAATGGCCAATAAATCATATACCTCGCATCGTGAATTTGGAAGAATGGAACCAGTTGCAAATTCTTGTATTTCTCCTGATAAATAATATTCGAAGCCGAAAAAGTAAAGGTTTTATTTTCTACCGGTTTCAATGAAGTCGCCAAATCAGCATTGTTGGAAACGAGTAAAGGCGCATCTTCAATCGGGTAAATGGGTCCGCTGGCAATGTGTCCCATTCGGCTGTCGTCGGCTATTAATCCTTTTAAATCCGTGGTGTCGGTGATGGCTGCCAACACAATTGGACCGTGTACAAAAGAAACCCAAGCCGATTTGTCGGGAAGTTGCTCGGTTTTGTTGTGCATTGGCAATACAACTGAAATCTGGTCGCCCGTTTTCCATTTTCGGTCAATGGAAACATAAGAATTGGCTTCTTTTGTAAAACCAATTTCCTTGTTGTTGACCTTGATTTTCATTTTTCCGTCTTCTATCCAGGAGGGATAACGGAACTTGATGGCAAATTGCTGCGGTTTTTTCAAAGTCAAGGTTAAAGAAGATTGTTCTTCAAACGGGAATTTGGTGTTTTGCGTAAGCGAAATTCCTTTTTCTTTCCAATTCAGGGTCGAAGGAATAAAAAGGTTCACATAGAGATTTTGCTTGTCGTGTGCATAAATGAGTTCACCGTATTTGCCGTGATTTTCGAGTCCTGAACCCACACAACACCAAAACGAATGTTGCGCCTCCGAATACACTCGGTAATGGCGTGGTCGAATGGGCGTGAAATAGACGAAACCACCATCAGGATGTTGGGACGACAAAATATGGTTATAAGTCGTGCGTTCGTAATAATCCATGTATTTTGAAGAAGGATTCGCCAGAAACAAATGCTTGCTCAATTTGAGCATATTGTAGCTGTTGCATGTTTCTGGTCCTTCACGGGATTCCAACATGGAAGAAAAATCGGTGGACGGATTAAAATGTTCCCTCACGCTGTTTCCACCGATGGAAATCGTGCGGTTGTTGACAACGGTGTTCCAAAAAAAGTTGGCGGCATTTGCCCAATTTTTGTCGCCAGAAACTTCGGCAACACGCATAAAACCGATTACTTTCGGGATTTGGGTATTGGCGTGAATGCCGTTTAGGGCATCTTTATTTTCCAAAAGTGGATCCAAAATCGCTTTGTGGGAGAATTTTTGAGCCAATGTCAAGTATTTTTTATCGCCCGTAATCGCTGATACATCGGCAAAAACCTCGTTCATTCCGCCGTGTTCGCTGCGCAACATTTGTTGGATTTGGTCGTCGGATAGTTTTTTGGTCAACGTCAAACACCAATCCGAAAGTTGGATGAGTATTTTTTTGGCTTTTTCATTTCCAGTTAATTTATAGGCATCGACCAATCCTGCATATACTTTATGGATGTTGTACCAAGGCACCCATTTATTATTTAACGAAAAACTTCCAGCTTCAATTTTTCCTTGGGCAATTTCATCCCATAATGCTTTGCTTCCAGGAACGCCGCCAATGTAACCGTTGCCGTTTTTTTTTTGGCATTTTTCAAGACCGTCCAACATATAATCCAATCTTTCCTTGATTTGCTGATTTCCGGTTGCGGCATACATTTCAGCCAAAGCCGAAATATAGTGCCCGCCAATGTGCCCGTCCAAGCCCGTATTTTCCCAATTGGGATAATTGATGGCATTGGTTTCCAATCCCGCTTCCTTGAAATAAGGAGCCAAAAGTCTGTCTGCATCAAGCGATAAAATATACTTTAAATCCGTTTGTTGCGCCGCCTTGAAAGGACTTTCGAGCAAACGAACCGACGATAACGGAAAACTTTCCAGTTTAGCAGATTGCCCGTAAACATTAGCCATTGAGACTAATGCAAGCCCAAAGTAAACCGATTTTTTGATAGTGTTAAATAGCATCTTTTTTGAATTTTATTTTTTGGAACCATCTGTTTTAATGCGATATGCGGTAAATGAATAAGCCGCCAATTCAACATTATTCAAGTCCGAAACGGAACCCGTTAGTTGACAAACCATTGGAATCGTCTTTAAAATAGACCATCAAATAAGCACCCATTTTTTTTCTTTGGTAAATTTATTTTTGTTTGGGCCAAACCTTCAATGGTTATCAATAAAAACAAAACGAGCAGGCCCGGGCAATCAAAAATTCTTTTCAAAGGGTGTTTATTGGACAGGAATTATTTAATAGATTCGAAATTAAAAAAAATAATTGTAAAATTTACATTTATTTTTTTAATTAACGATTTTCCCGCTTTATGTGAAGTAAATATCTATATTTTACTACACATTTGTAAAACTTCCTTTTAAGTTGAAACAAAGAATTTAGATTCAAAAGTATAGGTTGCAGCAACTTCAAACCTGAAAAAAGTGACTTAGAGGAGAATTAATCGCCTTAAAAAACACAAGAAATCGAAAAACCTCCATAAAAATTTACGGGATTACCTGGATAATAATATCTAGGAGGCACAGTGCCAAAACCAACAGCATTTGGCAAAATACTCGCTGCATATTTCTCGTCCAATGCGTTATTAATCCCAGCATTCAATTCGGTTTTCAGGACTTTAAGTATTGTGAAAAAGTAAGTTGTTTTGATGTCGAGCACCGAATAACCATCACTGTATTTTGTATTGGAATCATCCATTGGAATCCTTCCCACGGTTCTGTAAGACGTGTTTATGCTAAACCCTTGTTTTGTGTTGATGTCCAATCCAAAATTGACTTGTTTATCCGGAACACCCGTAAGTTGGTTGCCCGAATAATCCGCTTCGTGATCCACAAAATTCTTGAATTTGAAATTATTTATCGCTGCTGAAAAATAAGGCGTGATTTGAAATTTATTGGCATCCAATAATTTGTAATTGACAAGGAATTCAATACCAGGATGAGAACTCGAACCCGCATTAATTCCGACATATTGATCCTCGGCGGTTCGTCGTGCCACCAATAAATTGTCAATTTGGGTGCTAAAAAATGTTAGCTCGGCATATAATTTATTTTCCATCCAATTGCCCTTGAATCCTATTTCGTAATTCCAACCGGTTTCTGGTTTTAAGTCCGTGTTGATTTGGCCTTCGGGAGTCAAGGTTTCGGCAACTGCAGGAACCGAAAACCCTTTACTGATGGAAGTGTAGATGTTTTTTTCGTTTCCCACTTTATAGGAAAATCCAATCCTTGGCGACCAAACATTGCCAAAAGTATAGGTGTAATTTTGGCTGTTAGAATTAGTAAAAACATCTTTTAACGAATATTTGGTGGTGTTTAATGCAATCCCGGTTTCTAAATGCAGCTTTGGGGAAAGCCAAACTTCCATTTGCAAAAAATAGTTGCTGTAGTTTCGGTTTTCGTCAGTGGCGCTGAACTTATCCCCTTGAAGACTTCCTTGCCCGGGTTGCGTTAGGTATAAATTTTTATAGAGTGAATATTGGTATTTTTCCGCATCCATTTCAGTTCCAAAACTTAATTCAAAAGGCAAAGAAAGCAATCGGTCTTTATAATTTACATTCAAACGAAGACCCAATGAACTTGTGTTTTCGTCTAAAATATCAAACGGCCTCGCTTCATAAGCATTTTTAAAATTGGAAAAAACACTAGATTTCAAAAACCATTTTTTAGAAAATTGATGGTCATAACCCAAACCCAACAGGAATTTGTCATAAGACTCATATCCTTGTGCCGCCGACCATGTCGTGGCTGCCTTTTTTGAATTGTTTTTAAAATCATTTTCGTTCAAAGAACTCGGAATATAAGCTTTCAATTTGGTAAAAATCCCCAAGAAGGACAAACTGCCTTTAGGACTTGTTTTTTGATTTCCGTACATGTTAAACGATTTTCTCTTGTAGGAACTATTGTCCCTGTATCCATCACTTTGCAGGTCAGAATAACTCGAAAATATATTCGAATTCGCGTCGCTGTATCCGGCAGAAATTCGCTGTTGCAGCGACCCAAAACTGCCAAAAGTCGTTGTTGCTTTTCCGAAAGATTCCATCAAAGGCGTTTTCCTTGAAAACAAGTGAACCACCCCGCCCAATCCTGAACCAAAACTGGTCGAGTTGGGGCCTTTAATGATTTCGATTTTTTCTATTGAAGCCACGTCAATGTCCTCAATGACTGTTTCGCCTTCTCCGGAACTCAATGGAATCCAATTAAAATATGCTTTTACTCGATTTGTTCCATATTGCGAGCGGGCTCCCATACCTCGAATGGTAATTCTATTGGTATTTAATCCCCCTTGTTGCATGTGTACGCCAGGGATTTTATTCAAAACCGGAGTTAGAATAATTCCATCGGTTTTATCGATGTCGGCCGTAGTGATTACAGAAACGGAAGAAGCGGCATTTTGAAGCCCCTTTTTGATGGGGGAAGCCTCCAGAATTACAGCTGAAAGCGCGATGGTATCTTTTTTTACTTGGCTAAAAAGAGAAATGCCGCCAAATGAAAAAAGCAGAAACAAAAAAACGGAAAGGGTACTTTTAAACAATTACCATTGTGTTTTAAATGAATTACAAACTTAGCTTTTTCTTTCCATTCAGCGAAAATCTATTTCTAAACAGATTCTGTTCAAAGCAATTATATTTAAACCAAAAACTGGAAAAAAACTTGTTTCGTTTGAATCGCATAAACCATGAATTTATTTAGTAGACGCCACGCCTTAGAAAGAAAAAATCATTAGTTTTGCCAAATATTGCCATTGCAACCTTTATAGCCCCGTAGTTCAACGGATAGAATGGGAGTTTCCTAAACTTTTGATCCGGGTTCGATTCCCGGCGGGGCTACAATTTAAAAAGTCTATTTTTACTACTGCTTTGTAACTTTTTAATCTAAAATTATTACTGCTAAAATTTAGAATTCGCTCTTAAATCACGTACCTTTATGCTATCCATAAAAGTGCTGTCTCATGAAAACGCCGGCGCATACTTTCCTGTTTCGAATATTTTTGCTTTTGTTCTTGTTCTACTCCAGCAGTTGCAATAGAGCCAAAGCCACCGATGCTTCCGTCGAAAAAGAAAAAAACAAAATCGTTCAACAACTTCCATTTCCTGAAACTTCCGTTCCCACAATTGACACCACCGACTATAACCAACGTGTTCATGCTTTGGGCAACAAAGACAAATCCGGCAGATGGCCAGTAAAAAAATTACCTTATCCTCTACCGGGAGCACTTTTGCCTTATAACAGGATTATTGCATTTTATGGAAATCTATATTCAAAAAAAATGGGAATCTTGGGCGAATTACCCAAAGATGCCATGCTCAAAAAGCTAAAAGGGGAAGTGGCAAAATGGCAAGCCGCCGATTCCACCACAAAAACAATTCCAGCACTGCATTACATAGCCATCACGGCACAGGGTTCTCCCGGAAAATCAGGTCTATACCGGTTGCGCATGCCTTTTCACCAGATTGACATTATTATGGATTGGGCAAAATCGATTGACGCCATAGTGTTTCTTGATGTTCAAATAGGCCATAGTTCCTTGAAGAACGAAGTCGCCTCGCTAGAAAAATATCTAAAACTACCAAAAGTACATTTGGCGATTGATCCTGAATTTTCGATGAAAAATGGTGGTGCTCCCGGAACTAAAATAGGCAATTTCTCTTCCGATGACATTAATGAGGCTATTGAAATATTGGCACAACTGGTGCGCAAAAATAATCTCCCTCCAAAAGTATTGGTAATACACCGCTTTACCCAACGAATGGTAACCGGATACAAAAAAATAAAAATACTTCCCGAGGTGCAAGTGGTCATAAACATGGATGGTTTTGGCAACAAGACCCTCAAAAAAATATCCTACCAATCTTATATTTATAAAGAACCCGTGCAGTTTACCGGATTCAAATTATTTTATAAAAACGACACCAAAACGAATCCCAACGGACTCTATACTCCAGCAGAATTACTCCGGTTTACGCCCAAACCCATCTATATCCAATATCAGTAATTTGATGCGTTTTTTACCTAAATTATAAAATACTCACAGATTTAATATCAGTCAGTTCATTTTATCGATGGGCTGCCTGTTTGAAGCTGGATCCAAAAGCTGGATTAATAAAATAAAAAATACAGATACCCCGTATTAAAAAGGACATTTATTTTTAATTATGCATTATAATTAAATTTACACCCCTTAAATAAAGGGGTGTTGTTTTTAAATTTTTATATAATTGAAAAAACGAAGTGAAAAAATAATAAAATTGTCAAAAATTATTATTTAAATAACGAATATGGTATAAATTGTTAAATACCTAACAAAATAACGTTTTTGATGAAAATAAAATAATAAATTTGTCTTAAATGACACATTTTTTAGACAAAACAGTCAAAAAAACCACTATTTAACAATGAAAGAAATGATGAAGTTGATGCCGAAATTAAACCCCAATGGCTGGGACGAAATGTTTTCCAATAAAGGAGTGCGAAATTCTTATCGCAAAGTTTTACAAACATTACAAAGTCTTAATCCCGAAAATTTAAATCAAAAACAAAAACAGGCCGCTGATTTCTTTATGAATCAAGGAATCACTTTTACCGTATATAGCGACAATAATGAGGGCATTGAAAGGATATTTCCGTTCGACATCATTCCGAGAATAATCACTCAAAAAGATTGGGAGGAAGTAGAAACAGGCATTAGCCAACGGTTAAAAGCTCTCAACATGTTTTTGGAAGACATCTACAACGAGCAGTTTATCATAAAAGAAGGTATTATGCCAGCAGCATTAATATCATCTTGCCCTCATTATATTCAGGAAGTCCACGGAATAAAAGTGCCGCATGACATCCATATCCATATAGCGGGAATAGATTTGATTCGGGGTGCCAAAGGAGAGTTCTATGTATTGGAAGACAATCTAAGATGTCCAAGTGGCGTGAGCTATATGTTGGAAAATCGTGAAATTACCAAAAGGATTTTTCCAGAAATGTTTACCTCCAATGATGTAAGCATGGTAGCAAATTATCCGATGATTTTTCATAACATATTGATTTCCTTGTCTCCAAGAAATATCTCTAATCCAAATGTCGTGTTGCTCACTCCCGGAATTTATAATTCTGCTTATTATGAACACACTTTCTTGGCCAGACAAATGGGAATTCCATTAGTAGAAGGCAGGGACTTAGTGGTCAACAATTGCAAAGTATATATGAAAACCACTTCTGGGCTTCAACAAGTTGACGTGATTTACAGACGATTGGACGATGAATATTTAGATCCATTAGTCTTTAAACCCGACAGCGCACTTGGCGTTCCTGGATTGATAAGCGCATATAAAATGGGAAATGTAGCCCTGGTAAATGCCGTGGGGAATGGTGTTGCCGACGACAAAGCGGTCTATGCCTATGTGCCTGAAATGATAAGATATTATCTCAACGAAGAACCAATACTCAAAAACGTTCCCACGTACCAAATGGGTAATAAAGAGGAACGCGAACTAGTGTTTGCCGACATGGAAAACATGGTCATCAAAGAGACCAATCAAAGTGGTGGATACGGAATGATTATGGGAAACAAAGCCACGGAACAAGAATTAAAAAATGCAAAAATTGCCATTTTAAATAATCCACGAAACTTTATTGCCCAACCCATCATCCAACTCAGCACCGTGCCTTGTTTAATCGATGGAGAACTAAAACTGCGCCATGTCGATTTAAGACCTTATGCTTTGTGTGGGCCAAATGGCGTGAAAATAGTTCCGGGCGGACTCACCAGAGTAGCTCTTACCGAAGGCTCGTTGGTAGTCAATTCCTCACAAGGAGGCGGAAGCAAGGACACTTGGATAGTTAAATAACCCAAAATTATTTTGGCCTTTTTAAAACAAATGAAATGAAAGTAAATATGCTCAGCCGAGTGGCGGACGGAATGTTCTGGCTCAATCGATATATGGAAAGAACAGATGGAATGTTGCTTACCCTCAACACGTTTTATATCTTGTCTTTCGACAAAGAATTAGTGGATTCTCAAGGCTACAAACCGCTATTGGAATACTATACTGATTTGTCACAAAAGCAAATAAGCGATGCACAATTTGACACCAATTTTGTGCTGAAATACATTGTTTGCAGCAATCAAAACCACAATTCAGTTAAAAATTTGGTAATTAAAGCTCGGGAAAATGCCCGAGGTTCCCAAGATAAAATAACCAAAGAATTATGGGAACACATCAACTCTTTGTACCACTTCATGAATGCACCCGATTTGCCCAAAAAACTAGAAACTTCAGAAGCATTGGGCATTGTGACAAAACTCAACAAGGATTTTTTGCTTTACAACGGTATTTTAGAAGTAACAATGCCAAGAGGACTGGGATGGTCTTTTTCAAACATTGGCAAACATATCGAAAGATGTTTACAAACCATTTCGTTGACACAGGCTTACTTTGCACCCATTCATTACAATCTCGAAGGAAATGAGGATTTGTTGTACTGGAGACGCTTGTTGCTCTCCCTTTCTGGATACGAATTGTATTTAAAAAGTTACAGCAATATTCCGCACAATCGCAAGGTAGTGCAACAAGTAATTTTCAACAGAGATTTTGCCCACTCGGTGATTTATACCTTGGGACTTATAGAAATATACTTGGATAACCTGTTTAAAGACAATCATTTGAGCGAAGCACGAACACTACACAATCAATTTGGAAGACTCAAAAGTGCTGTTGAATTTACGGACTATCACAATCTGACCAACCAACAACTGGAAGATGTACTTAATGACACCAAAAAACAATTGATTCAATTTTCGACAGATTTTTCTAAATTATTCTTCTCCTACACCTAAAAAAATGGCAGTTTTCAAAATAATACATATCACAAAATACCAATACAATTGGCCCATAAAGGAGAGTATCAACGAAATACGCTTGTTTCCGCATAACTTTGCCAATCAAGATGTGCTGCAACACCAACTCTTGATAACCCACAATCCCAATATCGAAATTTCGAATGATTATTATGGCAATCGAATTGGGAATTTCAATAATTTAGAATCCCATGAAGAAATGACCATCGAATCCCGGATGTTGGTGCGTGTCAATCATTCGCTAAAAATACCCGAAATAGATACCACCACGGTGCAGGATTTAGCTAATGAAAAAGAAAAAAGTATTTACTTGCAAAGGCTTTGTTGTCCAGAAATCATTGACAAACAAAATAAAATAAACCTTATTTTAAAAAAAATAAACCGTGCCGACAAATCCATTATAGCTATTGCCCAAGAGTGCAATACATATATTTTTAAGCACTTTACTTACACCAAGGGAATTACCAACATAGAAACTACGGTTGACGAGATTTTAGAAATTAAAAAGGGGGTTTGCCAAGATTTTGCTCATGTATTGCTTCAACTCTTGCGAACTGCCGGGATTCCATCAAGATACGTGAGTGGCTATATTTGCCCTAACAAAAGCGGCCTTAGAGGAGAAGGCGCAACGCATGCTTGGGTAGAAATTTACACGCCAACACAAGGTTGGCTTGGACTGGATCCCACAAACAATATCTGGACAATGGATAACCATGTCAAACTTTCGGTGGGAAGAAATTTCTACGATTGTACTCCTGTAAAAGGTACCTTCAAAGGGTTTGCAAGACAAACACTTTCGGTTTGCGTGTCCATTGGCTATGAAGACGGAAGACAATTTGAAGAAATTAACGATGTTCAGCTTCAGGAAGTAACGGTGGAAGAACAAGCTCAACTTGACTATATTGAACAATTGCAGCATCAGCAAAGACAACAGCAACAACAATAGTTTCATTAACAAAAACAGCCTTGGTTATTCCATAGAATATACAAGGCTGTTTTTATTGGAATATATTCTTCTTTACATATTGTACAACCAGCTTGCCGGATCGTTATAAGTTGTGTTTTGCTTAATGATAAATTTAATAACTGTTTTTCCTGTGTCGCCGTTGGTCCTGATTTTACCAATGCTTTGTTTTATGCTTACTTTATCGCCTTTGTTCACATAAACGGAGCTTAAATTTTGATATACCGTGAAATAATCCCCGTGCTGAATCAGCACCGCTTTGTTTACGGGCGACAAAACAAAAACACTTATAACTTCACCTCCAAATACGGCTCTTGCCGATGCGCCTTGGTCAGTCGTGATCTCGACGCCGCTATTGTGAACGGTCAAATTACTGAATTGTGGGTGCTGTTGATCACCATACGGCAAGGAAACGAAGCCTTTTTCTACTGGCCAAGGTAATTTCCCTTTGTTTGCCTTGAAATTATCGGCCAATATTTTTGATTCAGCCGTTAATATTATTTTTGATGAAGTTGAAGCTGGTGTGGAAGAAACAATAGCTTTGGCACGTGTTTTTATTTCTTCTTTAGTGTCACCTGTTTTTGCTTCGGCTTCGGCTTTTTTCATCGCTGCTTCTAAAGCTGCTTTTCTATTGGCTTCGGCAATGGCTGCTCTAATTAAACGATCTATTTGTCTTTCAATGGCTCTTGTTTCTTGTTGTTTTTTCTTGATTTCGGCCGTGATTTTTTTCTTGTCTTTTTTGATGGAATCCACCAACTTCTGTTGTATCTGCTTCTCTTTTAACAACGACAAACGTTCTTTTTCGTTTTCGGCAATTAGTTTTTTCTTGGCCGTTTTTTGCACGTCAAGTTTCTCGTTATGGAGAACAAGTTGCTTTGTTTTAGATTTTATTTCCTCGCCCTGCATTTTTCTGAAACCGGTGTACTGCTTCATGTATTGGGCTCTTTTATAAGCCTGGAGAAAATTCTCGGATGATAATATGAACATCGCCCTGCTTTGTTCGGAGCGACTTTTGTACGATTTTACAATCATTTCTGCATAATCCTCTTTAAGCACGGCAAGTTCTCTATTGAGTTTATTGATTTGCAGTTGATTGATATATATGTCATTGCTCAACAGTTTTGCTTGTCGTTCAGTGGTGTTGATCAGTCTTTCCTTGAGTTTTATTTTATTGGCCTGAATCACAATCACGTTTACGGCGGACTTCTCTTTCTTTTTTACCGTTTGCAACAATGCTTCGTTTTCCCTAATTTCTTTTTGAATTTGGGCTTTTCGTGCTTCTAGTTTTTCTTGCTGGGAATCTTGGCTCCACGATAGCGAAGTCAAGCATAAAAATAATAGGCTTAGGAGAAATTTTGGCATATTTGAAATAAGTTTGTGCAAATTTACTTAATTATAATTCTTTTGTAACCATTTGGGACACTATAAGGAAAAGAAAGTTCTTCATTAAAGCTTATGGTGTTGTAATCAAAATTGATTTGGGTTTTCCCTTTCTCTTGAATGGCGTTGATGGACACTTTCGAAGGCAAGGTTAACTCCTTGTAAACCGTTTTGTCGGAATAAGCCACTTGAATCATCCTGCCTTTGGCGGTTTGGGCTATTTCCTGTTTGTTCAACAAAAAGGTATTGGCATCAAAATAAAATACTTTTTTAAAATTACTCGCCGATGCATCATCCAATCGATACTCTTGGTCAACGAATGATTCCGTATATTTTCCCTTCTCCAAATCATCAATGGCACGTCCCAACAACATGTTCTGCATTTTGTTGAAATCCAAATCGGTTCCCAGCCATTGGCTCAAGGTGCTGAAATCGCCTTCAAAATAACTGCCTCCCATTTTTTCGTAATAGCTTACCGATGTTGGCGTGATCGATGCTTTAGCCATTGTGATTCCCAAAAAACGAACGCTCACCAAAATTTGTTGGTCTTTCTTGATTTTTATTTCGGCCGTAACGTTCTGTGTTTGTTTGTCATCCGAATATTGAACATTCGATTTTATATATAATGTCGAAAAATCAATTTTATTGTTGTAATAGTTTTCAATAATTGTATTGGCCTTTACTCGAGTCGGGGCTTTAACGGTTTCCACCGCAACCGCTTTGGATTTGCAGGACGTCAAAAAAACCAACAACGCCATAGCTAAGAATCTCTTCATTTGAATTGTTATTTTTTATTTTTTAATAATTGATTGGCTTTGGAAAAATACTGTTCCTTTTTCTTGAAATCGCCCAATCCATTGTATGCTTCACCCAATTGAAGGTTGAAATTAACTTCCAACGGCACATCGTCTATCACGTAATCCAAGCCCATTTCCAGCATCTCTTTTGCCTTCTTGAATTGCTGCAATTGATTGTTTGCCAATCCCGAATAGTAATAAAACTGCGGTTGCGAAGGAAATGTTTCCACTAATTCCGCTGCTTTTTTGGCTACCAATTCAAATTGCTTGGTTTCGACATACGCCTGAAGCAAAAGCAAATTGGTCTCGACATTTTGCCCATCACTGTTTTTTAAACTCAATTCATAATAGCGAATGGCCTTGTCCCACAATTGTTTGTTATGAAAATACTTGCCTATTTCCTTGGCCACGTTGATGTTTGGGTCTTTGTCAAAATAAGCAATGGCTTTCTCCAAATCGGGTTCGTATTGCTGATTTTTGGTGACAAAAATCAAAAACTCGTTCATGATTCGATGCTTGACAGAGGAGTCTATTTCGGGACTAGCCAAGGCCACGTTCATTGAATTGACTGCTTTTTGATTTTCCTTGTTGTCCAAATAATACTTGAACATGCCCACTTGTGCCCAAGCCGAATTGGGAATGGCGGCATCCAATTTTTTCGTGATTTCAAACGCTTTTTTGGCATCGCCATTATCCAGGTACAACCGAATCAAGTTGATGTAATTGGATTCTTCTTTTGGATTTTTGTCAATTTGTACAATTAAATTGCCTATTTCATTGTTTTGAAATTTCCCTTGGGACAAAATCTGCGTCTTGTAGGCTTCCCTCCTGTCTGTTTTTCCAATCGTCTCGTTCAGCTCATTGATAAGAACGAGTGCCTTGTCAAATTGTTGCGTGTTCATGTAAATCTCCGTCAAATCTTCTTTGTAAGCCGGGTCAAACTCGATGAGTTTGTTGACCGAAACCAGGGCTTGATTGTAATTTTTGGTTTCATAACTCGTCTCGTACATTCCCGTCCAAAACCATTTGTTTTTGGGGTCGATTTGTGCGGCTTTTTCGAATGAGGCATAAGCCTGTTCGTAATTTTTCAAGGCCAAATAATTCTTTCCCATTTCAGAAAAAACGGTGGCGTCATTGGGTTTCAATTTCAAGCATTGTTCCAATTCCGTAATGGCTTTGTCATGATTTTCGATGCCCTTTTGCTTCAAGGATTCATAAAAATAATCCTCGAATTTGTCGGGTTCCGTCACGATTGATTCAGGTTCGGTTTGTGCCAATGACACCACCGAATTGCAAAGCAAAACCCAAAACAAAAGGATGGAAACCGTTTTTTTCATTTTTGTTTTTATGAATTACACCCACAACCAACGGATTAAAATCCGTTGCTACAATATATCTCGTTCCCACGGAACTATCACATTTAGTAATAGAGCCGTTGGCTCGAACTATTTTGTAAGGCTGGACTTTAGTCCAGTTTTATTCCAACACCGAATAATCGCCAATGCTGATACTGGTAAAATTACCGTCGAAACTGGCGTGGTTGCCTATCATCGCGTTGTCCAAATTGGCGTTTTTGATATGTGAATGGGTTTGCACCAAACTGTTTTTTATCGAACTGTTTACAACATGGCATCCATCTCCCAAAGACACATTAGGTCCCACCGTTGCATTAATCAAAACTACGTCTTTACCAATATAACAAGGCGGAATGATGGTCGAATTTTCCAATTTCACGTCATAATCCACCAAATGTTCTCCGTCATTGTGCAAGAATCCCAACATTCTGGAATTGGTTTCTACGGTAACGTCTTTGTTTCCGCAATCCATCCACTCGGCTACTTCTCCCGGAACAAAAACCATGCCTTTGGCCATCATTTGCTTGATTCCGTCGTTGATTTGGTATTCGCCACCATTGACGATATTGTTGTCCAAAACCAATTGTAGTTCGTTTTTCAAAACGGCCACATCTTTGAAATAGTAAATCCCGATAACCGCGAGGTCAGATACAAATTCTTTTGGTTTTTCGACCAATTCAATGATTTGGTTAGCTTCGTTCAAGTTGACCACGCCAAAAGCTTCTGGTTGCTCCACTTTTTTTACCCAAATCACGCTGTCGGCATTTTGATCCAAATCGAAATCGGCACGAATCAAGGTATCGGCATAGGCAATAACGGCCGGGCCGCTCAAGGAATCCTTGGCACACATAATGGCGTGCCCCGTTCCTAGTGCTTCATTTTGATAATAAATAGTTCCTTTTGAACCCAATTTTTCGGCAATGGCAATCAAGTCTTCTTCCACTTTTTTGCCAAAACTTTCGTGAATGATGAAAGCGATTTCTTCAATATCTTGATTCAAAACGCCTGCAATATCTTCAACCAATCGGTGCACGATGGGTTTTCCCGCAACCGGAATCAATGGTTTTGGAATGGTTAATGTGTGAGGTCTTAATCTGGAACCACGTCCAGCCATTGGTACTATTATTTTCATATTAATTGCCCGCGAATGCGGGTATCTTTTACATACCTGCGTAGGCAGGTATCTTGGTTAATAATAATTATTTTTCTCTTATTTTATTAAAATCGAAATTCCAATTTAAACTGATATCCATCCAAGTTGGATTCATGTCTTCGATTAAATTTACTTTCCAATCTCTTTTCCACTTTTTTAATTGCTTTTCTCGGTTTGTGGCTTCAAACCCATTTTCCCATTCTTCAAAATAAATCAACTTGTCACAATTATATTTAGCAGTAAATGAATTAGGATAAATTTTTAATTTATGTTCTTTTACTCTTTCAATTAAGTTGTCGGTAACACCAACATAAATAACTCCTTGATGTTTATTTGACATTATATAGATATACCATAATTTCATATTCTTATTCCTGCGAAGGCAGGAATCTTATTTATAATAATTTATACTACACAAAAAATTAATTTAATTTACGAGATTCCTGCTTTCGCAGGAACTTGAAAATACATTCAATTCAAAAGATTCCTGCCTACGCAGGAATTACATAACTCCCGTACTTCCAAAACCGCCTTCGCCTCTTGATGTTACAGATAATTCTTGGACTTCGATCCATTCGGCTCTTTCGTGTTTTGCGATGATGAGTTGCGCAATGCGTTCGCCGTTTTCGACCACAAAAACTTCATTGGATAAATTGACCAAAATCACGCCAATTTCTCCGCGGTAATCCGCATCAACGGTTCCGGGTGAATTGAGCACGGTGATTCCTTTTTTGGCAGCCAGTCCGCTTCTTGGTCTCACTTGCGCTTCATAACCTATGGGTAATTCGATGAAAAGACCTGTTTTTACAATGGTTCTTTCCAAAGGTTTCAAAGTGATGGATTCCGTTAGATTGGCACGCAAATCCATTCCTGCCGAAGCCATAGTTTCATAGTTGGGCAAGTCGTGTTGCGATTTGTTGATGATGTTTATTTTCATTTTTATTTGATTGATGGAATTGTAGCAACAAGCACGAGCTGTGCGTACTTATAATGATTTATTTTTTCTTTTCATGATGCCCAAAATGGTTGCTTTCTCGTTGTGGTAAACAAAATACACAAACCCGAATAATAACGGAATTCCAACGAAATAATTTTCTCTAAATCCATAAAAAGAAATGACTGAAAACAAGATGGACAAGCCCAAATAACCACCTATCTTCTCCATATCGTAAGGAATTGGGTAATACTTGTTTCCAAGTACATAGGAAATAATCATCATACTGCCATAAGCCGCAATGGTGGCAATGGCCGAACCATAATAACTGTATTTTGGAATCAAAAAATAATTCAACACCAAGGTTAAAATGGCTCCCACGATTGAAATATAAGCACCTATTTGTGTTTTATCCGTCAATTTGTACCAAACGGAAAGGTTGTTGTAAATACCCAAAAAGAAATTGGCCAAAATAATCAATGGCACCACTTTCATCGCTTCCCAATAGGATTTGTCGTCGAGCAACATCAATTTTAAAATATCGGCAAAAACGATCACTCCAAGGAGAATCAACGAACCCAATATCACGAAATACTTGGTGATGACGGCATAAGTCTGTGGCGCGTTTTCGTTGCTGGAATGACTAAAAAAGAACGGTTCGATTCCCAAACGGAAAGCCGTGGCAAACAAAACCATGAACAAGCCGAGTTTGTAACAGGCAGAATAAGCCCCAACTTCGGATTTGGCAATATTCTCGGGCAACAAGTATCCCAACAAAATCTTGTCGAAATGTTCATTGACCGCAAATGCGATTCCTGCCACCAAAATAGGCAGTCCGTATTGCATCATTTTTTTCCAAAGCACTTTGTCGAATTTTCGGTTCAAGGAAAGATAGTTGGGCGAAAGCACAACCAACGTCAGCAAACTGGCGAGTAAATTGGCCACGAAAATATAGCCAATTTCAAAGTTGTCGATGTATAAATCATCCAGGAAAGAATGTGGATTCTCTTGGGCCAATTTTGGCAAATACAGCAAAAAGAAAATGTTGAGGGTCAAATTGACTGCCACATTTCCTATCTTGATGGCAGCATACATCATTGGTCTTTGATTGGCTCTCAATTTAGAAAAAGGAACGATTACCAAAGCATCCAGGACCAAAATCCAAATGGAATAAGTAACATACTGTACATCGACATTGGCCAAAGTTGCCAAAGAATTCCTGAAAATCAAGGCGCCAAAAAGGAAGAAAATGGAGGACCAAAAAACGGAAATTGTGGTTGTCGCAATCACGTTTTGCTTGTCCTTTTCAGAATTATAGAAGCGGAAAAATGCGGTTTCCATTCCGTAAGACAAAATCACGTTGAAGAATACCATCCAAGAAAGTACGATGGAAACTTCGCCATATTCGGCAGTTGGCAATATTCCTGTGTACAATCGCACCAACAAGAAACTCAGCATTCGAGGCAAAACCGTGGCGAGTCCGTAAATGGCGGTTTGTTTGAAAAGATTTTTATACAATCCCAAAGGTTTCTTTTTAAATTTTTATAAAACAAAAATAACCATTTCTTTGGTTTAATCTTGATTTTATTGATTCAAACCAAATAGTTTTTAAATGTTCAATCTATGTCAATCCTTCTTCGTTTAATGTTTTAATAAAATGGAATCCTCTGGGAAAATATCCTTGATTGTAATAAAACCGATGCGCTGTGAAATTTCCTGTATAAGCGTCAAGAACTATCATTGTACAGTCTAAATCACTTGCTTTTTGATTGACAAAATCGGTAAGACTTTTGCCAATTCCCTTGGATCGATATTCGGGATGAACAATGAAATTGTCGATTTCCATATATTTTCCTGACCAAAGTTTGATTCCATACCATAAACCGGTAAGTCCAACACATTGATCCTCTTCAAAAACAGCAACTTGGGTATAATTGTGCGGAATCATTGCTTGAAGATAAGATTTGTATTTTTCTTCGGAAATATTGGGATACAAGTGGCGAATTATTTCGATTTGGGCAAACATTTCGTCGAATGTGGTAAGTTCTATGATTTTCAATGCTATAAATTTTTATAAATTTAATCAAAAAAAAAGAGCTACAAAATTCGTAGCTCTTAAATATATATTCAGAATAAAAATTATCCTTTCAACGCCTCTGCTCCACCAACAATCTCAAGGATTTCATTGGTAATGGCAGCTTGACGTGCTTTGTTGTAAGTCAATTTCAATTGATCTCTCAATTCGGTTGCGTTGTCCGTTGCTTTGTGCATTGCAGTCATACGCGCTCCGTGTTCAGATGCAAATGAATCTCGAACTCCTTTGTACAATTGTGTTTTCAATGATTTTGGAATCAAAGTCAAGACAATTTCTTCTTTGGATGGTTCAAAAATATAATCTCCTGTAGAAGCTGGTTTGTCTGATTTTATTGGAGCCAATGGCAAAAATTGTTCTACTTGAACGATTTGAGTGGCAGCATTTTTAAATTGATTGTAAACCAATTCAATTTTGTCATATTCACCAGATACAAATTTTTGAGTCAATGTTTCGGCAATTACAGTCACATTCTCAAAAGTCAATGCGTCAAAAACTTGACTTTGATTGTCCACAACGGTTAAGGTTTTGGTCAAAATGTCGTTTCCTTTCTTACCAATGGCAAAAACATCCACTTGTTTTCCTGCGTAGTAATCGGCGCGGTTTTTAACTTCCTTGATTACATTGGTATTGAAAGCACCACACAAACCTCTATTTGAAGTAATGGCAACAACCAATACTTTTTTAACTTCACGTTGTGTTGTGAATTCCCCTCCAACATCTCCGTCAAGAGTTGCTGAAAGATTTTGCAATAATTCCGTCAATTTTTCGGCATAAGGTCGCATTGCCGTGATGGCGTCTTGCGCCTTCTTCAACTTTGCTGCAGAAACCATTTTCATCGCGGCAGTAATCTGCATCGTCGATGAAACGGAAGTAATTCTATTACGGATTTCCTTTAAATTTGCCATTTAGTATTGTATTAAGATTGAAGTATTAAGTATCAAGACGTCTTAATTCTTGATACTTAACACTTAATACTTTTTAGTTATATTTCGCTGAAACTTCTTTAGCTGCTGCTTCTAACACGTCCGTGATTTCGTCAGTCAGTTTACCTGCTTTCAATGCATCAAGAGTAGCCCTGTTTTTGTTGTTCAAGAATTCCAAGAAATCTTTCTCGAATTCTTTCACTTTGTTCACGGGAACATTTCTCAACAAGTTTTTGGAACCTGCGTAGATGATGGCAGTTTGGTTTTCAACAGTATAAGGATCGTTTAGATTTTGTTTCAAAATTTCCACGTTTCTTTTTCCTTTTTCAATTACGTTCAAAGTAACGGCATCAAGGTCAGAACCAAATTTAGCAAACGCTTCCAATTCACGGAATTGTGCTTGATCCAGTTTTAATGTACCGGCCACTTTTTTCATTGATTTAATTTGTGCATTACCTCCAACACGAGATACGGAAATACCTACGTTAATCGCTGGACGAACCCCTGAGTTAAACAAATCTCCATCCAAGAAAATCTGTCCGTCAGTAATCGAAATTACGTTGGTTGGGATGTATGCAGAAACGTCACCCGCTTGAGTCTCGATAATTGGCAAAGCAGTTAATGAACCACCACCTTTTACGATACCTTTTAATGAATCTGGTAAATCGTTCATGTCTTTAGCAATACTGTCATCAGCGATTACTTTACAAGCTCTTTCCAATAAACGGGAGTG
The DNA here is from genome assembly GCF_013823965.1 of Flavobacterium sp. Lineage (GTDB taxonomy): Bacteria > Bacteroidota > Bacteroidia > Flavobacteriales > Flavobacteriaceae > Flavobacterium. The sequence goes on from NZ_PNNA01000038.1 coordinate 44,768, forward strand.
CAAGTAGAAAACGTCTCCAGGGTAAGCCTCACGTCCCGGTGGTCTTCTCAACAAAAGAGAAACCTCACGGTAAGCAACAGCTTGTTTAGACAAATCATCATAAACAATCAAAGCTGGACGACCAGAATCTCTGAAATATTCTCCAATTGCAGCACCTGCCATAGGAGCATATACTTGCATCGGAGCTGGATCAGAAGCATTAGCAGCAACGATAACTGTATAAGCCATTGCACCTTTTTCTTCCAACATTTTTGCGATTCCTGCTACCGTTGACGCTTTTTGTCCAATTGCAACATATATACAAAATACAGGTTTTCCTGCATCATAAAATTCTTTTTGATTCAAGATAGTATCGATACAAACAGTTGATTTACCTGTTTGACGGTCACCAATAACTAGCTCACGTTGTCCACGACCTACCGGGATCATTGCATCTACTGCTTTGATACCTGTTTGCAATGGCTCGGTAACTGGTTGACGGAAGATAACTCCAGGAGCTTTTCTTTCTAATGGCATTTCGAATAATTCACCACCGATAGGCCCTTTACCATCAATTGGCTGACCCAAAGTGTTTACTACACGTCCTACCATTCCTTCTCCAGTTTTGAGAGAGGCAATACGTTGTGTTCTTTTTACAGTAGAACCTTCTTTGATGCCTGTTGATGGTCCTAAAAGTACCACACCAACATTGTCTTCTTCAAGATTCAATACAATCGCCTCAAGACCATTGTCAAATTCTACAAGCTCACCGTATTGAACATTAGAAAGTCCGTAAACACGAGCAATTCCATCCCCAACTTGAAGTACAGAACCTACTTCTTCTAATGTAGCACCAGATTCAAAACCTTCTACTTGCTTTTTTAATATTGCTGAAATCTCAGCAGGTTTAATTTCCGCCATAATTATTTATAAATAACTAGTTACTTAATTCTCTCTTTAATACTTGTAATCTGTCGGCAATGGAAGCGTTGTATTGCTTGTCGCCTATTCTTAAAATAAATCCTCCAATGATGGATGGATCTACCGTGTTTTCAATCGTGATTTTTTTGCTTGATGAAAAGGTGGCAATTTTCGCCGAAACTTTGGCTTCCAATGCTGCATCCATTGGGATGGCAGTGGTCACTTTGGCTACTTCAACACCATTCGAAATATCAAACAATTTGTTGTATTCCACTGCAATGCCGTCCAAGATTTCAAATCTTTTGTTTTCCAACAATAATTGGAAAATGCTTTGGGTCACCGGATTAACAGATGCAAAAACTTCGGAAACAACATCCTTTTTGGCATCCGTTTTTACAAGCGGATTTTGGATGAAAGAACTCAATTCAGAATTCGATTGTATTGTTGATGCAATCAATGCCATATCAGCACTCACTTCAGAAGCGACACTTTTGGAGTCTGCTATTTCTAAAATAGCTTTTGCATAACGAATTGCTGCTCTTGTACTTGACATATTAGTTTAATTTAGCGTCACCCAACATTTTTTCCACCAATTTTACTTGAGCTTCTTTGTTGGACAATTCGTCTTTTAATAATTTTTCGGCAATTTCAAGTGACAAAGTAGAAACGTGTAGTTTCAATTCGGCCATGGCTGCATTTTTTTCGCTTTCGATGGCAGCTTTTGCTTGTTCGATCATTTTTTGACCTTGAGCTTGAGCTTCATTTTTGGCATCGGCAACCATTTTGTCTTTCATTTCACGTGCATCTTTCAATAAAGCATCATGTTCCATTCTTGCTTCTTGCAAAATACGTTGATTGTCCGATTGAAGATTTAGCATTTCTTTTCTGGCGTTGTCTGCAGAAAGCAAGGCGTTTTTGATTCCTTCTTCTCTATCGTTAACGGCATCCAAAATTGGTTTCCAAGCGAATTTTTTCAATAAAAGAATCAATCCAACAAATATTACTACTTGCCAAATAAACAAACCAAACGAAAAATCATTTATTAACTTCTCCATTTTATATCTATGATTTAATTTTAATGTTTTAAATTAAAACAATAGTTACAACCAACCGTTGCAACTATTGTTTTTGATTTTAATTAAGCAGCGAATAACGCAGCGAAACCAATACCTTCAATAAGTGCAGCTGCAATAAGCATGGCTGTTTGGATTTTTCCAGAAGCTTCTGGTT
>NZ_PNNA01000045.1 GCF_013823965.1 Flavobacterium sp.
GTTGGTGTACATGGAATGATTTTTTATCAAATGTCTTAGTTTTGTTAAATCCTCATCTTCCAATGTTTCCAATGCAACCATTTCCATGTTGCACAAACCATTTTCGAATTGTTTTTTCTCGTCGAAAACATAAGCAACACCACCGCTCATTCCTGCTGCAAAATTTCTTCCCGTTTCGCCCAATATAACTACGGTTCCACCGGTCATGTATTCACATCCGTGATCTCCAATTCCTTCGACAACTGCTGTTGCTCCAGAATTTCTAACACAAAAACGTTCTCCGGCAATACCATTGATATAAGCTTCACCAGTTATTGCACCATAAAGTGCCACGTTGCCAATAATGATATTTTCTTCAGGTTTGAAAGTAGCACTAGGCGGCACTTTGATAATCAATTTTCCACCGGAAAGTCCTTTTCCTAAATAGTCGTTACAGTTTCCATGTATTTTGAATGATAATCCATTTGTTGCAAAAGCACCAAAACTTTGTCCGGCTGAACCTGTAAAGTCAACTAATATTGTGTCTTCAGGCAAACCTTGTGCACCATATATTTTTGAAATTTCGTTACTCAAAATAGCACCTACTGAACGGTCAGTATTTTTGATATTAAAAGTAACTCTCGTTCTTTCTTTTCTGTAAATAGACGGAATTGCCGCTTTTATGATATCAAAATCAAGGACGCGTTCCAATTCGTGGTCTTGGGTCGTTGTGTTGCAATTTGGAACCTCTTTCGCCTTTTCAGGTTTGTAAAGAATTGTCGAAAGGTCCAATCCGCTTGCTTTATAATGTTTGATGGCTTTATCCACGTTCAATTTTTGTGATTGTCCCACCATTTCTTTAAGTGTTCTAAATCCAAGTTGAGCCATGATTTGTCTCAATTCTTCAGCAATAAAATACATAAAGTTGATAACGTGCTCAGGCGTTCCTTTGAAATTTTTTCTCAATTCCGGATCTTGTGTGGCGATACCCACTGGGCAAGTGTTCAAATGACAAGCTCTCATCATGATACAACCAGAAGCTACTAATGGCGCAGTGGCAAAGCCAAATTCTTCTGCTCCAAGCAAGGCAGCAATGGCAACATCACGACCGGTTTTCAACTGGCCATCACATTCTAAAACGACACGACTTCTTAAATCATTCAAGATTAAAGTTTGTTGGGCTTCGGCAAGTCCAAGTTCCCATGGAATTCCCGTGTGTTGTAGTGAAGTTAGTGGCGCAGCACCTGTTCCTCCGTCGTATCCTGAAATCAAAATCACGTCGGCTTTTGCTTTGGCAACACCGGCAGCAATTGTTCCAACACCTACTTCTGATACTAATTTTACATTGATACGTGCTTCACGATTGGCATTTTTTAAATCAAAAATCAACTGTGATAAATCCTCGATAGAATAAATATCATGGTGTGGTGGTGGTGAGATGAGTCCAACATAAGGCGTTGAATTTCTTGTTTCTGCAATCCACGGCACTACTTTTTCGCCAGGTAATTGTCCGCCTTCGCCAGGTTTTGCACCTTGAGCCATTTTTATTTGAATCTCTTTGGCATTGGTCAAATAATTGATGGAAACACCAAATCTTCCCGAAGCAACTTGTTTGATAGCACTATTTCTAGAGTCTCCGTTGAGGTCTTTTTGAAAACGTTTTGGATCTTCTCCTCCTTCGCCAGAATTACTTTTTCCACCAATTCTGTTCATTGCTATGGCCAAATTCTCGTGGGCTTCCAAGCTGATAGAACCATACGACATAGCGCCGGTTTTGAATCTTTTCACGATTTCTGTCCAAGGCTCCACTTCGTCAATGGAAATTGGATCGAGATTGTTGAATTCAAACAAGCCCCTAATTGTCATTAGGTTTTCGCTTTGGTTATTGACCATATTGGAATATTCCTTGTAGCTTTCCGGGCTGTTTAATCGAACGGCCTGTTGCAATTTTGCAATTGTCGTTGGGTTAAACATGTGTTTTTCTCCAGATCTTCTCCATCTATAAATACCTCCTATTTCCAATGGTAATAAATTGGCAATTTTTGATTTTGGAAAAGCTTTTTGGTATCTTTTTTTGACTTCTTTTTCGATTTCCATCAAGCCAATTCCTTCAATTCGGGATGGTGTGTACGGGAAATATTTAGAAGTGAATGCTTTATTTAATCCCAAGATTTCGAAAATTTGTGCCGCTCTGTACGAATGTAAAGTAGAGATACCTATTTTGTTCATGATTTTCAGAATCCCTTTTGCAATGGCCTTATTGTAATTTTTAATGGCGTAATCGGCATTCACATTGGTGATAACACCTTTGTCGACTTGGTCACGAATGATTTCATTGACCATGTAGGGATTGATGGCACTTGCGCCATAGCCAAATAACAAAGCAAAATGATGCGGTTCGCGAGGTTCAGCGGATTCAATGATGATTCCAAATTTCGAACGTACTTTTAGTATGTTCAAAGAGTGATGAATATAGGAACAAGCCAATAACATTGGGATTGGCGCCATTTTTTCGCTAACACCTCTATCCGAAAGAATAACGATGTTACAACCTTCATTGACTGCCTTGAAAGTAGCATTAACACATTTTTCCAAAGCGCGTTCCAAGCCATTTACTCCTTTTTCAATTTCATATAAAGTAGAAATCGTTACTGATTTGAAATCTGGATGGTCAATATTTCTGATTTTATCTAAATCTTCCTTGGAAATAACCGGATTTTGGATTTTTAATTTCTTGCAATGTTTTGGAACAAGATCAAAAATATTGTAATCACCACCAATTGCCAAGCTGATATCAGTAATTATTTCTTCACGAATACCATCCAAAGGTGGATTTGTAACTTGTGCGAATAACTGTTTGAAATAGTTGTATAATAATTGTGGTTGATCTGACAAAATAGCTAATGGAGTGTCATTCCCCATAGAACTAATGGCTTCGTAACCAGTTGAACCCATTGGGTTTATTATGGTTTTTAAATCCTCGATAGTGTAGCCAAACAAGCGTTGACGAGTTTCAAAATCTACATTTTCAGTAGGAATGACATTGTCAGTATATGGAATTTGGGCTAAATGAAGTAGATTTTCATCCAACCATTTTTTGTAAGGATGCTTGGTGACAACAAGGTTTTTTATTTCGTCATCTTCAATGATACGTCCTTCATTCATGTCTACAAGAAACATTTTCCCTGGCTCTAATCGGCCATGCTGTACAACATCTTCTGGTTTGATGTCAAGGACTCCAATTTCTGACGACATAATAACGAAACCGCCTTTTGTCAAGGTGTATCGTGAAGGTCTCAATCCATTTCTGTCCAATAAAGCACCAATAACGTTTCCGTCAGTAAATGGAATCGAAGCCGGACCATCCCAAGGTTCCATAATGCAAGCATTGTATTCGTAAAATGCTTTTTTGTCTTCTGACATCGTTTGGTGTTTTTCCCAAGCTTCCGGAACGACCATCATCATGGCTTCCGGCAAGGAGCGTCCTGTCATTAATAACAATTCGACAACCATGTCCATAGAAGCAGAATCTGATTTTCCTTCTAATACGATAGGGAATAATTTTTTGATATCATCACCAAAAACGTCACTTTTCATTAATTCTTCACGAGCGCGCATACGGCTAATGTTTCCGCGAAGTGTGTTGATTTCTCCATTATGACACATATACCTAAAAGGTTGTGCCAATTCCCAAGAAGGAAAAGTATTGGTAGAAAAACGTTGGTGAACCAGCGCCAATCTTGTGACTAAATCGCTGTCTAATAAATCTATATAATAAGGACTGATATCTTCGGGTCTCAAAAGACCTTTATATATTATGGTGGTAGTTGAAAAACTCGAGAAATAAAATCGGTGACTTTCTGAAATTTTTGAATTGATTACGGTGTGTTCTGCAATTTTTCTTGCGGCAAACATTTTGGCATTAAATTGCTGTTCTGTTAGATCCATTCCGTTTTTGCCAACGAAAACCTGTTTTACGGTAGGTTCTTTCTCGGCAGCAATTTGTCCTAAATTAGAAGGGTCAACTGGTACGTCTCTCCAGCCTATAATCTGTAGGTTTTGATTTCGAATCGAATCTTCAAAAGTTGTTTTGCAAAAAGCAATCTGGTTTTCGCTCTTAGGCATAAAAACCATACCCACAGCATATTCTCTAGGTTCCGGAATTTCAAAATCACATACTTTCTTAAAAAAATCATGCGGAATATCAAATAATATTCCCGCTCCGTCACCAGTTCTACCATCAGCACTTACAGCACCTCGATGGTCTAGATTGATTAGGATATCGAGTGCTTTATGAATGATGTCATTCGACTTGATTCCGTTCAAATTGCAGATAAATCCTGCTCCACAGTTGTCATGTTCAAATTCCGGCAAATAAAGGCCTTGTTCTTTAACTTTCATGCTTGATAATTTTTATGCAAAAATAAATATTTCATTGAATATAATGGATTGAAAATGCTTCGAGGCTCTTATTTTTGTTGGAATAACAGAAATTCGTTTAATAAATGACAATAATTCATTCTTAAACATTCCTATTGACAAATTGATAATTCAGTTTGCTTTTAAAACTGCAACTCGGAATTAAATTAATAAAATTCTTACTTTTAGTTCGAATATTTCAATCGATGTAGTAATTTAGAATTCAATATTTCTCATAAAAAGCTTCTCATATTTGCTGTTTTGGCAATTAATAAAATTTGTAGATAGAAATTTTTAAAAGTGTTGGTGATTTCTATTTTTTATATAAGAAAAGATTTTAGTTTTAAGATGTATTTTGTTATTTTTGTCCCACATTATTTCAGGAATAAATTCTGGGACTTGCCAAAAACTTCAATATGGATATACACGAATACCAAGGAAAGCAAATATTAGCCAGTTATGGCGTAAAAGTGCAACGTGGCTATGTGGCCAATAACCCACAAGAAGCCGTTGCGGCTGCAAAACAATTGACTGCCGAAACCGGAACTGGATGGCATGTTATCAAGGCACAAGTTCACGCTGGTGGACGTGGAAAAGGTGGAGGAGTAAAACTTGCCAAAAACCTTCAACAAGTAGAGGAATTAGCGGAACAAATCATCGGAATGAATTTGATTACGCCACAAACTTCGGCCGAAGGCAAAAAAGTACACAAAGTTTTGGTTGCCGAAGATGTTTATTATCCAGGCGAAAGCGAAACTTCCGAGTTTTACATGTCGGTTTTGTTGAATAGAAGTAGAGGTCGCAATATGATTATGTATTCAACTGAAGGAGGTATGGATATTGAACACGTTGCAGAACACACTCCTCATTTAATTTTTACCGAAGAAATTGATCCAGCTGTTGGGTTACAAGCTTTTCAAGCAAGAAGAATTGCCTTTAATTTAGGTCTTTCTGGAAATGCATTCAAAGAAATGACACAGTTTGTAAGCGCTTTATACAATGCTTACATTGGCTCTGATGCTTCGATGTTTGAAATCAACCCCGTTTTAAAAACATCGGATAACAAAATTATTGCAGTTGACGCTAAAGTAAATTTAGACGACAATGCTTTGTTTCGTCATCCAAAATTAGCTGAAATGCGTGACGTTCGTGAGGAAAATCCAATCGAAGTTGAAGCAAAAGAAGCTGGATTAAATTACGTGGATCTTGACGGAACCGTGGGTTGTATGGTAAACGGAGCCGGATTGGCCATGGCAACTATGGATTTAATAAAATATGCCGGTTTTGAACCAGCCAATTTCTTGGACGTTGGTGGAACTGCCGATGCAAAACGTGTGGAATTAGCTTTCCGCATCATTTTGAAAGATCCAAACGTGAAAGCAATTTTGATCAATATTTTTGGAGGAATCGTTCGTTGTGACCGTGTTGCCCAAGGTGTTGTTGATGCCTACAAAAATATGGGTGACGCTATTAAAGTGCCAATCATTGTTCGTTTACAAGGAACCAATGCTGTTATCGCAAAAGAATTAATTGATAATTCAGGAATGCCAATTTTATCGGCTGTTGAGTTTCAAGAAGCTGCTGACCAAGTGAAAGCCGCACTTTCTTAATGTTATAAATCATATCTTATAAATAAAAAAATCCTGAGTGAAAGCTCAGGATTTTTTATTCTTACCGAAATTGTATTTTACTTTTTCAACCACTTGTACTTTTGGAGCCGGTTTTTTGAAAGGTTTCTTCTTGTCCGCTGCACTTTTTTGTCCTGGTTTTTGATCGCCTCTGGCTTTTTGCTCGTCCTTTGGTTTTGCTTTAAATTCCACTCTTTCTTTTGCGCCTTCTTTTACTGGAATCTGGGCTTTGTGTTTTGCGATAACATCATTTGGATTTTTTGGATTTTCTTTAGTTCCTCTCAAATGAATTACTAATCCGTTCAAGAAATTGCGCAAGACTTGGTCGCCACATTCCACATAATTTTCGTGATTTTCGGCGCGGAAAAAAGCACTTAATTCAGTTTTTGAAATTCTGAAATCTACTAATTCCAGGATTTCAACTATTTGGTCATCTCGCAACATCAGTGCGACACGCAGTTTTTTGAATATATCGTTGTTTGTCATTTTTTATATTTTTTACAAAGGTACGTTTTAAAAGCAATTTGGAGTCTAATAATTGTTTTTTTGAAATCGGGGATTAATAATCGTTATGGATTTTGGTAATAATTCGTTCCATTTCATTCCTGATTTCCAAAGTAGTTTTTGTGAAATTATTATTCATGAAGCAATAAATTAGTTTTTTGCCTTTTCTGGTAATGATGTAACCGCTTTGATTGTAAACATTGGTGAGCGTTCCTGTTTTTGCCCAGACAAAAGCCTTTTCGTTATCCGTTTTATAGGCTCTTTTTAGTGTTCCGGTTAGGCCGCCAGCAGGGAATAAACTGTGTAATCTTTCATCGTCATTGATTTTAGCATTGATTTTTTTTAACAAAGCAATTGACGTGTTTGGGTTAAATAAATTATAACGGGACAATCCAGAACCATCAACCCAGGTGATATCATTTGCAAATTCTTTCATAAAATTAGTCTTGCCATATTCAATCATTGCAGTGGTGGATAATTCATTCGATAGTATTGATGAGCAAACTAAAAGCAATTGTTCGGCTATAAAGTTGTCACTGACCAACATCATTTTTCTTAGCACATCGTCTGTTTTTTCGCTGTAAATAATTTTGAAATCCTGCGGCAAAACAATGTCCAGAAGCGAAATGTCTTTATTGATTTTTTCTTCCAGAAGCGAAATGGTAAGCTCAGGACTTGTCTTGAATGGGATTTCTTGAAGATAACCCGTTTTATCAATAGTTGCCGGATAGGTAAACTGATTGGTGTAAAAGTCCCGTTTGATGATGAAATTTCCAGGAACGTAATTGGCGTCCAGTTTGAAAAACGGTTGTAGAAAAGCGGGTTTTACCGTGATTTCGCCATTGTCATTTTTATATACTTTGGCGGTATTTCCCTCGACTGGAAAAGCGGTCATTTCAGGTTGAAAATCTTCTTGATAATCATCATAATTCCAGCCGGCACCGTAAAATTCTCCTTTGTAATTATTGGATACAAAGAATAATTTTTTGTCCGTTTTCTTCAAAAAATCCACTACTTTATTGGATTTAAAAGTGGAGTAAGCAAGTGTTGGATCACCAGTTCCCCAAAAAATCAAGGAATCGCCTTTGATCGCGTATTTCAAAGCCGGAATCGAATCGCCCAACATATTTAAAACCGTATAAAAAGTATACATTTTTGTGTTTGATGCCGGTACGAAATGTTTTTTGTCATTTTGTCCATAAATCAGTTGGTCTTTGTCTTGATCATAAAGTGCAAAACCCGTAAAATGATCTTTGAGAATTTCTGATTTTTCAATTAATTTTTTGATCTTTCGATGTGGATTTTTTTGAGCATAAATAACAGTCGATGAAAGTAACCACATTATCGCCGTAGTTAAAAATGCTCTTGTAACAAGGGATTTATAATTGATTTTATTCATTGAAATAGACATTTTTAGTTGGAGATTAGTATCCAATGGTATTGGCAATACATTCGTTTTCTTTGGACAAATCCACCCAGAATCCATTGATGACAGCGAATTTGGCTTGGTCATTTTTGGTTAGAATAAAATTTGCCGGTTTTGTTATTTGAGGAGTTGTTGCTTGAATTATTTTTTCATTGGTGAGATTCAACAACCTGTTTTTAATATTTCCTGACGGTGTTTTGGCATCAGTAAAACTCACATATAAATAGCCTTCGCGGACTAATTTCAATTCGTCGGAAAGACTCATTTTTTCCCATTGGGTTTGTTCCATTAATTTTATTTTGGGAGCGGTAAACTGCATTTCATTGGCATCCACATCTTCATAACCAAAATTATAGCGCATATCTCCAATTTCTGTAATTGTGCCTTTAAAATAGAAAGAAGAGAAATCTGCATTCGAGATTTGTTCCTGATTGACGCCGATGTTGGTCTTGTAATTTTTGTCGTTTTTGGTCAACGTGATGTTTCTTACGACCAAATCATAGTTGAAACGACTGTTTTCTTTAATGGCGTAATAATCGGCAATTTTTTCCTTTTCGTGCGATTTGTCGCAAATGGTTTCTAATGCTTGCAATAGTGTATAGAAATTCAATTTTCGCATGTATTGCTTTTCAAAGTCGTCTTTATAACCGCCAGATTCCACCAAAATTGTTGAAATTCCCCAACCTTGATAATTGTCGCCAAAGGCACGTGGCTCGTGTTCATCATTATATTTGGCCACTTTCCCGGGAATGTATTTTTGCAAGTTTTTGTTCATGCTGACAATTAGTTGAATCGCTTTTTTTCTCACATCATTTTCAGTTTGCGCATAGTTGTAGGCAGGTGCCAAAAATGAAATTGTAGCAGGTTCTTTAGTATGTCCCACGGAATACAAGGTGCTTTGGTCGTGCAAATTAAATCCGTATTGAGGTTTTAATTGTTGTCCAATGTTTTTTAAAATATTGGATTCTGGCGAAACTAAAGCCAAGGCGTCACGATTTAAATCGATTCCCAAAGCATTTCTTCTTTTCCAATTTTCGGCACCGTCGGGATTTACCATTGGCACAAAATGCAGTTCCAAATTTTCTAACAAATAGTTTCTAAAACCATCATTTTCATCTTTTGATGACAAGAAATTGAACAAGTCAAATAGCGCCATGGTTGCGGTAGATTCGTCACCGTGCATTTGGGACCACAACAATACTTTAATTTTTCCTTTGCCAATTGTTAGGTGATTGATGCTTCTTCCTTCTACGGAATAACCCAAAATTTCATTTTTAAAAGTACCGTTTGCAGTATGTTTTTCAATTAATTTAACAACATCTTTATGTTTAAAAAACTTGTTGGTAATGGTTGGTTCTTTGTAGATTTCGTACTGATTCCATATTTTGTCAGCTTTGGGATTTGAATTAGTTGCAATCATTTGTTTATTGGTATTGAAGCCCATTAGCATAAAACTTAGTAGCAGGTATTTTTTGTTTTTCATTTATAAAAAATATTAACTTGATTGTGATTATGGGTTTTAATAAAGCCAAAGAAACGCTTTAACAAAACCGTCTCGCCATAGTTTTTCGTTGTGTTGTCCACCTTTGACAATCGTTTTTCTGGTAAGATGCTGGCAATTGCATCGTTTTTCAGCAACTAAATCATCAATTTTGTTGAGGTCGGCAACCATGTCTGCATCACCTTCGTTATCGCCACAAAGAAAATAAATTTTGGTTTTTAGCTTTGAAGTTTTTTCGGTTAATTCAACTATTTCTTTTCTGTTGAACCAAAAAGAGGGTGAAAAAATTCCTGCTTTCCCAAAGACTTTTGGATATTTCAAAATGGCATAATACGAAACCAATCCGCCAAGAGAACTTCCCATAATGGCTGTGTTTCGGGAATTTGTTTTTGTACGGTATTTTGCGTCTATTTCGGGTTTGAGCGTTTTTACAATAAAATCAAGGTAATTATTGGCATCTCCACCACCATATTTTGCGTTTTTGTAGGGTGTTAGTTCTACTATTCGTTTGTCGTTTCCATGTTCGATGCCTATGACAATGACTTGTGCGTTGAGACTGTCGAGTTTTTCGTCCACATTCCATTCTCCTACATAAGACGTTTTGGCGTCAAAAAGATTTTGCGCATCGTGCATGTAAATCACGGGATATTTTTTTTGGGTTGCATCGTAATTTTTTGGAAGATATACCCAGATTTTCTTTGTGGAATGTAGCTGTGGCGCTTCGATGGTAAAAGTGGAAACTTGTTTTGTGGCTGTGGTTTCTTGGGCAGAAGTATTTGCAGTTGCAAAAATAATAATGGCAAGCGCTATAAGTTTTCGAATCATTAATTTGGTTTTTTGTATTTTAGCTAAAAATACTAATTTGATGAATACTTTCGAAGAAAAAAGAAGTTTACTTTTAGAAATGATTGCTTTTTCCACAGTTGATGGAAAATTGCACAAAAGAGAATACGAGTTTTTGTCCATTGTTGCCAATGAATTGGGCATTTCTCCGGCTGTATTTAATGATTTTTTTCACCAAGAATTACCGCAAATTGCAATAAAATCTGAGTTTGGCCGTATCCAACAATTTTATAGATTGGCCTTGTTGATGCACAGCGATGGGATTTTGCACACGAAAGAAGAAGGTGCCATTCAACAAATTAGCCTTGATATGGGGTTGAATCCCGTGGCTACCAAGCGTATTCTTGCCATAATGAAAAAGGGATCAAATCCAATGATCGATCCCAAAGTTTTGTTGCAAATTTTTCAAGAACAGCATAACTAAACCAGTTGTTCTTTGATTATTATTCATTAGAAACAATAGCTATTATGTCGTCTACTGAAATTGGTTTTGGGATGTAATCATGAATTTCGGTAAAGGTCCTTGATTTGTTTTTATCTGAAGGAGCAATCGAAGAACTTACCATATAGATGATAATCCGTTTGTTGATTTTAGATTTTATTGTTTTTATTTCTTCCATAAATTCCCAACCATCCATGACAGGCATATTAATGTCTAACAAAATGATGTCAGGGAGAATATCATTCTCGTTTAATGCTTTTTTTAGAGAATTGATGGCTTCATTTCCATTTGTAAAAGAAGCATGTGATGAAATCACGCCTGATTTTTCAATTAATTTATTGATGATTTTTTGGTAAATGGCATCATCATCAATAATCCAGATTATTTTTTTTGTCATTTAGAATAGATTTTAAATGTTGTTCCTACATTGGGTTCACTCTCTACCGTAATATTTCCTCCCATTGCTTCAATTTGATTTTTTGTGATAAATAGCCCGATTCCCCTTGAATCTTTATTGTTGCTGAATGTTTTGTACATACCGAAAATTTTGTCACCATGCCTGGCTAAATCTATACCAATGCCATTGTCCGAAATTTCAATTACATCCATATTGTTTTCCTTGTACCACAGGATTGTTATAACAGGTTTTCTATCGGGATGCTTATAGCGAATGGCATTGGAAACTAAATTATAAATAATGCTTTCAAGATAGGCTGGATTATAGTTCACCACTGTGTCTTCGGGAATATTTGTTACAAATGAGACTTGGTTTAATTGAATTTGTTCCGATAGTATTTCTTTTGTTTTTGCGATATACATGTCCAATTTCAGTGGACTTATGAGTAAACTTATGTTTGTGTTGATGTTTACTACTTCGTTGAGGTGAATCATTGTTTCGTCCAATGAATCGGAAACTGATTTTAGCAAATGCATCATGTCATTTTTTTCTTCTTCTGAGTCTGCCGATTCGATCAAAGAGATAATAGACTCGATATTGCTGGTATGAGATCTCAAATTATGGGAAACGATGTAAGAAAAATTCAACAGTCTTTTATTTTGTTCGGTAACTAAAAATAGTGAATTATTTAAAATTTGTTCGCTTTCTTTCATTAAAGTGATGTCAACCATAATTCCACGAGAACTTACGGCTTTGTCTCCTTCAAAAATAAAACCGGCAATATCTCGTATCCATATAATTTCACCACTTTTAGTAATCATTCGATACTCATAATCTATATTTGTTTTTTTCTTGGTGGCTGAATCGGAGAGCGCCAATACTCTTTCACGATCTTCGGGATGAATGTGGTCTTGCCAAAAAGTAGGACTTGCCATCCATTCTTTTACCGAATATCCCAAGATATTTTTAACTTTTTTACTGATAAAAGTACAGGCCAAAGTTTCAATGTCATATTCCCAAACGATACCGTCAATGGTATCAACCAGTGATTTAATATATTGTTGGGAATTAAGTATGATTTTTTCGGAGGCTTTCCTTTCGGTGATGTCTTCCGTTGATAGTATAACTCTTTGTAGAGAATCTTCGTAGTCCTCTATTACATTCCATCTTAGGTTGATGTCTCGGTATTCTCCCTCCAAATTTTTTATTCGGGAGTCGATACTAAATTGTTTGACATTTTGAGAAATGGCCACTAGTTGTTTTTTTACTGCATCATAAGATTCTAAATCAATAAATTTTTCCAGATTTTCTAAAAATAAGGTTTTATCCTTGATTTTATGAAGCCTTAGGCATTCATAATTGACATCAATGATTTTTACCAATGAGATACATTTATAGACTTCTTCGGGATGTTCATCAAAAAAAGCATAAACCGTTTCTGGAGTTTTATTCAGTAAATCCAATTGGGCAAGATGTTTTTTTACTCCTGAAAAATCTTCTTCCCACAATGGAAGAGGGGAGTTCTCAAAGATAGACCTAAATCGTTTCTCACTTGTTTCAATCAGTGTTTGGGCTTCTTTTTTTGATGTAATGTCTTTTATAATGGCAATATTGGATGACGGTTTGTTGTTTGATTCCCAAAGAGGAGAAACATTCAAGTGTACCCAAATAGGATTTCCTGCTTTTGTAATGTATCTTTTCTCTGCAATATACTCCTTGATTTTACCTTCTCCAAGTTTTTTGAAATGTTGCATACTGTTTTTTAAATCATCAGGATGGGTGAAGTCGACAAAACTTTTTTCTTTGATATCATCAAAGGTATAGTCCAACATATCGCAAAATTTCTGGTTGGCTTGAATTAAATCTCCAGACTTCGCATCCACAATGATAATGCCTACGGAAGCCTGCTCAAAGATCGATTTGAACTTCATTTCGTTTCTTAAGAGTTTTGCTTCCTGTTTTTTTAATAATTTTTTTAATTCTTCCGGTTTTTTCAAAAGTCTGCTTGTCAAAAGACCTAATACTATTGATACGAGCAGACCTAAAAAAAAGCGTATTATCATCTCATTGTATATGGCATATGGTTTTTTAGCGATTAAATAGAGCTTCCAATCGCTATCAGGCATAGGGTAGTTTTTGAAATAACTTTTAGATAAATCTAGTTTTGAATTGGGGAAAAACTCTTCTTTGCCGCTAATTGAATTTTTCTTTGAAAGATGGAATTCATATTTGGATTTATCCAATAATTTAATTTCCTGAAAATTTAACAAGGTTTCCAACTTAATGACAACCGCACTAAAACCCCAAAATTTATTTCCATTATAAACGGGTAGCCTACCTACAATTCCTATTCCTCCTTGTTTTAACTTCAAAGGGCCGGCGAAATAGATTTTTTGGGTTTCAATAGATTTTTTAGCTTCTTCTTGAAGATTTTTTGAGCCTAAAATATCTAAATTAATTGCGGCTTCGTTGCCTTTAATGGGATAGACGTACTTGATGACTCCATTGGGAACTAATTGAACACAGCTAACTATAGAATTGGACTGCAATAGTTTCTTGCCTATTTCATCAAAATTTTGTGGTACACCTTCATCATTAATCGAAAGTGCCAGCGATACAGTGGTGGTATAACAGTTTTTAAGAGATTGTTCAATATCTTGATGAATATCTTTTAACGTGATATTCATTTCATTATCCCGATCCTTACTTAAAATTTTATACTGTTGGGCAGTAATTATAATAAAGGTGGAAATTAGGATCAGGAACAGTAAAAAACCAGAGGTTCTTGGCCTAACCGTAAACCAATTGGTTGCGTTTGACCATAATTTTTCAGAATTCATTTATTATTTTTTGGTAGGCTTGGGGCCAATTATTGTTTTATATAAAATTATGAAATTTTATGCTTATTTTTCTAAAAACAAGTATAAATATCCTTGAATTATGACATTTGATTGATAATTCAAAATTATTAGTAGGTGTTTTTTTAAATTTCGATACTATTAATTCTCTATGAGAATTAGTGAGGAATATTGCATATTGATATGTCTAATCGTTTTATAAAGTAAATTTTATTTGAATGAAAGGCGATTTCTTAGTTTAAATTACACAAAAAACAACAAATTAATTGCTGACACTATTTTGTTTTTTGTGTAATCATTATTCATTTGCCACAATAGACAATAAATCATCTACGGAAATTGGCTTTGGAATGTATCCAATAATATCGGCAAAGGTTTTGGACTTGTTCTTGTCCTCAATCGCAATCGAAGAGCTTACGATGTAAATAATGATTTTTTTACTGATTTTAGATTTTATCATTTTTATTTCTTCCATAAATTCCCAACCATCCATCACGGGCATATTAATGTCCAATAAAATAATATCCGGGAGAAGATCAATTTCTCCTATTGTACTTTTTAAAGTATTTAATGCCTCTTTTCCATTCATAAAAGAAGAATGTGCAGAAAAAACACCCGATTTTTTGATCAATTTGTTTATGATTGTTTGATAAATGACATCGTCATCAACAACCCAGATTATTTTTTTATTCATTTGAAATAGATTTTAAATGTTGTTCCTTCGTTGGGTTTGCTATCTACAGTTATGGTTCCTCCCATGGCATCTATTTGATTTTTTGTGATAAATAGTCCTATTCCTCTAGCGTCTGAATTATTGCTGAATGTTTTGTACATACCGAAAATTTTATCACCGTGTCTCGCTAAATCAATTCCCATTCCATTATCTGAAATTTCAATCACATTTTTGTCTCTTTTTTTGTGCAAATTTATGGTTATGATGGGTTTTCGTTGTGGATGTCTGTATCGAATGGCATTTGAAATTAAATTGTAAAGTATGCTTTCCAAATAAGCTGAATTACAGTTTACTATTCCATCATCGGGGACGTTTATGATAAAAGAAGCTTCGTGCAATTTTATTTGTTCAGAAAGAACATCCATTGCTTTATTAAGATATTGGCTCAAGTTTAGTGGTTCTATGACTAAGCTCATATTGGTATTTATGTTTACCACTTCGTTGAGGTGATGCATCGTTTCGTCCAATGAATTGGAAACGGATTTTAACAACTTCATCATTTCTTTTCGATCATCTTCAGAATCAGCCGATTCTATTAAAGCGATGATGGATTCTATATTGCTGGTATGGGACCTTAAATTATGGGACACGATATACGAAAAATTCAGCAATCTTTTATTTTGCTCGGATACTAAATGGAAGGAGTTGTTTAAGTCTTTTTCGGCTTCCTTCATTGCGGTAATATCAATCATGATTCCTCTTGATATTACTGGTTTGCCATTTTCATAAACAAAATTTACAATATCCCTGATCCAAACGATTTTGCCATTTTTGGTAACCATTCGGTATTCATAATCATGATTTATGTGTTTTTTGTTTACTATGGTGGATATTCCCAAGGCAAATTCGCGGTCTTCCGGGTAAATATGATCTTCCCAAAAAGTAGGATTGTTCATGTAATCTTCTACCGTGTATCCTAAAATGTTTTCCACTTTTTTACTTATGAAAGTCGATGTGGATGTTTCAATATTGTATTCCCATACAACACCATCAATGGTGTCTATTAGCGATTTAAATCGAGATTGACTTTTTGCTATTAGTTCCTCGGCTTCTTTCTTTTCTGTAATGTCTTTTATAAAAGCAATGAAGGCAGTAGGCTTTTCGTAATTTTCCCAAAGTGGAGAAAAATTCAAATTTACCCAAATTATTTTTCCGGACTTGGTTATACATCTTTTTTCGGAAGAATATTCATTGATTATACCTGCTTCAAGTTTTTTTAGATCGAGTAAGGTGCTTTGTATATCATCTGGATGGGTTAAGTTGACAATGCCTTTTTCTTTAATTTCATCAAAGGTATAGCCCAACATTTCGCAGAATTTGTTGTTGGCTTCTCTAAATTCACTTGTACAGGCATCTACAATGGCGAAGCCTATGGTGGCTTGGTCAAAAATGGTCTTGAATTTCAATTCATTCTTCAAGAGCTTTGTTTCTTGATCTTTTAATAAAAGGTTTAACTTTTCAGGAGTATTTAGTAGTCTCATTGTAAGCAAACCAATTAATATTCCAATTAATATACCTAAAGTTCCTAATATTAAAAGGGGAAGGTATAAATCAGAAGGATTTTTTTCTATCAAATAAATTTTCCAATTACTGTTGGGTATTTTTTTTGATATATAGTTGGTTTTCGTTAAATCTGTCCTATTGGAAAAATAAAATTCTTCCTGATTCGTTTTTGTGTGTATATTTGAAAACAGGAATTCATATTTAGTATGATCAATAGAATTAATTCCAGCTGTTTTTAATAAGTTTTCCAACTTGAGGATGGCAGTTGTAAATCCCCAGAATTTATTGTCTTTATATACGGGAAGCCAAGCAAAAATACCCATTCCGCCCTGTTTTAATTTTAAAGGACCGGCAAAGAATATTTTTTTGGTTTTTATGGAATTAAGGATTTCTTTTTTATTGTATTTAGAATCCAAAATATTTAGATTCATTGCTTTTTCGTTGCCCTGCATCGGATAGATGTACTTAATGATTCCTCCAGGATCTACTTGTAAAGTACTAATTATTGGATTGGTTTTTATTAGTTCTTTGCTGACTTTGTCAAAATCTTGAGGGATTCCGTTGTCATTGATTGTAAATGCAAGCAAGACCAGCGAGGCTTGGCAGTTTTTAAGAGACTGCTCTATGTTTTCATAAAGTTGATCAGAAATAGCATTCATTTCCCTTTCCTGATCTTCTCTCAACATGTGATAGCGTTGAAAACAAATCAGAATTACTAAAACATTCAAAATTAAGGTTAAAAAGTACCCAGTTTTTTTAGGTCTTTCTAAAAACCAACCAATAAAATTAGGCCACTTTTTATTAAAATTCATTATGTTTTTTTTTGACGGGCTTTAAGGTAAATTATTCTTTCCTATAAAATTAATGAAATTATTGTACATACAAAGTATAAATACCATTGAGTTATGATATTTGATGGATAATTTAAAATTATTGATTGCTAATTCTTTAAGTAGAATGTATTGTTTTTGTTTTGAAAACTTGTGGAATGACAGGAAACTGGAGTCTCCGTAAAGTATTTATTGTTGTGATTTAATTTGTTTGCCACAATAAAAAACAACAAAATCAATTGTGGTAAGTTAATTTGTTATTTATGCAGGCTGCCATCTAGTAGTTAGTCACTAGAAACAATCGATATTAAATCACTTATGGTAATGGGTTTTGGTATATAACCAATAATGTCTTTAAAGGTCTTGGACTTGTCTCTGTCCTCAACCGCAATGGAAGAACTTACAATGTAGATAATAATCTCTTTGTTAATTTTAGATTTTATTGTTTTTATTTCTTCCATAAATTCCCATCCATCCATTACGGGCATGTTTATATCCAATAAAATAATGTCAGGGAGATTATTGTCATTTTCTACCAGTGTTTTTTTCAAAGCAGTTATTGCCTCTTTTCCATTGGTGAAAGAAGAATGTGCGGAAAATACTTCCGTTTTTTCAATTAATTTGTTGATAATGGTTTGGTAAATGGGATCATCATCAACTATCCAGATTGTCTTTTTTTTCATTTGATGTAGATTTTAAATGTTGATCCTGAATCTGGTGTGCTATTGGTGGTTATTTTTCCACCCATAGTCTCTATTTGATTTCGTGTTATGAACAGTCCCATTCCTCTGGCATCTGAATTAGTATGGAATGTTTTGTACATGCCAAAAAGCTTTTCTCCATTCTTTTCCATATCAATTCCTATCCCGTTGTCAGCAATTTCGAGAACATCTTTTTTGCTTTCTTTGTATAATTTTATGGTTATGATTGGTTTTCGTTGTGGATGTCGGTATCGAATGGCATTCGAAATTAAATTATAAAGAATGCTTTCCAAATAAGCTGAATTATAATTGATTATTGCGTCTTCTGGTACGTCGATGATGAAGGTGGCGTTGCTCAATTCTATTTGTTCGTAAAGAACTTCCTGTGTTTTGACGATGTATTCCTTCAAGTTCAATGGCGCAATCACCAAACTCAAATTTGCATTTACATTTACCACTTCATTGAGATGGCTCATTGTTTCGTTCAGCGAATTGGAAACGGATTTGAGCAAATTCATCATTTCGTTTCGTTCTTCTTCTGATTCTGTTGACTCAATCAAAGAGATGATGGCTTCAATGTTGCTCGTGTGTGATCTCAAATTATGGGAAACAATATAAGAGAAATTGAGTAATCTTTTATTTTGCTCGGTGACTAATTGCAGTGAAATTTTTAAGTCTTCTTCAGATTCTTTATCGGTGGTAATGTCCTTGAAAAAAACAATATGACTTTTAGGTTCATCCCCATTTTCTTTTAGCGGATAAACAGTCAAGTTTACCCAAATATATTTTCCGGTTTTAGTGAGGGATCTTTTTTCCGATACGAACTCAGCAATTTTGCCATTGTTGAGTTTTTTAATGTTTTTCAATATTTTCCCCACATCGTCAGGATGGATAATGCTCTTGACGCTTTTTTCTTTCATTTCATCTAATGGAAAGCCCAACATTTCGCAACATTTGTGATTGGCGTCGATAAAATAGCCGGTTTGTGCATCAATAATTGCAAAACCTATTGTTGCTTGATCAAAAATGGTCTTGAATTTCATTTCGTTTTTTAAGAGTATTGTCTCTTGTTCTTTTAACAAAATTCTCAATTCTTCCGGTTTTCGCAGTAATTTTGCCGTCAAGAAACCAAACAGGATTGCTATTGTAATACATAAAATAGAACTCAGTAGGATGGGAGTGTATAGGATGTTTTGTTTTTTGGCAATTAAATAAAGTACGCTGTCACTATCGGTTATGGGCTTGGATACATAGTATCTGTTGGATAAATCTGTTTTTGTGGGAAGAAAAAATTGCTCTTCAGAAGTATACGGATCCTTCTTCGAAAGCTGGAAATAATAGTTCGATTGATCAGCAGCATCAATCCCGGAAAATTTCAATAAAGTTTCTAACTTGATGACAACCGCCGTAAATCCCCAAAACTTGTTGTTATTGTATATAGGAAGCCTACCCACATAGCCAATTCCTCCTTGTCTTAATTCAAGTGGGCCTGCAAAATAAATTTTATTAATTTCAACGGCTTTTTTGGCTCCTTTTTTTAACTCCTTGGAATGAAAAATATTCAAATTTAATACCGCTTCATTGCCTTTCAAAGGATAGACGTACTTGATTACGCCATTTGGAACTAATTCAACCACACTGACTATGGGGTTTGAATCTACTAATCGTTTGCCGATTGTGTTGAAATTCCTGGGGATTCCTTCATTATCAAGTGTTAGGGCAAGTGAAACAGATGTGGTATAACAGTTCTTTAAGCTTTGCTCGATATTCTGGTAAACCCCTGTCAGAATGGAATTCATTTCATTTTGTTCCTTTTCTCTTTGGATTTGATTTCGAAGAAGACTTACGGTAACGATGGCAATACTAAGAACAAAAAATAACAAAAACCCAGAAAAATTAGGCCTGACAGCAAACCAGTTTATGAAATCAGGCCAAAATTCTCTTTCTTTTTTCATATATAATGTTTATTTATTAGTACTGCCATTTCTTAAATAAATATAAACTTAATATTTTTTTAATTAGTATAGGTGTTTTGAATAAAATTATTTTAGAATATAAATTAAAGATTAGCATCACATTCTTGGTTTATACTTTCATTTTCAGAATAGTAACAGCATAATTAAGTTAATTGTTTTTGCAAAGTTTTAATTTCATCATCCAGTTTTAATGTTTGTGTATAACCCGAAATTTTGCTAAAACAAAAAGCCAGTATGTCGACATACTGGCTTTAAAATTGATAATTGTGTGTTTTTTAATCCACGATTAAGGGTTGTACTCTCCAGATATCGGTATATGGATATGAAAAAGCAGATTGTTCTTGGCTTATGTTATTTGATGATGTTTTTGCAAACATAGTTGCAATTTTATTATTTGTAATCTTTTCAGGTTGACGTGCACCTGCTGTTGACGCAAAATAAATATTACCATCAACTCCCCAAAAAGGTTGAGTTTCATTTGAATCTCCACTAGTTATTTGAGTTAAAGAAGTACCATTGATTTTCATTACAAAAAGATGGCTAAATTTGTCTTTTGTACCAATATAAACTACGTGTTTTCCGTCTGGAGAATAGGCTCCATTTGTAGAATGCTGTTCTCCAGTAGTAATTTGTGTACTTTGAAATGATTTTAAATCCAGTTCAAACAATTGGTAAAAATCTCCTGATAACTTGGTGTATAATAACTTGTCACCTTTAGCGCTCCATTTAGGATTGATACCTTCTGAAAGTACTGTAAAACTACTTCCATCCTTGTTGACTAAACAAATATTACGGGTACCTTGCAAAGTGGTAGTTAACACAATTTTTTTACCGTCTGGCGACATGCTTGCATCTGCATCAAAATCACCGTATGCATTTTGCCCGATGTAAGTCAATCCTAATTTATTGGTGCTTGTTACTGCTATTGTTGGTTTTGAAGCATAATAAGTAAAAATAAAGTTCTCATTGTCAATCCAAGAGGGTCTGTCTGTTTTGTTTCCAATTAAAGGAGTAAATCCTGGAAGCATAACATCATTTTTTAATCTAATGCTCCATTTGTTGTAATTTTCATTAGCATCATCTCTTATTACATATAACAACTTTTTGCCATTAGGAGACAAACAAGGTTGAAATTCGGCAACAACATCATCAGTAATTCTTACCAATTCTTTTGCACTGGCAGTAACTTGGGGTCCAGATAATTTGACGGCAACGGGCTTGGAAGTTGCGCATGAATTTAAAATTGAAGCCGCAATCAAACTAGATAAAATAATTTTTGCTTTCATATATGTGTTTTTGGTTTATTGACAAATATAATTAAAAATTCCAAGAAACCTTTTCTTTGTAAAAAATTGTTAATTCTAAGCAAAAAGTGTTAATTCATCTACTTTTAATTATATTTTTTCGTTTAAACTTTTAATTTCATCACGCAGTTTTGCCGCTTGCATAAAATCCAACTCTTTGGCGGCCTTTTCCATTGCTTTTCGTTTTTCTCGAATGAGTTTTTCGATTTCGGGTTTCGATAAATAGGCCGTTTCCGGTTCGGCAGCCGTGTTTAGGGTGTGCCCCAATTCGTATTCAACCAATTTATTGTTGGTAAAAGCACTTTCTATTTTTTTGTTCAACGCCATTGGGATAACGTTGTTTTCCGTGTTGAAATTGATTTGTTTGGTTCGGCGGTAATTGGTTTCGTCGATGGTTTTTTGCATGCTGGCCGTAATTTTGTCGGCATACATAATTGCTTTTCCGTTGAGGTTTCTCGCCGCACGACCAATGGTTTGGGTCAAGGAACGGTGACTTCTCAAAAATCCTTCCTTGTCGGCATCGAGAATGGCAACAAGGGAAACTTCGGGTAAATCCAGTCCTTCACGCAACAAGTTCACGCCAATCAAGACATCGAACAAGCCTTTTCGTAAATCCTGCATAATTTCGATGCGTTCCAAAGTATCCACATCCGAATGGACGTAACGACAACGGATACTGACTTTGTCCAAGTATTTGGCCAATTCTTCCGCCATTCTTTTGGTCAAGGTCGTCACCAAAACACGTTCGTCAATCTCGGCACGGGTTTGGATTTCTTCAATCAAATCATCAATTTGGTTCAAACTCGGACGAATTTCAATAATGGGATCCAGCAATCCCGTTGGACGGATTATTTGCTCCACATAAACGCCATCGCATTTTTGCAATTCATAATCGGCCGGTGTTGCCGAAACGTAAATGACTTGGTTTTGCATCGCCTCGAATTCGTCAAATTTCAACGGGCGGTTGTCCATCGCGGCAGGAAGTCGGAAACCGTATTCGACCAAGTTTTCTTTTCGGCTGCGGTCGCCACCATACATCGCCTGCACTTGAGAAAGCGTCACGTGACTTTCATCCACTACCATCAGATAATCTTTCGGGAAATAATCCAATAAACAGAAAGGTCGTGAGCCGGCTTCTCGTCCGTCAAGATAACGGGAATAGTTCTCGATTCCGGAGCAATAGCCCAATTCGCGAATCATTTCCAAATCGAAATTGGTGCGTTCTTCTAATCGTTTTGCTTCTAGATGTTTGCCAATTTCCTTGAAATAATCGACTTGTTTGACCAAATCCTGTTGGATTTCCCAAATGGCATTTTGCAAGACATCGGGCGAAGTCACAAACATATTCGCGGGATAAATGGTCAGTTTTTCAAATCGTTCAATGACTTTTGAAGTCTTGAGGTCAAAGCTTTCAATTTCTTCAATTTCGTCTCCAAAGAAATGGATTCGATAGGCATCGTCGGCATAACTCGGATAGATTTCGAGCGTGTCACCCTTGATTCTGAAGTTTCCGGGATTGAAATCGGCTTCGGTTCTGGAATACAAACTTTGGACTAAACTGTGCAATAATTTGGTACGGGAAATGACTTGGTCTCTTTCAATGGCGATTACGTTTTTCTGGAATTCCACCGGGTTTCCGATACCGTAAATGCAGGAAACCGAAGCCACCACGATGATGTCTCTTCGTCCCGAAAGTAGAGAAGAAGTGGTGCTCAAACGCATTTTTTCTAGCTCTTCGTTGATGGACAAATCCTTTTCGATGAAAACACCCGTGACTGGCATAAACGCTTCTGGCTGGTAATAATCGTAATAGGAAACGAAATATTCCACGGCATTGTTAGGAAAAAACTGCTTGAATTCTGAATACAACTGTGCCGCCAAGGTTTTGTTGTGTGCCAAAATCAGGGTGGGTTTTTGCACCTCCTGAATTACATTGGCCACGGTAAATGTTTTTCCGGAACCGGTAACTCCCAACAAAGTTTGGTAGCGTTCGCCAGCCTCAATGCCTTGGGCTAATTTTGCAATGGCTTGTGGTTGGTCGCCTTTGGGTTGGTAATCGGAGATAACTTGGAATTTCATTTACTAGTGTTCAGAAGTGCAAAGTTACAAAGGAAATCCTGAAAAAACAGGTTGGGGAAATGTAAAACTTTCGCTCCTCAAAGTCTCCGACTTTGAGGATGTGTTCGTCAGTCTTCGACTGACATAGAAATTATATCAATGTAAAACAAAATCGGTTGGAAACTTAAAGTTACTACTGCTTAGTTAGTTAGCTTGGTGTTAAAACCAATAATCATTCATTTCTTTTAAAAATTTTGGGTCTTTTATTGGCCATTTTGAACTCAAAACCGAATCTATTCCACATTTCGCGCATAAAGCTGTTTCTTCATAATCGTTTTCTTCAATCCGATCTAAGATTTCTTTTGGAGAAAAAGTTTCCATACAATAGAAGCATCCACATAATTCAGTTTCTATTATTTCTTTTTTATGTCTAGAGCAACCTTTGTGAGCTAATTTTAAAAAATCTATTTCGTATTTTGATTGAATCATAATTTTTTACTCAATTTAGTTAAGTTTGCTGGTAACTTATATGTAGGTCTTATAAAGCCAATCTTGTATCCCTAAAATTGGGCAGCTTTGTCTAATAAACGTCAGGCTTTATTTTTATTCAAATACATAAAAAAATATTACAAAATTATGTAGTAAAAGTATTTCAAATGCACAAAATGAGTTGTTTATTCTTCAAACTTCCAGTTCCTCTGTTGTGTTTCCGTTTGAAACGTCCAAGCCAGGATTCGGATGGTTTTTTGGCCTTGTGCCATATCGATGGTTTTTACGGCTACCGGATTTACTTTGTTCAGGGTTTTGTATAAACTGGAAAGATTTTCTTTTTTGGAAACCAAAGTCGTAAACCAAAGACATTGCATTGGGTATTTAGCACTTTCGAAAATCATTTGGGTGATGAAACCCAGTTCGCCGCCATCGCACCACAATTCAGCTTTCTGTCCGCCAAAATTCAGCACTGGTTTTGAAGTTCGGGTATTTTCTAAATTATTAATTTTCCTGATGGAGCTTTTCGTGGCTTCTTCAGGAGAGGAATGAAATGGCGGATTGCAAATCGTGAGCGAAAATCGATCTTCGGGCGTGATGATGTTTTTGAAAATAAAACGTGATTCGGTTTGCAATTGTAGACTGATGAAATCCATCAATTTCGGGTTGTCTTCAATAATTTTTTTGCAATTTTGAATGGCTTTTTCGTCAATTTCTGTTCCAACAAATGACCAACCGTAAACGGAATTCCCCAAAATTGGATAAATACAATTGGCCCCAATGCCAATATCCAAAACCTGAACGTTTTCACCTTCGGGTATGATGCCGTTGTTGTTGGAAGCCAACAAATCGGCGACATAATGGATGTAATCCATGCGACCAGGAATTGGGGGACAAAGATAATTTTCCGGAATATCCCAATTTTTGATGTCATAATCAGCAATCAACAAGGCTTTATTGAGTATTTTTACGGCTTTGGGATTGCTGAAATCAATGGTTTTTATTTGGTGTTCATTGATTGCCACAAAGTTTTGAAGTTCAGGACAAGTGGTGATTAATGCTTCAAAATTATATCCCAAACGGTGTTGATTTCTGGGATGTAAATTGGTTTTTTCGATGATCGGTTTCAGTTTCATTTTCTTAAATTCGATGCAAAGATAGTTGAAAAAAAGAATTTTAAATTTTCCACATATATTTAAAGTCTGGACTTGATTAATCCCAGCATTCCATCATCAACAAATCGCCTTGGTCGTGTTCTATGACCACCAATCCGTCTTCCTTGACGTGATTGCTGCTTCCGGTTCTGTAGCCAATGGTTAGATTGTCATTTTTCAATGGATAAAATAAGTTTTCGGAGTGTATTCCTGTTACGTGGCCTATTGGAATTAAAGAAATGGGCGTATTTTTTGGATACCATTTTTCGTATTTTTTTGGCAGCAAAAAAATTTTGGAATGGTCATCGAGCATCACAATTTTTAATAAATTGCGGTATTGTGTTATATTGGTTATGTTGGTTATGGTATGATCGGCACGTTTTCCGGTTGCCCAAACCACGTTTGCGGCTGGTATTTTTCGTTCTATAAGATAATCGAATGCTTTTTCTAAATCGGTTTTGTTTTGGTCTGGTGTATGCACAATTTCTAGGGGAAATTGTTTTTCCTTGTAATAATTGGGATCAAAACCTCTGTCAAAATCTCCCAGCAACACATCGACTTTTATGCCCAATTCCAAAACGCGTTCCATTGCCGAGTCTAATACAATGACTAATGGTGACCATTCGAGTAGTTGTCCCAATAATTCGATGGTACAGGAAGCGCCGTTGGCAATGATTAATGCCGGTTCTTGGTCATCGCGAACGATATGGTGTGAAGACATAATTAATTGTGAATTACGAATTGAAAATTACGAATGCAAAGATAGTGATTCATAACTCGGAATTTGTAATGAACAGCTGGATTAACTCCTTATTGTACCTCGTAATTTTTGGTATCGGCTTCGCATAGCGAGAAATATCCCAAAGCATAATTGTCAAAATTCGTGGTATTTATGATGTTGCCTCTCACGGTTGCGGCCGGAGATTGAAATGGTGCTCCATTGCTACTGCCAGCAATACTGACTAAAACTTTGATGTAATTAGAGTATGTTTTGGAAATTCCGAAATGGGTTATCGTTATTTTGTCGCCAGCTTTTAATTCATCATTTTGGGAAGCACTAAAAAATTCATTCCCTTGAAAAAAGGTGTCTTCGCCTGCATAATAATTGTTTACCAATGGGTTTTGATATTTGTATCCAAATAAATAATAATTGTCTTCTGTGGCTGGATCGTTGAAATAGGCTTTTATTTCTATGGTTTTTCCGTCAAATCCGCCGAGGTTGTTTTGTGTGACTTTAGTTATTGGGGCCACTGGTTTCAGGGTTTCCGTGGCGGTATAAGTTTGACCGTTGCTAATAACCGTCAAAGTGTAAGTTTCATTGATTACGGGTATAAAATTGGAGCAAAAATATTCGCCCGTATTTGGATTTTCGACAAAATTAAAAGTAATATTGGAACTGTTTTTAATAAAAACTGTTGCTCTAGAAACTTTTGGCATTACACGGTCGTAATAGTTTGTGGTTGTTGTTAGTTTTATTTTTTGCTCATTTCCTGATGTTCCTTTGTACCAGTTTATAGTCGCTTCTATGACTAGTTTTGGTGGAGCGGTATTCAAATCGACATCAATAACATCCTCACATCCATTGAAAAGCACAGCCATTGCAATCACTAAAAATAGTTGTATTTTTTTCATTTTGATTAAAATTTAAAATTATAACTCACGGCTGGAACCATACCGAAAATCGAAGTTTTTATCGCTTCATTATTTCCAGTGTCTACATTTTGCCGGAAATTTATCGAAGCGGCATTTTTTCGATTATAAACATTGTAAATGCTGAAAACCCATTCGCCTTTCCAATTTCTTTTGTCATTTTTACGTGGTGTCAAAGTTGCCGAAATATCCAGGTGATGATAAGCAGGAAGTCTGTTTTTATTTCTCAATC
The DNA here is from genome assembly GCF_013823965.1 of Flavobacterium sp. Lineage (GTDB taxonomy): Bacteria > Bacteroidota > Bacteroidia > Flavobacteriales > Flavobacteriaceae > Flavobacterium. Next base: position 26,628 of record NZ_PNNA01000045.1, read on the forward strand.
CATAGCTAGGAATGGGAATTCCTAAATATTCGTATTGCCCATTCGGATAGGTTACCGGTTGTCCTGATTGCAGCACAAAATTGGCTCCAAAAGCCCATTTTTTGTTCAAATTATAGGCGCCTGTTACAGCAAGATTATGCAATTTGTCATAAACGGAATTGTACCAATTTCCATTGTTGATTCCAGTTTCATTTGTTGTTCTTCCCGGAGTTTGCTGTTCGGATTTGGATAAAGTATAGGAAATCCAACCGTTGAGTTTTCCTTCGTTTTTTCGAAGCATAATTTCCAAACCATATGATCGCAATTGGCCATTCAAAATTATTTGTTCGATGGCATCATTGGCAATCAAATTGGCGCCATCAATGTAATCTAATCGATTTTGTACTTCTTTGTAATACGTTTCCAATTCGATTGAGTACATGTTTTCCTTGAAATTCCTGAAATAACCCAATGCCACTTGGTCTGCAATTTGGGGTTTGATATACTTGTCGCTCGGTGTCCAAACATCCAATGGAGTAGGCGACGAAGTATTGGAAATCAATTGTAAATACTGGATCATTCTGTTGTAACTCGCTTTTATGGATTGATTTTCATTGAGTTGAAATCCGGCGGAAAAACGAGGTTCCAGATTGTTGTACGTTTTTATTACTTTGTTTTTTTTGTAGAATTTTGTTCCAATGGGTGTTGCTTGTTCGTAAATCTGCATATCCGAATTGAAAGTAACGGGATTGTTGTCGGCATAAAGATTAACGGTTGATGCGCCCAATCTGTAAAATATGCTGTATCTTAAACCATAAGAAAGAGAGATTTTTTTTGAAATTTCTTGTTCGGCGTTGAGGTACAAAGCGGGTTCAAAAGCATATTTTTTGTCCAATTGGTCGTAATTAATACCGGAATCCGCATTTGATGGTTTAATGGTCCCGGGATTAAAGTCGTAATAAATGCCATTAACACCGTAATTCAATTTGAATTTATCCGATATATAACTTTTAAAATCATATTTAATATTGTAATTTTTAATGCCGGAATCCCATTTGAACCCCACGAAATCAAGGTTTAAACCATAATAATAATCGCTGTAAATCAACGACAGATTAGAAAATAATTTATCGGAAAACAAATGATTCCATCTTAAATTTAAAGTGGCGTTTCCGTACGTATTGGTGAAACTTTTATTCAAGGAAAAAACATCCCTGCCAAAATATCCCGACAAATACAGGTTGTTGTTCGGGTTCAATTTATAACTCAATTTGGTGTTCAAATCATAAAAATAAGCGGCATTGTCTTTTTGATCCTCGGATAATTTCAGGAATAAATGAGCATAAGAACTTCTGCCTCCAATGAGGAATGAACCTTTGTCTTTCACGATTGGTCCTTCGGCCAAAATCCGGCTCGTGATTAATCCGATTCCTCCATTGGCGTGAAATTCTTTGCTGTTTCCGTCTTTTTGGTAAATATCCAACACTGACGATGCTCTTCCCCCATAACGGGCAGGAATTCCACCTTTGTACAACTTTAAATCCTTGATGGCATCAGGATTAAAGACCGAGAAAAAACCAAAAACGTGCGAGGAATTAAAGATGGTGGCTTCATCCAACAAGATTAAATTTTGGTCGGCACCGCCACCGCGAACATTAAAACCCGATGCGCCTTCGCCAGCATTTGAAACTCCGGGAAGCAGCAAGAGTGATTTGATGATGTCGACTTCTCCGAGGACCACAGGCATTTTTTTGATGGTGGAAATGGATAGTTTGTTCAGGCTCATTTCTGGTTTTCGAATCGTGGCTTTGTTGCTGTTGTCAATAATCACGACTTCTTGCAAAACCGTTTCGTTGCCTATGAGTTTGAAATTGGTTTTTATGTTTTGGTCTAGATTTACCTTTTCTTCAATGGTTTGATAACCTAAATAGGTAATCTGGATTTTATAAATCCCTTTTGGAAGTGTAAGGGAATAAAACCCGTATTCATTGGTGGTCACGCCAGTTTTTAATTCAGGTATGGAGATATTTACTCCAATTAAAGTTTCGTTGTTGTTGGCATCGGTAATGGTTCCGCTTAGGGTAAATTTTTGCTTTGCCAGTTCGCTAACGCTTGTGTCTTGGGAAAAAGAAGAAAATATTATTGAAAAAAACAGGATAAGGGTAGCAATTTTCTTTGAAATCATTTCTAAAATTTTGAGTGGCAAATTTCGTCAAGTTACGAGCTATTTGTAATTCAACAAGCGTTAAAGTTTTGTAAACAAGCGATAAAATCGTGTAAAGTTAAAAAAAGACAAGCTTTTTTAGATTGTCTTTAGATTATAATTGTAAAAGAATTTAGTTTGATTTGCCTTTCAAGTTTCCTCTTACTCTAAACTTCACGATTTTTGTTATTAAATCTAGGGGCAATGGATTTGTTAATGGGAATTGGACAGAACCTTTTCCTTGTTTGTAAACCGATAATTCTTCCTTGAATTGGGAATGTCCCGTGGGCGTGGCATAAAAACCGATGTGGTTTTTGTAAGCCGCAAAATACACCAGCATTCCGTGGTATTTGAATGCCGGCATATTGTAACTGATGACTTCCTCGGCTTCGGGGGCGGCATTTTTTATGGTTTGCCGTATTTGTTCCAAAAGAATTTGGACTTCGGGAGTTTGAATGCCAATGTATTCGTCGATATCTTTAAAAGTCGTTTTCATACCATTTTTAGGCTTTCAACAAGGTATCAATGTCCATTTTTTTCATTTTCAAAAAGGCTTGAATAACTCTTGGTGCTTTTTCTGGGTCGGACATTAATTTGCTTAAAACGGTAGGTACAATTTGCCAAGAAACACCAAACCGGTCTTTGAGCCAACCACATTGACTCTCGCTTCCGCCTTCCGTCAATTTTGACCAATATGCGTCTATTTCCTCTTGGGTGTCACATTCCACGACTAGCGAAACGCCTTCGTTAAATTGAAATTCGTGACCGCCAAAACCATCCATTGCGATGAATATTTCGTTTTGTAACTTAAAATCGCCAAATTTTAATTTTCCTTCGGTTTGCGGTTCACCGGCTTCATAGATTTCTAAACGGCCTATTTCCGAATTTGGGAAAATAGAAGTATACATTTTTATGGCTTCTTCAGCCCGACCGTATTGATCTCCAACAAATAGAAAACAAGGCATTATTTTTTGTTGCTCTGAAGACAATTCACCCAGCATTAATTGCCAAGTCATTCCAAATTTGTCAACGAGCCAACCGTATTTTTTGCTCCAAGGATATTCGTCCAAAGGCATCATTGCGCTTCCGCCTTCGATGAGCTTGTTCCAAATAGTTTCAATTTCTTCGTTGGTTTCACAAGTCACAAAAAGGGATATTGAAGGGTTTATTTTGAACATTGGACCACCGTTCAACCCCATCATCAATCGGCCTTCAATTTCAAAACGAACGACCATCGGTGTGTCGTCATTTATTTTCGAATGATTGAAAATAGAACAATAAAAATCTGCGGTAGCTTTGGCATTGCCGTCAAACCACAAGCAAGGATATGGATTTTTTTTCATCTTTGGTTTTGTAATTGTTAGTATGAGATTTCAAATCAATTCTTTTCCGTGTAATTTTTGAAATTATTCAAAATAGCCTGCCAGCCCATTTTTTGCATTTCGAGGGGATTTTCGTTTTCGGCTTCAAATGTTTCCGTGATTTGGATTCCACTTTCGGTTGGCGAAAATGTAATACCCACTTTTCTGTCATCCAAAGTAGTATAACTGATTTTTTCATTGGTTATTACATCGGTATAAATTCCTTCGAAATCAAAACCAAAACTGCCGTCTTTGGCTTCCATTCTGGTGAGGAATTTGCTTTCAATTTCTATGTCATTTTCGGCTCGGGTGGTGTGCCAATCTTCCGAAGCATTACACCATTTTGTGATGTGTTCGGGATTGGTCCAAAACGTCCAGACTTTTTCGATGCTGGCGTTTACAAGGGTTTCGACTGTTATGGTTTCTTTTGTTGTCATTTTTAGAAGTTTATTTTTGAAAATCCGTTGTGTGTTTTTGGTTCATTCAAATATATAAAAAAAGACGACCCGAAAGTCGTCTTTAGTAGTATTCCATAATTGTGAAAAATTGGTTTATGCGATTTTTGCCAATATCGTGTTGAATGTTTCGCTTGGACGCATTGCCTTGCTGGTCAATTCAGGATTTGGTTGGTAGTAACCACCAATTGTTTGTGGTTTTCCTTGTGCACCAATCAATTCACTGTTGATTTTAGTTTCATTTGCAAAAAACTCGGCAGCTACTGGAGCAAATATTGCTTTCAGTTCGGCATCTTTGTCTTGTGCTCCCAAAGCTTCAGCCCAATACATGGCCAAGTAAAAGTGGGAACCACGGTTGTCGATTTGACCTACTTTACGAGCAGGAGATTTATCGTTGGCCAAGAATTTTTCGGTAGCCACATCAAGGGTTTCTGCCAAGATCATTGCTTTTGGATTGTTTTGGGTTTGTCCCAAGTGCTCCAATGAAGCGCCCAAAGCCAAGAATTCTCCAAGAGAATCCCAACGCAAATAACCTTCTTGAATGAATTGCTCCACGTGTTTTGGAGCCGATCCACCGGCACCGGTTTCAAATAATCCACCACCGTTCATTAAGGGAACGATAGAAAGCATTTTTGAGGAAGTTCCCAATTCAAGAATAGGGAATAAGTCCGTCAAATAATCACGCAACACGTTTCCGGATACGGATATGGTGTCCAATCCTTTGATCATGCGCTCCATGGTGAAGTAAGTCGCATCTACCGGATTCAAGATTTGGATGTCCAAGCCTGTTGTATCGTAATCTTTTAAATATTTTTGAACTTTAAGAATCAATTCTCTGTCGTGAGCCCTGTTGTTGTCCAACCAGAAAATAGTTGGAAGACTTGTCAAACGTGCCCTGTTTACGGCTAGTTTTACCCAGTCTTGAATTGGGGCATCCTTGGTTTGGCACATTCTGAAAATGTCGCTCGCTTCCACGTTTTGTTCCATTAGCACCACTCCGTTTGCATCCACCACACGAACCAGTCCGTCTGCTGCCAATTGGAATGTTTTGTCATGCGAACCGTATTCTTCCGCTTTTTGGGCCATCAAACCTACGTTTGAAACACTTCCCATTGTTCTTGGGTCGAATGCTCCGTTTTTCTTGCAGAAATCAATTACGGCAGCAAAAACACCAGCATAACATCTGTCCGGGATAAGGGCAACGGTATCTTGTTGTTTTCCTTCTTTATTGTACATCTGTCCCGAAGTACGGATCATGGCAGGTATGGAAGCATCCACGATTACATCCGAAGGAACATGAAGATTGGTAATTCCTTTGTCGGAATTTACCATGGCCAATGCCGGTCCATTTTCGATGGCTTGGTCCAATGCTGTTTTTATTTCGTTTTCTTGTGGAGTTCCGGCAATTTTTGCATAGACATCACCCAATCCATTACGAGTGTCGATGTTTAATTCTGCAAATAAAGAAGCGTATTTTTCGAATACGTCTGCAAAGTAAACTTCCACTACCGAACCAAAGATAATAGGATCGGAAACTTTCATCATGGTGGCTTTCAGGTGAACCGAAAACAAGATGTTTTGTTCTTTGGCTTCTTTTATTGTTTGGGCAACAAAAGTTTTCAAGGTATTGATGTTCATTACGGAACAATCAATTATTTCATCCGCTTTTAATGGAGTGCTGGCTTTCAAGACTGTCGTTGTTCCGTCTTTTGCAACGAATTCAATTTTCACGTCGTTTGCCGTCCCAAGAGTTACTGATTTTTCACTTCCGTAAAAGTCACCGCTTTGCATCGAGGCTACTGCTGTTTTAGAATCGGCAGACCAAGCACCCATAGAATGTGGGTTGGCTTTGGCATAATTTTTTACCGCTTTTGGAGCTCTACGATCCGAGTTACCTTCACGTAAAACCGGGTTTACCGCAGATCCCAATACTTTGGAATATTTTGCTTTTATGGCCGATTCCTCGTCATTTTTTGGTTCTTCCGGAAAATTAGGAACCGCATAACCTTGTGATTGCAATTCTGCAATGGCTGCTTTTAATTGAGGTACGGAGGCAGAAACATTGGGTAATTTTATGATATTGGCTTCAGGAGTATTCGCTAATTTACCCAATTCCAATAATGCGTCTTCCACTTTTTGGTCTTCTTTTAAAAATTCCGAAAAATTGGATAATATTCGTGCTGCAACTGATATGTCTCTAGGTTCAATTTCGATATCAGAAGTTGCCGTAAATGCTTGAACTATTGGTAAAAAAGAATAAGTGGCCAATAAAGGAGCCTCATCCGTAAGTGTGTAAAAAATTTTAGATTTCGTTGACATTTTAATAAAAATTGTTTTAATATTTATTTTGGGTTACAAATGTAAGAAAAACGTTTTCGTAAAAAGGAATACGCCTCAATTAAGTTTGGTTTAACTTCAAAAATTATGGAATTATGATTTTTTATTTTGCTGAACGCGAATTGTTGAAAATAGGCTTCTTTTTTTGTCAAAATGAAAATAGATAGTGTTCAGCCAAAAGAAAGCGTAGTTTTTTTTGAACAAAAGGACCGTTTTATCCAAAAAAAAGTCCCGAAATAATCGGGACTTTTGGAACAAGAAGTTATTTGACTATCTTCTTTTATCTCTAATTTTGGCTTTTTTACCGGTAAGTTCTCTGAAGTAGAAAATTCTAGCTCTACGAACGTGACCTTTCTTGTTGATTTCGATTTTTTGCAAAGCTGGCAAGTTAACCGGGAAGATACGCTCTACACCAACTGAACCTGACATTTTACGAATCGTGAAAGTTTCCGTGTTTCCAGAACCTCTTCTTTGAATAACAACACCTTTAAAAAACTGTGTTCTTGTTTTTTCACCCTCTTTAATTTCGTAGAAAACCGTGATTGTGTCTCCAGCTCCGAATACAGGGAAATCTTTTCTTGTTACAAATTCGTCTTGAACGAATTTCATTAAATCTGCCATTTTATTTTTATTTTATGGTTTTAAAAAGAGCAACATTCACGGATTTCGCCAGAGGTTGGTCTAATGAGGGCGCAAAATTACATCTTTTTTGGTAATTTACAAACTTTATTTCAAAGTATTCAGTGGTCAGTAATCAGATTGCGGTTAGCAGGTTTCAGATTTCAGAAATCTACCAACTTAAATCTTTTATTTATTTCAACATTGCCAACTGCCAACTATTCCCCTAGTAAATCCGGACGTCTATTTTTTGTGTGTTCATACGCCATGTCTTCTCGCCATTTGTCGATTTTGGCAAAATTTCCGCTGGTTAAAACTTCAGGAACTTTCCATCCTTTATAATCGGCAGGTCTTGTGTAAATTGGTCCCGACAATAAATTATCTTGAAAACTGTCCGTCAAAGCCGAGGTTTCGTCGCTCAAAACGCCAGGAATCAATCGGATTAAAGCATCGCACAACACCAAGGCACCTAATTCTCCGCCACTCAAAACATAATCACCAATAGAGATTTCCTTGGTGATAAAATGGTCGCGTACTCTCTGATCCACACCTTTGTAATGACCGCAAAGAATGATAATGTTTTCGTACATCGACATCGTGTTGGCCATTTTCTGGTTCAAAGTTTCCCCGTCAGGTGACATGTAAATGATTTCGTCGTAGGTTCTTTCGTTTCTCAAATGCGTGATGCAATCGTCAATAGGTTGGATATTCATTACCATTCCGGCTCCACCACCGTAAGGATAATCATCCACACTTTTCTGTTTGTTGGTCGTGTAATCTCTTAAATTATGGAAATGAACTTCCACGATTCCTTTGTCGATGGCACGTTTCATCATCGAAGCTTCAAACGGGCTTCGCAATAATTCGGGCAAAACGGTAATAATATCAATGCGCATAATTGAGTTTCTAGGCTGCAAATGTACAAAGTTTTTGAGATTGAAAAATTTAAAGGGTCGAAGATTGAAATGTTATATATTGCATAACATAAAATCGAGCAATTCTGAGTTTTGCAATATCAAGATTTATTTGCAGGATTTTGCACTATTAAAATTGATATCGACCAAAACTAAAGTATAAAAGGTAATGGATTTAGACAAATATTATAGCAATCTTTACGAAACATCTATCGAATTTCTTTTGAATGATACTTATCTTATAGACGATCAAATTGATTCATCGTTGGATGATAGATTTGGCATTACTTTATTAATCCGCCCCAGTATTCAAGTTAAAAATAGTATTCAGCATTTTTTAGACGAGCTGAAATTAATTGATTTTGAACAATATTATTATCCTAATTCGGATATTCATATTACCGTAATGTCTATTATATCGTGTTATAATGGTTTTAATTTGGCCACTATTTCAGTTCCAGATTATGTTGAAATTATAGAAAAAAGTCTAGTCGGCATAAATAGTTTTGAAATTAATTTCGAGGGAATAACCGTTTCTCCATCGGCTATTATGATTCAGGGTTTTGTTAGTGATAATTTTCTGGACGACTTAAGAAACAATTTGAGAAATAATTTTAAAAACTCAGGATTGGAAGAGAGTATTGACAAGCGTTATTCGATATCAACAGCCCATTCCACTGTGGTACGTTTTCGAAAAAGAATTAAAAATAAAGAGAAATTGATGGAGACTTTAAAAAAATACAGAGATTTTAATTTTGGAAAATTTACTGTTGAAAAATATGATTTAGTTTTCAATGATTGGTATCAAAGAAAACAATTTGTCCAACTTTTGAAGCAGTTTAAAGTGAAATAAATACCAAATATGGCCTGCTTCTTAAAGTTTCCCGACTTTGAGTTAGTGATTTTCGGTTTTCAACCAATTTTTGACATAGGATTATAGAAAAACAACCCTCGTTTTTTAGTATATTTGAAGTCTTATCAATCAAAAAAATAATAAAAATGAAACATATAGGCTGGATAGGTCTTGGCAATATGGGAACCCCAATGGCGAGCAATTTGTCGAAGGCAGGTTTTCCGTTAACCGTATTCAACAGAAGTATTGAAAAAGCAAAACCGTTTGAAAATACCAATGTCACCATTGCCCAAAACGTCACGGAATTAGTCACTCAATCCGACATTATTTTCACTATGTTGAGCAATGACGAAGCGGTAACGATGGTCTATGACGAAATTCTGGGAATGGAAGCAATAGAAGGCAAACTTTTTATTGATATGAGTACGATTTCGGAACAATTATCAGTCAATATTGCCCAAAAACTGAAACAAAAAAACGCTTCATTTCTAGATGCTCCCGTAGCAGGAAGTACGCAACCCGCAGCAAATGGAGCTTTGACAATAATGGTTGGTGGCGATGCAACTGACCTAAGTTTAGCCTTGCCATATTTTGAAAAATTAGGTAAATTCATAAAACACGTAGGCCCAAATGGGAAAGGAATTGCGACCAAATTGAGCGTGAATTATTACCTTTCAATTTTGTATCTAGGCTTGGCTGAAACAGTATTATTTGCCGAAAATAATGGCATCCATCGCTCGGATTTATTGGAAATCATCAATGAAAGTGCTTGCGGAAGCGGCGCCACAAAAGTAAAAACGCCATTGCTCATCAACGACGATTACCAACCTGCATTTGCCTTGAGCTTGATGCAAAAAGATATTATGCTGGCTCAAAAAAATGGAGTCAATTTTCCTTTAACGGATGCCGTCATTGAAACTTATTCTGGAGCATTACAATCAGGTATGGGAAATCAAGACGTTATTTCGATTATCAATTATTTACAAGAAAAGTGATTTGTAATCTGGTATTTCAATAAAAAACAATGCAAAATTGCTGATAGATGTTTTTTGCCCGGTTCGCGAAGATTTTAGGCAGAAAATGACGTGTTAGAAAGTGGATAAATTTTCAAATTTTCAAATTCTCTAATTAATTCGTAAATTTGCATTTCAATAAAAAACAATAAAAATGGAAAACGGAATATACGCTAAATTCAACACCGCAAAAGGGTCGATTTTAGTAAAACTAACACACGATTTAACACCTGGAACTGTAGGGAATTTTGTAGCTCTTGCAGAAGGAAATATGGAAAATAAAATAAAACCTCAAGGGGTAAAATTCTATGACGGATTAAAATTTCATAGAGTGATTCCAGATTTCATGATTCAAGGAGGTTGTCCTTTAGGAACCGGAACCGGAGATCCAGGGTACAAATTTGATGATGAGTTTCATCAAGATTTGCGTCACGATGCACCGGGAGTTTTGTCTATGGCCAACTCGGGACCAGGTTCAAACGGTTCCCAGTTTTTTATCACGCATGTTGCCACACCGTGGTTGGATAATAAACACACTGTTTTTGGAAACGTAGTTGAAGGGCAAAATGTAGTAGATGCCGTTGCCCAAGGCGATGTTTTAGAATCGGTAGAAATTCTTAGAGTTGGTGAGGAAGCCAACAACTGGAATGCCATTGAAGCTTTCGTAGGTTTGAAAGGTGCCCGTCTAAAACGTGAAGCTGTTTTAAAAGCAGAATCTGAAGCGAAAATGGAAAAATTAGCTGCTGGTTTCGAAAAAACCGAAAGCGGATTGCGTTACCAATTCATCCAAAAAGGTGATGGCAAACAAGCACAAGCTGGAAAAACAGTTTCAGTTCATTACGAAGGTTCATTAGAGAACGGAAAAGTTTTTGATTCTTCTTACCCAAGAAAAAAACCAATCGAATTCAAACTGGGAATTGGTCAAGTTATCGAAGGTTGGGACGAAGGAATTGCCTTGTTGAAAGTAGGAGACAAAGCGCGTTTCGTCATTCCATCTGATTTGGGATACGGACCTGAAGGGGCAGGAGGAGTTATTCCACCAAATGCCACTTTGATTTTCGACGTAGAATTAATGGACGTGAAGTAATAGTATTCAGTGTTCAGTCGTAGTTTATAGTATTGAACAATCGAATTCATTTAGAATCCCAAAGCGAGAGTTTTGGGATTTTTTTTGTCAAATCTTTTTGTCATTTCTCCATTTGGTCGAAATGGCATATAAATAAATTATTATTTACTTCCATTTAATATTACAACCCAAACTCGGTTTTTGGTCGGGATTGATGATTCGGTTATAGATTACGCCATCAATTGCACCATGCAAATCGCTTCCACTCAATGGAATTCCGTTTCCAGGTCGGCTGTCGTCCAATTGTCCTCGATAGACCAATTTGTCCTGGTTGTCGAACAAGAAGAAATCAGGTGTACAAGCGGCATCGAAGGCTTTGGCCACTTCCTGGGTTTCGTCGTATAGATATGGAAACTCGAGCTTGTTTTCGAAAGCAAATTCGGTCATCAATTCAGGGGAATCTTGAGGGTAATTTACTATATCATTACTGGAAATGGCTACGATTCCAATGCCTTGAACCCTGTAATCATTAGCAATCATGACGATTTCTGGCACGACGTGATGCACAAATGGGCAATGATTGCAGATGAATATTACCAGAGTGCCTTTTTCGCCTTTTAAGTCTGAAAATGAAAAACTTTCGTTGGAGTTGGTATCTTTAAGATAAAATTCGGGAGCAATGGTTCCGAGTGGCAACATATTGGAAGGAGTTCGCGACATTTTTGTTTGTTTCGAAAGTTTAAAGTTATGAAAAAGTATTGTTTTTTGGGCTGGAAAGACTAAATTAGTTTGTGAAACAAAATTAAATTTAAACAACGAACAAACTATGGATTTAACCTGGATAGAATTCGAAAAAGTGGAAATGAGAGTGGGGACCATTCTCGAAGTCAATGATTTTCCCGAAGCCAGAAAGCCGGCTTACCAACTCACGATTGATTTTGGTCCTGAAATTGGAATTCGAAAAACTTCGGCGCAAATTACCAAACGCTATCCAAAAGAAGATTTACTAAACCGGCAAATTGTTGCCGTGGTTAATTTTCCTAAAAAGCAAATCGGGAAGTTTATGAGTGAATGTTTGGTTCTTGGAGCAATGGGGCAGGAAGGCGACGTAATTTTGCTGACACCCGATTTCAAGATAGAAAACGGTTTGCGTATTGGATAAAAAAAAACACCTTCAAAAATTTGAGGTGTTTAAAAGCGAAATTATTAAGTGTTTGAACTGTTCTCTACATTAATTATTTTTAAAACTTTATTCCCGGATGGCAACAACCAATCTACTTGGTCATTCTCTTTAAAGCCAATAATAGCTATTGACAATGGTGCCAAGATAGACACTTTGCCTTCTTTTATATTAGATTGTGAAGGCATGACAATTTGAATCTTCATTTGTTGTTTGCTGTTGACATCTTCGATTATTGCATGAGAATTTATTCGGATAATGGCTTGATCAAGCTCATCTTCTTTGTTTACAATCGCTCGGTCTAACTCTTGTGTAAGCAAGGCGATTTCTCTAATGTTTGTAGCATCTTTTGCGTTTTTCACCAATTTTCGAAGAATATTATAATCGGTGAATGTTAAAACTGGAGTTGGTTTCATATTGATTTGTTTTAGGATTGATTCTTTTTTAAAAAGTAGGTAAATGAATTAGTTAAAAGGTCAATTTACCAGAAAAGTAAATTGACATTAAAATCATTTTGTTAATTTAGGAATGGTATTGAAGAAAAACCTTCGTCTGAAGTAGCTTGTTTTATAGACGAAGGTCTAATGGACAAATGCTTTTGAATGCGAAAATTTGGCGCCACACACAAAAGTCTCTTTGAAAAAAGAGATGTAATTTGATGTTGTATTTGTAATAATGGCCATAAAAAAAATAAATTTCGCATTACAAAAATACATCATATTTTTATTGAAAAAACAGAATGCAGCTATAAAAAAAGTCCAAAAACTTTCGGTTTTTGGACTAATTAAGGTTGGTTTTGGTTAGTTATTGTTGGTTTTTGTTGAAAACTAAATATCGTCAAATTCGATATTGGTAAAAATCGATGTTGATGGCAGTGCTATTTCCTCTTCTTCTTTTTCGGAAGCATATTCTTTTTTGAAATCTTTTTGGTGTCTTTCAGAGATTACTTCTTCGCCTTTGTGGTTCAAAACGTATGAAGTCATCTCCTCCAGTATTTCAGCAAAAGCGGCAAAATCTTCTTTGTATAAATATATTTTGTGTTTTTTGAAGTGGAATGATCCGTCAGCTTCTGTAAATTTTTTGCTTTCTGTAATTGTAATGTAATAATCATCCGCTTTTGTGGCCCTTACATCAAAGAAATAAGTTCTTCGTCCGGCTCTCAAAACCTTGGAAAATATCTCTTCTTTTTCTAACATGTCATTTTCTCTCATAATCCTTCTTTCTATTTAATGTTGTTTAAGCATTAACCAAAAATCTAAAAAATATATTTATTACACAACAATTATTGCAATTCTTTTTCAGAAAGTTGTTTCAAATACAGCGCTGCATAATAGCCTTCTTGATTTATCAATTGATTATGAGAACCTTGCTCGATAATTTTCCCTTCATCAAGGACAATAATCCTGTCTGCATTTTTTGCCGATGATACCCTGTGACTCACAATAATGGTGGTTTTGTCCTTGCATATTTCCTGCAAGTTGTTCAAAATGGCTTCTTCCGTTTCAGTATCCACTGCCGACAAGCAATCGTCGAAAAGTAAAATTTTTGGGTTTTTTATAATTGCTCTTGCAATGGAAACCCGCTGTTTTTGTCCGCCAGAAAGCGTAATTCCTCTTTCGCCAAGAACGGTGTCGTATTGTTTGTTGAATCCCATAATGTTGTCGTGTACCACGGCGCTTTTTGCAGCAGCTTTCACTTCCTCGTCAGTGGCGTTTTCTTTGCCAAACTTGATGTTGTTCTTGATACTGTCCGAAAACAAAAAAGCATCTTGAGGCACAATCCCTATGCTGTTGCGCAAATCGTACAAGTTCACGGCACTAATTTCTTTTTCATCAATGGTAATGTGTCCTTCGGTAACATCATACAGGCGCGAAATCAAGGAAACAATGGTTGATTTTCCAGAACCTGTTTTTCCAAGTATTGCCAAAGTCTCGCCTTTATGAACCGTAAAAGTCACGTTTTCCAATGCTTTTATGTTCGTATCTTCATAAGTGTAGCTTACGTTTTCGAAAGAAATTGCGCCTTCAATAACCGATTTTTCGGGATTGTTGTTCTGTATTTCCGGTTCGATTTTCAAGAACTCGTTGATGCGTTTTTGCGATGCTTCAGCTTCTTGAACCATAGATGAAACCCAGCCCAAGGAAGCTACCGGCCAAGTCAGCATGTTTACGTACAAAATAAATTCGGCAATGGTTCCAATGCTTTTTATGGTTCCGTCAATGTACATCAATCCACCAAAATAAATCACGACCAAGTTGCTTATTCCAATAAGTGCCATCATTAAAGGCCCAAATAAAGCTTGGATTTTTGCTAAATTCAAACTCTTGCTTTTGCTTTCCTCAGCCAATTCTACCAAATTTTTCTGGTGTTGATCTTCCAACGAATAGGCTTTTATAACCCGGATTCCTGAAAATATTTCTTGGGTAAAACTGGAAACTTTGGATAAATATTGTTGAAAAACGGTACTCCTTTTATTGATTTCGGAACTTATTCTAAAAATGGCATAAGACAAAATAGGCAAGGGGAGCAAGGTATACAAAGTCAGTCGTGGCGATACATTGAACATGTAAACAATCACGATTGCAAAACGGATGATGGTGTTTATGGTATACATTACGGCTGGGCCAACGTACATTCTTACCTTGGAAACATCCTCGCTAATGCGGTTCATCAAATCTCCCGTGCGGTTTTGTTTGTAGAAATTCTGCGAAAGATTTTCGTATTGCCTGAAAACCTCGTTTTTCAAATCGAATTCAATGTGACGCGACATCACGATGAGGGTTTGACGCATCAAAAATGTCAGGAAACCAGCAATAACTGTCGTGGCAATAATCAGCAAGATATCCGAGATTAATTCTTGGCGAATAAACGATTTTGAAATGGTTTCGTCTTTCGAGAAATCTTCGATGGCCTTAAATGATTTGCTGATCAATTTTGGAGTAAACAGCGAAAATATTTGGGCTATTATGGTAATGAGGATTCCCAGCAAAAAGCTGAATTTGTATTTGACGAAGTATTTATTGAGATAGCGTAATTCTTTCATAATAAGTAATGATTCTTAAGAATTTCAAAGGTAAGATGAAATTCATATATTTTTCAAGTTTAATTATATTTTAAAAAATGAAATTCTTATTTTTGCAAACTAATTAATAAAAGTTCTTACAAGGTGGTAAATAGAAGACACATTCGCGTTAAGGTCATGCAATCCATTTATGCGATGCATCAAAATGGCTCAGATAATTTAGAAAAAGAAGAGAAATTCCTTTATTACAGTATCGATGCCATCCAGGATTTATACCTTATAATGCTATCCTCCTTGATAGAGATTTGTAAAAAAGAAACCATCTTTTTACACCTATCCAGTCAAAAACATCTAGCTACTCCGCAAGAGCGCAAGCCCAACGAAAAGTTTATCAAAAATAGTATTTTTCAAATTCTTGCCGAAAATAATTCGCTAAGTATTGCTCTCGAAAACCGTAAAATCAACAATTGGACTTTAAACGATGATTATATTTTACTGCTTCTTGATGATGTGAAACAAAGCAAATTGTACGAGAATTATATGTACAACACAATTAACACATTCGAAGAAGACAGGGATTTTATTGTTGATTTGTTTATGGACGTGATTGTTCCAAATGAAAAATTATACGAGTATCTGGAAGACAATAAACTGACTTGGATTGATGATATTCCATTGGTAAACACGCATATTATCAAGCAATTGAAGGCCATAAAACCTGTTGAGGAAGGGAATTTCAGGATTCCAAAATTATTCAAAGACAACGAAGACCGAGATTTTGTTAAAGATTTGTTTCGAAAAACCATCTTGAACGAAAAGGAATTGGCCAAAGAATATGAAGACAAAACTCCCAACTGGGATACCGATAGAATTGCCGAAATTGACACCATTATTCTTAAAATGGCGATTTGTGAATTTTTGAAATTCCCTTCGATTCCAGTAAAAGTGACACTGAATGAATATTTAGAGCTGGCCAAAGAGTATTCCACGCCAAAAAGCAGTATTTTTATCAACGGAATTTTGGATAATTTAGTAAAAGAACTACAAACCAGTAATCGCATCCAAAAAATGGGTCGTGGGTTAATGTAAAAAGAAAGAATTACAAAAAAACAATAATCAAATCACAAAAAAGAATTTAAAATTATGGAACAATTAACTCAATTTGCACCGTTTCTATTAATGTTTGTCGTGATCTATTTCTTCATGATTAGACCGCAACAAAAAAGAGCCAAACAAGAAAAAGAATTTGAAACTGCCTTGAAAGTAGGCGATAAAATCATCACCAAAAGTGGTCTTCACGGAAAAGTGGCCGAGCTTTCAGAAGGAACTGTTGTTATCGAAACCATGGCTGGAAAACTAAAAATGGAGCGTTCTGCGATTTCCATGGAAATGAGTGCATCTTTGAATAAAAAGGCATAATCTACCATCTTAACAATAAAAAAGCCCCAATTCTATTTTGTGAATTGGGGCTTTTTGTTTAGAAAGATTATTTTTTCTTGCTTTTATTTTTCTTGTTTTTCTTCGCTTTTTTAGCTTTAGCTTTTGCCTTTTTTTCTTTTGCTTTAGCTTTTATCTTTGCTTTTTTCGCTTTTTCCTTCTTTGCTTTTTTGGCCTTTTTAGCTTTAGCCTTTGCTTTTTCTTTCGCTTTTTCTTTCGCTTTTTTAGCTTTCTTTTTCTCTTTTTCTTTTTTCTTGTTTTTTTTCTTTTTCTTGTCTTTTTTGGATTCTAATTCAATCAATGAGCTTTCTTCTTCTAGAAATGGTTCCAGTTGATTTTCTTCTGCCACAGGGATTTCGTTGGTCGATTCAACTTTTTTTGTTGATTTGCTGACTCTTGGTTTCCTTGGTTTTGGAGTTGCGGCTTCATCCACTTTTGCTGTGGTGATTTTACTTGTAATTTCTTCTTTATGTTCTTCCATAATGTTGTTTTTAACGTGATCAACTAGATAAAAATTGATTGCCAATAAATCATTATCAAATATAATCATTAAAGCAATCCGAAGATGTTAAGGTTTTGCCATAAGAAATTTAATTGTCTCCCATAAAAAAAACCATCAAAAGATGGTTTAGTTGTATGTGGTAAATGATACATTTTATTAATTGGTGGCTGCCGTTAGTTCTGCAATTTTCACAATTACATTAACTGCTTTTTGCATACTTTCCACGGGAACATATTCGTATTTTCCGTGAAAATTATGACCGCCGGCGAAAATATTGGGACAAGGCAAACCTTTGTAAGACAATTGACAGCCGTCTGTTCCGCCACGAATGGGTTTTATGATTGGTTTTATTCCCAATTGTTTCAT
>NZ_PNNA01000035.1 GCF_013823965.1 Flavobacterium sp.
CTTTAATAAAAACTTATGTGGAATTATGACAATAATAGCTTTTGATGACGATTATAAAAATGTTTCCCAAAAACACAAAAGAGAGTAATACATAAAATATCACCCTCTTTTTTGCAAAATTGCGTTACAAATTTTATTTAGAAAATTCTAATCCTTTAAGTTTGTTCCAGCCTCCACGAGTGAAATCTGGTATTTCAACTGGTGCAGAATTATTTTCTAGGGATTTTTCTGTCAATGGTGCAAGACAAGACCATTCAGCCAAATCATATACGTCCATATCAAGAGGAAGTCCGTTTTGAAGACAATGAATCAAACGGTAATCCATTACAAAATCCATACCGCCATGACCACCAACTTTCTTGGCTTTTTCTTCAATTCCAGCTACCATTGGGTGTTTGTATTTTTCCATCAAAGCCTTTTTAACATCTGCAGGAACATAACTATGTGCCGTTAAGTTTTCATGATTTGGAGCAATATCCGCCCCAATATCTTTTGAATCCAGTGCATATCCTTCTATAGGATATTTATTTGCAAATCCTTTTGTTCCTGTAAGTTGATACATGCGACTGTACGGACGTGGATTTGCTACATCATGTTGAATTTGAATTGTTTTACCATTTTCGGTACGAATCATGGTCATGGTGTGATCCCCGTTTTTAAAGTCTTTCATATCTTTTCCTGTTTTCTCTTTAATGAAAGCAGGAATACCAACTACTTTAGTATCCATGGAAACCAAATAATTCATCTTGTCACCACGGTGAATATTCAATGCTTGACAAGCAGGCCCCATACCATGGGTTGCGTAAATATCACCACGATGTTTGGCGTTATAATCTAGGCGCCAGTTATTCCAATAATCTGCCCAATATGGTTCAAGATTATGAATATATGCCCCTTCAGCATGAAGAATTTCTCCAAACAATCCTTGTTGCGCCATATTCAATGTAGTAAGTTCAAAGAAATCATACACACAATTCTCCAATTGCATACAGTGTTTACGCGTTTTCTCGGAAGTGTTGATTAAATCCCAAATCTCATCCATTGTCATGGCACCCGGTACTTCAATTGCCACGTGTTTACCGTCTTTCATAGCTTGCACGCCAATTTGAGCATGGTGTTTCCAGTCTGTTGCCACATAAATTAAATCTACGTTAGGAAGCGCAGTAACTTTTCGCCAAGCATTTTCGTCACCAAAAAATTCTTTGGCTTTAGGAAATCCTGCTTTCACAAGTATTTCATTTGCTGATTTAGTTCTGTCTTCCATCATATCGCAAAGAGCAACAATTTCGACCCCTGGAATATGTGTCATACGCTCAACAGCACCAGGACCACGCATTCCCAACCCAATAAAAGCAACACGAACCGTTGGCAATGGAGCAGTTGCCAAACGCAAAACATCCGTTTGTCGTTTAGCTCGTTTTGGAGCTTTAGTTTTGATCATTTGTGCGGATGAATTAGCCCATCCCAGAAAAAGACAGGAAAGTACAAGTAATTTAAAAATACTAGTTTTCATAATTGAATTAAATAATTGAGTTAAAAAAATGTTTGATAGTCTCTCTAGCTATCTTTATATTATTTTCTTTGCATGAAGACGTAAACTTTTAACTAGAAAAGTTAGTGGCTCATATAAATCCTTTCTATGGCAATTTATTAAAATCGATGTCCGGTTTATGCTGACCTAACGGTCTTGTAAAAACACTTTGGGTCTTGGTGTAATCATTAAAAAAACCACCGTTTTTTAAATAAAAAAAATCTTTGTCCATGCCACCTGAATAGTCCATTCTATATCCTTTGTTCCCCGTGTTGTCAATTGTAAATCTTGCTGAATCTATTTCGAACCAATTTCCTTTGTCATCACAATACCATTGATTATTGAAAAGTACCTTGCGGGATGTGTCTCCTTGCTCCGGAATAAAATTCTCCAAGAAAGAATGAAATCTTTTTAAATAAGTATTGGTTTGCGGACGATTAAAACTGGCCATTAGCAACCATTTTCCTAATTCTGGGGCAAAAAAGTAAGCGGTGTAAGTTGTTGTATTATCGTTTTGAGGAGCTCCGCGAAGTAAAAATTTATACGTGTTCCCTGCTTTCCAATTGTATCTCAAATAACTTTGACCTCCGGAACCTTCATTTCCAAATTCTCCTGTTTTGACGTCCGTACCTTTTTTAAGCATTTTGATTTTATAGGATTCCGGAATGCTTTTCGGATCATCAGTTTCAAAAGGACTCCAAACTGAAAATAATACTCTACGCTCTTTTTCAGAATTTACTTGTATACCGAAATACCCTTCTCCAAAACCGTTTGCCATATAATAAGAACCGATAATATCTTGACCCACTGGCACCGTAATCTCATTATAATACCATTCTGCATTTATTTTTTCCGGCACCTGATAATTCAAATGCACCGAAGGACCTCGCCTACCCCAATAAAAAAAATTCCCTTCATTGTTCGGTACAAATGCTGTTTTTAATTGAATTGCCGATCCATCAATAGTTAAATTCGAAATAGAAGGAAAATTGTTTTTTGTTTTGCTAATTCCCTTAATAGTTAAAGCAACATAACCAATATCGTTAATTTTCCATTCTCCAATTAAATTTGGATGTTTTTTTGATTCATCAAATTTAATTTTTTTGGATTTATTCTTAATGCCAAATTCTAAAACTGATTTTCCATCTATTGAAAGAGGTTCATCTAATGAAATTCTTACCACTCCTGGTTTCGAAATCCTAAAGTAAACTGTAAAATATTCCTCAGGATTGGTCCAATTGGATATTCCTTCATTTGTAATGGTTTGGTCACCATCCAGATGAAATGAGCTATAAGCATTCCCTGCTAAAGGTAAAGAAAACTCAGTAGACAAGTTTTGTCCAAACACATTGAAGCCAAGAAAAACCTGCGTAAAAAAAGGAAGCATTTTTTTTAAAAATTTCATGCTATTGAAATAATACAAGTTAGGATTTCTATTTACGTTGGTTTCCTTTAATGATTAGACTCCATTCCGTTTGACGGTTTCTAAAACCAATCTGTTTATTTTATCTTCTAAAACAAAGTCAGTTTAAAACTTTTTTTTAGTCCAAATGCTGTTTAAAAACAATCGAAAATTTTATAAAAAAACGAAACTAAATATTTACTTTTAATAAAACAAGAAAAAACAAGAAAAAATGTGCTCGAACACATAATTTAACGTCATTGTGTTTAAAAAATACCTAGTCTGTTTATTTTTGAACAAAAACATTGATATTTGGTAAAAAATTACAAAAAATGTCGCATAACTTGAACTGTAATTTTTGATTGCTTAATCAATGTATGCCTTCAAACTAATTTGTAATTATATTAAGAAAATGTTTTGGTATTTCAAACAATCCTTTATTAGATTGTAGTTTTTTTTTATGGATTTTATTTACTTTTTTCTCCTTATATGTCTAGAACACAAAAAGAGCGTGCTCGAACACAATTAATTAATATTTGCTTGTTTTATTAAAACTAATACTCTAGTTTCGCATTCTTGAAACTAGAAAAAATAATTTATTTCACAAGCCAAAAACAACATAAACCACACTATTACAATACATTAATAAATAAAAACATAAATAAAAATTAACACCTCAACAATAACAAAATGAAATCATTCTGCCTTAGTTCGCTTTTCTTGCTCGTTTTTCATTTTCTACTTATTCAAGATTGTGAGGCAAAAAACAACCGTTTTTCTATTGATAAAGAAGGCATTCAGACTATAGAATCAAAAACGCTGAGAATATCCCTGGACTCAACGTTTCCAAGAATAACCCAATACAACTGGATTGCAAACGGCGCTATTTTTTATGGACAAGAAGACCAATTATCACAGGTCATGATTAACGATAAACTTTATACCCCAAAAACTTCTTTTTCATTATTAAAAAATGAGGCAAACTATATATTAAACTTCCCAGAAATCAGCGCAACAGTAAAAATTCAAATAAAAGTAGTTGCCAATATTGTCGAATTTAACGTGACCCAAATCGCAGAAAAGGGAAATTTCAAAATAAGTACTTTCGAGATACCCAACCACAGTTTACTTTCGGTAAGAAGCACTCAAAAAGGAGCCTCTTTCGCCGGGGCAAAAATGTATACAGCCATTAAGGGAACTGGCGATGTATTTGTGCCGCTAACAACTACCATCGCCAAAGACAGCATTCCGAAAGGCTATCTTTATGGCATCGTGAATAACGATCAACTGGCTGCAAGTATATGGAGCAACTCGACTGGAGAAAAATCGGATGAGGATCGCGTTTTGAAACAAACCGTTAAAAAAGAGAACTATTCCAGAACCGGAATTTGGAGTGGCTCTTGGATTTATCGTGCCAAAGAAATGAAATCCACCGATCCCCTTCCTGTTGCAAAGATTGTCATCACCGATGACGCCAACAACGACAAAAAAATAGATTGGCAAGATGGCGCCATAGCCTATAGAAAGATTATGAACAATCCTATTGGCAGCGAAAAAATACCTAATTTGGTGGTACAACGCATACCGATGAACTTTGCCAGTCAAGCCACCAATCCTTTTACAAAAACATTGGACGAAACCAAAAGGATATTTCTAAATACAGATGGCTTGGGCCAATATGTTATCCTAAAAGGATACGGATCCGAAGGACATGATTCCAAACACCCCGATTATGGAGACATTGGAAAAAGGCAAGGTGGTGCCAAAGATATGGAAATACTTTGCAAACAAGCACTTAAATACAATGCGTTTATGGGCGTACACATCAATGGAACAGAATCCTATCCTGAAGCCACAGCCTTTGACGATTCATTGGTTGACAAAACAAAAAAAGGCTGGGATTGGCTTGATCCCTCCTACTACATCAACAAGCGTTATGATGCCAGTACCAACAACAGGATAATGAGACTTAAATCACTAAAGGATCAGGTACCTTCACTTGGTTTTATTTATTGTGATGTTTGGTATGCCAAAGGGAGCTGGGACAGTAAAAAACTAGGCCGCGAAATCCATTCATTAGGCTTAACCCTGACTACTGAATTCCCGAACGACCATGAATACGATGCCATTTGGAACCATTGGGCAGTTGATTATGATTATGGTGGAAAAGACATCAAAGGATTTAACAGCCAAATTGTTCGATTCATTCGCAATCATCAAAAAGACACTTGGATTGCAAGACATCCTTTACTTGGCGGAACCGAAATGAAAGATTTTGAAGGTTGGCAAGGAAGAAATAATTTCGATGATTGTATCTCAATGACTTTTGGCACTGATCTTCCAACAAAATACCTACAACATTTTCCTATTCTAACTTGGGAGGAAAATGCTATTTCCTCAGAGGAAAATGTAGCCGTAAAAATAGTTTCAGACAAAAGAATTATAACCAAAGAGGGGCGAATCGTATTAAACGGCGATACCTATCTTTTGCCTTGGAGTCCCCATGCCGAAGAAAAGCTATATCACTGGAATGCAGCGGGAGGAACAACTACTTGGGATTTGCCCCAAAGCTGGAAAAATCTAAAAACGGTTGCTTTTTATAAACTAACAGATCAAGGAAGGGAATTTGTAAAACTAGTAGAAATCAAAAATGGTCAAGTTATCCTTAGTGCTGAACCAAACATACCCTATGTTGTTTCCAAAACCAAAAGCATTCCTAATTCTGCCGTTACTTGGGGAGAAGGAACTTTTATAAAAGATCCAGGATTTAATAGCGGAAATTTAAAAAACTGGACTGTTGAAGGTTCTGGAGCATCTGTAACGAGAAATAAAATTGGACAATATGAATTGGAAATAAACGGTACTGCATCAGTAACAATAAGCCAAACACTTTCCGGATTAACGGCAGGAACTTATTACGCATCTGTGTATGTGGCCACTAAGGACAACCGAAGAGCTTATTTGGGAGTAAAAGAGTATGGCGGACAAGAAGTAAGCAATTACACCAACAGTTCATTATGGAAAAATTACATCTCAGCCGATTCAAAACACGACACCAATCTTCAACGTATGTATATTTACTTCAAAATACCAGAAGGTCAAACTTCCGCAAAACTATTTTTACACGCTGATGCAGGTACTGAAACAATTGTATTTGATGATATCCGCGTGGTGGCGATGAAACAGGAATCAAAACCAGGAAATATCTTTTTCAAGGAAAATTTCGAAAATATACCTGATGGTTTGTATCCTTTTATCAAAGGAGTTGCTGGAGGAGTTAACGACCCAAGAACGCATTTGTCTGAACTGCATGCTCCATATACACAAAAAGGCTGGAACGGAAAACCTATTGATGATGTAATAAACGGGAATTGGTCACTAAAAGCACATAGCGAAGAGCAAGGTCTTTTATTGCAAACCATCCCTCAAACTATTCGATTTAAAGCCGGAAAAACATATACTGTAACCTTTAGCTACCAAACTTCAGCAGCGGATTATGCGCTAATAGTAGGTGACGGCACCACCACAAAAATATCAATTGCCCTAAATACCGCAACTACTACTACAACAGCAACTTTCACTTTCTTGGGTTCCGAAAATGGTAATTCTTGGTTTGGAATCGAAAAGCTTAATGGGAAAACATCCGATTTTGTTTTGGATGATTTGGTAATAACGGAGAATTAATAAGGAACATAAAAATAGAAATAGCTGCTTTTTTGATTAAAATCATTGAAAAGAAACCAAAAAGCATTATTTTCTATTGTCAGGATTTTTAATCTGGTCCTGTATGACAGCCCTAAATAAACGTTCAAATAAAAAGCAAATACGGAACAAAATGAATCTAGAGCCAAAAGAATACGAAGTGAAATTAATCGAAAAAAAACAACTGTTGATCTCCGGAAAAGGAGATGATTCTTTATGGCATACTGCCAAAGTTTTGACCGATTTTTGTTCTCCTTGGAATGAAGAAAAACAATCCGAAATTATATTTAAAGCACTTTGGGATCGAGAAAATTTCTTTTTTAACTTCACGGTTTTAGATACTGCAATTCATCTTGAAAAAACAGACACAAGTGTTGGGAGCATTGGAAATTCCGATAGAGTCGAACTCTTTTTCAGACCTGATGATTCACTGAATCCATATTATTGTTTAGAAATAGATACAGCGGCTCGAATAATGGATTTTATAGCCTATCCCGGCAAAAAATTTGACTTCAATTGGAATTGGCCAAAGGACGCCATAGATGTCAAATCATCCGTGAATGTGGATTCTTTTACGGTAGAAGGCGCCATTAGCATCGCATCTTTAAAACGGTTGAATTTAATTAAAAACAATAAAATTGAAACGGGTGTTTTTAGGGCAAAGTACAACCAGAAAGATTATTTTGGGTTTGAGCCAACTTGGATAACGTGGGTAAACCCAAATACCGAAACACCCAATTTTCACGTCGCTTCTTCCTTCGGGAACTTTGTTTTACAAGAATAAAGGAATCCTATTCAATGTAATAGACTGCATTTTCCGAATTGGCAATATCGATAGGCAAAAGAATTTTTTCTGGAATTTCCTTTTGAAAAAGAAAATATTCCACTAAAGAAGTTACCCCAAGATAGGCTTGTCTTTTCTGATTTTGATGGATAATAAAATCGATTATTCCGTCCTGAAGATACGTAACATTATCGTCAATCAAATCATATCCGACAACGCTGATTTTTTTTTCTTTGGCCTCGCTGATTATTTTTGCTACCTGATACGCTTTTGAAGTGGTGACAAAGATTCCTGATAAATTTGTGTTTTCATCCAAAAAAGTATTGAAATTAAGTTCAACATTTGGATTCTTTAATTTTAACGTGGTGATATTGTGGGATGAGTTTTCTTTTTCTTCAAAATAAGTTCTAAAACCTCTTTCCTTTTCCTGCATGTGAACTGCATTCTTGTAGCTTTCATCAATGTGAATAATTGCAATTTGACCTGCTTCTGCAATCGAATCCAACAGTTTTGCTGCCACTCGCCCGCTTCTGAATAAATCCTGGCCTACAAAGCTTTTTACTAAACTGGATTCGACCTGGTTATTGTATGTGTTGACTATAATATTCTTGGAATCGAATTTTTGGATGGCCTCCAGTGTTTCTTTATGGAATAAGGGCGCCAACAAAACTGCGTCAGGAGCTAATTCCATAACTGTTTCGCTTGCTTTCAAAAAGGACTTCTTTTTTTCTGGGTTAAAATAAAAAATTCCAATGCTTAAATTATAAGCCTTAAATTCTTTTATGGCATCCTCAATCCCGCTGATACAGGCAAGCCAATAAGGATCAATATTTGGATCCGGAAGCAGTATACTGATTCGGTAGATTTTATTGTTCTTTAAATTTCTGGCAATAAGATTAGGTTCGTAGTCTATTACTTTTAAAACCTCGTTTACTTTTTCAAAAGCCGCTGGAGACACTTTTCCTCTTTTATGCAAGACTCTGTCTACGGTTCCCTTAGAAACTCCGGCTAATTTAGCAATATCTTTAATTGTATGTTTTTTATCCATAATAGGCAAATATATAAAAACTTTGGTTTATTTTTTTATTTGCAAGATTACAAACGAAATGTGAATTAATGGATAAAAAAATGTGTTGTTGAATGCCGCATTTGAATTCCCACATTCCACTAAAAATTAATTTTCATAAAACTACAAATCTTATATTAGAAATTGTGCTCGACAACACAAAAATTGTGTGTTCGAGCACAATTTTTTGTTTTTCCTTGGCTAATTATAATTTTATCGATAACTTCGCAATGTTAAAACTAAAAAAAATAACTCATTAAAAATTAAAAAATAATTTAATAGCAACATTTTCAGCGTTTTAATATTACAAAAAATGAAAGAAATCATATCATTAGCATCAGGACGTACTTGTCTATTTGGAGACCATCAAGATTATTTAGGCTTGCCTGTAATAGCTTGTGCAATTAATAGAAATATAAAATTAACCGCTGTGCAAAATGACATGCAAGTTTTTAAATTAATAATGAATGACATAAACCAAGTTAGGGTCATAGACATTCACGCCACATTTCCAGAATTAGAGCGTCGAGATTATTTTGCATCTTCATTAAGAGTATTGAAAAGACATGGCTGTATTCCAAATGTTGGATATGACATCACTATAACAGGAAATATTCCTATTAATTCTGGAACATCAAGTTCTTCAGCTTTATTATTGGCTTGGATTAATTTTTTGATAGAAGCGTACGGTGTTGACGATGAAGTGACGCCGGAATTTATTGCAAAAATGGGATATGCATCTGAAGTAGTGGAACATGGAGAGCCTGGCGGAATGATGGATCATTACAGCATTGGAATTGGAAACATTGTGCACATAGACACCAAAACTCCTTTATCTTATACTGTTATCGGTACGGAATTAAAAGGTCTGATAACAGGAGTTTCGGGTGTGCCAAAAGAGACTATCGGTATCATAGGTGATTTGAAAGGAAATGCTTTGCTGGCCATCAATATTTTAAAACAAAATATTCCAAACTTTGATTTAAACAAAACTGAAATCACGGACTTAAAAAAATATTGTAATTATTTACCGGATCGATTGATTCCTTTTTTCGAAGGAGCCATTAAAAACCATCATTATACAAAACTTGCTTTAATTGAATTTCAAAAACCAACGCTTGATTTAAAAAAGATTGGCGAATTAATGAATGCGCATCATGCCGTATTGAGGGATTTATTGAAGATTACGGTGCCACGAATTGACTCCATGATTGACGCTGCGTTAAAAGCTGGTGCCTATGGTGCAAAAATAGTTGGTTCAGGCGGAGGCGGCAGTATTGTAGTTATGGCCGAACCCGGAAATGAAGCTCCGGTAGTGGAAGCAATATTGGCTGCAGGTGCAGTTGAAGCCTATACTGTTACCGTTGATCCCGGAGTGAGAATACTAGAAAATATTAAAAATTAAAAAAAACAATATGCACGACAATCTAATTATATTAGCTGGTGGCGCTTCTTCTAGAATGAAAAAACAAGCTACGGTAGCTAATTTGAGCAAAAAAGAAATTGAAGAAGCAAATGAAAGAAGCAAGGCATTAATTGGTGTTGGCCCCAATGGTAGACCATTATTAGATTATCTTTTATTGAATGCCAAAAATGCTGGATATAAAAACATCTACATTATTATTGGTGAGCAAGGAGTTTTATTCAAGGAGTTTTACGGAAGTGAAAACAGCAACAATAATTTTCATGGTTTAAAGATATCTTTTGCCACTCAATACATACCGGAAGGAAGAGTAAAACCATTTGGTACTGCAGATGCATTATTCCAAGCAGTAGAGCAATATCCTGAACTTAATTCCCAGTATTACTCCGTTTGTAACAGCGACAACTTATATTCAGTCGACGCGCTGCTTGCGCTTAGAGAAACCGATAGTCCTAATGCTTTTATAAGTTACGATAGGGATGCAATGGAATTCCCATCGGAACGAATTTCACGATTTGCCATCGCTAAACTCGACCAAGACAATCAATTATTGGATATTCTCGAAAAACCAAACGCAGCTAATTTAGAAAGCTACAAAGATGTCGAAGGAAAGTTGAGAGTGAGTATGAATGCTTTTAAATTCAAAGGAAATCTTATCTATCCCCATCTAAAAAACTGTCCTGTACATCCTGAAAGAGACGAGAAGGAATTGCCCACGGTGCTTTTGAATGCCTTAAAAGAAAACCCTAATACCACATTGGGCATTCCTTTTTCTGAACACGTACCTGATTTAACGGCAAAAGAAGACATTGTCGAAGTAAAAGCCTATCTCAAAAAACAGTATCCCATATTAAATTGGAATGACTAATAGTCTGACCTTGATGTCTTGTAATAATAAAGAAAAAAAATGAAGAAATATGTAATAACTGGTGGTGCAGGATTTATTGGAAGTCACATTGCAGAGTATTTATCCGCTGAAGGACATCAAGTAATTGTTTTGGATAGTTTAAGAACGGGATTTAAAAAAAATCTTGATGACTTGAATGTACAGTTTGAAAAAGGAGACATTAGGGATAAAAATCTTGTGGAAGAACTCGTGCAAGGAGCTAATGGAATATTCCATTTAGCAGCTTTGGTAAGTGTGCCGGAATCCCTCTTAAATATTAAAGAATGTATCGACATCAATACATTGGGAACAATAAATATTTTGGAGGCTGCGAAGAAGAATCACGGCTGTAAAGTGGTGCTTTCTTCTTCTGCAGCAAATTATGGAGACAATCCCATATTGCCAAAAATAGAAACAAAGACTCCTGAACCTATGACTCCCTATGCCGTTACAAAACTGGATGGAGAATTTTATTTAAAAATGTATCAGGATCAATGGGGTCTTCCTACTGCTTCGTTACGTTATTTCAACGTTTTTGGACCCAGACAAAATCCAAAATCAGCTTATGCAGCTGCTGTGCCAATTTTCATAAATAATGCACTTCAAAACAAACCAATAACCATTTATGGTGATGGTCTGCAAACTAGAGATTTTATCTATGTCAAAGATGTGGTAAAGGCTAATATATTGGCTTCTCAAACAGGAAGTGAAATGTATAACGTTGCTTTAGGATATAGCACATCAATTCTGGAACTGGCAGAAAGAATAATTGAAATAACGAACTCAAAATCTAAAATACAATTTTTAGAAGAACGTTCAGGAGATATTAAACATTCAAAAGCGGATCCATCAAAATTTAATGCATTAGGTTTCAAACCTGATTATTCCATTGCGAGCGCCTTGGAAGAGACTATTGATTTTTACCATCAGGAATTAGTAAAAACATAGGTTTAAAGTATATCAAACAATACTTCTAACAGTGTTTTTCTTGTTATTAAACCAGAGCGAATTACAGAAGTATTGCAAGAATTTAATAGAAAAAAACTATAACTATTACCATAACAAAGAAATCGAATGTCAAAAATTAAAAATACAATCAACAATAATCAAAATAGCGCCTTAATGCCAATGGTTATATTAACCTCATTATTTTTTATTTTGGGGTTTGTAACTTGGTTGAATGGACCATTAATTCCATTTTTTGAATTGGCCTGCGAATTGTCTCAATCTCAAGCCTATTTTGTGGCTTTTGCGTTTTATATCGCTTATTTTGTCATGGCGATTCCCTCCTCTTGGGTAATAGAAAAAGTAGGTTATAAAAATGGGGTTTCGTTAGGACTCGTCGTTATTGCCATTGGAGCATTTTTGTTTTACCCTGCCGCAGAAACACGAACTTTTCTTTTCTTTCTGGTGGCTTTATTTGTTATGGGTACCGGGTTGGCAATTTTACAAACGGCAGCAAATCCATATGTAGTCGTTATTGGTCCCAGAGAAAGTGCAGCAGCAAGAATTAGTGTATTGGGAATTGCAAATAAATTGGCAGGATTTATTGCGCCAATAGTATTAACAGCTTTGGTGCTGTCGAATATGCAAGATTATACTACAGATAAAATTGCAGCTCTTGACAGCATAGCCAAATCAGCGGCATTAGACACGTTGGCGCTACAATTGCAAATTCCATATCTTTATATGGGATTAATCATCCTAGTATTGGCAGTATTGGTTAAATTATCTCCTCTGCCGGAAATTGATTTGGACGAGGATGGAAATGTTGCGCATCTAAACATTTTTAAACAAATTATAAATGCTTTTAAATATCCTCAATTAGTCTTGGGCGTAATTACTCTAATGCTCTATTTGGCTGCCGAGGTTTTGGCAGGAGATTCTATTGGTAGTTTCGGCAAACAATTAGGGGTTTATGGCGAAGACGGTAATTTTTATTTAAAATTAACTTCATTCACCATGACAGCAATGGTAGTGGGATATATTTTAGGAATTACACTAATACCAAAATATGTTTCTCAGGTTCAGGCATTAAAAGCTTCGGGTATTTTAGGTCTTATTTTGGTACTGCTAATCGTTTCCATTTCTCCGAACATCATGTTTCAATTACCTGGAATACCAGCATTGCCATTAGTAATTATTTTAGTGGCTCTTATGGGACTTGCCAATGCACTTTGTTGGCCGGCAATTTGGCCAATGGCATTACAGGATTTAGGAGGCTATACCAAAATAGCCAGTGCGATATTGATTATGGGCATCATTGGAGGAGCTATTTTCCCACTAGCTTATGGTTCATTAGTGGAGTCAATCAATTTGGCAAATGAGGCAAATGGTGTTGCAAAGACGGCAAAAAGCGGCAATCAAGTTGCTTATTTAATGTTGCTTCCCGCATACTTGATGATTATATTTTATGCATTTAAAGGGCATAAATACAGAAGCTGGTCCAGAAAATAATAGTGAATAAGTTAGAAAAAAAATAAAAAAACTGACAATGTTAAAAAGTAAAATAGACAAGGCGACAGGTTTCGAAAAAAGATTCGAAAATATTGGAACAGTAGTTTTTGAAAATTCAACCGAGGCGTCAAAAGCAGTTGCACAACAAATAGCAACGCTTATCAAATCAAAACAAGAAAACAACGAGTCATGTATTTTGGGTTTGGCAACAGGTTCATCGCCCAAAGGATTGTATGCTGAACTAGTTCGTTTACACAAAGAAGAAGGATTAAGTTTTAAAAATGTAATAACTTTCAACTTAGATGAATATTATCCAATGGAACCAGATTCCATAAATAGCTATGTGCGATTTATGAAAGAATTACTCCTGGATCAAGTAGATATTTTACCCGAGAATTATCACATTCCTGATGGAACTTTAACCAAAGAAGAAATTGCGGATTACTGTGCTAATTATGAAGCCAGAATTGAAGCTTTAGGTGGAATTGATTTGCAAATACTTGGAATTGGAGGAAACGGTCATATTGGATTCAATGAATCGGGTTCTTTGCAGAATTCCAAAACAAGATTAGTGGCACTAGATCATATTACCAGAGTGGCGGCAAGCGGAGATTTTTCTGGATTGAGCAATACCCCAAGAACTGCCATCACACTGGGAGTAAAAAAAATAATGGAGGCCAAACAAGTTATATTAATGGCTTGGGGTGAAGGAAAATCGAATATTATCAAAAAGTCTGTAGAGGGCGAAGTAACCAATCAGATTCCTGCTTCATTTTTGCAAGAGCACAACAATGCTGTTTTTGTATTAGATAAAGAAGCTTCTTCAAAACTGACAAGAATCAACAGACCTTGGTTGGTTGAGAAAATTGTTTGGACAGATAAATTGACCAGAAAAGCAGTTTTAGGATTGGCACTTGATATAAAGAAACCCATTTTAATGCTTACCGATGCTGATTATATAGAAAATGGCATGAGCGATTTGTTAGCAGATTCAGGGCCTGCTTACGACATCAACATAAAGATATTCAACAAACTACAGCATACAATTACCGGATGGCCAGGAGGAAAACCAAACGCCGATGATTCCAATAGACCTGAAAGAGCCGAGCCGGCAAGAAAAAAAGTATTGATTTTTAGTCCACATCCCGATGATGACATCATCAGTATGGGGGGCACTTTTATGCGATTGCAACAACAAGGACACGAAGTACATGTTGCCTATCAAACTTCGGGAAATATTGCTGTCGCAGATGATGAAGCACAACGATTTGCTAGATTCGTAATCGATTACAACGAGAAATTTGGAATCAAAAGTGTTGAAGCAGAACAAATTTATGAGAAAGCTTTAACATTTCTTAAAAACAAAAAAACAAGCGAAATAGACATTCCTGAAGTTCGTTATTTGAAAGGATTGATTAGAAAAGGAGAAGCGCGATCCACCAGCAATTTCGTTGGTTTGACCGATGAACAAATTCACTTTATGGAGCTTCCATTCTATGAAACAGGAGCTATCGAGAAAAAACCTTTGGGAGAAATAGACATTCAATTAACGATGGATCTTATCGAAAAGATTCAGCCTCATCAAATATATGCTGCAGGTGATTTGGCAGATCCACACGGAACGCATAAAGTATGTTTAGATGCCATTTTTGAAGCTGTAAAACGGTTGAAAACTAAAGATTTCATGAAAGATTGCTGGGTTTGGTTGTACAGAGGTGCTTGGCAGGAATGGGGTATCGATGAGATTGAAATGGCAGTTCCCATGAGTCCAGACCAAGTGTTGGCTAAAAGACACGGGATTTTCAAACACCAATCCCAAAAAGATGGTGTCGTATTTCAAGGAACTGACTCAAGAGAATTTTGGCAAAGAGCAGAAGACAGGAATAGAGAAACTGCACAATTATATGATTTATTGGGATTGTCATATTATGCAGCAATGGAGGCATTTGTAAGGTGGGAATATTAGATAAAAATAAATATCACGATTAAAATCTAATTTAAAAATGAGTATTTCCATTGAAACAGCAATTCATACTTTAACTAGACATAAAAATATACAAAACATTGAAGTATACAATCAATTTATTAATTGGTTAAAAGGGGAATTTGACCTGTATCTCATGGAAGAATTGGATGGTTTGAAAGTGTATTATCCAAATGGATTGTTTTCGGTTATACTTTTTTCAAAGAACGAAAAGGATTTTTCAATTGAAATAAAAATCATGAGCAAAACACTGAAAACAGCGAATCAAATGGCTGCCAAAATCGAAACTATTTATTGTCATCTGAACAAAGTGATTTCAATTAACAAATTCAAGTTGTCGCGACTATAGCTAGCACTATAAGTCAAGAAATAAACTTCCTTTTTAAATTAATGAAGCTGTCCAAAAAAGTAATTTTTGGACAGCTTCATTTTTATAACCAACTCCTACAAAAAATTATTTTGTGATTACACTAAATTAGATTTTAATAAATTCACTTCTTTGGTATTGGCAATTTCACCAAAATCAACTATTGCAGAAGAATGGTAGAAACCAGCTCCTGTTTTTTCTTTTAATGATTTAATATTCGTGGAGCGCAGACCACCGCCCGGCATAATGGCAATTCGATTGTCTGCTTTATTGACCAATTCTGCCAAAACAGCAATTCCCTCCACGACATTTTTTTGCTGTCCGGAAGTCAAAATAGTTTTAAAACCACATTCTATGACGGATTCAAGCGATTGATTTACGTTTTTTACCACATCAAAAGCACGATGAAACGTGCACGGAAGCGGATGCGCCAATGCAACCAATTCCTTATTTCGTTCCTTATCAATACTGCCGTCTTTATTTAAAATCCCAAAAACAAGACCATCAACATTTCGTTTTTTGAACTGTTTGATTTCGTTTTTCATTTGCTCAAATTCCTCCTCTGAATACACAAAATCTCCTCCGCGAGGTCTAACCATAACATACAAATCGATGTAAAGTGCTGCTCGCACTGTTTCTACCATATCAAGACTCGGAGATATTCCTCCTAAGTTCATGTCAAAACACAATTCGACCCTATCAGCACCGTTTTGTTGCGCTATAATCGCGGATTTAAAGTTAAAACAGGCTATTTCTAGTAGTTCTTTTTTCATTTATTTATGGAATAATCTGAATTAAATACTGTTGACATAATGCGTAAAAAATGTTACGAAAAACCCTTCTTTATTTTGGAAATTCACACTGTTTTACAGAAATTAAAATGGCTGTAAAAAACTTTTTAGGCTTCTTTATCCTTATGCTTTGTTATTGCCTTTGACAATTTTTCTTTTAGTATTTTGGTTACTTTTTCAGTTCCTTTCTTGGATACCTGGTTTTGCCATGGGAGGATATCTAATGATCAGTGGTGTTTTAAAAGATTCTTCATATATAAATCTTTTGTCAAACCAACCGTGTTCTCCAACATAAAATCCTTGGTTCGAGATGTACATTACAAGTGTGTTTTTCTCTCAAACTATATTGTCCAAATAATTTATTTACATATTTTTATTTGCCAATATTTTTGGATATTGAACACTCGTGTGAATAATCAACTCTCCAAAAAGAGTATTGGCCCACGCAAACCATTTACGGGTAAATTGAGTTGCATCATCCTTGTGAAACGATTCGTGCATAAAACCGGTATCGGCATGGGTTTTAAGCAACATACCGATACACATTTGTATTTCCTTTTCATCCACGCTGGTAATGGCTCTTAGAATAATACTCATTGGCCAAATCGTATCAGTTCCTGTGTGAGGACCGCCAACACCTTCTCCGGCTTTTCCTTTATAAAAAAATGGATTGTTTTCTGAAAGTACTACTTTTCGAGTTGTAAGATATAAAGGCTCATTAGGTTGAATGGCGCCCAGATAAGGTAATGACAATAAGGACGGCACATTGGCATCATCCATCATATGGAAACTTCCATAGCCATTAACTTCAAAAGCAATAATTTTTCCAAATTTTGGATGATCGATAATTCCGTTTTCTTTCAGTCCGTTTTGAACCTGTTGTTGCAGTTCTTTGGATATGTCAACTAATGCTTCGTCCTTTATTTTTGGAGAAGAAAACATTTCGACCAAATACCCCAAAACTTCAATGGCAAACATGTTACTTGGAATCAAATACCCAAATAGTGTGCTGTCATCACTTGGACGGAATGTGGAAACAATCAATCCGCAAGGTTTCATCGGATAACCATAACCACTCAATGGCACACCATCTGTAGCCCAAGCAGTGGTACGCTGAAAACTGTAAGGTCCCTTGTCGTGCATTCGTTGTTGCTCCTTGAAAGTTTGCAAGACCAATCGCATCGATTCTTTCCAATCCTTGTCAAACGGACTGGTGTCGCCAGTTTCTTTCCAATAACCGTATGCCAACCTGATTGGATAACACAAACTGTCTATTTCCCATTTGCGTTCGTGGATTCCTGGTTTCATTTTGGTAATATCATCTTTCCATTCGCTCACCTGATTAAAGTCTTTGTAGAAAGCATTGGCATACGGATCCAATAAAATGCACTTGGTTTGACGGTTGATGACTCCTTTTATTAATTCTTTTAATTTTGCATCCTCTTTGATAAAAGGAAGATAGGGCCAAATTTGGGCAGTGCTGTCCCGCAGCCACATCGCATCAATGTCGCCGGTAATCACATAGGTGTCCGGCTTTCCGTCAATGATTTCAAAATCGATTGTAGTATCTAAAGTATTGGGAAAACAGTTTTCGAATAACCAAGCCAGTTCGGGATTTGCAATTTGTTTCTTGACACGAACAATGGCGGCTTCAATTGCTTTACTGGTAAATTTTCTTTCAGCCAATGGCGGACGTTTCGATACGAATTCTTTCATTGGAAAATTAAAACCATCAGACTGAAAGCCAAAAGCTTCGGAATGAATTGCCAACAATCCAGCCGAAAAAATTGCAGAGTTTTTAATAAATTTTCTACGTGTTTGCATGATATTTTTATGTCTAATTAAGACCTACAATGGCCTGTCTCCTTTTTTGACTCCCCAGGTCGCTGAAGACGAACTTCCCATATACAATTTCAATTCTCCACCTTTTGCAATCATGTCGTGAGTGATATAGGATTTTGTGTATGGTTTTCCATTGTATTCCGCTTTTTGAATGTAAATGTTCGTAGCGCTGTTATTGATTGCCGTCAATTGGAATGAAATTCCTTCTTTATAATTTATAACAGCATTATTCACTAATGGACTTCCCAAAACATAAATTCCATTGGCAGGATTAACGGAATAAAAACCCATGGCCGAAAAAATATACCAAGCCGACATTTGCCCCAAATCTTCGTTGCCGCATAATCCATCCGGTTTGGTTGTGTAGAATTTATCGGCAATCTCGCGGATGAGTTTTGCCGTTTTCCAAGGTTGTCCCACATAAGAAAACAAATAAGGAATGTGGTGTCCCGGCTCATTGCCTTGGGCATATTGCCCAATCAAACCGCTAATGTCCGGGGAAGCATCAGCACCGACAACGCCATCTTTTATGACAAACAGGGTATCGAGTTTTTTCGAAAATTTTTCATCCCCGCCAAACAAATCAATTAATCCATAAGGATCTTGCGGCACCAGCCAAGTGTATTGCCAGGCATTACCTTCTACATAATCGTCTTTACGGTGTTCCGATGAAAGCGGATTGAATGGTTCGTGCCATTGTCCGTTTTTCATTTTGCCTCGCATGAAAGTCGTTTCTTTATCAAAATACAATTTATACAAATTGGCTCTTTTTGAAAAATAATAATAATCCTCCATCTTGTTCAAATCCTTTGCCATTTGGGCAATACACCAATCATCAATGGCATATTCGAGCGCATTGGCAACCGTTTCGGTCAGTGAATCGGCAGGAATGTACTGCAGTTTTTGTACATAATCCATTCCGTCACGGGTTTGCATGGCAGTTTTTTTGAGGGCTTCATAAGCAAGAGCCGTGTCATAATCCCTGTATCCTTTAAAATAAGCATCCACAATCACGGGAATGGAATGATTGCCGTTCATGCAATTGGTTTCATTCCCCATCAGATGCCAAACGGGTAATCTTCCTTGTTGTTGGTAAATTGCCAAAAAGGATTTTATAATATCGTTAATTTTATCGGATTGAGTTATGGTGTACAAAGGATGCAATGCGCGATAAGTATCCCATAAAGAGAAGGTGGTATAATTAGTAAATCCAACTTTTTGATACACTTTTTTGTCCGTTCCCCTGTAATCGCCATTGGCATCATTAAAAATAGAAGGTGCAAACATCGTGTGATACAAAGCGGTGTAAAACACTTTTTTGGTTTTGTCGTCTGCTGTTATCTGAATTTTGTTCAATTTGTTGTTCCATTTCAAATCGGCTTGCTTCACCGTTTTATCGAAGTCCCAATGCGGGATTTCAGCTTTGATATTGGCGGAAGCATTTTCGCAACTTATTGGCGAAAGACCCACTTTCACAAGAACTACATTTTCTTTTTTTGATTTAAAATCGATGACTGCCTTCATCCGAATGCCTTTGCCTTCGGTTTCATTTATCAAAACCTCATCGTCGTATAATGAAATATTTTCAATGGATTCCGAGAATTCCATCGCAAAATACACTCGTTGATCGTCAGCCCAGCCTTTCGAATAGCGATAGCCCATAATAGTGTTTTTGGCTGTTTTTTTGATGTACGTTTCCATTGGTTTGTCCCATCCAACACCATCGGTCAAATCAAGTAAAATGTGGGAATCTTCCGCTGAATTAAAAGTGTATTTATGAAAACCGACCCTTTCACTTGCGGTCAATTCTGCTTTCACGTTATATCGATCAAGCAATACGCTGTAAAAACCAGGTTTAACCACCTCGTTATTATGAGAAAAAAGAGAACCGTAACCGTTTTTCAAATCTTCTTTTGTCATTTTTTTGAGCGATACTTTCCCTGTTATCGGCAGTAAAAGAATGTCATTCAAATCACCAATTCCTGTGCCACTCAAATGGGTGTGCGTAAATCCTAAAATAGTATTGCTGGCGTAATTATATCCACTGCACCAATCCCAACCTTCGGCAATATTG
The DNA here is from genome assembly GCF_013823965.1 of Flavobacterium sp. Classification (GTDB taxonomy): domain Bacteria; phylum Bacteroidota; class Bacteroidia; order Flavobacteriales; family Flavobacteriaceae; genus Flavobacterium. The sequence continues at coordinate 20,310 of NZ_PNNA01000035.1, forward strand.
GTTGGCCCCAATTGAACTGCTCCAAAAGGCACATTGGCACCCACAAAAACATGACCATGACCGGCTGATCCAATGATAGGATCAACATATTGGGTGTAATTTGAATTGGTTTTGGTTTTGCTTTTTACTTGCGAAACCACGGACAAAGTGCACAATACGCTAAATGCGAAAATTCCAAAGAAAGCTGTTTTGCTCTTTTTTACAATCATTTTTTACTTGATATTAACTAATTTAAAACACTGGTCTTTATTGTTTTACTTGTACTTATTAACTACATCATACAACGACATAACGTTGATAACAGGCTTGTTTATTTTACCTTCAAATGAAATTCTTGTTTCTTTTCCTGCCATCAAATCTATATAATTATCACTTAATTTCCCTATGTAACCCTTAATTTCTACATACACGTATTTGGCTGGTTTTCGGGCTTTAATAATAATTTCATTCCCTTTTATTTTCCAACTGATTTCAGGATTTTCTAATTTTAAATCTTTGGGCCTCACTAAATCGATTTGTGGAATAATATCATCGCGATAAGCTTCTCGAATAGCGTACCACGATGCTTTGGGCTGTCGATTATAATAATCCGTGACACTCCAACTGGCCACTGGCCAACAGTCGTTGAGTTGCCAGACCAATGTTCCCATATTATAAGGTGCCTTGGAACGGTGAATCCAAATACTGTTTTTAATAGAATAATATTGCAGACACTGGGTGAGATAAGTATACTCTTTAACGCTCATCTTTGCTATTTTCGTCGAATCGATGAAGTATCGGTTTAAATAAGAATTTAATTTTTCGAAACCACTTCCTGCCTTTTGATGAGCTTTCAACACATCGGAAAACAAATAACGATCTTCCGGCAAAGTAAATTTTTCTATCGATGCATAATTGGGCATCGCTTGCATTCCATATTCACTGACAAATCGGCCTGTTTTATCTTTTACAGATTCAATATCTGCTAATCCCCACCACAATCCCCAGTAATGGCTGTCTCCTTCTTTATAACTTTTATCCCTTCCCCAACCAAACAATGGCGAGCTGCTGATGTAGGGACGATGTGAATCAACTTCCTTTACCCATCTTGGAATGCTGTCTTGAAACAACCGAACGTAATCTTTCCATAAACGAGTGGAATCCTGCTTTGACATCTTCATCGACTTTTGCCATCCCCAATTTTTGAAAGCCTCATCGATTTCATTATTTCCACACCATAAAACAATACTTGGATGATGACGCAAACGCTTTACCTGATACTTCACTTCCTCTCTCACATTTTCAAAAAACGCTTTGTCACCTGGAACCATCGCTCCTGCAAACATAAAATCCTGCCAAACGTTGATGCCGTATTTGTCGCATAAATCATAGAAATAATCGTCTTCGTAAATTCCACCGCCCCAAACACGCAGCATGTTCATATTGGCATCCTTGGCCATTTTGATGATTTTTTCGTACTCTTTTTTGGTTACACGCGAAAGAAATGCATCCGATGGGATATAATTGGCGCCTTTCATGTAAACGGGTTTGCCGTCAATTTTAAAATAAAACGATTTACCCAAACTGTCTGGCTGTTGCACCAACTCTATTTTCCGCGACGGGACGTAGTCTTTCTCGGGAGTTTTTTTGTCATAAGTCTCCAATCGCACTTCTTTCCAAATGCCGCAAGTCGTAAATTTAGGCCCCCAATCCCAACCAAAATGATATTGAGCTTTACGAACATACGCTCGGGGATTGTCCGGGATTACAAACGGCAAATCTTTTTTTGCCAACGAATCGACAACATTTTGTGCCGATTGAAACACGACTATTAAAGTATTGGCTCCTGGTTTTATAACTGTTTTTACGTTTACGCGCCATTGACGAAACATGTTATCGGCTTTTAAAACCAATACATCATTTAGGTAAACATTGGCATAAGTATCCAGACCGTCAAAAACTAATGCTGCATATTTTTGTTTTAGGTTGGAAGGAGTTACCGAAAATGAAGTTTTATACTCCCAATCCTTTTTTTCAATCCATTGTAATTTCTTCTCATTGTCGCGGTAAAATGGATCCGGAATCAATTTGTTGTTTAACAAATCGGTATGTACTTCGCCGGGCACAGTGGCGACATTCCATTTTGTGGTTCCTACTTGACGAAATTGCCAATCTTTTAGAACTGCATTGTTTTGGGCGTTACTTTCTAAAGTCAGATTTGCCAAGACAATGATAATAAACCAAAACAAGCTATTTCTATATTCCATTTTTTTTAATATATTAAACGTTTGCCAATAAAAAAGGTAACCCAAATTGGACTGCTTTTTTTAAAACATTATTCCGTTTCTTTAAAATAATTAGCGCCCCACATACTGTATCTTTTCTTCATGGTTTCAATTTTTGTTTGAAAATCAGGCCAGTTTTTGTTTTCTTTTGGAGACCACAAGACTTCACTCAAAGCACTCAAACGCGGAAATATCATATATTCCACTTTGGCTGGATTAGGCATATATTCTGTCCAAACGTTTCCTTGGGCACCCAGAACATACTTTGACTGTTCTTCATTTAGCTCTTTTGGAATAGGCTCATAACCATAAATTTTTTCTAAGTTGGTAAAACCACCAATGGTAACTTCTTTTTCATTTTTTGTTTGAGAATGATCCAAATAAACGTGGCTTCCCGGTGTCATAATTACCTGATGGTTTTCTTTGGCAGCTGCTATACCTCCAGCTTCACCTCTCCAACTCATCACTATTGCATTTGGGGCAAGGCCTCCTTCAAGTATTTCGTCCCAACCAATTAATGTTCTACCATTTTTATTAATGTATTTTTCCATGCGTTGGATAAAATAGCTTTGAAGTTCGTGTTCATCTTTCAAACCTTTTTCTTTAATCAGCTGTTGACAAAATTCGCTTCTTTTCCAGGCGTCCTTGGGAGATTCGTCTCCTCCTACGTGAATATATTTTGACGGAAATAAAGCCATTACCTCATCAAGAACATCCTCCAAAAATTTAAAAGTATATTCCGTTGGAGCATAAACATCAGTAAAAACACCCCATGTTTCCTGAACCAGTTTTACCCTACCACTAGCCAATTCTTGTTTGCTTTTCTCGGAAATCATATTATCAGGAATAGTTGTTTTTTCGTTTGGGAAACAACTCAACATAGGATAAGCGGCAATTGCAGCACTACTATGACCCGGCATTTCAATTTCTGGAATTACAGTAATAAATCTATCCGAAGCGTATTTAACAATTTCTTTTACTTCTTCTTGCGTGTAAAAACCAGTTTCAGGTGTATTATCACTTCCTCTTCCTGGATATCTACCTATTATAGAACCGTTTCTGATGGAGCCAACTTCAGTAAGCTTAGGGTATTTTTTTATTTCGATTCTCCAGCCTTGATCTTCAGTCAAATGCCAATGGAAATAATTCATTTTGTGCAAAGCCAAATAGTCAATGTATTTTTTGACAAATGAAACCGGGAAAAAGTGGCGCCCGACATCCAGCATTGATCCTCTATAAGCAAAACGAGGTTCATCTTTAACGTCTACCAATGCAATTTTTAAATTATTGCTTTTTTCCAAAGGAAGCAATTGAATCAGGGTTTGCATTCCGTAGAAAGTGCCAGTAGGAGAATTTCCTTCAATTACTATCCTTTTATTGTCTGATTTTAAGCTATAGCCGTCACCTTTAACTCCACCAATATTATTGAAACTTTTGAACTCAATGCTGTTTTTGCCGGTTTTATTCACTATTGGCAATTCAAAACCATAGTAATCTGCCAGATATTTGTTCAAGAAAGTGGCTGTAGCCTTGTCATCCTTGTTGACAACTACCAATTTTGTTTGTGGATTAATGACAAAATTTCCTGTTTTTTTAATAACCTGCACTGGTTGAGGAATGATTTTTATTTCCTGTGCAAACGCAAATGCGCCACATAAAAGAAAAGTAAGGATGAATGATCTAATCATAATTTACGTTTTAATTAATTATTTATTTGCTATTTTACTCTATTTTCATTTTTTATTGTAAACTTCTCTAAGTGTATAAATCGTCTCTCCCTAGATTTTATTTATTTTTTGTTGCTTGAAAAATGCTTTCGATTTTTAAATTATAGTCTATTTTTAGATCCTAAAATTCCTTAAAAAGTACTTAAAACGTTTTTATTAAGCTTTTTAAATATTTTTAATAATGTTAGACCGCGTGAAATTATAGATTTATTTTATTTAAAACAAGAAAACAAAACAAATATTGTGTTCGAACACAATATAGATATACTTGAACATAAAATGATTTTTTTTCTTCCACTTAAGTTTTCAACCAGAAAAAACTTCGCTAGATTTTATAATCAAAAGAGAATTTAGTCAACGAATAACATTCTTTTATTATAAATTAAAATAAATCTCAATGTATCTACTTAATGTCTTTATATGAAACTAATTAGCTTTGAGTCTTTTAATTCTAATTAATGCAAATCATCAGTTTAATTATAATTTATAAAACCCTAAATGAATTATAAAGTATTAAAATAAACATCAAACCAAATTCTTTAATTACTGATTTTATTTTCTATTACATAAATTCAAAATAAACGCAACTTCCATAATGATGATTACAGTAAATAAGCTACTATTGAATAATGATAATAAGATTTAAATCACGGAGTTAAAAAAAATATAGTAAGTTTGTAATTGAAAAATTAAATTTTTTTAAAAAGTAAACGATGAGTTTAAAAGATTTATTAGACATAAGTAAAGACAAAAGCCTTTCTGGTCAAAAGTGGCATATGCTAAGACAAGCAATCGTAAAACGTTTATTATCTGCAGGTAATGCCACGATAGCGGAATTAAGTTCTGAACTACAATCTAGTATACCAACGGTAACTAAAGCCGTTAACGAATTATTGTCAGAAAGTTATGTAGTAGATTTAGGCAAAATTACCAATAGCAGTGGAAGACGTCCTTCTTTATTCAGCATCAATCCCACTTGTTCTTACTTTTTAGGAGTTGAAGTTGGTATTGCCAATATATCCATAGGATTACAAAATATTAAAAATGAGCTTGTAAGTATTGAATTGGGCACCTCATTTGTTTTAGAAAACACCCAAGAATCGCTATTGCAATTTTGTAACTTAATTAACTCATTTGTAGAAGACAGCTCCGTAGAAAAAAAGATGATCGTGGGAGCATGCATCAATTTTTCAGGTCGAATAAATTCGATGGAGGGATTTAGCTATAATTATTTCTTTAGCGAAAATAGACCTTTAACAGAAATCATTTCAGAGCAATTAGATTTACCCGTTCATTTAGAAAATGACACTAGAGCCATGGCTTTTGGTGAATATTCTGAAGGAGTAGTCGATGACGAACAGAATATAATCTTTCTTAATTATAGTTGGGGTGTTGCCATAGGAATGATAACTGACGGAAAACTTTACTACGGAAAATCAGGATATTCAGGAGAATTCGGTCACAGCACCATCTTTGATAACGGATTTATGTGTCAATGTGGTAAACTGGGATGTCTGGAAACTGAAATTTCAGGCTGGTCTCTAGTAAATCAGTTTAAAGCCGCCATAAAGGAAGGCAAACAATCAAAAATAGTTCTTGATGATAATGCTTTAGCATTACAACATCATGCCATTATTGCCGGTGCCTTGAATTTGGAAGATACTTTATGTGTTGATTTGGTAACCAAGCAAAGTGAGAAAATGGGACGCTATTTATCTATTCTACTCAATATCTTTAATCCAGATTTATTGGTCATTGGTGGTGATTTTGCCCAATTAGGCGACTATACTCTTTTGCCAATTCAATCCGCATTAAAAAAATATTCATTAGGTTTGGTTAACCGAGACATGAAACTTAAAAAATCAACTTTAGGCCGTCGTGCCGGAGTTATTGGGGCTTGTTGCGTCATAAAAGAAAAAATGTTGTCTCCATTGATTAATAACTAAACTAACTTTTTAATTTTAGTTATTAAAATAATTTAATAACTATATTGTATTTATTAAATTTATTAATATATTTACATCGTGATAATAAACAACACGATGAAAATTCTATTTTAAATTGTCTTTTTACTCTATTTCCTACTTTCTCTTCAATAAACAGTGAGAAAAACACTTTTGTTTAAAAGAAAAAAATTGTAAAAATTACCACTAAAAAAAGATTTCATCAATCCAAAAAACATTTAAAATCCATAACAAAAACAGGGTTTTAAATTAAGTTGGTAATTTTTAAATTTACTATCTAAATTAGAAAACATAAAAACAATTAAAAAAATATCTTATGAAAATTGAACATTTACAAGGACTTATTTCAGCTCCTTTTACACCCTTCGACAACAATGGAAAATTAGATGTCAGCCTAATTCCGGCATACTATACTTTTCTAAAAAGAAACGGAATTACAGGCGCTTTCATCAACGGATCTACTGGAGAAGGAGTTTCTATTACACTAGAAGAGAAAAAAGCCGTAGCTCAAGCTTGGGCTGACTGCTCTAATCATGATGCCGATTTTAAAGTGATGGTATTCTTGGGAGGAACTTGCCTTTCGGATTGTATTGAGTTGGCTAAACACGCCCACAAAATTGGTTTGTATGCAGTTTCATTGACAGCTCCTTTTTATTTCAAACCTGCCAATGTAAACACACTTGCAGAAATTTGTATCAAAGTAGGCGAAAGTGTTCCTGATATGCCTTTATACTACTACCATATTCCAGTATTATCAGGAGTAAACCTGCCTATGTTTGAGTTAATCCAAGTTTTAGACGGTAAACTTCCTAATTTTGCAGGAATAAAATATACACATGAAGATTTTATGGATTTTCAAAGTTGCATGAGTTATAAAAATGGCAAATACGACATGCTTTGGGGGCGCGACGAGAATATGCTTTCCGCATTGGTTTTAGGAGCCAAAGGTTCTGTAGGAAGTACATTTAATTATGCAGCTCCTTTATATTATGATTTGATTGCCGCTTTTAATGCCAATGACTTGGTTAAAGCACGTCTCTTGCAGCAAAAATCAATTGACATGATTCGTCTATTGGGCAAATACGGTGGAATTTCAGTAGGTAAAGCCTATATGAAAATGGTTGGATTAGATTTAGGTGAATTTAGATTGCCTGTAAAAAATATGAGTGCCGACCAATTCGAGTTATTTAAAAAAGATGTGGAAAGCCTCAATTTTGAAGATTTCAAATCAAAATAGCATAGTCTGTTTTGTAATAAAACAACAACCATGAACAACTATTTTTCTTCTATAATTCTTTCAATACTAATTATGTCGACAACTGATGCCTTTTCTCAAAAAAAAGCTGTAAACCATATTCAATGGAAAAAAGCAGCACAACTACAAAATGCCGATGGAAGCATATCTTTGGGTTTTGCCGGTGCGATTAATGGCATTACCAACGATGTTTTAATTGTATCGGGAGGTGCCAATTTCCAAGACAAAATGCCTTGGGAAGGAGGAAAAAAACACTATTCAAAAGAAATTCATGTGTTGCAAAAATGCAATGAAGTCTATAAATGGAATAAAAACGTCCGCAGTACTTTACCGGAACCTATCGCCTATTGTGGTTCTACTTCAACGGATTTAGGAGTGGTATATGTAGGCGGTGAAAATGAAAATGGACTTTCTAACAAGGCCTTTATCTTAAAATGGAATAATGCTAAAAATGATGTTGAAGCTACTTCCCTACCCAATTTTCCTTTAGCCATTACCAATATTGCCCTTACTCATATTGGCAATGTTGTATTTGCCATTGGTGGTGATGAGTCGACTAAATCTTCCGATTTGTTTTTCAGTCTAGATTTAAACAGTACTAATCGGGAGTGGAAATCATTGCCAAAATTGCCTTTAGCCTTGGCTAATTCGGTTGCGGTGGCCCAGAAAGACAAGGATGCGACGAATATTTATATCATTGGCGGAAGAACTAAAACACCTTCGGGAATAAGTGATTTGCATAACACTACTTTTGTCTTTAATCTTAAAAAACAAATCTGGGAAAGTCGTGCCAACATTTCCGATGGAGTAAATACAACCAATTTTTCAGCAGGTGCAGGTGTGGCAGTGGGGAAAAATTCAATCTTAATTGTTGGCGGTGATAATGGTACTGTCTTTCATAAAATAGAAACCTATTTATCCCAAATTTCAAAAACAGATTCTCCCGAGGAAAAGACAAAACTAGCCGCTGAGAAAAATATGCTGAACACAAATCATGATGGTTTCTATAAAGGAATCTTGTTATACAACACCCTCACCGATTCATGGTCCAAAATTGGTGAACTACCATTTCTTGCTCATGTGACTACTACAGCCACGATGTGGAAAAATGAAATTGTTTTGTCCAATGGGGAAATAAAACCAGGTATTCGCACTCCTGATGTGATGTTGGGTACTGTAAAATAATTTCGCTCAAAATAGATTTTAATTCCATTTCTTCAATTCGAAAAATGAAATTGAAATTATAAATGTAATCTTAAAGCATATCAAAATATGAAAAATACAAAGTATTATCCTTGGGTCGTGGTAGGCTTGTTATGGCTTGTAGCCTTGCTTAACTATATGGACAGACAGATGCTGGCAACAATGCGCCCTTCAATGGAAGCAGACATTGCTGAATTAGTGTCCGGTGAAAACTTTGGACGCTTGATGGCTATTTTTCTTTGGATTTATGCTTTAATGAGTCCTATATCCGGAATTATAGCGGACAAATTAAACCGAAAATGGCTGATTATAGGCAGTTTATTTGTATGGTCAGCGGTTACGTACGCTATGGGATATGCAACAACTTACAATCAAGTGTATTGGTTGAGAGCTCTTATGGGAGTGAGTGAAGCTTTATATATTCCTGCCGGTTTATCGTTGATAGCGGATTACCATCAACAAAAAACTAGGTCACTTGCCATTGGTATTCATATGACAGGACTTTATGTGGGTTCCGCATTGGGGGGCTTTGGCGCTACAATTGCCGCTACCTATTCTTGGCATTCCACTTTTCATTATTTTGGGCTAACAGGTATTTTTTATACTTTCGTTTTAGTGTTTTTTTTAAAAGAGAAAAAAGTTGTCGGAGTAAAAACTATAGATCCCGATTTGATGCCAATAAAGGAAAAAAGTTCAGTCTTCAAGGGTATTGCGCTTTTATTCACGAACATCTCTTTCTGGGTTATCTTATTCTATTTTGCCATAATAAGCTTGCCGGGCTGGGCTACAAAAAACTGGTTGCCAACCTTGTTTTCAGAAAACTTGGGAATCCCAATGGAACAGGCAGGGCCTCTAGCAACCATTGCCATCTCTTTTTCATCATTATTGGGAGTGATTTTTGGTGGCATTCTATCTGATAAATGGGTTCAAAAAAACATAAAAGGCAGGGTTTATACCAGTGCAATTGGCCTGAGTTTAACCATTCCTGCTTTATTGTTGATTGGTTTTGGACATTCTTTATTCAATGTCGTGGGTGCTGCACTTTGTTTTGGTATAGGCTACGGGATGTTTGATGCCAATAATATGCCTATCATTTGTCAATTTGTTTCTTCAAAATACCGCGCGACAGCCTATGGAGTCCTGAATATGACCGGAGTTGGTTGTGGCGCATTAGTAACTTCGCTTTTAGGTAAATCATCGGATAGCGGAACTTTAGGCTCTGGTTTTGCCTTAATGGCGGGAGTTGTTGTAATTGCATTAATAGTTCAAATCAGTTTTCTACGTCCAAAAGTGAATGATTTTGTTGACGCATAAAACTCTCAAACATAGCTTTATTATGTTTTTGTAATTGTTTGGTTTTGATTAGTTTTTTATCTGTTGAGGCGAAATCTTTATGTTTCGCCTTGATTGATAAATTGTCAAATTCATAGAAATAACTATCTAATATGATGAATTATTTGAAAAGGAATCTTCTCTTATTCATATTTTTAATTTCTATACTTAGCCATATTGAACTGGCTGCACAAAAATCAATACTTAAAATAGCCTGTATTGGAGATTCGGTAACTGCGGGTTATCTTTTACCAGATGCAGTAAATGAATCCTACCCTTCGCAACTTCAAATCCTGATGGGTGAAAAATATGAAGTGAAAAACTTTGGACATAGCGGAGCAACGCTTTTGAAAAAAGGACATAAACCATATTATAAAACTAAGGAATATGCCGATGCCATTGCATACAGTCCTGATATTGCCATTATTCATTTAGGATTAAATGATACAGATCCACGAAATTGGCCCAATTACAAAGAAGAATTTGATGCTGATTATTCTTGGCTGATAGAAACCTTAAAAAAACAAAATCCATCGATAAATATATATATCTGTCGATTAACGCCTATATTTAATGACCATTCCCGCTTTAAATCAGGAACGAGAGATTGGTTTTGGCAAATTCAATCCCATATACCCAACATTGCAAAAGCAAATCAAGTTGGTTTAATTGATTTACATGAAAAGTTATACAGTCGTCCTGATCTTTTTCCCGATGCTTTACATCCAACGAAAGAAGGAGCAGCCATTTTGGCCCAGACCGTTTATGAAAACATAACTCAAAATTTTGGCGGATTAAAATTAGCTCCTGTATTCACGGAAAATATGGTTTTACAGCGCAATCAGCCTATTCAAATATATGGAACGGCCAATGGAGGCGATATTATAGAAGTAAATTTTAAACAACAAAAAAAGAACGTCATTGCCGACAAATATGGAAAATGGAAAATTACTTTCGCCGCTATGAAACAAGGCGGGCCGTATGAAATGACTATCCATTCTAAAGAAACAAACATTATTTTAAGGAATATTCTAATTGGAGATGTTTGGTTTTGTTCCGGACAATCAAATATGGCATTTCAACTTCAAAACGCTGAAAATGGTTCGGCAGAAGCAAAAAAAGCAATCGCAAATACAACTATTCGATTATTCAATGCCAAAGCGATACATGATACTGATGAAACAGCCTGGGATGCAACCACTTTGACTAAAACCAATCAGCTGCATTTTTTTTCCGGAAGTTGGGCGGTATGTGATTCGATAAGTGCAAAAGATTTCTCTGCCATTGCCTATTATTTTGGTAAAAACATCGCCCACGAAGAAAATGTGCCCGTGGGTTTAATTCAAGTTGTTGTTGGTGGATCACCCATAGAATCTTGGATTGACAGATATACATTGGAACATGACAATAAAGTAGTTGATGTATTAACCAGCTGGCACAAATCAGATTTCCTTATGCCATGGGTCAGAGAACGTGCCAATGCAAATTTGAAAAATGCCACAAATGCAAAACAAAGGCATCCCTATGATCCTTGCTACAATTTTGAAGCTGGAGTGCAAGCTTTTACAAAATTCCCAATAAAAGGCGTGATTTGGTACCAAGGCGAAAGCAATGCACACAATGTTGAATTATACGAGCATCTGATGCCAACATTGGTAGAAAGTTGGCGCAAAGCCTGGCAAACAGTATTTCCCTTCTATTATGTACAATTATCAAGTATTGATAGACCAACTTGGCCAGCATTCAGAGATGTCCAAAATAGATTGCAAAATAAAATACCAAATAGCGGAATGGCCATCAGCATGGATTATGGAGATACTTTAAATGTTCATCCGATCAAGAAAAAAGAAGTTGCCAATCGTTTGGCTCTTTTAGCCTTGAGGTACACTTATGGAAAAGCTGTTATTGCGAATGGTCCTTCCGCCATAAAAGCCATACAAAAAGGTGAAAATATTTTGGTTTCATTTACTTTTACCAAACAATTAACAACAGCGGATAAAAAAGAATTAATTGGTTTTGAATTGTTAAACGACAAGGGAATGCATATTCAAGGCAAAGCAGCAATCGTGGAGAATCAAGTGGTAATTACTATCCCAAAAGGTGAAAAAATAAAAACAATTTTATATGGTTGGCAACCTTTTACAACAGCTAATTTAGTGAATGAAGCAGGTCTTCCCTGTTCTACTTTTAAACTAGAAATCCATTCAAGTATTGAAAATTAAAACATTCACAAAAACGCAATACATTTATGATAGAAAACAAGAATTTTGTAGTTAATACACCAAATAAACAAATTGAAATTATAAAAAATGAAAAAAGCTATTATTAACGGCATAGTACATACTGGCGAAGAAATAAATAATGACATTATCATCATAGAAAATGGAATTATCGTTTCTGTCCAAAAAGAAATCCCAAATAATGTTCCTATAATTGATTTGAAAGGAGATCACATTTCTGCGGGTTTCATAGACATACAAATAAACGGTGGCGAGCAATTTTATTTTAGCCAAACTCCAACAGAAGAAGCGATTAATGACATCCAAAAAGCCAGTTTACAATATGCTACAACACATACGTTTCCCTGTTTGATATCTTCATCTAAGGAAACCATACTTCAGGGAATTGAAGCCATTCGCAATTATAAAGCAAAAAACAATAATGGGGTAATGGGAATGCATCTGGAAGGACCTTTTTTAAATCCTTTGAAACGCGGTGCACATAGTATCAATCAGGTTCGCAAACCCACCAATTCGGAATTGGAGGAGATTATTCGTTATGGCAAAGATGTCATAAAAGTAATTACTATTGCTCCAGAATGCTTTACCGATGAGCAACTGGATATGTTGCTAGAAAGTGACATCGTCATTTCAGCCGGACATTCTACAATTACTTACAAAGAAGCACAATATTATTTTTCCAAAGGAATCAAACTCTCAACTCATTTGTTTAATGCCATGACACAATTTGGTCATCGGGAACCAGGTTTGGTTGGTGCTATTTTAGAAAACGAAAGCGTTTATGCACCTGTTATTTTAGATGGTGCCCATTGTGATTATGCAGCTGCAAGATTAGCATATAAACTAAAACAGGATAAATTCTTTTTAATTACTGATGCCGCTTTTTTAGGACGCAAAGTTTCCAATTTCAAATGGGAGAATTTTGATGCTCATCTGGATAATGGTTTTTATCGGAATGAAGAAGGAAATTTAGCCGGAGCAAGTATTTCGATGAAAGAAGCTGTCCAAAATGCATTCAATCATTTAAATGTATCTGCGGACGAAGCAATTAAAATGGCTACATGTCGAGTGGCAAGTGCAGTAAAGATGGAAAATCAATTGGGCAAAATAAAACCAGGATTTCCAGCAAGTTTTGCAACATTCAACGATAATCTGACAAGAATAGAAACCCTAAATTATGACTCGATTTAAGCAATCAACATTAAAATTACCATTTCTTCTGAAAGAGGAAACATCATCAGTCAATTAAAAGAGATTTTTGTTAAAAATGAAAAAACCACGAGTAGCGATCTATTCGTGGTTTTTTATATTAGAAGCTATCAACGAAAAAGAAGTTTAAGAACTATACAATAATGCGATAAATAAAATAATGAAAATCAATACATCGGAAGTGGTATTGATGCTAAAAGAAGAATAATTGGTTCGATATTTCCAAGTAATTTTAAATTTGAAAATAAAAAAGTTCGAACCGCAGATTTGAACCCAATCTCATCAAAAATTGCCAGTATTGACAAGGCTTCCCTAAATAAAAAAAATGGGACAAATCTAAAAAATAGACTTATCCCATTCCGTGAACGCAGAAGGATTCGAACCTTCGACCGCCTGCTTAGAAGGCAGGTGCTCTATCCAGCTGAGCTATGCGTCCATTATTTCAATTTGTCGGGGTGGCAGGATTCGAACCTGCGGCCTCCTGCTCCCAAAGCAGGCGCGATAACCGAGCTACGCTACACCCCGAAGTGCAAAAAAAGCGGAGAGTAAGGGATTCGAACCCTTGGTACAGTTTCCCATACGCATGTTTAGCAAACATGTCCTTTCGGCCACTCAGGCAACTCTCCAATATAAGAACTTATAATCCTTTTAAGCGGTTGCAAATGTAACTTTCTATTCTATATTTCACAAATTATTAGCCCCTTTTTTTTAATGTTTTTTTATACCGAATTCAAAAACATTAACAATCAAACGCATAGCTTGTTTTTAGAGAAACAATTTGTGTTTTTATTCAAATGAATATTAATAAAAGGACATTAAATAGTAATAATTCAAAATTGCCCCAATAATGGCGTAATAATATCAAAAATGTAATTTGGTATTTACACAAAATGATTAAATTCGCAACTTAAACTAAAATACAAACTCATCATGAATAAAAAAGTTGTCATCGTTTCAGCTGTCAGGACTCCAATTGGAAGTTTTATGGGAGGATTATCCACTGTTGCCGCACCAAGATTAGGAGCAGCGGCCATAAAAGGCGCATTGGATAAAATACAATTAGACGTGAATTTAGTTGATGAAGTTTTTATGGGCAATGTCGTTCAGGCCGGCGTTGGCCAAGCTCCTGCCAGACAAGCCGCGATTTTTGCCGGTTTGCCCAATTCCGTGGCTTGTACCACAGTTAACAAAGTTTGTGCTTCAGGAATGAAATCAGTGATGTTGGGTGCACAAGCCATTCAATGCGGCGATGCCGAAATTGTAGTTGCCGGAGGAATGGAAAACATGAGCTTGATTCCACATTATATGCATTTAAGAAATGGCTATAAATTTGGCCCAACCACAATGGTTGACGGAATGCAGAAAGATGGACTGACAGATGCTTACGACAACAATGCCATGGGTGTTTGTGCCGACTTATGTGCTGCCGAATATAACTTTTCTAGAGAAGATCAAGATAATTTCGCCATTCAATCCTATGAGCGTTCAGCGAAAGCTTGGGAAGCCGGAAAATTTGACAACGAAATAGTTCCTGTTGCCGTTCCGCAAAGAAAAGGAGATCCAATTATAGTTTCCAAAGATGAAGAATTCACGAATGTAAAATTGGATAAAATTCCATCATTGAATGCCGTTTTTACAAAAGACGGAACCGTTACTGCCGCCAATGCATCCACAATAAATGACGGGGCTGCTGCCTTAGTGTTGATGAGTGAGGAAAAAGCATTGTCTTTGGGATTAAAACCATTGGCCTACATTCGCAGTTACGCCGATGCAGCCCAAGAGCCAAAATGGTTTACCACAACTCCTTCAAAAGCAATTCCTAAAGCATTGGAAAAAGCCGGATTGACAACTAGTGACGTAGATTATTTCGAATTTAACGAAGCTTTTGCAGTGGTTGGCTTAGCCAATGCCAAAATCCTTGGATTAGACAACAATAAAGTAAATGTTAATGGTGGAGCGGTTTCTTTAGGACATCCTCTTGGATGTTCCGGAGCGCGAATCATAGTGACTTTATTAAATGTCTTGGAGCAAAATAGCAGAAAGATTGGTGCAGCAGCTATTTGTAATGGTGGCGGAGGAGCTTCGGCGATTGTTATTGAAAAAATATAAATTTTATTCTAAATGATGAATGTTAAATTTTAAATGAATTACACCTAATTCAAAATTTAGAATTTAGAATATAAAACAATAAAATATGTTCGGAATTTGTAATCTAGCCATAATCCCTCTTCGGTTTGAACCCAGCGACAAAAGTGAAATAGTTTCCCAAGTTTTGTTTGGCGAACATTTTGAAGTTCTGGAACAATTGAAACAATGGTCAAAAATTAAATTGCAATACGACGATTATGAAGGTTGGGTAGATTCAAAACAATATCAAATTATTTCAGAATCCGAATACCACCAATTATCGGAAGATGCCATTGTTTTAAATGCTGATTTGGTTGAATACATTACGGCTCCGAATAATTTACTGCTTCCAATAACATTGGGAGCCTCTTTGTCCTTTTTGAATCATGGTGATATAAACACATCCAACTATAATTTTGAAGGCACTAAAATCAGCGGCACAAAAACAAAGGATTGTTTGCTAAATACTGCATTTATGTTTCTCAACGCACCTTATCTTTGGGGTGGCAAAACACCTTTTGGAGTAGATTGTTCGGGCTTTACACAAATGGTTTACAAACTTAACGGTTACAAACTGATGCGAGATGCTTCACAGCAATCAAAACAAGGAGAAGCATTGAGTTTTATTGAAGAAAGTGAACCCGGTGATTTAGCATTTTTCGATAATGAGGATGGCAATATCATTCACGTGGGGATTATCATGGAGGACAATTACATCATTCATGCCAGCGGAAAAGTAAGAATTGACAGGCTGGACCATTTAGGCATTTATAATGCCGAAGCCAATAAACATACGCATAAACTTCGGGTCATAAAAAAAATAATATAAAAAAAATCCCGATTTTCTTAAATCGGGATTTTTTATTTCTGCTATTTTAAAGCTTCCAATGCTTTAATTTTTTCTTTCAAAGCTTTGTATTCGGTAGTCATTTCTAATGCGCTGTAAACATTCAAAAGTGTTTTGGCGACATCTAAATTATTAGAATCGATTTCAACTGCTTTTTGAAGAAAAGGAATCACGCCTTTAAACAATTCTTCTCTTTTTGTTTTCAACACTTCATAACGTTTCATGTCCTTGGCTGAAGTTCCCAATTTATTCATTTCGTCAATAATTACCTTCTCGTCTTCCAGTTTTAAGGCTGCCAAGTTGATGTAACCATTAATGTAATTAGGATTGATTTCAATTACTTTTTTATAGTACTTTTCAGCATCTACAGCATTTTTTGCATTGGCACTAAGCACTCCTAAATTAAAAATCAAATCAACGTCATTTGGATTTTTTTCCAATGCTTCTGCAATTAATTTTTTATAAGTTTCAAAATCTTTTGTCTCTAAGTACAAGTTGGCTTCGGTCAAAATCAATGAAGTATCTTCAGGATTTGCTTTTCTGGCATCAGAAATTGCTTTTTTAGCTTCTTCCGTTTTTCCGTCTTGAACTAAAATCAAGGCAATGTTTTTATAGATTTCGCCTCTTTTTGAAGGAATGGCTTCCGTTTTTGGTTTTTCGTGCGTTCCTAATTTTACTGCTAAATCTCTTTCTTTGGCTGTGGTGTACAAATCTTCCTGACCTGTTAATTTATTCATTGCCAAATAACTCGTTCCTTTACCGGAATAATTCAATGTTTTCAGTTCTTCATACATTTTAAGAGCTGTGGCATAATCTTTACCGTTTACGTAAGTTGAAGCTGAATAATACAAATTTATGGTGTCCTTTTTGTCCAACAAATATGCATCGTACAACTTTTTCCCACCTTCAACATGTTTATCCACTTTAGAATCAGCAATGGCACTGGTAATCAATTTGTATTTGATGTCAATGATTGAAGTAGTGGCTTGAGCAGAATAT
The DNA here is from genome assembly GCF_013823965.1 of Flavobacterium sp. Taxonomy (GTDB): domain Bacteria; phylum Bacteroidota; class Bacteroidia; order Flavobacteriales; family Flavobacteriaceae; genus Flavobacterium. The sequence goes on from NZ_PNNA01000035.1 coordinate 37,477, forward strand.
TTAACTTTTCCGGAAGCTTTCTCGACTGCCATTAAATCCTGGTAAGCTTTTGCTGCCAATGATAAATTCTTTCCTTCTTCCACTTTTTTATTGGCCAAATCCAAATAAGCATTTCCTTTTACAAAGAAATATTGGGCTTTTTCATTATCGGGAGCAGTAGCCGATGATGATTCAGCTCCTTGCAAAATAGTTATTGCTTCCTGGGAATTACCAGCTTTTAGCGCTTTTTCAGCAGCTTTGATTTGATCTTTTTGAGCAAAAGTGGCTACTGATATCAACAATGCTGATGCTAGTATTACATATTTACTTTTCATAATTTTTATTTTAAATTTTATGCGCCAAAAATAGCGAGAAAAACATTTATCCTTTATGATTTTTATCATAAATAATAATGTTGGTTATGTTATTTATTATTTTTCGTCGTCTGAATCGTCTTCTTCGTTTTCGTCCGAATCATCTTCGTCTTCCACGGAATCATCTTCATCCTCTTCGTCCTCGTCATCTGCACCTTCATCTTCAAGGACTTCAAGAACAGGTTTCACTCTTTCGATAGCTTCCGTTTCTATTACATTTCCGTCTTCGTCGACTTCAACTTCGGCAACATCGTCTTTCATTACTTTAGTAACTGCGGCTATCGAATCGTTTCCTTTGATGTTGATTAATTTAACACCTTGAGTGGCACGTCCCATAACTCTTAAATCTTCGACAGCCATTCTAATGGTTAATCCAGATTTGTTGATAATCATTAAATCATCTGAATCAGTAACTGCATTTATCGATATCAATTTACCTGTTTTCTCAGTGATATTCAAGGTTTTTACCCCTTTTCCACCACGATTCGTGATTCTATATTCGTCAAGGCTGGAACGTTTTCCGTAACCATTTTCGGCAACTACCAGAATCTCGCTGTTCATGTCATTTACAGTAACCATGCCAATTACTTCATCTGTGTCATCTTTTAAAGTAATTCCACGAACTCCAGAAGCGGTTCTTCCCATCGGACGTGTTTTAGTTTCTTCAAAACGAACCAATTTTCCTGATTTCACGGCCAATATAATTTGGCTTTCTCCATTGGTCAGTTTGGCTTCCAATAATTCGTCGCCTTCCTTAACGGTTATCGCGGCTACTCCATTTACTCTAGGTTTAGAATATTTCTCCAAAGAAGTTTTTTTGACTTGACCTTTTTTGGTCACCATAATAAGGTTATGGCTGTTGATGTAATCCTTGTCTTTTAAATCTTGGGTACAAATAAATGCTTTTACTTTATCGTCACTTTCGATATTGATCAAGTTTTGCAGAGCCCTGCCTTTTGCCGTTTTGCTTCCTTCAGGAATTTCATAAACACGCATCCAGAAACATTTTCCTTTTTGGGTAAAGAACATCATGTATTGGTGATTCGTCGCCACAAACATGTGTTCCAAGAAATCTTGATCTCTTGTTCCGGCACTTTTTTGACCAACTCCTCCTCTATTTTGTGTTTTGTATTCCGACAAATTAGTACGTTTGATGTAACCGGCGTGCGAAATGGTGATTACCACATTTTCATCGGCAATCAAATCTTCGATGCTTACGTCTCCACCTGAATATTCGATTAATGAACGACGAGCATCTCCATATTTATCACGAATTTCAATAAGCTCTTCTTTTATCAAGGCAGTTCTTAATTTAATATCGTCCAATAAAGCTTGTAAATGATCTATTAACTTCATTATTTCGTCATATTCCGCTCTTAATTTGTCTTGTTCCAGACCTGTCAATTGACGCAAACGCATTTCTACGATGGCACGAGACTGAATATCGGACAATTGGAATCTTTCGATTAATTTTTCCCTGGCTTCTTCCGTGTTTTTTGAAGCTTTGATTAAAGCAATTACTTCATCGATATTATCCGAAGCAATGATTAAACCTTCCAAGATATGTGCTCTTTCACGTGCTTTGCGCAAATCAAACTGTGTTCTACGAACCACAACATCATGACGGTGTTCCACAAAATAGTGAATCATGTCTTTTAGATTCAACATTTGCGGACGACCTTTTACCAATGCAATATTGTTGACACTGAATGATGATTGTAACTGCGTAAACTTGTAAAGTGTATTCAAAACCACGTTTGGCGTGGCATCCCGTTTCAAAATATAAACGATACGCATCCCGTTTCTATCGGATTCGTCGCGAATATTGGCAATTCCATCTATTTTCTTTTCGTTAACCAAATCGGCAGTACGCTTAATCATGTCTGCTTTGTTGACTTGGTATGGAATTTCGGTAACCACGATGCAATCTCTTCCATCCACTTCTTCAAAACTAATTTTGGCACGAATTACGATACGTCCACGACCCGTTTTAAAAGCTTCACGAACGCCTTCATAACCATATATTGTTCCTCCGGTTGGAAAATCCGGAGCTTTGATATGGGTCATTAATTCATCTATTTCAATTTCGTTATTGTCAATATAGGCCAATGTTCCATTGACAACTTCAGTAAGATTGTGGGGAGGCATGTTAGTTGCCATACCCACGGCTATACCCGTTGCACCATTTATTAATAAAGTGGGAACTCTGGTAGGCATCACTTTTGGCTCGTATAAAGTATCGTCAAAGTTCAATTGAAAGTCAACAGTTTCTTTTTCGATGTCAGCCATTATTTCTTCCGAAATTTTGCGCATTCTGGCTTCGGTATATCGCATTGCTGCTGGGCTATCGCCATCAACAGACCCAAAGTTACCTTGTCCGTCCACCAATAAATAGCGTAAACTCCATTCTTGGGCCATACGAACCATGGCGTCATAAACTGAAGTATCGCCATGTGGATGATACTTTCCTAAAACTTCTCCGACAATTCTTGCAGATTTTTTATGGGCAGATTTTGAAGTTACTCCCAAATCATACATCCCGTAAAGCACTCTTCGATGTACTGGTTTCAAGCCATCTCTAACATCAGGAAGCGCTCGTGACACAATTACCGACATCGAATAATCGATGTAAGCTGATTTCATTTCATCTTCAATGTTAATGGGAATTAACTTTTCTCCTTCAGACATAAGTTGTTATATTTAATAGATTTATTTTAGTTTCAAAACGTGCTAATATACACCTTTTTGATTTTTTCAAAGCCTTTTTACACTACTAATTTCAATGATTTATTAACAAAATTTACTCGTTTTTTAGTTAATAAATTAAGTGATATTTAACGTTTTTTTGATTCTTTTTTTGTCAATTAGCTGACAGAAGTTCTTAAAAGGAATGGTTTTTGTTTTTCAGTCACAAATTCACTAAATTTACGTTTACAATTATAATATTATGGATGATAATTTTTCACCAAGAGTAAAAGATGTTATTACCTACAGCAAGGAAGAAGCTTTGCGATTAGGACATGACTTCATAGGAACAGAGCATTTGATATTGGGAATTTTAAGAGATGGCAATGGTAAAGCAATAAACATATTGAACAATTTATCCATAGATTTAGACCATCTTCGAAGAAAAGTAGAAATCTTGAGCCCCGCAAGTCCTAACATAGAAATCAATAACGACAAAAAGAATCTACACCTTACGCGACAAGCTGAGCGTGCATTAAAGACTACTTTTCTCGAAGCAAAAGTGTTTCACAGCACTTCGATCAGCACGGCACATTTATTATTGTGCATTTT
>NZ_PNNA01000057.1 GCF_013823965.1 Flavobacterium sp.
CCCCTTTGCCACTTGGAATAAAATCAATAAATTAGCCTCTTCAAATTTTATCTAAATCTACAAATGAAAAATACTGCGCTAACGCACATACACGAGAGTTTGGGAGCCAAAATGCTCCCGTTTGCCGGATACAATATGCCTATTTTATACGAAGGCGTGAATGCTGAACACGATGTGGTTCGCAACAGCGTGGGTGTTTTTGACGTCTCCCACATGGGCGAATTCTTGTTGACGGGACCAAATGCCTTGGCCTTGATTCAAAAAGTGACTTCAAACGATGCTTCAACATTAACCATCGGAAGAGCACAATATTCCTGTTTACCCAACAATGAAGGCGGAATTGTGGATGATTTGATTGTTTACAAAATGAAAGACGAACAGTATTTATTGGTTGTAAATGCTTCGAACATAGACAAAGACTGGGATTGGATTTCAAACCACAACGATTTGGGCGTGGAAATGAAAAACCTGTCGGATGATTATTCTCTATTGGCCATTCAAGGTCCAAAAGCCGTTGAAGCTATGCAAGCCTTGTCTTCATTGGATTTGGCCGCCATTCCATACTATCATTTTGAAGTGGGAGATTTCGCCGGAATCGAGAACGTGATTATCTCGGCAACGGGTTATACCGGATCGGGAGGTTTCGAAATTTATTGCAAAAATGACGAAGTGGAACATGTCTGGAACAAAGTTTTTGAAGCTGGAGCAGCCTTCGGAATCAAGCCAATTGGACTTGCCGCTCGTGATACCTTGCGTCTAGAAATGGGATTCTGTTTGTACGGAAACGACATCAACGACACCACTTCTCCTCTGGAAGCCGGTTTGGGTTGGATTACAAAATTCACCAAGGAATTCACCAATTCCGAGAACTTGAAAAAACAAAAAGAAGCTGGAGTTACCAAGAAATTGGTTGGTTTCGAAATGCAAGAACGCGCCGTGCCAAGACACGATTACGAAATTGTGGATGCTTCAGGCAACGTTATTGGAATAGTGACTTCGGGAACGATGTCGCCATCGATGAATGTTGGAATCGGATTGGGTTATGTAACTACCGAAAACAGTGCAATTGGCAGCGAAATTTTCATCCGAATCCGAAAAAATGACGTTCCGGCCAAGGTAGTAAAATTGCCTTTTTACAAGAAATAAGAATAGCTTTTGTACAGAAAAAAAGCAAACCGCAAATTCGCAAATTAAATAGATCAAATAGATGTAAATAATTTGTGAATTTGCGGTAATTTTATTTTAAATTGCACTTGATAAACTGCACAAATGAAGAAAATTTCACTGATACTGCTCTTGACAACATGTTCCTTATTTGGCCAGAATAGCGACAAGACTTGTGAAATACTTTCGAAAATAAATGCTTTGGTTCAAACCGAACATTACCATCCAAAACCCGTAGATGACAGTTTATCGGTTTTTGTGTTTGATACTTTTATCGATATTTTGGACGACAATCGCTATTTATTGACCAAAATAGAATACGAAAACCTCTGCAAACACAGGCTTCAACTCGACAATTACATTTTGCAGAACGATTGTTCGTTTATGAACGATTTTGTTTCCATTTATCAAATGGCATTGGAAAGAAAGAAAAAAACACTCGAGAAAATACAAAACGAAGTACTGGATTACAATGCCAAGGACACGGTTAAATTTTCAAAGAAAAATTTTCCTTTTGACCTGTTGGAGAAAGATATTGAAAAGGTTTGGAAAAAAAGAATTCGCTATGACATCCTGGAAGATGTTTCAAAACTGGGTTCCAATCTGGATTCGCTGTCACCTCATTTTACAAAACTGGAAAAAATTTCGAAAGCCAAAATATTCGAAACCTATTTATGCAAATTAAACAGTGTTTTGAACAGCCAAAAAGGATTGGGATACGATCTTCAAAACGATTTCCTGAATATTTTTTGCAGCTATTTTGACCCACACACCAACTACTTTTCATTGGACGCCAAAACCAGTTTTATGTCCGGTTTGTCCACAAGTGGCTTATCGTTGGGGCTCAACGTGACGCTAAATGAAAAGGAAGAAATCATCGTTTCTGAAATTGTTCCCGGCGGACCGGCAGACCGGACCAAAAAGTTTGAAAAAGATGACGTAATTTTAAAAGTTTCCAATAAAAAAGGAGACGAATATTTGGTTTCTTGCTCTTCGCTGGACAAAATTGGAGAATTAATTTTTTCTGATTCCAACAAGGAAATTGAATTGACCATCCAGAAAAAAAACGGAAATATTCTGGCTATTCTGCTCCAAAAACAAGTAATGAAAGCCACGACAAACTCCGTCTACAGTTTCATTGCCGAAAAGGAAACCAAAATTGGCTACATCAATATCCCCAATTTTTACGCAGATTTTGACGGTTACAGCGATCAAGGTTGTGCCGATGATGTTGCCAAAGAAATTGTAAAACTGTCCCAAGACAACATCAAAGGATTAGTAATCGACCTTCAAGATAACGGTGGCGGTTCAATGGAAGAAGCCCTTAAATTAGCTGGAATGTTCATCGATTTTGGTCCTGTTTCAGTTATGGTCAACAACAAGAAAAAACACGCAATTCTAAAAGATTACAATCGTGGCAGCTTATATTTTGGCCCAATTGTTATTTTAATCAATGGCAATTCCGCTTCGGCAAGCGAGTTTTTTGCTGGCGCGATGCAAGATTACAATAGAGCAATCATCGTTGGAAGCAAATCATTGGGCAAAGCTTCGATGCAATCCATTGTTCCTTTAGACGGGAGCCAGCAGGATTTTGTAAAACTGACACTCGAAAAATTCTACAGAATCACCGGCGACAGCAACCAGATAAAAGGAATCATTCCGGATATTGCACTTCCTGTTTTATACGACAGCATTGTTCCCAGGGAAATAAGTTATAAAACGGCATTGCCTTATGACAGAATTAATACCAAAGCAAGGTTTACCCCTTTTCAAAAAGATTATTATCCCGCATTAATAGCGCTCAGTAATTCCAGATCGAAAAACAATGTTTTGTTCAATGAGATTCTATTGACAAACCGCGAAATCAATGCACTTTACAATAATCCAAAAAAACCGCTGCCACTTGCTTTTAAGGATGTGTTCAACGATGTTCACGAAATTGATTCCCTTTTTAAAAAAGTCAAAAAAATTGCGGCAACGGAAACCAACTGCACCATTTCGAACAACACCTACGATTTAAAAAAATTGCAATTTGACACTTTCCAGCAAGAAGTCAACACTTCCAAAATGAACGGCCTGAAAACAAATCCTTACATAGAAGAAGCCGTTGCCATACTGAACGACTTCAATAATTTAAAAAAATAAACATTCGACACAAAATTGGAGAAAGCATAAAATCAATGTACCAATTGATTGATAAAAAATTTGTTAAAATAACTAATAACTGTATTTTTGCAATTCAAAATAATAATTAGAAATGGGAAGAGCGTTTGAGTTCAGAAAAGGTAGAAAAATGAAACGTTGGTCAGCAATGGCCAAAGCATTTACCAGAATTGGAAAAGATATTGTAATGGCCGTTAAGGAAGGTGGACCAAATCCTGACGCCAACTCCAGATTGAGAGCCGTAATCCAGAATTCAAAGGCAGTAAACATGCCTAAAGAAAATGTGGAACGCGCCATCAAAAAAGCAACCGATAAAGATACCGCCAACTATAAAGAGGTTTTGTTCGAAGGTTACGCTCCTCATGGAATCGCAATCTTGGTTGAAACCGCCACGGACAACAACAATAGAACTGTTGCCAATATTCGCAGTTATTTCAACAAATGCAACGGAACAATGGGAACGCAAGGTTCTGTGGAATTTATGTTTGACCACACTTGCAATTTCAGAATTCCTGCCAATGGAATTGATCCTGAAGAATTAGAACTGGAATTAATCGATTTTGGTGCCGAAGAAGTTTTTGAAGACGAAGACGGCATCTTGATTTATGCTCCTTTTGGCAGTTTTGGAACCATCCAAAAAGAATTGGAAAACAGAAAAATTGAAATCCTTTCTTCCGGTTTTGAACGTATTCCGCAAATCACGAAAAAACTAACTGAAGCTGAAATGGCCGACGTGGAAAAACTAATAGAAAAAATAGAGGAAGATGATGACGTGATGAACGTGTATCACACCATGGAAGAGTAGCTTTTAAAATTTGGCAAAAAATAGATTTGATTATTTGATTGCTACTTAGCCAAAATTGACAAATTACTAAAAATAACAGCGATAAAAAAAAGCTCATTTACCAATGTAAATGAGCTTTTTTAATTGTAATTTATTTGTACAACTTCTTGTAATATTCATCAACCATTCTTGCGGAATCAAAATACGGAACGACTTGTTTCATGCTGGTTTCTACCAAATTCCACCATTTTTTTGGACTGTCATAATACAAAGGAAGCACTTCGTTTTCAAGCATTTCAAGTAGATTATCCAAATCCATTTCGTCTTGTTGATGCGTGGTCAGGTTATGATCGACGATGGGCAACACAAAAGAATTCTGGGTTTTGTTCAAATCTTTGAATTCCCGAACCCAACCATCATTTGTCGAAAAGTTGACCGCTCCGTTCATTGCTGCCGTCATCCCTGATGTTCCCGAAGCTTCTCTGGTAACTCTTGGATTGTTCAACCAAACATCGGCGCCTTCTTTTAACTGGCGTGACAATTTCAATTCGTGTCCCGTAAGAACGGCCATATTTTTGATGTTTTTGCTGATGTTGGTCAGATTGTCAAAGTTATGAATTGCGCCATAATCCATTGGATACGGTTTTCCTGCAAATATGATTTGAACCGGTTTTTCGGTATTGGCCAGCAACTTGATAAAACGATCGTAATCACGGGTAATTAAATCCGGACGTTTGTAATCGGCAAATCGTCTTGCCCAAACGATGGTCAAAACATTGGGATCAAACAATTTTCCGGTTTGGTCAGCCACAACGTCAAAAAGTTTTGCTTTTAATCTCGTTTTTCTTTTGATTAATGCTTCCCTGTCCTTATTTTTAAAGGCTTCGTCTAACCAAGCATCAGCCCAATATTTCTTGTTTTGAGCATTGGTAACATGAATAATCGGGCAAATTCCGGGATAATCTTTCCACATATCTCGAGAAACTTCTCCGTGTAGTTTTGAAACGCCATTGGCAATATGACTCAATCGAAGTCCAACCAAAGTGTGATTGAAAGTATCGTCCCAAATTCCGGTAATTTCACGCACTTTGTCCAATGGAACTCCATCAAAGAAACTCAATGATTCCAAGAGGTAAATATTGTGTTTTTCGTTTCCGGCTTCTTCGGGTGTATGCGTTGTGAAAACCATTTTTTCCCTGATGGCTTCCACGCTTTTGAATTTGTTGTATAAATGAAAAACACAAGAAACGGCGTGCGCTTCGTTCAGGTGGTAAACATCGGGTTCATAATCCAAAGCGTCCAATAATTTGGCGCCTCCAAGACCTAAAACCATGGTTTGCGCAATTTTGGCAATTGGGTCGGAATCATACAAACGGAAAGTGGTTGATTTTGCCAAATAATCGTTTTCCGGCAAATCAGTCGAAAGAAAAAACATTGGAACGGTTCCAAAAGTCTTTGGATTCAAATAATAAGCGGTTACCCAAACATCGTGGTTGTTGATTTTTATGGTAAACTTAATATTGGTTTCTTCGAGGAAATGATAAATTTTTTCTTGAAAAAGTACGCCCATCGAAAGGTCTTCTTGTTTGTATTGGTCGTAATATCCTTTTTTCCACAATATCCCAATTCCTACAACATTTTGCTTCAAATCATACGCGCTTCTCATGTGGGAACCCGCCAAAAATCCCAAACCTCCAGAATATATTTTCAAGGATTGGTCTATGGCAAATTCCATTGAAAAGTAGACGGCGGATTTTTTGTATTTTGGGTTAAAATCGTAGGGATGTTTATATTTTTCAGGAAGTATCTTGCTCATTTTAAATTGTTTTTTGAATTGTCTATAGAACAAACTTAAGTTATTTATATAAATGAAAGACAATAAAAAAGGGAAAATCTATCCAAAAAAAGGGAGAATTTTTCAATAAATTCAACTATCACGTTATAGTAAATTCGGCTTAAAAAAAAACAAACCTTACAAGTTTTAAAATCCTGTAAGGTTTAATTTATGTCTTCATTAAAAGTTGCTATTGCAAGATCGAATCGGAAAATTTATTCCTCTTCTTTTTGTCCCATCATCATCAAAAATGATTTTAGGAACTCGTCGATATCGCCATTCATCACGCCATCCACATTACTGGTTTCATAACCGGTGCGAACGTCTTTGACTAATTTATAAGGTTGCATCACGTAATTTCGAATTTGCGAACCCCATTCAATTTTCATTTTCCCGGCTTCAATATCGGAGCGTTGTTCTTGTTGCTTTTTCAACTCAATTTCATACAATTGCGATTTCAACATTTGCATCGCTCGTTGTCTGTTGTCGTGTTGCGAACGCGTTTCCGAACATTGAATCTGGATTCCAGAAGGTTTGTGAACTAACTGAACCTTTGTTTCCACCTTGTTCACGTTTTGGCCACCGGCACCGCTGGAACGAGCTGTCGTGATTTCGATATCGGCAGGATTGATTTCGATTTCTATCGTATCATCAACCAACGGATAAACGTACACCGAGGCAAAAGACGTATGTCGCTTGGCATTGCTGTCAAAAGGAGAAATGCGCACCAATCGATGCACGCCGTTTTCCCCTTTGAGATAACCAAAAGCAAAGTCGCCTTCAATCTCGAGTGTCACTGTTTTTATTCCTGCCACATCGCCTTCCTGATAATTCAGTTCGCGTATTTTGTATCCCGATTTTTCGGCCCACATCATGTACATTCGCATCAGCATTGAAGCCCAGTCACAACTTTCCGTTCCGCCGGCTCCGGCCGTGATTTGCAAAACTGCGCTCAAACTGTCCCCTTCATCCGAAAGCATGTTCTTGAATTCGATGGCTTCAATGTGGTTTTGGGTTGTGGCATATTGCTCGTCTAATTCCTCAACGGAAAGTTCCCCTTCTTTGTGGAATTCGTAAGCCAGTTGCAACTCGTCGGTCAATTCGACAGCTTTGTTGTAATCTTCAATCCATTTTTTCTTGGAACGAAGGTTTTTTACATAGATTTCGGCTTCTTTTGGATTGTTCCAAAAATCTGGAGCCAATGTTTTTTCTTCTTCGTTGGTAATTTCGATTAGTTTGGCATCAACGTCAAAGATACCTCCTCAACGCACCAAGGCGCTCTACAATACCTTTTATTTGTTCGGTAGTTGTCATAAATTATAGTAATTTTGTGGCCACAAAAATAGAAAAATTTTACCAAGGGACAATTTTCAAATTGCCCTTTATCCCAAATATAAAAATAAATATGGAAATTAATTTAGTAAGTGATACCGTTACCAAACCTACTCAAGAAATGTTGCGAGCAATGTTTAAAGCAGAAGTTGGGGATGATGTCTACAAACAAGATCCAACCGTAATCGAATTAGAAAGTAAAGTCGCCGAAATGTTCGGGATGGAAGCCGCACTCTTTTTTCCTTCGGGAACGATGGCCAATCAAACGGCCATTAAAATGCACACACAACCTGGCGAGCAATTAATTGCCGACAAATGGGCGCACGTTTATAATTATGAAGGTGGTGGAGCGTCTTTTAACAGTGGGGTTTCCTGCTGTTTATTGAACGGAAACCGCGGAATGATTACTGCTGAACAAGTGGCCGGCTCCATCAACGATCCAGAATTTTATCACAGTCCGCTCACGAGTTTGGTATGTGTTGAAAACACGACCAACAAAGGTGGCGGAGCTTGTTATGATTTTGAAGAATTTAGAAAAATAAGAAAGGTTTGTGATGCCAATGATTTAAAATTTCATTTGGACGGCGCCAGAATTTGGAATGCTTTGGTGGCCACAAATGACAATCCAAAAGACTACGGAAAAGTGTTTCACAGCATTTCCGTTTGCTTGTCCAAAGGTTTAGGCGCACCAATTGGGTCGGTTTTATTGTCTGATAAAGCTAGTATTCACCGTGCTTTGCGAATCCGAAAAATTCTTGGCGGGGGAATGCGTCAAGTGGGCTATTTAGCGGCAGCGGGAATTTATGCATTGGACAACCATATCGAAAGATTGGCAGACGACCACAGACGTACCAGGGAATTGGGAGCTGTTTTAGAAAAAAGAAACTGGGTGGCAAAAGTAGAACCAATAGAAACGAATATCTTGATTTTCTCGGTTCAACCCACTATAAATGAAGCAGTTTTAATGGAGAAATTAAAACAAAAAGGAATATCCATAAGTTCGATGGGACACGGAAAACTGCGCATTGTAACCCATTTAGATTACCGAGAAGTGATGCATACGTATGTTTTGGAAACCTTGGAGAAATTGGTTTTGTAGTTACAGGTTTCAAGTTGCCAGAAAGGTAAAACTTGGAACCTGATATTTTTATTTAAACATTTCATCCATTCCCGGAATCATCGGCATATCCACTTTGGCAACAGCGTCTAATTCGGCTTGGTTTACTTTTGCGGCTTTTTCGATAGCTTTGTTTAGCGTTACAATCAAATAATCTTCCAATTGTTCTTTATCTTCCAATAAAGAATCGTCGATGGAGATGGATTTTAATTTTCCGTTTGCCGTGAAAGTGACTTTCAATGCGCCGTCATTGCTTTGCTCATCTATTAAAACCGAATCCAAACGTAGTTTCGTTTCTTCCATTTTTCGTTGGGTTTCTTTCAATTTACCCATCATTCCCATTAAATCCATTGTGCTAATTTTTAAATTTTAGACTGCAAAATTACGCTTTTGCCAGGTGATATTCAATTTATTTTTTTAACTAAAAATAGATTCATTCTAAGGTCACTTTGTGTTATTTTTGTAAACTACAATACAAATTTGAAAGCTTACAATATGCCCAAAATAATACAGCCACCTGTCGCTAAAATAATTCCAAAAAAAATGGAAAAATTCGGCGATGAGAGAATAGACAATTACTTTTGGCTGAATGACCGGAAAAATCCGGAAGTCATTGACTACCTGAACAAAGAGAATGCCTATTACAAAAAAATGACTGCCCACACGAAGGCTTTTCAGAAGGAATTGTTTGAAGAAATGAAGGCCAGAATCAAGGAAGATGACGAGTCGGTTCCATATTTATACAATGGGTATTACTACATTACCCGATTCGAAACCGGGAAAAATTATCCTATTTATTCCAGAAAAAAGGGAAGTCTTTCGGCCAAAGAGGAAATTATGTTCGATTGCAATAAAATGGCGAAGGGACATTCTTATTTTCAATTGGGAGGTTTGAGCATTAGCCCAGACAATAAGTTGGCCATTTTCAGTATCGATGTTGTTGGAAGAAGAATTTACAACATTCAAGTGAAAAACTTGGAAACTGGCGGCATTTTATCAGATAAAATCGAAAAAGTTTCCGGAAATGCCGTTTGGGCCAATGATAATCAGACTGTTTTTTATTCCAGTCAAGACGAAGTGACCTTGCGTTCCGACAAGATTTTCAAACATAAATTAGGGACAAAACAAACCGACGATGTTTTGGTTTATTTCGAAAAAAACGAAACCTATAATGTTGAAGTGGCCAAATCCAAGTCCAGAAAATATTTGGCCATAGAATCCGGGAGTACTTTGACCACTGAATATCGAATATTGGAAGCCGACAATCCTGATGGGAAATTTAGAGTTTTTCAGAAACGAATTCGAGGATTGGAATACAGCATCAATCATTACGGCGACAGTTTTTACATTATGACTAATGCGGACAAAGCCACGAATTTCAAGTTGATGAAAACCTTGGAAACAGCCACTTCAAAAGAAAATTGGACGGAAGTTGTTCCACATCGCGAAGACGTTTTGTTGGAAGACATCGAGATTTTCAAGGATTTCCTAGTTATTGAAGAGCGAACCAATGGCTTGAATAAAATCCGGATTATGCCTTGGAGTGGAACTGGGGAATATTATTTGCCTTTTGACAGCGAAACTTACACGGCTTACACTTCTACCAACGTGGATTTTGACACCGATATTTTGCGTTATTCATACCAATCGATGACGACTCCTTCATCGGTGATTGATTTCAACATGAAAACAAAAACCAAGGAAATCAAGAAAGAACAACAAGTTCTGGGCGGAAAATTCGACAAAAATAATTACACCGAGGAAAGAATTTGGGCCACAGCAAAAGATGGAACCAAGATTCCCATTTCGATGGTTTACAGAAAAGGACTAAATAAAAACGGTAAAAACCCGTTGTTGCTTTATGCCTACGGCTCCTACGGACATTCGATGGACGCCACCTTCTCCTCCACCCGATTGACATTGCTCGACCGAGGATTTATGTTTGCCATAGCGCACATTCGCGGAGGAGAAGATTTGGGAAGACAATGGTATGAAGACGGAAAATTGTTGAAAAAGAAAAACACCTTTACCGATTTTATTGATTGTTCCAAGCACGTAATCGAACAAAAATACACATCAGCGGAGCATTTGTATGCCGAAGGCGGTTCGGCAGGAGGATTGTTGATGGGGGTGATCGTAAATTTGGCACCGGAATTATACCACGGAATCATTGCACAAGTTCCATTTGTGGATGTAATGACGACCATGTTAGACGAAAGCATTCCGCTTACAACTGGAGAATACGACGAATGGGGCAACCCAAACGTTAAAAAATATTACAATTACATGCGATCTTATTCGCCTTATGATAATGTAAAAAAACAAAGTTATCCCAACATGTATGTTTCGACGGGGCTACACGATTCACAGGTACAGTATTGGGAACCAGCTAAATGGGTTGCTAAATTAAGACATTTAAAAACAGATAATTCCGTGTTGTTTTTAGATACAAATATGGCAGCGGGTCACGGAGGGGCATCGGGAAGATTTGAAGCCATCAAGGAATTGGCCAAAGAGTACAGTTTTTTATTAGATTTAGAAAAAATTGAAAAGTAATTAGAATATTTTTGTTAAATTTGCAGGGATTTTGGTTAAATTTAAAAGTGTCCTTGATTAACTATTTTTTTATGAAAGAAGAAATTAACGCTTATAATAATATTTTAGAATTAATAGGTAATACTCCACTTGTTAAACTAAATAAAGTTACCGAAGAATTAGATGGAAATTTTTACGCTAAAATAGAAGCCTTTAATCCCGGTCATTCCACCAAAGACAGAATTGCTTTATTCATATTAGAAGAAGCCGAAAGAAAAGGAATCCTTTCTCCTGGCGACACCATCATAGAAACGACCTCAGGAAATACCGGTTTTAGCTTGGCAATGGTAAGTATCATTAAGGGCTACAACTGTATTTTGGCAGTTACTTCAAAATCATCCAAGGACAAAATCGACATGCTTCGCAGTTTAGGAGCCAAAGTGTATGTTTGTCCAGCACATGTTTCTGCAGACGATGAACGATCTTACTACAGTGTTGCCAAACGTTTGCACGAAGAAACCAAGGGTTCCGTTTATATCAATCAGTACTTCAATCAACTCAATGTTGATGCCCATTATAAATCTACAGGACCAGAAATTTGGGAACAAACAAACGGAAAAATAACCCATCTTATCGCTTGTAGCGGAACAGGTGGAACCATTTCAGGAACCGCAAAATACTTGAAAGAGCAAAATCCAAACATTAGAATTTTAGGTGTGGATGCTTTTGGTTCCGTTTTAAAAAAATACCACGAGACTAAAGAATTTGACAATAAAGAAATTTATCCATATCGAATTGAAGGTTTAGGAAAAAACTTGATTCCATCGGCCACGGATTTTGACGTAATCGATCAATTTATGAAGGTTACCGATGAAGAAAGTGCCCACGCAACAAGAGAATTAGCCAGAAAAGAAGGTTTGTTCGTTGGTTACACTTCCGGCGCTGTGCTTCAAGCCATTAGACAATATTCCGAAGAAGGCGAATTTGACAAAAACAGTAATGTAATTGCCATTTTTCCTGATCACGGTTCCCGATACATGAGCAAAGTATTCAGCGATGACTGGATGAACGATCAAGGTTTCTTTGACAGCATTAACGAAGAAGAAGCCCAAAAAATTGAATTTATAAAATAAATTTTAAATCTAAATTTTACATAAAAAAAACTCCATTCAGACTTATCGAATGGAGTTTTTTTTTATTGATCTGGATCTACATGGCTTTCAAAACTTCCAAATTCCCCATAATTATGGTTGGGTTTTGTTTTGGATCGAGCCAGTTCACCATCAACTTCATGTAGTCTTCTTTAATGGCGACACAGCCCGCGGTAAAAGAATCAGATTTTAAAGCCAAATGAAAAAAGATGGCACTTCCTTTCCCTTTTACGACTGGTTTTGTATTGTATTCTATCACCGTGCAATATTTATAAACGTCCGTATCCAATAATAGATTTTCATACGATTTTGCATTTGTAAAACCGCTCACGTGCTTGTTGTAATCAGCTGAATTAACATCATCAATCCATTTGTCATTCTTAGTGGTTTGCTGGTTGTCCAATAATGTGTTGGTTTGTTTTTCGTAAGAAAATAATTTTCCAATTTTAAAAATTCCCGTTGGAGATTTCCCGTCACCTTCAACTTTCATTTGTGGCAAAGCAAAACCATTTTTACCAATTGCCGCTTCTATTGGACTTTGTTTTACAACCCATTTATTGTCTTTTTTTTCCAAAGCCACAAAAACAGCCGTAAAACTTTCCGGTTTTTCGTTATACACAACAAGTAATTGCCCAACATTCTCTAATTGCACTTTATTTTTTTCGGCAATTGACAATACATTTTCAATTGCACTTTTGTCCGTTTGCGCCTTTGTGTTAGTCATCGAAAACAATATTATTGTCAAGATTAAAAGTTTATTTGAAAGTTTCATATTACTTTGAGTTAGTATTTGCTGAATTTAAATTACTTTTCGTCTTCAAATATAACCAATTAATCATAAGATTAATACATTGCTTTTCACTCGATTTTAGTGACACAAAATATTAAAAACCACCATCTCCTTAATCGATTAGGAATTTTAAAACAAATTTGTTTTATTTGATTAATAAATCCCAAATTTAATACAATTCAAGAATAATGAAATCCTATTCCATCCAAGAAATTAACGAAGTTATAAAAGGCACTATTGTTGGTGAAACTTCCATAATAATCACGGCTCCAGAGCAATTAGAACTTGCCGGATCTTCTGAAATTTCATTCATTGGAAACAAAAAATACGAAAAGTTTTGGGAAACTTCCAAAGCTTGTGCTGCCATAGTCAACGAGGACATTTCCATCCAACCCGGTAAAAACAGGGTTTTCATCAAAGTGCAAAATGCTGATTTGGCCATGTCCCAAGTCTTGGAACTTTTCGCGCCGCCCACTCCATTATTTAGCATTGATATTCACCCAAAAGCAATTATCGAAAAAACGGCCGTTATAGGAAACGGAACCCGAATTGGAGCTGGAAGTTATATTGGTGCAAAAGTGAAAATTGGCGAAAACGTCACCATTTATCCCAATGTTACCATCCTAGACGAATGTACTATTGGAAAAAACACGATAATATGGTCGGGAGCGGTGGTTCGGGAACGTTGTCATATTGGCAATGACTGCATCATTCATCCCAATGCAACGATTGGCGCAGATGGTTTTGGATTTCGTCCTTGTCCGGAAAAAGGTTTAGCCAAAATTCCGCAAATTGGGAACGTGATTCTGGGCAACTGTGTCGAAATTGGCGCAAATTCATGTGTTGACAGAGGAAAATTCAGTTCCACGATCATAGACGATGGTTGCAAAATTGATAATTTAATCCAAATTGGTCATAATAGTAAACTGGGGAAATTCTGCATTATGGCAGGACAAAGCGGTTTAGCCGGTTCTGTAACTTTAGGAAACGGCGTCATCATTGGCGGAAGCGCTTCCATCACAGACCACGTGACCATTGGTAATGGATCAACTATTGGCGGAGGTTCCGGCGTGACCAAGGACGTTCCTGCCGGCGCAACCTTGTTGGGCTATCCTGCCATAGATGCCCGCGACACACTAAGACAATGGGCTATTTTAAAACGATTGGTCAACGAGTCAAAAAAATAGACGTTTAAAATAAAAACTACCGCAAATTCGCAGATTTTAAAATTATGTTTTTAGGCTGCGAATTTGCGGTAAATTATTTTCAAAAGTTTATACTAATGCAAGCTTTTTTTGCATTCAATACTAAAATTTGTTCCAATGAATTTTCGTAAATTAGCCATCTCTTTTTTTATACAAACACAATTTCACTATGGACTTGAACTTCAATAAAAACGAAGACCACAATAAACTCCTTCTTTCCGATTTGCGTCACAGATTTGCCAAAATAAAAATGGGCGGAGGAGAAAAACGCATCCAAAAATTACATTCCGAAGGAAAAATGACGGCGCGAGAACGCATTGAATATTTACTTGACAAAGGAAAATGTATTGAAATTGGAGCTTTCGTTGGCGAAGGAATGTATCAAGAATATGGCGGATGCCCTTCGGGCGGTGTTGTCGTAAAAATGGGATACATTAGAGGAAAACAATGCATTGTCGTTGCCAATGATGCGACCGTAAAAGCGGGAGCCTGGTTCCCAATTACGGCAAAGAAAAATCTCAGAGCGCAAGAAATTGCCATAGAAAATAGAATTCCAATTATTTATTTAGTCGATTCAGCTGGCGTATTTTTGCCTTTGCAAGACGAAATTTTCCCTGACAAGGAACACTTTGGACGCATATTCAGAAATAATGCCATAATGAGCAGTATGGGAATTACCCAAATTTCGGCCGTTATGGGAAGTTGCGTTGCCGGTGGCGCTTATCTTCCAATAATGAGTGACGAGGCTTTGATTGTGGACAAAACGGGAAGTATTTTCTTGGCAGGAAGTTATTTGGTCAAAGCGGCCATTGGCGAAAGCATTGACAATGAAACCCTTGGCGGAGCCACGACTCATTGCGAAATTTCGGGAGTTACAGATTATAAAGCCAAGGACGACAAAGACGCTTTGGACAAAATAAAAAATATTGTTGACAAAATTGGTGATTATGACAAAGCCGGATTCAGCCGAATTAAAGCTCTAAAACCAGCTTTGAACGAAAATGACATTTACGGCATTTTGCCAAAAGCCCGCAATGAGCAATACGATATGATGGAAATCATCAGCCGATTAGTGGATGATTCCGAGTTTGAAGCCTACAAAGAAGGCTACGGAAAAACCATAATTACCGGTTATGCCAGAATTGATGGTTGGGCTGTGGGAATTGTTGCCAATCAAAGAAAAGTGGTCAAAACAAAGACGGGTGAAATGCAATTTGGCGGCGTGATTTATTCGGATTCTGCAGACAAAGCCACCCGATTTATTGCCAATTGCAACCAGAAAAAAATTCCATTGGTTTTTATTCAAGATGTGACGGGATTTATGGTGGGTTCCAAATCAGAATTTGGCGGAATCATAAAAGACGGTGCCAAAATGGTGAATGCCGTTTCTAATTCGGTGGTACCAAAATTTACCGTAATCGTGGGAAATTCGTATGGTGCAGGAAATTATGCCATGTGCGGAAAAGCTTATGACCCAAGACTAATCGTGGCGTGGCCAAGTGCAGAACTCGCCGTTATGGGCGGAACTCAAGCCGCAAAAGTATTGGCACAAATTGAAGCTTCTTCGCTGAAAGCAAAAGGAGAAATCGTGGACGAGGCCAAGGAAAAAGAACTTTTAGAAAAAATAAAGGCGCGATACGACGAACAAGTTTCCCCTTATTATTCGGCATCACGACTTTGGACAGATGCCATCATTGATCCCTTGGACACCAGAAAATGGATTTCGATGGGAATTGAAGCGGCGAACCACTCGCCTATCGAGAAAAAATTTAATTTAGGAGTAATTCAGGTTTAAATATGAAAAAAATATTCTTGTTGGTAATCGTTTTGATTTCAATAAATATAAATGCACAGAAACTTCATGAAAACGGAAAATATGTTGATGTCAATGGCGTAAAACTATATTATGAAGTGTATGGCGAAGGTGAACCATTGTTGATGATTCATGGCAATGGAGGCTCTTTTATATGTTTTGAAAATCAAGTAGAAGAATTCTCGAAGCATTTTAAAGTTCTATTGGTTGATTGTAGGGGAAGAGGAAATTCGAGTTATAAAAAAGGTGTTGAATTGACTTTTGATCTCCAGGTTGAAGACTTTAGTTTGTTTCTTGAAAAATTAAACATCAAAAAAACAAATATTGTGGGTTGGAGCGATGGTGGAATAATAGGCTTATTACTTGCCCTAAAACATCCCGAAAAAGTGAATAAATTAGTGACATCAGGAGCCAATATATTTCCGGAAGGAGTTATTCATCTGGATGACATGAAGAAAACAGTTCTAGATTTAGAAAGTAAAAATTCAAATCACGAAAATGATTTGGCCATAGATTTAATCAATTTAGACATTAAATATCCCAATTTAAGTTTCGCTAATTTGAATGTCATACAATCCAAAAGTTTAATTATTGCCGGCGATCACGACGAAATTAAAAACGACCACACATTAAAAATATTTGAATCCATACCCAATGCACAATTAGCAATTTTGCCCAATAGTTCACATTCTGCATTGATAGAAAACGCAAGTCTTTTTAACCCAATAGTTCTAAAGTTTTTAACCGAATAATTTTAAAAAAAAGGGAGAATTTAAAAATCTCCCTTTTTTTATTGTTGCAATTTGAAATAATCTATTGTCTTACAGACTGCATACTTTCAGTTCTCATGATTTTTCCGGTGGCAGTTTCGTTGAACTTTGGAATAAACACTACTTCTTTAGGCTTTTCGAATTTGTCCAAAACAGCAAAAACGGAATCTTCAATTACCATAGGTTCGCCTTCCACGTAAAGCACCGCTTTTTGTCCAAGAGTTTCGTCGGGCTGGCCGGAAACAAAATAACGTCTTGGAATCAAGGTAGAAAGTTTGTCCTCGATGCGTTCCGGCATCAATTTCACGCCACCGCTGTTGATGATGTTGTCGTATCTTCCTTCCCAACTGAATTGGGTGTCAGAAATTAAATTAACGATGTCATTGGTAACGATTTTATCCTTGCTTATGTTTTTGGCATCAATAACCAGACATTGTCTGTCATCTTTCGAGACTTTTACGTTTGGCAAAACAGTAAACGCTTTTTCACCTATTTTTTTGGCGGCAATGTGAGTGATAGTTTCTGTCATACCGTAAGTTTCATAAATGTCCATTGGCAATTTTACCAATTCTTGCTCTAATGCTTTATGCACTTTTACACCGCCAATAATTAATTTTTTTATCTTTTTGGCTTTCAGTTTTTCCAAAGAATTTTTTGCTTGCAGCGGAACCATTGCACAAAAATCAAATTCCTCGTCAATGTTTTTTAACGGGTCTGAATTGGGCTCCACGAATTTCATGTCCAATCCTAAAATAAAAGAGCGAACAAACATCATTTTTCCTGCCACGTAATTGGTTGGCAAACAGTGCAACATGGTATCGCCCGGTTTCAAACCAAAGAAATCTCCTGTTGCCAAAGCCGAATCCAACATCGCTTGTTTTTCAATTCTGATGACTTTTGGAGTTCCCGTAGTTCCTGAAGTATTCAACTCAATATAAGACTTTTCGTCAAACCAATCCAATAAAAAGTTCCCCACGTGCTGCTCAAAAGGTTCTCCTTCTTTTATAAAACAGTAGGCAACGTAAAACATTTCTTCAAGGTTTATATGATAGCCGTTCAATTTAAAACGATTATGTATGTTTTTGTATGTGATTTTGCTCATTTAATATGTTGTTTTTGAATTATTTATAGATTTTCAATTTGGATTTTGCCAGTAAGTTTTGCTGTCCAATGATTCCAGTTGTATTTTTTAGCAAATATAAATAAGATAATCGGATAGACAATTACAATCGAAACTATCATTTCATTTAACATGTCAACAGGGTTTTCTACTCCAGAATATCTAAAAACGGCATCCGTGTGCAAAGCCGAAAAATCAGAAGTGATCAACAAGGCAGCCATCAGATTATTTCCCAAATGAAATCCCAAAGCCAATTCCAGACTTTCGTCCATTAGTGTTATTATTCCAAGAAAAAAACCGGTTCCAATATAAAACACCATGACACCATAACCCATATTGGCCACTTCTGGATTGGCGCTGTGAAATAACCCAAACATGACAGAAGTAATCAGCAAAGGAAACCATCTATTCTGGGCTATAATTCCAATTTGTTGCATTAAATATCCCCTGAACAAATATTCTTCGAAACCTATTTGAAACGGGAACAACAAGATGCTGATGAGGAACAAAACAGCAAATTTCATCGGATTAAAATTCCATAAAATAGAGGAACTGTCCATCGAATAAGAAATGGCAAAAGCAGCAATGGTCATCAAAACGATTAATCCAAAAGAGAACAGTATTTTTTTATAATCCACTTCATTTCTGGAGGTGGTTAGCGAAAGAATACTTCGTTTGTGCAACACCCGAACCAACAAAAACAACATTCCCAACAAGAGAATGAATGGTGACAGATTAATAAAAAGCGACAAATTATTCGGAATTTCGCTCATTGATTTATATACTTCATCCATTTCTTCTTTGGACATCAAAAAATACGCAATGAAGTTTGCAACAAATATTCCTGCGGTCAACAATGTGGTAATAACAACTCGCCACCAAGTATTATCGCCTTTATACGCTTGATTTATAAACATTTGATAAATTTTGATTGGTTTAAAATAAAAATAGGTTTTACTTATGTTTGCAAGCCCGAATTTAACATAATTTTCCGTTTTTATCTCTTACTTTGCAAAAAATTAAACCCTTACATAAATGATACAAATTTATCATAATTCACGTTGCGGAAAATCTAGAGAATGTCTTGCATTCCTTGAAAAATCAGGACAAGAACACGAAATCATCAAATATCTTGAGGACATTCCCACTTTTGATGAATTGAAGGAAATAATCAAAAAATTGGGAATAAAACCCATTGAATTGGTACGTCAAAAAGAGAAAATTTGGATAGAAAATTTCAAAAACAAATCCATGTCCGACGATGAAATTATTAACACCCTGATTTCGAACCCAATTCTTATCGAAAGACCCATTGTCATCAACGGGGACAAGGCAATTATTGCAAGACCTTTAGAAAAAGTAACAGCTATTCTTTAATAGGATTCTATTTGTATTTTAACAAACCTTTATGATTTTAACCTTAAACCAAAGTCTACTTTTGCAATCTTATTATTTAAAATCATTTACATCTTTACAATGAAAAAATTACAATTTGTACTGGCTTTCCTATTCCTTATCACATCTTTTTTAAGCTTTGCCCAAGGAAAACCACAAGTTTTTAAAATAAAAATCACGGGTAAGGTTATCGAAAAAGTGAGCAAACAAACACTTGAATATGCCACCATCACATTTATGAATCCAAAATCACCAAAAGCGATTGCAGGAGGAATTACAAATCCAAAAGGAGAATTTGATATTGAAATTTTCCCTGGAACTTATGATGTAAAAATAGAATTTATCTCTTTTAAACCTATCTTAATCAAAGAACGAGAATTTACCGAAAGCACTAATTTGGGACTAATCACTCTAGAGGAAGACGCCACGCAATTGAACGAAGTCGTGGTTCGTGCCGAAAAATCTTCAGTAGAAATCAAACTGGACAAAAAAGTATACAGTGTTGGCCAAGACATGATGGTAAAAGGTGGAACTGTAAGCGATGTGCTCGACAATGTTCCTTCAGTTTCTGTAGATACCGAAGGAAATGTAAGCTTAAGAGGCAGTGATAATATCCGAATTTTAATTGACGGAAGACCATCCTATGCCGTAAATATAGCCGAAGCTTTAAGACAACTTCCCGCTGATGCCATTGACAAAGTGGAAGTTATCACTAATCCATCTGCACGATATGACGCAGAAGGTGGTTCGGGATTAATCAACATCATTCTCAAAAAAGGTAAAAATCAAGGTTTTAACGGAACTTTTATCGCTTCAGGAGGTATTCCCGAAACTTATGGCATAAGTGCAAACTTGAATTATAAAACAGAAAAACTAAACTACTTTACAAACGTGGGCTACAACCACAGAACAAATGAAGGTGGCGGTAAAACCAATTCTGAATATTTCAATGAAGACGGTTCTACCAAAAAATTTTTAGACGAAGACCGCAACACCGAGAGAACCAGAGATGGTTTTAATGCAAGAGCGGGTTTTGAATGGACAGTAGCACCAAATACTTTTTGGACAAATGCCATTAATTACCAAAAAGATAATGGTGAAAACAATGATTTAATCAATTATGATAATTTTGATGCTGCCCATAATTTCACGGGGTCAACTTATCGTTTAGGGACTGGAGAATCTGGTGGCCAAAATGTTGAATATACGTCAAACTTAATCAAAAACTTCAATGACAAAGGCCATAAACTTACCGTTGATGGTTCTATATCAAGAAACACGGATGACAACCAAAGTATTATTACTGATTCTAACATTTTTAATAACACGTTAAATAATCAAGTTCAAAAGCAAGCACAATTTCAAGCTGATTATGTACTCCCAATAGGAAAAGGAAGCCAGTTTGAAGCAGGATACAAAGGGAATTTTGGTAACTTAAACAATCAATATTATGTTCTTGACGAACTAGACACAAAAATTAATAATTTATCAAATACTTTAGAATACAAAGAAAACATCAACGCACTTTATACTTCATACGGCTTTAAAGTAAATAAATTCTCTTATTTATTCGGGTTACGTTGGGAAGACACCAATATCGAAGTAAATTTATTGGAGACCAATGAATTCAATACCAAAAAGTACAACAACTTTTTTCCAAGTGCTTTTGTTAGTTATGAAATTTCAAATCAAAGCAATATTACCACCAGCTACAGCAAACGTTTATCAAGACCAAGAGGTCGTTTTATGAACCCTGCGGTAAATTATGCCAGTAATGTTAATATATTTCAAGGAAATCCTGACTTGGATCCCTCTTTAACAGATAAATTTGATTTTGGATACATCAAGCGTTGGGACAAAATAACATTCAACACCTCGGCATATTTTGAAAATACCAAAAATGTTTTCAGTTTTGTGCGATCTCCTACCGGAGACATTGTCACTCCTGATGGTGAAGTGGTTACTCCTGCCCCTGGCGAAGTAATTGAAGGCATTCCGGTTATTAAAAGTTCCCCTATCAACTTGGGAAAAGAACAAAAATTCGGTTTTGAGTTCACGTTGAATTATAACCCATTTAAAACTTGGAGATTAAACAGTAATTTCAATTTTTACAATGTAAAAACAACCGGGGAAAACAGTTATACGGATACAAAAGGTAATCTTATAGTGCAAAATCTGGATAATCAAGCCAATTCTTGGTTTACAAGAATTAGTTCAAAACTTACTTTGCCATACAAAATCGACTGGCAGCTGAACGCCACCTACAATGGAGGACAAAAAACTGCACAAGGCAAATACTTGGGGCAATTTGGTATGAACACCGCTTTCAGTAAAGATGTGCTAAAAGACAAAGCGACAATAGCGTTCAATGTCAGCGATATTTTCAACACGAGAATCATGAAATCTTACACGTATCTTGAAAACCTGACATCGTATGGCGAAATGCAGTTCCGTAAACGTCAATTCAATTTATCTTTCACCTACCGTTTTAACAAACCAAAAGGAGAAAAAGAAAAGAATCCACAACCTAGAAATGAAGACAACGGAGGAGAATTCCCAGGATAACCATACAATTCAACAGCGTTGAATTTAAACCCCATTTCTTTCCAAAAAAGACCCGTGAAACTTTAATTTCATGGGTCTTTTTGTTTAAAATATCATCGAGTAAATTAATATTGGATCAACCTGAAACACTATATTAGCTTTAAATTTACATTGTAAACCCTTCAAAATTATAATCATGACCAACATAATCGTTTTAGGAGCAGGAATGGTAGGCAGTGCGATGGCTGCAGATTTATCAAAAAAATATGCCGTAACCATAGCAGATTTGAATATCCAGCGATTGGAACACATTAAAGAAAAACACCAATCAATTGCTGTTTTACAATTGAACGTTTGCAACAAAACAAAACTTCAATCCGTTCTTGCAACTTTTGATTTCGTGGTTTGCGCAGTTCCCGGTTTTCTTGGTTTCGAAACGATAAAAACCGTAATTGAAACCGGTAAAAACGTGGTTGACATTTCCTTTTTTCCTGAAAACGCACTAGAATTGGACGCTCTTGCAAAAGCAAAAGGAGTAACGGCAATAGTCGATTGTGGCGTTGCTCCCGGAATGCACAATATTATCTTGGGCTATCACAATGAAAAACTGAAATTGACGGATTTTGAAACCTTGGTAGGCGGTTTGCCAAAAGTCAAAAAATGGCCTTTCAATTACAAAGCCCCTTTTTCACCAATAGACGTAATCGAAGAATATACGCGACCTGCGCGTTTTGTCGAAAACGGAAATATCGTGATCCGGGAAGCATTGACCGATTGCGAATTGGTGGAATTTGACAAAGTGGGAACCTTGGAATCTTTCAATTCTGATGGATTACGGTCAATCCTATTCACGATGCCCCACATCCAAAACATGAAAGAAAAAACACTTCGCTATCCCGGTCACGTCGAATATGTAAAAGTTTTGAAAGACAGCGGATTCTTTAGCGAAAAGAAAATAATGTTGAATGGAATTGAAATTTCACCACTTGATTTTACCAGCAAAATCCTTTTTGACGAATGGAAACTAGGCGAAACCGAAGAAGAATTAACCGTGATGCGTGTCACGCTTAAAGGAGAAAATGAAAATGGCGAAATCGAAGAAATTGTCTATAATTTATACGACGAGTATTGTCCCGAAACTCAAACCTCTTCAATGGCAAGAACCACGGGATACACTGCAACGGCGGTAGCCAATCTATTTCTGGAAGGATTATTTACCGAAAAAGGAGTTTTTCCACCAGAATTAATCGGAAAACATGAAATTTGCTTCAAATATATTTTGAATTATTTGAAAGACAGAAATATAAATTATGTAAAAAACACGAACAAAACAAAAAGCGTGTAAGTAGTTTTTTATATTTGTAAATCTAAAATGCCAATCTCATGAAAAACTCACAAATCCTGGTTTTGTTCCTCATTGGCGCCGTGTTCACGATTATTGGCGCACTTTTCAAAATCACGCACGAAAGCAAAGATTGGTCCAGTTTCTTCCTAATTATTGGAATGACTTTCGAAGCAGTGGCAGGAATTCTGTTGCTGGTCAAATTATTCAAAAAAACCGACAATAAAGATTCCTTTTTGAATAGTTAATCCTGACAAACCTTAAGCAAAAAGGACTTCATTCGATAGCGAATGAAGCCCTTTTTGATTAAATAGAATATTTTTTATCGTTGTTGTCTTGCCACTTCTCCGTGATGAACAATATCCAATCCAAGTTCTTGTTCCACATCGGTCACGCGAACAGGAATAAATTTATTGATAATTTTGAACAACAGCACCGTGAAAAAGAAGGCATAACTGGTGGCAAACAAGATTGCGACACATTCTTTAAACAACAACATGCCGTCACCTCCAAAGAATAATCCGTTTGGAATGGCTGAATTAATCGTGCTATTGGCAAAGAAACCCAAACAAATGGTACCAATTATACCTCCCATTCCATGCACTCCCCACACGTCAAGCGCATCATCCCAACCTTTCTTTTCCTTGTATTTTACGGCGGCAAAACATCCGCAGGCAGCAATAATACCGATAATGGCTGCCGAATAAATATCAACATATCCCGCAGCAGGAGTAATTGTGGCCAAACCTGCAACAGCTCCCGTCATTAATCCAATGAATGTTGGCTTTTTATTGCCCGTATTCCACTCAATAAATAGCCAAGTAACCGCCGCAAATGAAGCTGCTGTATCCGTATTCAAAAAAGAAGAAACCGTAATGGAATTTACCGCCAATTCACTTCCGGCATTAAATCCGTACCAGCCAAACCAAAGCAAGGCCGTTCCAATGGCGACCAATGGAATATTGTTGGGTTCATGTGTATTTTGTCGTCTTCCCACAAAATAGACGGATGCCAATGCTGCAAAACCTGCCGTCGCATGCACGGTGATTCCTCCAGCAAAGTCAAAAACGCCCCATTGAGCAAGCAATCCCCCACCCCAAACCATGTGAACGAAAGGATAGTAAACAAATATTTGCCAAAAAATAAGAAACAAAACGTAAGATTTAAAACTCACACGATTGATAAATGCGCCGGTAATCAATGCCGGAGTGATTATGGCAAACATCATTTGGTAAGCAATAAAAATGTATTCCGGAAAGCGTTTATCAGGCGAATAAAGTGTGGAAGGCTTAATTCCATGGTAAAATGCTTTATCAAAATTCCCAATTATTCCAAAAAAGTCAGTACCTGAACTCAAGTTGCCACTGAAACAAACCGAATAACCAAAAGCAAACCAAAGTACCGTTCCTATTCCCATAGAAACAAAACTTTGCATCATAATGCTCAAAATATTTTTGTTGCATCCCAATCCTCCATAAAAAAAAGCGAGTCCAGGAGTCATCAACATCACTAAACTAGTGGCGAGAATCATAAAAGTGGTCAAACCTACATCTAACATAATCGTATTTTTAATTTTGTACAAAACTAAACAAATGGGGCAATATATATTTTACAAATTTTATAAATATTGTTACGTTTAATCATTAAAAGGTAGTATAACTCATTAAACGAATCAATTAAAACAAAAGACCCCTTAAAAATTAGGGGTATAAACTAAAAATTAATACTCAATTTCGAATTTATCATCAAAGTCATAAAATTGATTTAAAATGTGGATACATTATTATTTAATTCTCAATTTTCTACCTTTGTCATTCAGAAAAGTATCAAAATGAACATCAAACTCATCGCCATCGGCAAAACCGACAATAAAAATCTGCAATCGCTGATTGACGAATATCAAAAACGCTTGTCCTTTTACATCAAGTTCGATTTGGAAATTATTCCCGATATCAAGAATGTAAAAAACTTGTCGGAAAGTCAGCAAAAAGAAAAGGAAGGCGAACTGATTTTGGCGAAAATATCGCCTACCGACCAACTCATTTTATTGGACGAAAACGGAAAAACCTTCTCGAGTGTGGGTTTTTCGGAGGAATTGCAGAAGAAAATGAACTCGGGAGTAAAAACTTTAGTTTTTGTTATTGGTGGTCCTTATGGTTTTTCGGAAACGGTTTACACCAAAGCACAAGGCAAAATATCGCTTTCGCTAATGACTTTTTCCCACCAAATGGTGCGTTTGTTTTTTATTGAACAATTGTACCGCGGATTCACGATTTTAAGAAATGAACCGTATCATCATCAGTAAAAGTGGTTAGTGTTCAGTAGCAGTTTGCAGTCATTGTGAGAAATGAAGCAATCTTATTTCTAATAAACAAACTCTTCCTTATTTTCTATTTTTAAACTTTGGATGAAAATTTCATTTTGGATATAAGTTCCATAACTCATGTTTTCATCAAAACCGAATCTAATTATTTTATACTTATCTTTAAAACTAGTTAAAAAATGTTTTAATTCTTTGCGACTTCCTGGGAAACCATCTACATAAATTTTATTTTTTTTTGAAAAAAACACAATAAAACTGGACCTTGGTTTGTCCATTCTATAATATACTTTCGTGAAGGGCAGAAACGCCATATTCTTGCCAATAGAATCCGCATACGAATAATAATTTTCAGCCAACTCATTTTTATGGGCGACTTCGCTTCGCTTTTTTTCCTGCAATTTCATCACTTCGGGAATGACCAATCGCAAGGGCAATCGTTTGTCAATATTAAGAATCCAATTGGTAGTGATGATTGAATTTTTTCGGTTCACTTCCGCCAATGTATCTTTTCCATTGGTTCTAAAAAAAATATAAATTGGCGAATGGTCCACTACATTCGAAACGATGGTGACATTGGATTTTGGCAACAAAATATCTTCTTTGTTTCCGCAGGAAAGCAAAAGAAAAACTAAAATTAAAGAACAATATTTCATTATTTGGCATTGATTTTATTGAATAAAGTAACACATTCCATCGCCTCTTTGACATCGTGAACCCGAAGAATTTTGGCTCCTTTGGTCAAGGCAATCGTGTTCAAAACCGTGGTTCCGTTCAGGGCTTCATCGGCAGAAGAATTTAAGGTTTTATAAATCATTGATTTTCTCGAAACACCAGCCAACAATGGCAATTCCAGCATTTCGAACAATTCCATTTTTTGCAAAACTTCATAATTTTGTTCCAATGTTTTGGCAAAACCGAATCCCGGATCAACAATCAAATCATTGATACCCAAACTTCTGGCTAGGGCAATTCTTTCCGAAAAATAGAACAGGATTTCCTTGACGATATTGTCGTAATTGGTCATCGTTTGCATCGTTTGGGGCGTTCCTCGCATGTGCATCATAATATAAGGAACATTATATTTTGCAATGGTTTCCAGCATTTTATCATCGAGAATTCCCGCTGAAATGTCGTTGATGATATCCGCTCCATTTTCGATGCAGGCTTTGGCAACTTCGCTTCTAAAAGTGTCGATGGAAATTAGGGTTTCCGGAAAATGTTCCAAGATTAATTGGATAATTGGAACTATTCTTTGCAGCTCTTCTACTTCCGAAACAAACTCGGCACTTGGCTTACTGGAATAGGCGCCAATATCAATAAAAGTCGCACCATCATTCAACATTTTTTCGACCCGAGAAAGTATTTCACTGTCGTTTTTATACTTTCCTCCATCAAAAAAAGAGTTGGGCGTGACGTTCAAAATCCCCATAACTTTGGGAGTTGTCAAATCGATAAGTTGTCCTTTGCAGTTTATTGTCATTTTCTAAAATAAAAATCATTAATCATCATTCTTCCATCCAATAAATATTCCTTATTTTTGAAGAAATTTTAGACAAATATACAGCATTAAATGAATAATACTTCACAAGAATACGATACCGTAATTGCAATTTGCCGCTCGCTTTTTATCAATAAAATGAAAGATTATGGCAGTGCTTGGCGCATTTTGAGATTGCCATCCTTGACAGACCAGATTTTCATCAAAGCCCAAAGAATAAGAAGTTTGCAGGAAAACGAGGTTCGAAAAGTGGACGAAGACGAAACCGGCGAATTCATTGGAATCATCAATTATTCGATTATGGCGTTGATTCAATTGGAACTGGGCATTGTCGACCAACCCGATTTAAATGTGGAAGAAGCAACCATTTTATATGATGAAAAAGTTAAAATTACCAAAGATTTGATGGAAGCCAAAAACCACGATTACGGGGAAGCTTGGCGCGAAATGCGAGTGAGTTCCTTGACGGATTTGATCTTGCAAAAACTGCTTCGCGTGAAACAAATTGAAGACAATAAAGGAAAAACCTTGGTTTCTGAAGGCATCGATGCCAATTATCAGGACATGATTAATTACGCGGTTTTTGCTTTAATATTAATGAAGAAATAAATTAAAAACCTTAATCATAGTTTAAACTTTGACAACCGTTATTTTTTAAAACGCCATAACATCATGAAAAAAATTATCACGCAATTCTCCCGACTTTTCGTCGGAATTTTATTCATTATTTCGGGTTTGATTAAACTGAATGATCCCATCGGTTTTTCGTATAAACTGGACGAATATTTCAGTGAAGCAGTTTTCAACATGCCTTTTTTTGTACCTTACACATTGGCAATAGCCCTGTTTTTGGTCATACTTGAAGTGGTTTTGGGCGTTATGTTGCTCATCGGTTACAAATCAAAATTAACGATTTGGAGTTTATTGCTTTTGGTCATCCTCTTCACGTTTCTGACTTTTTACTCGGCTTATTTTGACGTGGTAAAAGACTGTGGATGCTTTGGCGATGCCTTACATTTGACACCTTGGCAATCTTTTTCGAAAGACATTATCCTGTTGTTTTTTATCTTGATTTTAATTTACAATCAAAAATTAATCAAGCCTTTGTTTTCGAATAAAATTCAAAATATTTTGGCGTTTGCCAGTTTTGTCTTGTGTGGTTTTATGGGATATTGGGTTATCAATCATTTGCCGTTGAAAGACTTTAGACCTTATAAAGTGGGAACAAACATAAAAAAGACGATGGAAATTCCAGACAATGCACCAAAAAGCGTTGTTGAAATGGTTTTTATCTATAAAGTTAACGGCATTGACAAGGAATTTACCGAAAAAGATTTGATGTCACTTCCTGAAGGAGCCACATTTGTTGACCGAAAAGACAAGGTTATCGTGCAAGGTTACCTTCCCCCCATTCACGATTTCAAACTCGAATTGGATGGTCAAGACAACACCCAATTAATATTGTCCAAAGAAAAAACACTGCTGATTACGGCTTATGATTTGGAAAAAGCAAATCCAGCTGCGATGCAAAAACTGGATGAATTGTATAAAAAAGCAACTGCAAAGGGCTTTTATGTAGCAATGGTAACCGGCTCATCAAATGAAGTAATTGCCAATGCAAAAAAGAAATATGGAATCACCTTTGACATCCTTTTTTGTGATGCAATCGCCATAAAAACAATAGAAAGAGCCAATCCAAGCTTTGTTCTTTTGCACTATGGAACTGTCACTCAAAAAGTGCATTACAACGACATTGATGATTTAAACTTATAATCCGCCTATTTTTATGAGTAGTAGAAAAGAAAGAAAGAAAAAAAAGTTGCTACTAATTATAATTAGTTGTTTTGTCTTTGGGATAGGATATTACATTCTCAATGAAGTTTCAACGTGGTATGAAGTTCCTTTGGGAGTTACATTTCATGTCATTTTGGGATGCACCTTAATGGCCGTGTCAGGAATTTATGTCGTTTATACCATCAAAAAAGTGTTTTTCACCAAGCGAAGCAAAAGAACCAGGCACACTTATTTAGATGATAATTTAAAGAATACCAAATCAGAATAAAAAAACAAATTTTACACTACAAAAACATATTTTAATGAAAAAAATAATCCTATTATTCGTTACTTTTGCAATCGCTTCTTGTACAAATGCACAAAAAACAACATTTTCAAAAGTAGCCTTGAAAGAAACATTATTGGCAACCGATGGAAGCCAAGTCGCTTTTAAAGACATTCTAAAAAAATACAAAGGCAAAACCCTGGTAATCGAAGTCTGGGCATCTTGGTGTGGAGATTGTGTAAAAGCAATGCCAAAAGTAAAAGAGCTACAAGCCAATAATCCTGATGTTGCCTACTTGTTCATCTCGATGGACAAAACAGCCGATAAATGGAAAATCGGAATCGAAAAACACGAAATCAAAGGCAACCATTTTATGGCCAATGACCAGATGAAAGGCGTTTTTGGAAAAGCATTGGATGTAGACTGGATTCCAAGGTACATCATCGTGGACAAAACAGGAAAAATTGTGCTATACAGAGCCATTGAAACCGACTTTGAAAAGATAAATGCCACATTAAACGATTTAAAAATTAGTTGTCAATTTAAAGGACAACAGCAACCATAATAAAAAATAAAATAATAAAACACAACAAAAATGAGAAAGAAGATTGTAGCAGGGAACTGGAAAATGCACAAAAACGCAGCACAAACTGAAGATTTATTAAACGAATTAATAGCAAAAATACCTGCTGAAACTAATGCACAAGTAATTGTGGCACCAACATTTGTCAACTTGGCTTCAGCAGTTAACCAATTAAAATCCACGGCCATCAATGTGTCAGCACAAAACATGCACCAAGCCGAAAGTGGCGCTTACACTGGTGAAATATCTGCTGATATGTTGAAAAGCATTGGTATAAACACCGTAATCCTTGGACACTCGGAACGTAGAGCGATTTTTCACGAAACGGATGCCTTGATTGCCAGCAAAGTGAATACCGCATTGCAACACGACATGACTGTTATTTTTTGCTTTGGAGAAGAATTGAAAGACCGTCAATCCAAAAATCATTTCAACATCGTTGAAAACCAGTTGAAAGATGGTTTATTCCATTTAGAAGGCAAAGACTGGGAAAAAGTTGTATTGGCATACGAGCCTGTTTGGGCCATCGGAACAGGTGAAACTGCCAGTCCGGAACAAGCACAAGAAATGCACGAATTCATCAGGGAAACTGTTCGCAAAGCTTTTGGTAGCGATGTTGCCGAAGATGTTTCCATCCTTTACGGTGGTAGCGTGAAACCAGACAATGCCAAAGAAATTTTCTCTAAACCAGATGTTGACGGTGGTCTTATCGGTGGAGCGGCACTTAATGCCAACGATTTTTTGGCAATCGTGACTGCTATTTAAGAAATAAACTTACATTTTTACAAATCCCCAATTATGAAAATAGTTGGGGATTTTTTTGCCCAAAAAACAACTTCATTTTCATCGCTTTTACTGTTTTCGAAAAGAACAGAAAACACTATAAAACAAACATTTAATAATTATAAATTACTAAAATAACGACCGTTTTAATTTCTATAAAGCCAACTTTTCCGTAACTTTACGTATCGGCTTTTCCAAGCAGAAACACCTACTATCTCTTCCTTAAGCCATCTATTTAAATTCTATAAATATGGCAACCTCAAAACACATTCAGTTTTTGAACCAAATCTGTATTTCGGATATTGGCAAAGTGGGCGGAAAAAATGCCTCCCTTGGCGAAATGTACAATGAATTGAATCCAATGGGCATCAACATTCCCAATGGTTTTGCCGTTACGGCCGATGGTTATCGAATGTTCTGCAAAGCAAACCATCTCGAAAAAATCCTCGATGATTTATTACTTTCGTTGGACACAAAAGAATATTCCAATCTTTCCTCCATTGGAAAAGAAGCAAGAAATCTGGTCTTGTCTGCAACCATTCCCGAAGAAATAAAGTCCGAAATCAGTCTGGCCTACCAAGAACTTTGCAGGCAATGCCATATCAACAATCTCGACGTTGCCGTTCGCAGCAGCGCCACTTCCGAAGATTTGCCGGCGGCAAGTTTTGCGGGAAGAATGGAATCCTTCTTGAACATCAGTGGAGAAATGCAACTACTCGATGCGGTCCACCGTTGCTATGCTTCACTGTTTACGGATCGCGCCATCAAATACCGCCAAGATATGGGATTTACAGGAATGGACATTGCCATTTCAGTTGGTGTGCAACAAATGGTTCGCAGCGACAAGGCCTCATCCGGTGTGGCTTTTACCATCGACCCCGATAGTGGATTCAAAAATGCAATCGTTGTCAACGGCACTTTTGGATTGGGCGAAAACATTGTACAAGGAAGGATTACTCCCGATGAATGGATGGTTTTTAAACCCACACTTTTTAATAAAAAACGCAACCCAATCCTGAAAAGTCACTGTGGCAAAAAGGAATTTACGATGATTTATTCCGAAAAGGCAGAAAATGCATCGGCAGAAAAAACTACAATAAATATTGACACACCATTGACAGAACGAAACAAATTTTCGTTGAACCCAAATGAAGTAATAAAATTGGCGCAATGGTGCCAAAAAATCGAAGACCATTACAAAAAAGCAATGGACATCGAATGGGCAAAAGACGGATTGAACAACCAACTCTACATCGTTCAAGCACGTCCGGAAACCATCCACGGAAAAGAACGAAAACAAACCATTGAAATCTATTCCCTCAAAGAAAAAAGCACCCTTTTGACAAGCGGAATCGCTCTCGGCAACAAAATCATTTCCGGCAAAGCGCGCATCCTGAACAATCCGCAAGAAGGCCATTTATTACAGCAAGGAGAAATTCTGGTAACGGATGTCACCAACCCCGATTGGGATCCTATTCTAAAAAAAGCGGCAGCTATCATCACCAACAAAGGCGGAAGAACCAGCCATTCGGCAATTGTCGCGCGTGAACTAGGAACTATTACCGTCGTGGGATGCGGCAATGCGACTTCTGCCATAAAAAATGGACAGGAAATCACTGTTTCTTGTGCCGAAGGCAAAGATGGAAACATATACAAAGGTTTACTCAAATGGACTATAAAAGAACAAGATTTCAGCCATCTGGTTTTACCAAAAACGAATCCAATGTTCATTCTTGCCGATCCGGAAAGAGCTTTTGATTTAAGTTTTTATCCCAACAAAGGCGTGGGATTGATGCGAATGGAATTTGCCATTTCCAACACCATCAAAATCCATCCGAATGCCTTATGCGAACCCGAAAAAGTAAAAGATGAAACGACAATTTCGGCAATCAAGGAATTGACGAAAGACAATCCTGACGGCAAAATTTATTTCATCAACAAACTGGCTGAAGCAGTTGCAACAGTGGCCGCGGCTTTTTATCCAAAAGATGTCATTGTGCGGATGAGCGATTTCAAAAGCAACGAATATGCCAACTTGATTGGTGGAAAATATTTCGAACCCGAGGAAGAAAACCCAATGATTGGTTTCCGTGGGGCTTCCCGTTATTACAGTGATTTTTATCGAAAAGGTTTTGCATTGGAATGCGAAGCAATGAAAAAAGTGCGCAACGAAATGGGATTGCACAACGTGAAACTGATGATTCCTTTTTGCAGAACTGTCGAAGAAGGAAAAAAAGTAATTGCAGAAATGGCCAACAACGGATTAATTCAAGGTGAAAACGAATTGGAAATCTACGTGATGGTAGAAATCCCCAGCAACGTATTATTGGCCGACCAATTTGCCCAACTTTTCGACGGATTTTCCATAGGTTCCAATGACTTGACACAACTTACGCTTGGCTTGGACCGTGATTCAGCCTTGGTCAGCTTTTTATTCAGCGAGCAAAATCCTGCAGTGAAATCTTTAATACGAGAAACCATTCACGCTGCCAAACGCAACAACATAAAAGTGGGATTGTGCGGTCAAGCACCAAGCGACATTCCCGAATTTGCCCAGTTCTTGGTAGAGGAAGGCATCGACAGCATTTCATTTAATCCAGATGCTTTGATACAAGGAATCGAAAATATTTTGGTCGCCGAAAAGAAAAAATACAGTTCGAATATAATTTAATACAATAGCATCATGGAAAATACATTCAAAAACAAAGTAGTTCTTGTCACAGGAGGTTCCTCAGGAATTGGTAGAGCCACTGCGCTGGCATTCGCCAGAAAAGGAGCCAAAATAGTAATTGCCGATTGGGTAGAAAATCTGGAAACTATGGACATAATTGAAAATTTGGGAGGTGAAGCCATTTTTGTAAAATGTGACGTTTCCAACAGTGTCGATGTAAAAGCACTTATCGAAAAAATCATTGCCACTTTCGGTCGATTGGATTTTGCTTTTAACAATGCCGGAATCGAAGGAACATCAGCTCCAACACAAGATTGTTCCGAAGAAAATTGGGACAAAACCATTGGTATCAACCTAAAAGGGATTTGGCTTTGCATGAAATATGAAATCCCTGTCATGCTCAAAAAAGGGAAAGGCGTCATCGTCAATTGCTCTTCTGTTGCCGGATTAGTAGGATTTCAAGGCTCACCGGCTTATGTAGCTTCTAAACATGGAGTGATTGGTCTCACGAAAACCGCTGCCTTGGAAAATGCCAAACTCGGGATTAGGATAAATGCAGTTTGTCCGGGAATCATAAAAACTCCCATGATAGATCGTGCAACTGGAAACAAAAAAGAAGTAGAAACGCAATTAATGAGTATGGAACCTATTGGACGATTTGGACTGGCTGAAGAAATAGCCAATGCGGTAATTTGGCTTTGCTCAGACGAAGCTTCTTTTGTAACCGGAATCGAAATGCCTGTCGATGGTGGTTTTGTAGTCCAATAAAAGCTTTCTTTTTGAATAAAACTAGATGAACTGGCATTTACTCCCACTTTCCGAAATCACACAACTAATCAATACAAGTCCAGCAGGCATAGACACTGTTACTGCAACGGAACGATTGTGCGAATACGGAAAAAACGAGATTGAGGACAAAAAAAAGAAAACCATTTGGCATATAATGCTACATCAATTAACCGATTTTATGATTCTCATTCTAATCGCGATAGCCATTATATCGGGTTTTTTGGGAGATTTGACAGATACCTTTATCATTCTTGCCATAATCATCATCAATGCCATTGTGGGTTTTATTCAAGAATATCGCTCTGAAAAAGCGATGGAAGCCCTGAAAAATATGGCTCCCAGTTGTGCAAGAGTCATAAGGGAAGGCCATACATTAGAAATTGCCGC
This sequence comes from Flavobacterium sp., assembly GCF_013823965.1. Lineage (GTDB taxonomy): Bacteria > Bacteroidota > Bacteroidia > Flavobacteriales > Flavobacteriaceae > Flavobacterium. The sequence continues at coordinate 34,153 of NZ_PNNA01000057.1, forward strand.
TACCGCGATAGTTCCTGGAGATGTCGTGTTGCTTGAAGCCGGAAATATTATTCCAGCCGATGTGCGGTTTTTTGAAACCCACCAAATGAAAGTGGATGAATCAGCCTTGACTGGAGAATCGCAGAATGTCGAAAAAAATAGCCACACGCTCCCGAAAGGCGATTATTCTCTTGGCGACCGAATCAATATGGGATTCAAAGGAACCCACGTTACCAATGGACGCGGGATTGCTTATGTCATGGCAACCGGAATGAACACTGAACTGGGGCTTATCGCCAAAATGATCCAAACCGATGAAAAAATAACTCCATTGCAAAAAAGATTAGATGCTTTTGGTAAACGCTTATCCTTTTTTGTACTCCTAATTTGTGCCATTATTTTTGTATTTGGATGGTGGCGTGGCGAGAATGCGCTGACGATGTTACTCACTTCCATTTCGTTGGCCGTTGCTGCCTTGCCCGAAGCTTTACCGGCATTGGTAACCATTGCGTTAGCTTTTGGTGCCAAACGATTAGCAAAAAACAAAGCGCTAATTCGTAAACTGCCAGCGGTTGAAACACTTGGCTCCGTCACCTATATCTGTTCCGATAAAACAGGAACGCTCACCTTGAATAAAATGACCGTACAGGAAACTTATGAAATTCCATACACAAATTCCATCTCTTCACCTCTCCAAAACAACTTCCTGCTCGAAGCAATGGCTTTGAATAACGATGTTTCTATAAACAAAAAGGGAAAATGGTTGGGCGATTCCACGGAAGTGGCTTTGACTCAATTTGCTTTCGACAAAAACAAGGAAAGAACAATTTTAGAAAAAAAACTTCCAAGAGTTGCCGAATTGCCGTTTGATTCCACTCGAAAATGCATGACAACTTTTCATCAAACCGAAAAAGGAATCATTGCCATTACCAAAGGTGCCGTGGAATTATTATTGGAAAAATTGATAGAAAACCAAAAATCACTCCTTCCCGAATTAGAATCCAAAGCCAATGCGATGGCCGAGAAAGGCTATCGCGTGATTGGCTATGCGATAAAAGAAATGGAAACTTTGCCTGAATTAGAAAATGTAGCCATAATAGAATCGGGATTGACCTTAATAGGTTTTGTGGGAATTATAGACCCACCAAGAGAAGAAGCAAAACAAGCCGTCACCGAATGCAAACAAGCTGGAACAATTCCCGTCATGATTACAGGCGACCACAAACTCACTGCAATTGCCATTGCAAAACAACTGGGGATAATTACCACCCACGAAGATTTAGTATTGGATGGTCCAGAACTTGCCGCATTATCAGGACATGAATTTGACAATATTGTCGAAAAAGTTCGCGTATATGCTCGCGTAAATCCAGAACAAAAATTAAAAATTGTCAATGCCTTGCATGATAAAGGCCAAATTGTTGCCATGACTGGCGATGGTGTAAACGATGCGCCGGCACTCAAGAATGCAGATATTGGCATCGCGATGGGAATCAATGGCACCGAAGTTTCCAAAGAGGCGTCTCACTTGATTTTGTTGGACGACAATTTTGCCACCATCGTTGTTGCCGTCAAACATGGACGAAAAGTATTTGACAATATTTTGAAATTCATCAAGTACATCATGACTGGAAACTCAGGTGAAATTTGGGCTATTTTCCTGGCTCCATTTTTTATGTTGCCCATTCCCCTATTGGCCATCCATATTCTTTGGATCAATCTCGTTACCGATGGTTTGCCAGGACTGGCGCTTGCTTCAGAACCTGCCGAGGCGAACATCATGAAAAGGCCTCCAAGAAATCCGAAGGAAAATATTTTTTCGAACGGAATGGGAAGACATATTTTATGGGTGGGTTTTTTAATGGGAATAACGACGTTAGGCATTCAATATTGGGCACTAAACAGTCAAAATTTTCATTGGCAAACGATGGCTTTCACGGTTTTGTGTTTCAGCCAAATGGGTCATGTAATGGCGATTCGTTCTGAAAGAGAATCGCTTTTTACCATTGGAGTATTTTCAAACAAGCCACTTTTAGGCGCTTTATTCCTTACCGTCATACTTCAACTAATACTCATTTATTCCTCTTTTTTTAATACTATTTTCAAAACTCAACCTCTTTCAATTTATGAATTGGCAATAACTTTTATTGTTTCAAGTGTTGTGTTTTGGGCTGTCGAAATTGAAAAATGGATAATCCGCTCAAGAAGCAAAAATTCTTCCCAAAAATTAGGTTGACACCATCAAGGCAATTGTGTCTTGTACAGCATTTTCTATAAATCCTTATTTTGTCTTTCAAAAGAGGTTGTTGAAACAAAAGTAAAAGCCTTATAATTCTGATAAATAATATTTTATCACTAACTTTATGGGCAAGTTGCGCTTAAAATTTCTTATTTTTTTGGAACGATTAGAACTATTACCATTAAAATTCAAACAAATGAAAGGATCATTCAAACTCGGAAACATTTCGGGAATCGGTCTATTTATTCATTGGACCTTTTCGCTGCTAATTCTATTCATTGTTTATGTCAATTACAAATCGGGGCAAAATTTGACACAAATTTTATGGTCCATCCTCTTTATTTTGTGCATTTTCAGTACTGTTTTAATACACGAACTGGGACACGCCTTGACTGCAAAAAAATTTGGCATAAAAACCAAGGACATCACACTTTTGCCCATTGGCGGATTGGCACGATTAGAAAGATTACCCGAAAAACCTTCTGAAGAATTAGCGGTTGCGTTTGCAGGACCTTTTGTAAATATCGTCTTGGCTTTCATAACCAGTTTGTTCATCACTTTACCCAATACTCCGGAAGAAATGATCGGCCAATTGGAAAATGGAGTCAACGCCTATAATTTCTTCCTGAATTTCTATTTGGTAAATATTGTATTGGCAATTTTCAATCTAATTCCAGCTTTTCCGATGGATGGCGGAAGAGTACTTCGAGCGTTGTTGTCGTATAAATTAGAAAGACATTATGCCACGAAAATTGCGGCACGAATTGGGCAAGTATTGGCACTGGGATTTATTTTTTTAGGTTTTTTTTCCAATCCTATTTTGATATTTATTGGATTATTTGTCTTTATGGGCGCTCAAATCGAATCCGAATATACCGAGACAAAATACATGCTCAAAGGGTATAAAGTTCGAGATGTGCTGATGAAACAATACCCAACCATCGACTACAACGAAACGCTGGAAACGGCAGTAAAATTGATGCTTGACAGTCAAAACAAACATTTCTTGGTGACTAAAAACGACATCCCGATAGGGACATTGAATCGCGAACAAATCATAGAAGCGCTGTCTAAAAAAGAGGAAGAAACGGAGTTGTCTTCCATTATTGACAAGGATTTAATCATGCTTCAAGCTGATTCTCTTTTAGAAGATGTGTTTGAATTAGTTTACAAAAACAAATCCACTTTAATGCTTGTCATAGAAAACAACCAACTCATTGGTACCTTGGACACGGAAAATCTTTTGGAGTTTATTTTAATTAAAGAGGTTAAAGCAAAAAAAGCCCATGCTGAATAATGACACTGCCATTTCCACAACAAAATTTATAGAACTGGTCCATAGCGGCGAAGATTATTTCACCCGATTGGAACGCATTATTTTGGCATCCAAATCCGAAATTCATATCCAAACGTATATTTTCGATTACGACACTGTTGGCAAAAAAATTATTGATTTACTTAAAGAAGCCGCTAGCCGAAATGTCAAAATATACATTTTACTCGACGGTTTCGGCTCGTTTTCATTCCCCAAAGAAATTCTGGATGAACTGCCACAAAACGGAATCAACATTCGTCTTTTCGCCCCTTTATTCTCGGCAAGTTCCTTTTATCTCGGCAGAAGATTGCATCACAAAGTAGTAGTTTCCGATTCAAAAACCGTATTGATTGGCGGAATCAACATAGCCGACAAATATTATGGAACCCCAAAAACGCCCGCTTGGCTTGACTATGCCATTCAAATACAAGATGCAAAAATAGGTGCATCGCTAGCTAAATTATGCTCGGATATTTATTTCAAAAAAAGACGCGTGAGCAGAAAAAAAATAGCATCTGTCGTAAATTATAATGAAGAAATTACGATTAGTGTTCTTCAAAATGATTGGCTGAAAAGGAAAAACGAAATCTATAAAGCCTACATAAAATCTATTGGAGAAGCCCAAAAAGAAATAGTTATCGTGGGAAGTTATTTTCTTCCCGGCAGAAAATTAGTTGCCACGCTGAAAAAAGCATCCCTGAATAACGTGAAAATTAAATTGATTCTATCCGGCATATCCGATATTCCAATGGCAAGACGCGCCAGTTGCCATTTATACAACAAATTACTGAGATACAACATCGAATTGTACGAATGGAAATCATCCATTTTACATGGAAAAACTGCCGTTGTGGACAATAATTGGACAACAATTGGTTCTTTTAACCTGAATAATTTGAGCTCTTTTGGAAGCATCGAAATGAATGTGGAAATCCAGTCTGCCGAATTTTCCAATAATTATCTCACGCACCTCAACCAAATTATGGGCCAGTGCGAAAAAATAACACCCAAATCCCTTGAATTAACAGATGGGTTGCCCACAAAACTCTTCAACTGGGTTTCTTATTGGATTACAAGAATAATCGAAATTATCATCACTTATCTGCCCCACAAACGATTTAGAAGATTCTACTAGCCCTAAAATAATTATGATTTCCATAACACTATTAGGAGCAAAAAAATCGTAAATTTAGGAGTGTATTAAACAACTCAAAATACTGATTATAAATACATTAAATACTTAAAAAAGGAAATTAAAACCTTTTGAAATGGAGTCAAATAAAAACAAAGTAAAAGAAGAATGGATCAAAAAGGATTTGAAGAATAAAACTCCAAAAATGGACAAAAAAACCATTTTTGTACCCCGCAAAACGGAGTTAAACTTCTAATTTTTCCTGAAAATTTCATCGACAGTGGTCGATGAGGAGTCGTGAGTCACTACTCTGTAATGGAATGCTTTTTCAAGCAACTGTGTTTAAAAGGATCTCCGCAGAGCTCCGAACCTTTTAAACCCGTGTTCTTAACTGGAGTGGGAATTTTATTTCCCGCTCCATTAATGATTTTGAAAGCCATGGATTTTACAAAATACAAAGTCGATTTTACAGCCGAAGCTTCGAAAAAAGGATTGTCTAAAAATAATGTCCAACGCTGTTTGAATTACGCTGAAGCATTGATTTCAAAAGGCATTGCGGTAATTTATAATCCTTCGCATCTTTCTGCCCTTTTGGGTTATAAAATAGAATACCTCAAAAAAGCGGCCTTACATCCCTCCTATTTCTATCGTGATTTTGAAATTGCCAAAAAAAACGGCAAGAAAAGAGCCATCTCGGAACCACTTCCGAGTTTGAAGGAAATCCAGGTCTGGATTCTCAAAGACATTCTCGAAAAAGTTCCCGTGAGTCCATTTGCCAAAGCTTACAAACCCAAAACCAGTCTTACGGAAAACCTGAAATTTCATAGAAACCAACCCAAAGTATTCACGCTAGATTTGGAGAATTTTTTCCCATCGATAAAAATAGATTTGGTCGAAAAAGTTTTTCTCGAATTAGGTTATTCGAAAATGGTGGCGAATTTATTGGCGAAACTTTGCACTCGCGATAACGCTCTACCACAAGGTGCACCAACGAGTCCGTATCTTTCCAACCTTATTTTCAAGGAAGCCGATGCCATTATTGCCGATTATTGCAAACAACAAAAAATAAGGTACACCCGTTATGCCGATGATTTGAGTTTTTCCGGTGATTTTGACGAAAATAAACTCTTCGAGAAAGTAACCAACGTTGTCGAAAAACTGGATCTTCGCATCAATAAAAGCAAAACAAGATTGATGACGCCTGACAAACGACAATCCGTTACGGGAATAGTGGTCAACAACAAGCCACAAGTCGCCTTCAAAAAACGCAACGCATTGCGACAAGCGATGTACTACATCAAGAAATTTGGTATAGACGAACACCGAGTGTACAAAGAAATCAAACAGGCCAATTATCTGGAACATTTGTTGGGAAAAATAAATTTCATTTTACAAATAAACCCCAAAGACACTGAATTTATGGAATACAAAACATTGCTTTTTGACTTAAAAAAGAAAGAGGACTTAAAAATTAGAAAACCGTTACCGTTGTTGGTATAAAAAATTCAAGAAAGCCCAATTAGAGTTTTTTTTTTCATAACTACTTGTAATTAAAT
>NZ_PNNA01000040.1 GCF_013823965.1 Flavobacterium sp.
AAGAAACGAAAACGATCCAACAACCAAGCTATTGAATAAAATGAAAATTGATTATGACATAGCTAAAGAACAATATCTAAACATGACACCGAGCGAAGAAGATTTTATCGAAAACTTGCCAAGAAACGACGCTTACAACGAAGATTCAGGACAAGATGACAGTCTAAAAGAAGGCACTTTCAACAACCCGGCCAATAAATCCAACAAAAAATCAAAAACACCGGTTTTGGACAATTTTGGGAGAGATTTAACAGAAATGGCCGAAGAAGGAAAATTAGACCCAGTCGTGGGACGCGAAAAAGAAATCGAACGTGTTTCCCAAATTTTAAGCCGTCGCAAAAAGAACAATCCATTACTTATAGGGGAACCTGGAGTAGGAAAATCTGCCATTGCCGAAGGATTGGCCTTGCGCATCATCCAGAAAAAAGTATCTCGCATTTTGTTCAATAAACGCGTGGTAACTCTTGATTTGGCAAGCCTTGTTGCTGGCACAAAATACCGCGGACAATTTGAAGAACGAATGAAAGCCGTGATGAACGAATTGGAAAAAAATGACGACATCATTCTTTTCATTGACGAAATCCACACTATTGTTGGCGCTGGTGGAGCCACAGGTTCGCTTGATGCTTCCAACATGTTTAAACCGGCTTTGTCCAGAGGCGAAATCCAATGTATTGGAGCAACGACTCTTGACGAATACCGACAATATATAGAAAAGGACGGAGCACTCGAAAGACGTTTTCAAAAGGTTATTATTGAACCAACATCCGTTACGGAAACCATTGCCATCTTGAATAACATAAAAGATAAATACGAAGACCACCACAATGTGACCTACACTCCAGAAGCGATTGAAGCCTGCGTAAAATTGACCGACAGATATATGTCTGAACGCTTCTTGCCGGACAAAGCCATCGATGCCCTGGACGAAGCTGGTTCTCGAGTTCATATCGTAAACATTGATGTTCCCAAACAAATTTTGGAATTGGAACGTCAGTTGGAAGAGGTTCGTGAATTGAAAAATTCGGTAGTCAAAAAACAAAAATACGAAGAAGCCGCCAAACTTCGCGACGACGAAAAGCGTATCGAAAAAGAATTGGCCACAGCCCAAGAACAATGGGATGAAGATTCAAAAAACAATAGAATTAAAGTTACGGAAGACAATGTGGCCGACGTAGTTTCGATGATGACCGGAATTCCCGTAAATCGTATTGCACAAACTGAAAGCAACAAACTGGCCAAGTTACCGGAACTCATCGAAGGAAAAGTGATTGGACAAAAAGAAGCCGTGATGAAAATTGCGCGTTCCATACAAAGAAATCGTGCTGGATTAAAAGATCCAAACCGACCAATTGGTTCCTTTATTTTCTTGGGACAAACCGGTGTTGGTAAAACCCAATTAGCCAAAGTTTTGGCCAAGGAATTGTTCGATTCTGAAGATGCCTTGATTCGAATTGACATGAGCGAATACATGGAAAAATTCGCTATTTCAAGATTGGTTGGAGCGCCTCCGGGATATGTTGGATACGAAGAAGGTGGACAATTAACCGAAAAAGTACGTCGCAAACCCTATTGTGTGGTACTTTTGGACGAGATTGAAAAAGCACATCCCGATGTATTCAACATGTTGTTGCAAGTGCTTGACGATGGTTTCTTGACAGACAGTTTGGGACGAAAAATCGATTTTAAGAACACCATTATCATCATGACTTCGAATGTGGGTGCTCGCCAATTGAAAGATTTTGGTCAAGGCGTTGGTTTTGGAACTGCCGCCAAAATTGCCCAAGCCGACGACAATTCAAAAAGCATCATCGAAAGTGCCTTGAAGAAAACCTTTGCACCTGAATTCTTGAATAGAATTGACGATGTTATTGTGTTTAACGCATTGGAAAAACACGATATTGACTTGATTATCGAAATCGAATTGAAAAAATTATATGCTCGTATCAACGAATTGGGTTATCATTTAAATCTCTCCGATAAAGCAAAAGCCTTTATTGCAGACAAAGGTTTTGATAGACAATTTGGTGCTAGACCACTTAAAAGAGCCATCCAAAAATATGTTGAAGATGCTCTTGCCGAAGAAATAATTACTTCAAAAGTATCAGCTGGAGACGAGATATTTATGGATTTGGACGAAACTTCACAAGAATTGACCGTAACGGTTCATAAAGAAGAAAAACCAACTAATTAGTCTAGTATTCAAGAGATTTTTTAAGCCACGAATTCACTAATTTCACTAATTGATGGGTGAAATTAGTGAATTCGTGGCTACTTTTTTATGAACCGTTACTGTCAAGTCGATCGCTGTCGAGGCGCAAAGACCAATCACCGTTGCACTCAATTTGAAAGTAGTTTATATTTTTACAACATTTCCAAGGAAATCATTATTTAAATCATTATTTCGCATCTTGTTGATTTAACCGTAATTTAACATCCAAAGTTCTTTTATCGATATATATTTACATTGGATTAAGTCTATTTTAAAACTCATTTATGTTACAAAACAAAATTATATTGGGCAGCGAGGAATGGTGTTCCCTCCCAGAATTAGGAATTCCAACCATTAAAGCACGTGTTGATTCAGGTGCAAAAACCTCGGCTTTGCACGCCATAAACATTGCTCCATTTAAAAAAGAAGGACAAAATTGGGTCAAATTTGACATCAATCCCATCCAGAACAACGTCAAAACGGTTATCCATTGTGAAGCGCCATTAGTCGACAAAAGGATCGTGAAAAGTTCCAGCGGATTTCGGGAAGAACGTTATGTCATTCAAACCAATTTGGAAATTGGAAACTCCAATTGGCACATCGAAATGACGTTGACCAATCGAGACTCCATGGGTTTTCGAATGCTGCTCGGACGTGAAGCCATGAGCGGAAGAGTTTTGGTAGATCCCGAACAACAGTATCTATTGGGACAACCTACAAACGACAGCTTAAAGGAAGTGTATAAAAATTCCGAAAAAGCAAGTTCCGGTTTGCGCATTGGCCTTTTGGCCAGCAATCCTGAATTGTACAGCAATAAGCGAATTATGGAAGCCGGTGAAATGCGCGGTCACGAAATGCACTTTTTGAACATCAAGGAATGCTACATGAAACTGGATGCCAAGACTCCCGAAATTCATTATCGTGGTGGAATAATTTTAAATCAATTTGACGCCATTATTCCAAGGATTCGTCCCAGCATTACCTTTTATGGCTGCGCTTTGACAAGACAATTCGAGGCTTTGAACGTATATTGCCTCAATTCATCCACCGCAATTACGCAGTCACGCGATAAATTATTTTCACTACAATTACTGTTGCAAAGCGGAATAGACATTCCCACTACAGGTTTTGCCAATTCTCCTTTGGACACCGACGATTTGATAAAAATGGTGGGCGGCTCTCCGCTAATCGTGAAATTATTGGAAGGCACACAAGGAAAAGGAGTTGTTTTAGCCGAAACCAAAAAAGCAGCAGAGAGCGTTATAAATGCTTTTAAAAGTCTGAATGCCAATATTTTGGTACAAGAATTCATCAAAGAAGCCAACGGAAAAGACCTTCGTTTGTTTGTGATTGATGGCAAAGTCGTGGCAGCTATCCAGCGAGAAGCCTTGCCGGGAGAATTTCGTGCCAATATTCATCTTGGAGGAAGTGCTTCCGTGATAAAACCCACCGCCGAAGAGAAAAAAATTGCCATTCGCGCCGCAAAAGCAATGGATTTGAGAGTGGCCGGTGTCGATATTATTCGTTCCTCAAAAGGACCTTTGTTGCTGGAAGTAAACTCCTCGCCGGGACTCGAAGGAATCGAAAGTGCCACCAACAAAGACATTGCAGGCGAAATGATTCGAGCCATCGAGAAGAATTTTAAATTATAAACCAAAAAACATGAATCCCTATCTTGACATCATCCTCCGAAGTGCTTCTGTTTATCTTTTTATGCTCATCGTTTTGCGGATTTTTGGCAAGAAGGAATTATCGCAACTCAACACCGCCGATGTCATCCTGATTTTATTGATCAGCAACTCGGTTCAAAATGCGATGGTGGGAAGCGACACCAGTCTTTTGGGTGGTTTGGCCGCTGCGGCAGTACTTTTTGTCATCAATTTTACCCTAAAAAAACTGATGTTCAAGTTCCCGAAATTCAGTGATTTTTTACACCAAAAACCAGAAATCCTGATTCACGACGGCAAACTGGATTTCAAGACTCTGGGCAAATTAAACATCACTTCCGAAGAACTTCAGGAAGCCATTCGCGAACACGGGGTCGAACATTTTTCGGACGTAAAATTAGCGATGTTGGAAATCGATGGCAATATCAGCATCATTTCCGGCAATAAAAACCTTCGCCAAACGCATTACAAAAGAATCAAAAGAACCAAGAAGTCAGTCGTTTAGATTTTAAACATATAAGTCATATAAGTATAATTGATACATAAAACTTATATGACTTATATGGTAAAACCGTAAATTAAATTTTGAAACGCCTCAATCGCAACGAATTCACGATTACCGAAACCGAGCTAAAACTCATTGCGGCGGCGGCAATCATTGGCGAGAGCAACAATCCAAAAACAGGATACAAGATTCCCGCTGCCACCGAAATCCCCAAAACATTGTAGATAAACGCAAAAAACAAATTCTGTTTGATGTTTTGCATCACGGCCTGACTCAGTTTTTTAGCTTTCACGATGCCTTGCAAATCGCCTTTTACCAAAGTGATTTTGGCACTTTCAATCGCCACATCAGTTCCGGTTCCCATCGCGATTCCGATATCGGCTTGCGCCAATGCCGGAGCGTCATTGATGCCGTCACCCGCCATTGCCACGATTTTACCTTCGGCTTGCAGGCGTTTGATTTCGTTGAGTTTGTCTTCGGGCAAACAATTGGCAATGAAACGCCCCAGATGCAATTCGTCGGCTACGGCTTTTGCGGTGTTTTCATTGTCGCCCGTCAGCATGATGACTTCCACGCCTTGTTGGATCAATTCCTTGACGGCATTGGCGGTCGTGGCTTTTATTTTGTCCGAAATCGACACAAACCCCACCGCCATTCCATCAATTGAAATATAGGAAACCGTTTTTCCTTGTTTTTGCTCGGCATTGATTTTGGCTTCCAAATCCACGGAAACAATTGCGTTTACTTGTTCCATCAATTTTTTGTTGCCCAAAGCGACTTTCTTGTTGGCCACAGTTCCAATGACACCTTTACCGGAAATCGCTTCGAAATCCTTCACTTCAACCAAAGCAACATTTTGGTTTTTGGCATAATGCACCACGGCTTGCGCCAAAGGATGTTCGCTGTATTGGTTCAAGGAAGCGATGTTTTGCAATAGATTCTCTTCTTCATCATTCGAAGAAAATACTTTTTCCACCGATGGTTTTCCTTCGGTAATCGTTCCCGTTTTGTCAGTTATCAGGACGTTTACTTTGTTCATATTTTCCAAGGCTTCGGCATTTTTGATCAAAACTCCCGATTGTGCGCCCTTGCCCACTCCCACCATCACCGACATGGGCGTGGCCAATCCCAAAGCGCAAGGGCAGGCAATTATCAATACCGCAACCGCATTGATAAAACCATAGACCATCGCGGGTTCGGGACCAAATTTTGCCCAAACAATAAAGGTTATTACCGAAATTCCTACCACGGTTGGCACAAAATATTTGGCAATGCTGTCGGCTAATTTTTGAATAGGTGCTCTTGAACGACTTGCATCGTTGACCATTTGCACAATTTGCGAAAGCAGGGTTTCCGAACCCACTTTTTCAGCCAGCATCAGGAAGGATTTATTGCCGTTGATGGTTCCCGCAATTACTGCATCACCAACCGTTTTGTCAACAGGAATGGGTTCTCCCGAAATCATCGATTCGTCAATGGTGCTTTCGCCATCGGTAATTTTTCCGTCCACTGGGATTTTTTCTCCGGGTTTTACGCGCAATACATCGCCTTTTTTGATGTCATGAATGGAGATTATTTTGTCCACGCCATCAACAACCAAAGTGGCTTGGGTTGGAGCCAATTTCAATAATTCCTTGATGGCTTTGTTGGTTTGTCCGTGGGCTTTGGCTTCCATCAATTGTCCCAACAAAACCAAGGTCAATATCACAACCGAAGCTTCAAAATAAAGCGAAACCGTGCCGTGGTGCTTGAACTCTTCGGGGAAAAAATCGGGAAACAGCAATCCCAACACGCTAAACATAAAGGCAACTCCCGTACCAATTCCTATCAACGTGAACATATTGAGATTCCAGGTCAATATGGATTTCCAGGCGCGTACAAAAAACATCCAACCGGCATAAAAAACCACGGGAAGCGAAAGAACAAACTGCACCCAATTCCATTTTTGGGTTTCCATCAGTTGCAACAGCGGATTTCCGTGTAGCATTTCCAGCATCGAAATGATGAAAACGGGAACAGTAAACAACAAGGCTATTTTCATTTTGTGCAACAACTCCTTGTAGGCCTCGTTCTCTTCCTCTTTCTCTATTTGCATCGGTACCAAATCCATTCCGCAAATAGGACAATCTCCAGGTTCATCCTGCACAATTTCGGGGTGCATCGGACAAGTATAACTGGTTTTGGCAGCGACCAATTCAGGTGCTTTGACCAAATCCATTCCGCAAACGGGACACCCCACTTGCTCGTCATAGACTTTGTCGCCTTCGCAAAACATCGGGCAATAGTATTTTCCAGCAGCGCTTTGGGGCAAATCGACAGGCTTCATTTCGCTGGACATTGGCGTGGCATAAATGGAATTTTCATCGGAAGCACCGCTTTCGCTAATGATGAAGTTTCCTGCCGAATACAAGGCTTTTTGGAGTTTGAAAACGGAAACCGATTTTTCCGATGTAATCGTGGCTGTTGGCGGATCCAAAGTTACCACGGCTTCCACTCCATCGAGTTCATTCAAGGCTTTTTCCGCCTTGGTCCTACAGCCGTTGCAGGACATCCCGGTAATGGTATAAGTATGTGTCATTTGATTGTTGTCTTAATTTTACACTGCAAATATCCGAAGGAAACTATTTTTGGTTGTTGTACAATTTTGGGAAAGTTTTGCATCATTTATAAAATGGAATTTGCCATATAAGCAATGAGAACAAAATAATGTCATATTTTTTTACCATATAAGGCATATAAGGTCATATAAGACATACAGAAAAACTTAAAAATTCTTAGACAACCTTTGTATGGTAAAAAAATTACATACAAAACAAACCTAAAACTTAAATGTTCTTATATGCCTTATATGGTGAAAAAAAAACTCAACTGGTCAAGTCATCGATTTGCTTTCGCTTCACTTCCTTCAATTTCTTGAAATGGCTGGGCGTGAAACCCGTTACTTTCTTGAATTGGTTGCTCAGATGCGCCACGTTGCTGTAGTTGAGTTGAATGGCAATTTCGCTCAAGGTCAGTTCGTTGTACATTAACAATTCCTTTGTTTTTTCTATTTTTTGGGCGATGAAATAATGCTCGATGGTGATGCCTTCGGTTTCCGAGAAAAGATTGCTCAAAGTGCTGTAATCCTGCTTTAAATCCTCGGCCAAATAAGTAGATAAATTTATTTTCAGTTGCTCGTTTTGATAGTGAACCAAATCTATGATCAAGTTTTTGATGCGCTCGATGGTCTTGCTGATTTTGTCGTCGAGCAATTCGAAGCCGAGAGCGTTTAGGTTTTGGGCCAAGGTTTGCTTTTGGTGTTCGTCCAGATTTCCGGACAGCTCCACTTCGCCCAATTGCATCGAGAGAACGGGAATTTGCAGTTGTTCCAATGCTGCTCTCATGGCCATTTCGCAACGACCACAAACCATATTTTTGATGTAAAGTTTCATTGTGCTGTTTGAATTTCAGGAGATAAATTTAGGAAATTTTGGGGATGAAAATAGCTGAAGTTTCAATAACTTTTGGCATTGTCATTGGAACTCATCAAATAAAAAAGATTGATCATGATGATAAATTAACTTCATAAGCACAAGGTTTTCAAAATTCCGCAACATAAATTTAATTTCTATACATCTTTTAAAAAATCATACGGCTGCTTCTAAAAAAAGAAACCAATGCAACCCAAATAGAATCTTGACAAGCAACTTTAACAGTAGAAAACAAATTCAAATACCACCCAAACATTATGGACTAGTTGTGCCTAAATTAGAAATGCGCTAACAAACAAAAATCTAAAAACCTGATAAACAGAACTATTAAAAAAATAAAAAAACTTGTTTCAATAGACAAGAAACTGGTCAAAAATGAGAAGTCTCTTTAATCATCAATTTTACTAAACAAAATACAAATTCACATAAACAAATCTATTGTATACTTACTATCTTAGCAAAAAAATAATTTTATTTGTAGAAAATGACTGAAGAAAATATTTCAAATACAGGTAATCACGACATTTTCAAACATTTTTTTGAATTGTCTCCGGATTTGCTTTGCATAGCTGGATTTGATGGCTATTTTAAAAAAATAAACCCTTCTGTTTCTAAATTATTAGGATATACTGAAGAAGAATTATTTTCAAAACCCATTAGTGAATTTATTTATATAGATGATCGGAATATCACTGCGGCCTACAGAAATGAACTTGCAAAGAACAGCCCGCTGCAAAATTTTGAAAATCGTTATGTAACAAAAGAAGGCGAAATTATTTGGCTGTCCTGGACATCGTTGCCTGTATTCGAGGAAAAACTGGTTTATGCCGTAGCTAAAAATGTCACTCATAAAAAAATACTTGAGGAAGAACGAAATATACTTCTTTCCAATTTCGCGAAAATAAATAAAGATTTGAAAAAATTGGGGTACGCAAGTTCACACGACTTGCGATCTCCAGTAAACAATTTGCTTTCTATTTTTAGTCTTTTGGATGTTTCCACAATCACCGACCCCGAAACTCTTCAATTTATAGAAATGCTGGAATCTACCAGCGAAAGTTTGAGACAGGCCTTGAATGATTATCTGGATATCTTAATTCAAAAAGATGACATCAATGCCGAAATCGAGACCATAAAATTAAAAAAATCCTTGAACATCGTTCTGCTTTCGATAAATTCGTTAGTACGAAACTCAAAAGTGACCATTAATGTCGACTTTTCTCAATTGAAAAAAATCAAATTCAACAAAGCCTACATGGAAAGTATTTTTCTGAATTTAATAACAAATTCTATTAAATATGCCAAGCCGGGCATTTTACCAATTATTTCGATTTCTTCCAGAATATTCAATGGAAAAAATCAATTATTATTTTCTGATAACGGTTTGGGTTTCGACATGGATGCCGTAAAAGGAAAGATTTTTGGCTTACACCAAAAGTTTCACAATCATGTAGACAGCAAAGGCATTGGCCTCTATTTAGTTCACAACCACATCACCAGTTTGGGCGGTGAAATCACGGTGGAAAGCAAAATCAATGAAGGAAGTACGTTTATAATCACGTTCAAAGATTAAAATTGCAACTATTTTCGACTGAACTTGACAGCCTCAAGCTTATTAAAAAAATAAACTAGCTCTTCATTTTAACTTCTTGTTACATTTTGTGTCCTTCCATTAGGATGAACAAACCTATTTCGCAATGAAATGGATATTATTTTTTGTTCTGAAGTACTTAACAAAGAATTACATAGTTGTGAAAGACCTCAAAGATTTAAAAAACCTAAGAGGTCATTAAAGAAGCAATATTGATAGATTTATTTAACTTGTTCAGTCAAATCCATTCCACATTTAGAACATTTATCCGTCGATTTTCCTTGAACTTCCGGGTGCATCGGACAGGCATATTTTTGTTCAGCAACATCTGTTTTTACAGAATCACTTGTTTTGTCATTATTATTTTTCTGGTTACAAGAAACCGCTACAAAAACTATTACGAGAGCCGAAATGATTGATTTTTTCATTGTTTGTATTTTTTAAAGAATTGCAAATAAGCCTAAAAGTTATAAATCCCATAGCATCATTTATACTTGAAATTAATATTTTTATTTGTTTTTTTCTTCTTCAACTTTGGTCAATGCCATACCACATTTTGAACAATCATCCCCTTTTTTTCCAGTTACCTTTGGATGCATTGGACAAGCATAAGTTGGTTTTGGAGTTTCAATTTTGGTCAATGCCATTCCACATTTTGAACAATCGTCACCTTTTTTTCCAGTTACCGTTGGATGCATTGGACAAGCATAAGTTGGTTTTGGAGTTTCAATTTTGGTCAATGCCATTCCACATTTTGAACAATCGTCACCTTGTTTCCCTATTTCTTTTGGGTGCATCGGACAGGAATAAGTCGTTTTTTGAACTGCTTCTTTTGAAGGTTTTGTGCTAGTTTGAGCTGCAGACAATGTACTCACTGCCAAGAACATGCTTAATGCGATTACTGAATTTTTCATTTTTTTTGGATTTTTTTAAACAGTAAATGAACTTCCTCGATTCTTCGATTTAGCAAATTACCATTTGAGGTTAATTTTTTAAATTGAATAGGATAAACATAATCAAATAATGGCAATAAAACTACACTTAATAATCCTTTAATTAGCCGTGAGAACAAATAACTTTACAGCAAGAATTGCTTAAAATTTGACACAATTATGGCGGTCAAAACAAGATTTAGCCTATTTTTGGAATCAGCCAAATGAAATAGAAACCGGAAGAAAGATTGGTTTCTGAATTGAAATAATTTTGCGTTTTTTCTGAAAAATCAAAATTATTATTTTTGAATTTTATCTCAAAAAATGCAAACTCATAAAATTATTTAGTTTGTATCTTGTAATTTTTTGCCAAGATTCATTCGTTTCTTGAATCTTGGCAAAAAAATATTTTAAACCAAGAATATACTTAAAAAATAATAAACGAAAGCTGCCAATAATGCTGAAACAGGAATCGTCAATACCCAAGCCCATAACAAGCTCACGGTAACACCCCAACGAACTGCTGAAACGCGTTTGGTCAAACCAACTCCAATGATGGAACCAGTTATCGTATGGGTTGTACTTACCGGAATTTTTAGATGCTCCGTAAAATAAAGAGTCAAAGCTCCTGCAGTTTCGGCAGCAACACCTTCAAATGAGGTAACCTTCGTGATTTTGGAACCCATTGTTTTTACAATTTTCCATCCACCACTCAAGGTTCCTGCCGCTATGGCAGAATAACAAGCCAAAGGAATCCAATCAGGCATTTTGAATGAGCCATCATCTTTTGGCAACACAACATCCAACCAACTTGGCAAACTTTCTTGGGCAACCCCACTAGTCTGGATATAAACGGCAACAGCCGCTGCAATGATACCCATCACTTTTTGCGAATCATTTCCACCATGTCCTAAACTAAAAGCTGCAGAAGACAACAATTGCATTTTTTTCAAAGCACCATCTGCTTGATGAAGATTTAGACTGCTAAATATCAAAGCAAAAGTTGAGACAGCCAATATGATGAAAGCAACCAAAAACCATTTTATATTGTGCGACTCTAATATTACACTCCAAAAATGGGAATCAAAACGTGGTTTTTCTATTTTCTCGTAGGGAACCATTTGGTAATAAACAAACAAAATAGTTAATACCATTATTGTAATTGTAAATAATTTTGGAAGAATACTTTTCTTGGAAGCATTCAACAACCAAATAGAAATTAAGTAAGAAGCCAACGCTCCTATAAGTGGCGCCAAAACAATAAAAGCGATAACAATTATGACACCAGATGGTATTCCCCCATCTTTACCTGCTTTGTACCAACTAACAATGTTGTACCAATGCGAAGTTGTACCGTCAGCCAATACATAGCTGGAAAAACCGTGCATGGCAATGGCGTGGGCAAGTGCCGCCCCTGCAAAACCACCTATTAAAGTATGGGAAGAACTCGAAGGAATTCCCAACCACCAGGTCAATAAATTCCAACAAATGGCAGCGATTACACCCGCAAGTATAACCACCAGATTTATTTCCATTGTGTGGGCTGTTTTGGCTACGGTATCCGCGACTCCAAAACCAAAAACCCAATACGCCAGAAAGTTAAAAAAAGCAGCCCAAAGAACGGCTTGGAAAGGAGTAAGTACTTTTGTGGCAACAACTGTGGCAATGGCATTGGCAGCGTCATGAAAACCATTGATGTAATCAAAAATCAAAGCCAATACTATGATAACTATAAGTAGCGTAAATTCCATAATTTTAATTGAAAGATTGAAAAATTGCTGAAATTTCTAGGAGTGTTTCACAGAAATAGATTCTAAAACACTGGCCACACCTTTACATTTATCGGCTGCAGATTCTAACACTGACAACACTTCTTTGTATTTGATAATATTTTTGGCATCAGTTTCGTTTTCAAAAAGATCAGCAACTGCTTTGTCATAAACGCTGTCTGATTTACTTTCTAATTTACTGATTCTGGAACAAGCGTCAGTTATTTTTTTCATTTTCTTCAAATCCCTCAATTCTCTAACGGCAACATCAATATTCTGACAAGCTTCAAGATTAATTTCGGTTAATTTTCTGATAGATTTGGTAATCTTGGCTACTTGATACAATCGCATTCTGCTTGATGCACCGTGAAGATAATCCGCAACATTGTCTATTGAAGTGATCAAGGAATGGATATCTTCCCTGTCAAAAGGAGTAATAAAATTCCTGCTCAACTCGAGGTTTGTTAAGCGTGTAATATCTTCTCCTTTTTGTTCCAATTCATCGATTTTCGAAAAAAGTTCGTCTCTTTCCTTCAAAGGTAAATTGACCGCCTCATGTAAAATGGATGCTAATTGAACTAAATTTGCTGATGCTTCCTCAAAAAGCGGAAAGAATTTTTTGTCTTTTGGGACCAAAAACTGAAAAATACTATTTATTGACATTTTGTTAATTTTAGGGTACAAAATTACTGCTTTATTTTATGCTAATGTTAAGTAATTGTTAACAAATCGTCTTCGATTTGAAAACTATTTAAAAAAGTTACTGTTTTCTGAATGTCATAATGTAAAATTCGATCCTCTTTTACCAAAGAAACTTCCTCACGATAAGCTTTTAAAAACATTTCTATAAAATCTCCAGATTCCAGAGGTCTTCTGTATTCAATGGCTTGCGAAGCATTCATTAATTCTATGGCTAAAATTCGCTCTAGGTTTTCCATTACTTTCAAGGCCTTCGTGGCGCCATTGGCTCCCATACTCACGTGATCTTCCTGCCCGTTGCTCGAGACAATACTGTCCACGCTCGAAGGAGTTGCCAATTGTTTGTTTTGGCTGGCAATGCTCGCGGCCGTGTATTGCGGAATCATCAAACCTGAATTCAAGCCGGGATTATCGACCAAAAATGCGGGAAGATTTCGCAAACCTGATATCAATTGAAAAGTTCTTCTTTCGGAAATGCTGCCTAATTCCGCCAAGGCAATGGCCATAAAATCCAAGGCTAAAGCCAATGGCTGTCCATGAAAATTTCCACCTGAAATGATCTGGTCACTTTCGATAAAGATATTGGGATTATCAGTCACCGAATTAATTTCGGTCTTGAACACTTTTCCTACGTAATCAATGGCATCTTTCGAAGCACCGTGAACCTGTGGAATGCATCTGAAAGAATACGGATCCTGAACGTGTTTTTTTTCTTGACTGATGATTTCGCTTCCTTCCAGAAAACCTTTAACCCTATTTGCCGTCACGATTTGTCCTTTGTGTGGACGAATAAAATGAATCAACTCGTGAAAAGGTTCTATCCTTCCGTCGAAAGCTTCCAAAGAAATGGTCGCAATTAAATCCGCTAAATACGAAAACTTGTTGGCTTTCATCAAAACATGTGCGCCATAAGCACTCATAAATTGGGTTCCGTTAAGTAAAGCCAAGCCTTCCTTGGATTGCAAAACTATTGGTTCCCAATTAAATTGCTTCAAAATTACACTCGAATGCACCTTCTGTCCTTCAAAATTCACTTCACCCTCGCCCAACAAAGGCAACGATAAATGGGCCAACGGAGCCAAATCGCCCGAAGCGCCAAGCGAACCTTGGGTATATATTACGGGCAAAATATCATTGTTGTAAAAATCGACCAAGCGTTCGACCGTTTGCAACTGGATTCCGGAATGACCATAACTCAAGGATTGAATCTTTAGCAGCAACATCAATTTCACAATTTCCGTCGGTACTTCGTCACCCGTTCCGCAAGAATGTGACTTGACCAAATTTTCTTGAAGTTTCGAAAGATTTTCTTTGGAAATTTTCACATTGCAAAGCGCACCAAAACCGGTATTGATACCATAAATAGGTTTCGATTTTGAAGCCATTTTCTTGTCCAGATAATCCCTGCATTTTTGAATACTGACTTTCACTTCATCAGATAAAGCCAGTGATTTATGATGTGAAACGATTTCTTGTAAAGTTTCCAGGGTAAGCACTTCGGTGCTTATATAATGTGTGTTATCCATTTAGTTTTATACTTTTGAGAGACCAAAATTCAATAAATCAATATTAAAAAACAAGATTTAACCCTTAAAAAAATTAATATTCTTTTTTTAGACTAGTGTTTTTTAAAATATTCGCAAAAACAGAATGAAAGGTTTTATTGTTTTATAAAAAAATGTACTTTTGAAAAATATAATGGTAAACAACAGTAAAACATATCACTCTTCGATGGTAACCCAAATCTGGGCTGCTTGTTTTGTTACATCTACCACCACTACTACAACTACTACCCTTTAGGGGTATACATTTTACATATAATCCAGTTTTCGTGCTTTTTTCTAAATGAAGAGAGTTCATAGGTATATAAAAACCATTTGCATTTAAAATAAAAACAACACAATGAAAGTATTAAAATTTGGCGGAACTTCGGTAGCCAATGCGCAAAATATAAAACTCGTTTTAGATATAGTTCTCAACAAAGCCAAACAAGACAAACTGGTTGTAGTCGTTTCCGCTTTTACCAAAGTTACGGATTTATTGGTTCTTGCCTCGCAAAAAGCAGCTTCTAATGACGAAAGTTTTAAGGAAGTTGTGGCCGAAATCGAGAAAAAACATTTGGACGCCATCAAGGAATTAATTCCCGTTAGTGAGCAAAGCGGCTCTTTGAGCCACATCAAAAGAATCATCAATCACCTGGAAACCTTGTTGGACGGTTGTTTCCTTTTGGGCGAATTGTCCCCAAGAACTTCGGACACGATTTTGAGTTTTGGCGAATTATTGTCGTCTTACATCATTGCCGAAGCCTTCAAACAACATCATAAAAATAGCGGTTACAAAGACAGTCGCGAATTGATTAAAACCAATAATAATTTTGGCAAAGCTGCCGTAAACTTCGAAATAACCAATCCATTAATTGCTGATTATTTTGCTTCGAATGAGGCTCAAATTGTAATAATGCCCGGTTTTATTGCCACTTCAATCGACGGAATTGGCACAACTCTAGGTCGGGGTGGTTCTGATTACACCGCTGCAATTTTGGCAGGAGCTTTGAATGCAACCGAATTGGAAATTTGGACTGACGTCAACGGAATGTTTACCGCCAATCCAAAAATCGTGAAACAAGCCCAACCTATTGCCACAATTTCCTATCAAGAAGCCATGGAGTTGTCGCATTTTGGTGCCAAAGTGTTGTATCCGCCAACAATTCAGCCCGTTTTGAAGAAGAATATTCCAATTCTTATCAAAAACACTTTCGAACCAGAAGCCGAAGGAACTTATATTTCAAACCAAAATACTTCACATGCAAATCCCGTAAAAGGAATTAGCCATATAGACAATATTACGCTAATTACGCTGGAAGGTTCCGGAATGATTGGCGTTGCCGGTTCATCCAAAAGACTTTTCGAAGTGTTGTCACACGAAAACATCAACGTGATTTTTATTACCCAAGCTTCTTCGGAACATTCGATTTGTATTGGAATCCTGAATTCCGATGCCGAGAAAGCCGAAAATGCCATCAACAAAGCCTTTCAACAAGAAATTTCCCAAAACAAAATCGATCCTTGCATTGTCGAAAAAGACCTTTGCATCATTGCTTTGGTGGGCGAAAACATGAAAAACCACCAAGGTTTGAGTGGTCGAATGTTCAGTACTTTGGGTAAAAATAACGTGAATATCCGCGCCATTGCACAAGGCGCTTCCGAAAGAAACATTTCAGTTGTAATCAACGAAAGAGACGTCAAAAAAGCATTGAACACATTGCACGAAAATTTCTTCGAGGAAAACACCAAACAATTGAACTTGTTCGTGATGGGCGTTGGAAACGTGGGCGAAAAATTCATCGAGCAAATCAGCCAACAAAAGAAATTCCTCAAGGAAAACCTTAAAATAAATGTGAGAGTTGTGGCTGTGTCCAACTCCAGAAAAATGTATTTTGACGAAGACGGAATCCCTTTGAAAGAATGGAAATCCTTATTGGAAAATGGAGAACCAGCAGACAAAGATGCTTTTATTGCAAAAGTGAAAACACTCAATTTGCGCAACAGCATTTTCGTTGACATTACGGCCAACCAATCGGTTTCCGAAACTTATGGACAATACTTGAAACAAAACGTGGCCGTGGTGACTTGCAACAAAATCGCCTGTTCGTCCGCTTATGACAATTATAAAAAACTGAAAAATCTTTCCCGTCAATTCAATGCGCCTTTCTTGTTCGAAACCAATGTAGGAGCCGGTTTGCCAATTATTGACACCTTGAAACACCTGATTGCTTCGGGGGATAAAGTGAACAAAATTCAGGCAGTTTTATCGGGAAGTTTGAACTTTATCTTCAACAATTTCGACGAAAACAATTCGTTTCACGATGTGGTGAAAGAAGCAGGAGTTCAAGGATTCACTGAACCAGATCCGAAAATCGACTTGAGCGGTGTGGACGTGGCCAGAAAAATTTTGATTCTAATTCGCGAAAGCGGCTACCAATTAGACATTGAAGACATTGCCAACCGATCTTTCTTGCCGGAAGAATGTTTGGCGACCACGAACAACGAAGATTTTTTCAAATCCTTGATAAAAAATGCGTCTCATTTCGAAGGTTTATTGGCTGAAGCCAAAGCCAAAGATTCCCGTTTGAAATATGTGGCCACTTTCGAAAACGGAAAAGCCAGCGTTGGATTGGAATTCATCCCGAAAGAAAGTCCATTCTATAATTTGGAAGGAAAAGACAATATCGTGCAATTTTACACAGACCGATATATCGACCAACCTTTATTGATAAAAGGTGCCGGTGCCGGTGCTGCCGTAACGGCTTCGGGAATTTTTGCCGACGTAATCCGTGTTGGAAATATATAAAATTAGTTTCAAGTTTAAAGTTTCAAGTTACGAGAGAACTTGAAACGTTAAACCTGAAACTTGAAACAAAATACTATGAATGAAATAAAAATATTTTGTCCTGCAACCATAGCCAATCTTTCCTGTGGATTTGATGTCCTGGGACTTTGTTTAGCTACACAAGGTGACGAAATGATTATTCGAAAATCGGATGTAAAAGGTGTCCGCATTACTAAAATCGAAGGAGCAAATCTGCCATTGGAAACTGAAAACAACGTTTCTGGTGTGGCTGCTTTGGCGATGTTGGAAGAAGTGGAAACCGAATTTGGTTTCGAGATTGAAATCTACAAACACATCAAGGCGGGAAGTGGAATCGGAAGCAGTGCTGCCAGTTCGGCCGGAGCTGTTTTTGGAATCAACGAATTGTTGGGAAGACCGTTTACCCGAAAAGAATTGGTAAAATTTGCAATGCAGGGTGAGAAATTGGCCAGTGGAAATGCCCACGCCGACAACGTTGCTCCTTGCCTTTTGGGTGGATTTACTTTGGTAAGAAGTTCCAATCCTTTGGACATCATCAAAATTGACAGTCCATCGGAATTGTATGCGACTGTGGTTCATCCTCAAATTGAGTTGAAAACTTCCGATGCCCGTTCGGTATTGAAGCAAACCGTTTCCCTGAAAAGCGCCATTACCCAATGGGGCAACGTGGGCGGATTAGTTGCCGGATTATACACCAACGATTATGAATTGATTGGACGTTCGCTACACGACGAAATCATCGAACCGGTTCGCAGTATGTTGATTCCCGGTTTTGACTTGATCAAGAAAGTCGCTTACGAAAACGGAGCCTTGGGTTCAGGAATTTCGGGTTCAGGACCTTCTATTTTTGCATTGAGCAAAGGAAAAGAGACCGCCGACAAAATCGCCGCCGCCATGAGTGCCGTTTATGACGAAATCAATTTGCCTTATGAAATCCACGTTTCGAAAGTGAATGCGGATGGAGTAAGCATAATATAAGAAGAATAAAAATTATTTAAGATTTCAGATTAACGATTTTTGATTTCAGATGTAACTCAAGTTGCTAAAAAAATCAAAAATCGTTAATCGCTAATCTTCAATCTAAAATCAAATGAAATACTACAGTTTAAACCATAATGCCCCAAAAGTTTCTTTTCAAGAAGCCGTAATACAAGGATTGGCCACCGATAAAGGATTATATTTTCCGGAATCCATCACTCCATTGTCAAAAGAATTTTTCGAAAATATCGAAAATTTGAGCAATGAGGAAATTGCTTTCGAAGCCATTCAACAATTTGTGGGCGACGAAATTCCAGCCGAAACCCTGAAACAAATCATTGCAGAAACCTTGTGTTTTGAATTTCCGACTCCAAAAGTGGAAGAAGGAATTTATGCCCTCGAATTGTATCACGGACCAACGATGGCGTTCAAAGACGTGGGAGCGCGTTTTATGTCGCGTTGTTTGGGTTATTTCAACAAAGACAAAAAAGACAATAAAAATACGGTTCTCGTGGCTACTTCCGGTGATACTGGAGGTGCTGTTGCCAGTGGTTTCTTGGGCGTTCAAGGCGTGGAAGTCGTGATTTTGTATCCTTCGGAAAAAGTGAGCGACATCCAGGAAAGACAATTGACCACCTTGGGACAAAACATCAAGGCATTGGAAGTGGACGGTGTTTTTGACGATTGCCAAGACATGGTCAAAAAAGCATTTTTGGACGAAAGTTTGAACCACAAAAACCTGACTTCGGCCAACTCGATTAATATTGCTCGTTGGTTGCCGCAAATGTTTTATTTTTTCTTTGCTTACAAGCAATTGAAATCACAAAACAAAGCTTTGGTATTTTCGTGTCCAAGCGGGAATTTTGGAAATATTTGTGCCGGAATCATGGCCAAAAAATTAGGTTTGCCTATCGAACATTTCGTGGCTTCGACCAATGTGAACGATACCGTTCCAAGATTTTTGGAAAAAGGAAATTACGATCCAAAACCTTCCAAAGCGACGATTTCGAACGCGATGGATGTTGGAAATCCGAGTAACTTTATTCGTATTCAGGAAATGTACAACAACGATTTGGCAGAATTCAAAAAAGATTTCTCTTCGTTTTCTTATACCGATGCCGAAACTTTGGAAGCGATGCAATCCATTTATAAAACCGATGGTTACGTTGCAGAACCGCATGGAGCAGTGGGCTATTTGGGCTTGAAAAAAGAATTGAAAAACCATCCAAATGCGATTGGAATTTTCTTGGAAACCGCTCATCCCATCAAATTCTTGGACGTGGTAGAACCGGCTTTGAATATCCAATTGCCTATTCCAACCCAAATTGAAAGCGTGTTGAACAAAGAAAAAGTAAGCACAAAAATCAAGACTTACGAGGAATTAAAAGCGTTTTTGGCGTAATTACATAGCACAACAACTCTTGACATTAGCACTTTATTAAAGGATAAAGTGCTTTTTTTTTGCAGGTTTCCTATTACGTAATCCTAATTTACAAAGCCCGAAATACTTTCATAAACTGTAATCAAGTTAGATTTTATTTTGCCAGTTTAAAAAATAAACGACTAAATTTTCCATATTATAAAAAATCAATGCGAATTATATTTTTATATATTTGCCAATCCATACCCAATTCAATAGGCAAGAATTGATAGAGTCTTACTATTATTCCAAAAAACAGAGAGTAATTAAAATAATGCCCGAAATTAAAGACTTTAGCGAACAATTATTGGTAAGTGAACTCAAAAATCACAACGAAAAAGCATTTCGTAAACTTTTTGATTTCTATTACCAAGACATCTATGGTTACAGCATCAGTATTCTTAAATCAAAAGAGCTTGCCGAAGAAAATGTTCAAGATGTTTTTTTGAAGGTTTGGTTGCATCGAGAAAATCTGAATTTGGAGCAATCTTTTAAATCATATCTATTCACCATAGCTCGAAACCAAGCGTTCAATTTATTGAATAAAGCTGCCAATGACGTACTTCTAAAAGAAGAAGTCTTCTATAAAAGCCAAAAATCATGTGATCAAACGGATTACTCGATTCGTGAAGCCGATTGCAAAAAATTAAAAAAACAAGCCATAAAACAATTGCCTCCCAAGCGGAAAAGGATTTTTAAAATGTCTCGCAAAAAAGGCATGACTTACGAAGAAATCAGTCTAGAATTAGGCATCTCCGTAAATACTGTCAAAAACCAAATGAGTAAAGCACTGGAATCACTTCGGCTTTTTTTTCAGGAACATGATAAAATTTTATAAATAGAAATCTCTTATTTTAACTTCAATCACTCTTCAAGGAGTGATTTTTTTTGATTTTCTTGAAAATAATTTATTTCATAAATACTTGTAAATCAGTTTTATAATTACAAAATACAAATAATTCATGCAAAAAATCAAAAAAATTACAACGTTTGAGTAGTAGTCAACGCCTCCTCAACTGTATAATATAGAACAGAAACTAAAAAAAGCAATTCGCGATGAATGAAAATTCAGAAATAAAAAAATTACTTCACCAGTTTATTTTGAACCAATGTTCCGTAGAGGAGACAAATAAAGTTGTCGAATATTATAGAAACAATAAACTTACTTCGGATTTTCCAGAAGTTGAAGACATCAAATCATTGCTTGATGATATGCCTGAAATGGACGAAAGTACTGCCGACAGAATATTTTCCAATATTTTGATTAACGCAAAAGAAACCGAGGCAATGGAGATTGTTCCAGAAAAAAATCCGTTCAGAAAATATATTGGAATTGCAGCTTCAATACTTGTTTTATTGACCATTGGATTATCTTATCAGCAAGGCTTTTTTAATCCGAAAGCAACTCCTGTTTCAAACAGCAACGAAATCACTTTACAATTAGAAAACGGCGAGATTCAAGTGATATCGGCAGGAAAAAAATCACAAATAGCAGATGCTGAAGGAAATGTCATAGGAAATCAAAACGGAAATAAAATTATTTACGACACCAAAACTCCTGCAGAAAAACTAATATACAATACCCTAAAAATCCCTTATGGAAAACGATTTGAGTTGCAATTATCGGATGGTACCATTGTCCATTTAAATTCGGGTACCACTCTAAAATATCCGGTAAAATTTATTGCAGGCGAAAACAGGCAAGTTTTTCTGGACGGAGAAGCCTTTTTTGATGTAACCAAAGATAAAACACATCCTTTTGTCGTAAATGCCGATAATTTAAATGTTCGCGTTTTGGGAACTCATTTCAATGTTTCCAACTATCCCGAAGACAATTCCACGGATGTGGTTTTAGTGGAAGGTTCCGTTGGCTTATATACAGCAAAAGAACAGTTTAATGCAGAAAAAAACACCATTCTTAAACCGGGATTCAAAGGAAGTTTTTCTAAAATAAACAATCAAATCAAGACCAAAGCTGTTGTTACAGATGTATACACGGCTTGGATTAAAGGCGGATTAACCTTCAGGGACATGACTTTCAAGGACATCTCCAAGAAACTGGAAAGACACTACAACATCACCATTGTCAATCAAAACGGCAAATTGTCCAATGAGAAATTTAATGCCAGTTTTGGGGATGAACCAATAGCAAAAGTATTGAGTTACTTTAATGAAATTCACGGAATCAATTACACATTAAGAAACAACGAAGTACTAATTAAATAACCACTAAAAACCAATGAAAAATGAAGAGTTAAATAAGCAGAAATAAAAAAATCGGAAAAAGCTACCAACAATTTCCGATTTAAGAAAAGATTGAACCTATCAAATTAAATACAATCAATTACAAAATTATGAAAAAAAAACCAAAGAATAGTGGAATGTTTTTTCCATTGTTCCAAAACAACCTGAAATTGAAACTAACCACCTTGCTTCTTTTGGTCGCCATGTTTAATATTCGAGCCAATAGTTATGCCCAAACAAAGGTAAACTTGGAATTGAATAACACAACCGTGGAAACGGTTCTAGAGACGATCGAACAAAAAACAGATTTTAGATTTATATACAAATTGAATGATATTGACTTGAATCGCGTCATTTCCATTAAATCAAAAAATGAAACCATTGATGTTGTTTTAAATAAACTATTCAAAGGAACGGCAACCGATTTTAAAGTTAGGGAGACACAAGTCATCTTGAAAAAACTGGCTGTTCAAAAAGAAGAAAGCATAAAAATTATAAAGCAAACCGTAAAAGGGAAAGTTATTGACGAAAACGGAATGCCATTGCCTGGTGCTTCGGTTATTGAAGTAGCCACCAACAAAGCAGTTAGTTCAGATGCAGATGGAAATTTTGAAATTACCGTGGAAAACAATGATTCCGAAATCATGGTAAGTTATGTGGGATATAAAGAAAAACGATTCTTGGCAAACCTGCAAAACACGACAATTAAACTTTTTCCACAAACAGCTGATTTAAAAGAAGTGGTCGTTATTGGTTATGGAACTTCCACCAGAAAAGATGTTACGGGAGCAGTTTCTTCCCTTGCGGCAAAAGACATGAACCAAGGAGCAATCGTTAATCCGCTACAACTGATTTCCGGAAAAATGGCTGGTGTAAACATCACCCAAACAGGAAGTGAACCAGGAGCTACACCTAATGTTAGAATTCGAGGAATATCTTCCTTGATTGGAGGTAGCGATCCTTTAATCGTGGTTGATGGTGTTCAAGGTAACATGGATTTATTAAACCAAATTCCTCCAAGCGAAATCGCGTCAATGGACATATTAAAAGACGCTTCAGCAACAGCAATTTACGGTTCAAGAGGTGCTGCAGGTGTTATCATTGTGAGTACCAAGAAAAACAAGGCAGGCAAAACATCCATTGAATATTCCGCTTCAACGGCAATGGATTATATTCCAAAAAAATTGAATATTTTAGACGCAAACCAATGGTGGGAACAAGCACAATTAGTAGGTGTTCCAGCTTCTGCCAATCACGGATCAAACACAGATTGGTATGGGATTTTGACTAAAAGCGGAGCGACACAAACCCATACTTTATCTTTTGGTGGAGGAACCGATACTTTTAGTTATAGAGCTTCCATCAGTGCCATTTTACAAGATGGTGTCGTTATTAATTCCAACAATAACAAATACATTGGCCGAATTTTGGCAACACAATCGGCCATAGACAACAAACTAAAGCTGACATTCAATCTTAATACCGGAATTACCGAGTCTACCAATAGCATTGGAAGTATAGGAAGAGCAGCATTTACCTCCAATTTAATTACAAATGCTTATGTAATGCGTCCTACCGATCCTGTTTATAACACTGATGAAACCACTTATTACACAGACCCTAATGTTTTTCAATATTTAAATCCTTATGCAGCGGCACAAACAGTTACAAATGAAGGACAAAACGATAATTTGTTTGGAAGCCTTAAAGCCGATTTAGATTTATATGAAGGATTGACTGCAGGCTGGTTTGGAAGTTGGAGAAAAACAAACAGTACCTATGGCTATTATCTTCCAGCAGAATCAACCCTTGCTGCTGCAATTGACCAAAAAGGACAAGCCAATATCAGCAACAACAGACAAAACGAAAAACTAATGAATATTAGTCTTTCCTATAAAAAAGTATTTGGCGACCATAGCATTAATGCATTAGGATTGTACGAATGGCAAAACCAGACCTATAAAGGGAATTATGCGCAAGCCAGAGGATTTATTAATGATATTGCCACTTATAATGCCTTACAATTGGGAGATTTGTCAAAAGTACAACCAGGAGATATGTCTTCTTACAAAAACGACAGGACTTTGGTGTCCTTTTTGGGACGTGTCAATTATTCATTTTTAAGCAGGTATTTAGTTACCGCCAGTTATAGACGTGATGGTTCTTCTGTATTTGGAGTTAATAATAAATGGGGTGATTTTCCATCGGCTTCATTGGCTTGGCAAATCAACAAAGAATCTTTCATGGCAGACCAAACCATTTTCAACGACTTAAAACTAAGAGTTGGGTATGGTGTTACGGGGAACCAACAAGGGTTGTATCCTCAAAATTCCATCTCATTGGTGGGTGGTTCCGGGGTAACTTATTTTGGAGGTTCACAAATTACTAATTTCAACGTGACCCAAAATGCCAATGCCGATTTGCGTTGGGAAACCAAAAAACAAACCAATCTTGGAATTGATTTTGCCCTTTTAGATAGCAGATTAAGAGGAACCGTTGATGTGTATACAGCAACAACCGACAATCTTCTTTTTGATTATACCGTACCTCAACCACCTTATCCTTACAATACCATCAAAGCAAATGTGGGAAGTATTTTGAACAAAGGATTGGAAATTTCTTTGGGTTACGATTTGATAAAAAACGAAAATACAAACCTAACGCTCAACGGAAATGTATCTTTCCTTAAAAATGAAGTATTAAACTTGAGCGGAAGCATTAACGGAGTTCCCTTGAATACAAATTATGTCCCTTGGGGGCCTAGTTCTTATTTGATAGAAGGACACCCTATTGGAACTTTCAATATTTTGCACCATACAGGAAAAGACAATGCGAATTCTGAAACCGTACTTGATGTTGACGGAAATGGCATCATCGATCAAGGAAATACAAGCCCGGATCGTTTGTTGAGTGGTTCCGCTTTACCAACGTACACTTACTCCTTCAATCCTGTTTTCCAACATAAAAACTTGGATGTTTCCTTGTTATTCAGGGGTTCAGGTGGAAATAAAATATACAATGGTTTAAGATCAAGCTTAAGTTATATGGAGAACATAGGAAAGGCCAATGTATTGGACAGCGCCATTCCATTAGGATTGTATACTTCTAAATATGGCTCTGATTTATGGCTTGAAGATGGTTCTTTTTTAAGATTGGAAAATGTAACTGCAGGCTATAATTTTCATTTTAAAACCGTTAAATACATTGAGTCGTTTCGACTTTCTCTTACCGGAAACAATTTATTTGTCATTACCCATTATTCTGGAATCGATCCAGAGTTGAACATGAGTGGCAGTAATGGCTTTGGAGGTGACAATGGTATTTATCCTCGCACCCGAAGTTTCGCATTAGGTTTGAATGTAAAATTTAAATAGTAAAAGAAAATGAAAATCAAAAATATATTTATAACAGGAATCTTAAGTTTCTTGTTACTGGTTGGATGTACCAATATTGACGAACATGTCTATGATAAATATCCGGCAAACGACTTTTATGGAACGGCTCAAGGTGCCGATGTGGCTCTTGCCAGTGTTTATGCACAAGTTGGCGGAAACTGGGATGGCGTTGGATATGCCGGAGCCGACAGAGGTTGGTATGACTTAAACTGCTTTAGTTCAGATGAACAAGTTATTCCCCACAGAACAACCGGTGACTGGGAATTGGATTTTGCCCGTTTGTACAAACACGATTGGTTGCCTACAGATTCTTTCATAAACAACACTTGGAGATGGTTGTACAAATCCATTTTCAATGCCAATTTAGCGGTAAATCAATTAGAAGCTTCCAATGCAGAAGCATCAAAAATCGCCGAGGCAAAAGTATTGAGAGCTTTTTTCTACTACTTATTGATAGACGATTTTGGCGATGTCCCTTTTTACACGGACAACAACATCACTGTAGATAAAATTCCACAAGCCAGCCGTAAAGTAGTTTATGATTTCATCGTAAAAGAATTGACTGAAAATGTCGAAACTCTTTCGGCCACCAAAGGAGGAAGCTATTACGGACGATTCAACAAATGGGCAGGTTATGCTTTATTGGCAAAAGTCTATTTGAATGCCGAAGTCTATACAGGAACTGCAGAATGGGCGAAATGTCTAGCGGCTTGTGATAAAGTGAGCGAAGGCGGATTTTCACTTCATTCCGCTGCAGCCAATGCTTCCAGTCCAATGGGAAACAAATACTATGAGTTATTTGGAGACGTGCTTCCTGATGACGAAACCATTTTGGCCATGTTTGCCACTGCAAATGTAGTATCAAGAAATATTTTCACGGTTCGAAGCTTAAACGGCCCAGATGCCCAAGCTCTATTTGGTTATAGTGGATGGAATGGAACTATCGTGCCTAAAGATTTCTTTTTGAAATACGATGACAAAGACATTCGCAAAAAACAATTCCGTTATGGAGATCAAGGTGGTGGCGTGAACTATTCCATTGATGTTGCTTCTTTAGATAATCCGGGAGCTGCACCTCAGGCAGGTGTTCGCAATACTAAGTTTTATCCAGTTACCCCTTCAGACGGTGGTGGAGCATCAAACGATTTTCCAATTTACAGATATGCCGATATTTTGTTAATGAAAGCCGAATGTAATGTTAGACTTGCCAATGCCGCAGCCGCAAAACCTTTTATTGATGCTGTAAGACAACGTGCAGGACTTGGAGTTTTAGCCGCAAATCCAACTTTGGACAATATTTATGATGAAAGAGGATTTGAATTAAATTGGGAAGGCCACAGAAGACAAGACATGATTCGTTTCAATAAATTCTTGTTGGCCAATGAATTCAGGGGAGCATCCGCAAATTTCAGAAAGTTGTTTCCTTTACCTACGGCAGCTTTGGACGCAAACAAGGGACTAAAACAAAATCCAGGTTACTAAATTTAGAACTATCATGAAAAAATACATATACAAGTTATTCGCAATAAGCACTTTACTTTTCTTGAGTGCATCCTGTACAAACGATGCGGCACTTACCAGCTTGAAAGAGGTAAGTTTCAGCAGTGCTCTCGTGGCATCACCCAGCACAATCGTTCTTTCTACCGCAACAGCAACTCAACCTGTGGTAGCTTTTTCTTGGCCAGCAGTTGTTTTCCCTATTCAAGCACCGGTAACTTACGCCTTGGAATTTGACATTCCATCAGATGTTTCAGGAAGTACTGCTTGGGGAAAAGCAGTAAGAGTTGAAGTGGGTGAAGATGTTTTAAGCAAATCACTTTTAGGTGATGACCTTAATAAAATGGCAATCAAATTAGGGCTTCCAGTAGATGTGGCCGGTAAAATAGTGGTTCGTGTAGAGTCGTATTTAGACCGCAAAATCTATTCAGAACCCATCACGATAACGGTTACTCCTTATGCAAAACCTGTTGTCTTTGGAGAAATCTACGTGCCAGGATCTTACCAAGATTGGGTTATTGGCACAGCAGCTGCCCTTAAAGCAATTGATAGCGGGATTTATCAAGGATATGTAACTTTCCCGGCAACAAAAGGATTGGGATTCAAGTTTACCAATGAAAGAAACTGGAATCAATTTTACGGGGCTGATGCCAACGGTAATATTTTAGATGGAAGTACAACTGATTTTGCAATTGCACAAGCCGGAACGTACCAAATGACAGTAAACCTGAACACTGCAAAATGGACAGCTGTTGCTTATTCTTGGGGAATAATTGGAACCGCAACTGCCGGTGGTTGGGATAATTCAACCAATATGACTTATGACCACCAACTAAATGTATGGAAATTCACGGGGGCATTAAACGCTGGAGCATTAAAATTCAGGCTCAATAATGCTTGGACCATAAATTACGGGCCAAAAAACAACGCAGAAGGCATCATATACCTAGACAATCCAGGAGCTCATGACGTAAGTGAAGCGGGTAATTATGAAGTGACATTCTCTATAGCAGAGAAAAATCCAACAACGGGTATTTATCCTGCAACAGCTACTTACACCATCAAAAAAATCTAACAACAAAGTAATCGTTCAAAATAAAATAGTCAGGTTAGTATTCAAAAACATCCCTCTTTTTTAAAAGATGGAGGGATGTCATACTGGCTAAATCGAACGTTTATTTATAAAAAATATAAAAATGAAACTATTCTTCAACATTGTTTTTGCACTTCTCTTCACTTCAGTAGTGGCTTCGTGCAGTTCATCAGACAACAATCCGGAGCCAATTCCGGCTTATCCACAGTACGGAACGCCATTTGCCAATATGCCCAAAAAAGAAGATGCCATCATCTATCAAGTCAATCTTCGTGCTTTCAGCCAAGCTGGAACTTTAAAAGGGGTTCAAGACAAATTGGATTATATTCAAGAACTTGGCGTTAATGTAATTTATTTGATGCCCATTTATCCAGTTGGAATAATGAGATCAGCTGGTGGGATGGGATCTCCTTATTCGGTTATGGATTACAAAGCGGTAAGCACCGAATTTGGAACTTTGGAAGACCTTCGTGTTTTAGTGGAAGAAGCCCACAAAAAAAATATGGCCGTAATTTTGGATTGGGTGGCCAACCATACTTCATGGGATAATGGATGGGTAAACTCGCATCC
Source organism: Flavobacterium sp. (assembly GCF_013823965.1). Taxonomy (GTDB): domain Bacteria; phylum Bacteroidota; class Bacteroidia; order Flavobacteriales; family Flavobacteriaceae; genus Flavobacterium. The sequence continues at coordinate 28,411 of NZ_PNNA01000040.1, forward strand.
TGAATGGTACCAAAAAGACTCTAGTGGAAACATCATCATTCCTCCCGGAACCAATTATAATGATGTGGCACAATTGGATTTCAATAATGTAAAAATGAAAAAAGCCATGATTGACGCCATGTCATACTGGGTTTACAATGCCAACATTGATGGTTTCAGATGCGATTATGCCGATGCAGTTCCCCAAAATTTTTGGTCGGAAGCAACTACTGCTTTAGGAAAAATTAAAAATCAAGATATTTTGATGCTTGCCGAAGGAAAAAGAATGAATCATTTTACTTCCGGTTTTGATTTTACTTTTGGTTTTGAATATTTTGGTGCATTGAAAAAAGTCTTCAATGAAAGCAAGCCTGCAACTGTAATTCAAGATGCAAACGCTTTAGAATATGCCAACAATTACGACAACTCCCAACGCATTGTAAGATATACCACGAATCATGACGTGAACCTAACCGATGGCACTCCTTTGGAATTGTTTGGTGGAAAAAAAGGATCCATTGCCACCTTTGTTGTGGCTGCTTACATGAAATCCATACCAATGATTTACAATGCTCAAGAAATTGGGTACGCCAAAAGAATCGATTATTTTACTAAAAACCCTATCGATTGGAGCACTGCCGATGCCAATATGCTGGCAGAATATAAAAAGATAATTGCATTTAGAAACAGCAGTAGCGCCATTAAAACAGGAATTTACAAAGGTTTTAGCAGTGATGCAGTAAGTGCTTTTACTATGGAAACCAGCACGGATAAAGTCTTGGTTCTAGCCAACCTAACTGGTTTAACCACGAAATACATCGTTCCGGCAGCTTTGACAACCACAGCTTGGAAAGATGCATTTACAGGTGCTGCAACAACGGTTACTGCCGATATAACTTTGCAACCATACCAATATTTGGTATTAAAAAATTAACAAAGATAATAGGCCACGAGTCCGTGGCCTAAAATACCCTTTTATTTATTGCCATAAAGGCACAAAGATTTAATGCGTTCAACTTTCTGTTTGAAGGAATTTGGATTGTTTTTGAATTTTGCCTACTTCGACCTTTGGTGTCTTTGTGTCTTTTGGCAATTTATTAATCAAAAAACTAATAAACATGAATTTTAAACCAAAAAATCCATTAATTCAATTTAGTCTTGCAAGAAAATTAGTTTGGTTCACTTTTGTTTGCGCCACACCATATTTAGTTCAAGCACAAACAATTACTTCTCCCAACAAGAATCTTTCTTTGCAGTTTGAATTAAAAGATAACGGAATTCCCTCCTATCAATTGAGCTACAAAGGAAAATCGGTTATAAAACCAAGTACTTTGGGAATAGAAGTAAAAGATTTACCCTCGTTTATGGATGGTTTTTCTATTGCGAACACCACTCAAGCTTCTGTTGATGATTCATGGAGTCCCGTCATGGGCGAAGAAAAAACAATTCGCAATAATTACAACGAACTGGTAGTTACTTTGGCGCAAGCCAAAAACAACAATCGATACATCCGAATCCGGTTCCGATTGTTTAACGATGGTTTGGGTTTTAGATATGAATTTCCAAAACAAACGGACTTAAATTATTTCGTAATCAAGGAAGAACATACCGAGTTTCAATTGGCTGGTGACCATAAAATTTTCTGGATTCCGGGAGATTATGACACGAATGAATATGCGTACACCACTTCAAAAATATCAGAGATTCCGGGCCAGATTAAAAAAGCAACCGTTTATATGAATGCACAAAGTCCCATCAAAGATTTGGCCGTACAAACACCTTCGATGATGAAGACTTCAGATGGGTTGTACATCAACATTCACGAAGCTGCATTGATTAATTACCCCGCGATGTCATTGACTGTAGACCCAACAACTTTAAAAATGAGTTCCCATTTAACTCCTGATGCTGTTGGCAATAAAGGCTATATGCAAACGGATACCCAATCGCCATGGAGAACCATTGTCATCAGCGACAAAGCCACCGAAATTCTGGCTTCAAAAATGATTTTGAACTTGAACGAACCTACCAAATACAAAGATGTTTCTTGGATAAAACCAATGAAATTCATTGGAGTTTGGTGGGAATATTTCGTTGCCGGAAAAAGTACTTGGGCTTATGGCAAAGAAAACAATGTAAAACTTGGACAAGATTTTTCTAAACTTACTCCAAACGGAAAGCACGGAGCAACCAATGAAAGAGTAAAAGAATACATTGATTTTGCCTCCAAAAATAATATTGATGCCGTTTTAGTCGAAGGATGGAATGTAGGATGGGAAGATTGGATAGGAAATTGGAAAGAGGAAGTCTTTGATTTTGTTACGTCATACCCAGATTTTGACGTGAAAGCTCTTCGTGAATATGCCGCTTCCAAAGGAGTTCAAATCATCATGCATCACGAAACTTCGGGATCGGCCACAAATTACGAGCGTCGTTTAGACCGTGCTTTCCAGTTTATGAATGACAATGGATACAATGCCGTAAAAACAGGTTATGTAGGGCAAATTATTCCGCGTGGCGAACATCACGACGGACAATGGATGGTAAATCATTACATCCACGTAGCAGAACGCGCCGCCAACTATAAAATTATGATTGACAGTCACGAAGCCGTTCGTCCAACAGGATTAAACAGAACTTATCCAAACTGGATTGCCCAAGAATCGGCCAGAGGAACCGAGTTCGAAGCCATGGGCGGTTTGACTCCTGAGCATACTACCATTTTGCCGTTTACCCGATTGATGGGTGGCCCAATGGATTTTACGCCAGGTATTTTTCAAACCGATCTTTCTTATTACGGAACAGGTGGAAAGCAACGGGTAAACACCACTTTGGTAAAACAATTGGCTTACTATGTCACAATGTACAGTCCTTTGCAAATGGCGGCCGATATTCCAGACAATTACAATCGTTTTCCAGATGCTTTCCAATTCATAAAAGACGTTGCAGTAGATTGGGATAACAGTTACATCCTGGAAGCAGAACCTGGGGATTACATCACCATTGCCCGAAAAGCTAAAGGTAAAAAAGAATGGTTTGTGGGCGGCATCACCGACGAAAATTCAAGAACGGCAACTATTTCTTTCGATTATTTGCCAAAAGGGACTCAATACATCGCCACCATTTATGCTGACGCAAAAGATGCCAATTGGAACGAAAAGCCACAAAGTTATTCCATTACAAAAGTCATTGTAACTTCTAAAAGTTTGCTGAAACAATACCTCGCTCCCGGAGGAGGATTGGCCATCAGTATCAAAGAAGGAAAAGCTTCAGAAATGAAGAAATTAAAAAAAATATAGGTTCCAAAATCCTATTATGAAAGTACGTCTTTCATAATAGGATTCATCTAAAAATTTCACTCTATTAATAACCCAAAAAAACATTTATGAACAATTTAAAAGCAAAACCATGAAAAATAAATTACACTTATTATTTGCATTTATCATTACGTTTGTTGGCTATGCGCAAACAGGTATTGGAGCTTATTCAGCTCATGATGGTGGATTTGAGAATCATACAGGAACTCTAGCGGGAGGTAGTTCATCAGCTGCCAACCTCTCTACTACTCTCTGGACGGCAAACACTACAGCAAACAATGTAAAAACTTCTATTGCAACTGGAGGACGTAGTGGTTCGAGATACGTTACATTAGGCTCAATTAATGGCACTGCAAAAAATTTCTATTCTCCTCAAATAGCTGGAGCATTTGCGCCAAATACTACATATCAAATCCAATTTTGGTACAAATCTGCTTCAACCACTCCTCTCGTTGCTAGTACAGTCGACCTATTTGTTGATAATACTTCAGCAACTCAAACACCTCCAATCGGTACTAAACAGAGCTTTGCTGCAGGTTTATCAGCAAGTGTAGGATCTTGGACAAAAGTAGCGGTTGCGATTACTACTAACGGCACTCCTGCTGGGAATTTTGGTGTTGCAGGCTTTACAATTACCGCTGCTGCTACTGGATATTCGGCTGATTTTGATGATTTTGTAATTTATCAATCAAATTCACCTGATACAACCGCACCAAATTTACCTGGGGTAATTACTGCTACTGGTGCTACAAATGGTGGCGCCAATGTGAGTTGGGCTGCAGCAAGTGGCGGTGTTGATGGAGGAGGTTATGTAGTAATTCGTTATGCTACAACTGCACCATCAATTTCTGATGATCCAATTCAAAATGGTATTTATAAATCAGGCAATACCGTTGGCAATGGCCTTGTAAGATACACAGGAGCAGGTACTTCATTTTTAGATAATGGCTTGACTCCCGGAGTAGATTATTATTATAAAGTATACACCGTAGATAAAGCATTCAATTATTCTGACGAAAGTGTAACAAGTACTCCTGTCCAATTAATGGATGCGCAGTTCAACTCAATGGCTATTGTAGGTGACGGTGTGGGCGGATGGCCTACTAATACCGTCGGCGAAATAGATGCTCATCAAATGACCAGTACCGATGGTGTGCATTGGAGTATAGATAATTTAGTAACCTCTAGTGGATCTGTAAAATTTAGGGCTTTAAATTCATGGGTAAATAATTGGGGAGCGCCTGCAGGTTCTTTTCCTACGGGCATTGCAGTACTGAACGGAAGCAATATTACTGTACCGATAGGCATCTATAATGTAACATTTAATAGCACAACCCTAGCATTTAACTTTTCTCCTTCAAACTTATATCCTGTTGTTAGCCTTTCAGGTGCCGGTGTAGGAAATACGGATGTTGATTTAGGAACAAGTGATGGCGTTCACTATTCAGGCGTTGGCCTACCTGTAAATGGAGAGGTAAAATTTAGACAAAACCATACGGACATTGTATCTTGGACTCCACCAACATTTCCATCAGGAACAGCTGTCGAAGGGACAGGGACGCTAAACGTATCCAATAATGTATACAATGTTTCTTTTAACCGTACTACCTTACAATACTCTTTTAACTACCCGAGCATTGCCATAGTAGGCAATAGTACGCCACAGGGCTGGCCGGTTGACCCACAGACTGATACACATATATTGACCTCAGCCGACGGCATTCACTATGTTATAAACAGCATTACCCTAACAAGCGGTGCCGTTAAATTCCGCCAAGATAATAGTTGGACAACACAATGGGGCGGCGATGGTGGTTTTCCTAACGGAACAGGTTCACAAAATGGTATCGACATCAATATACCTGCAGGGACTTATAGCGTTACCCTTAACAGGACGACGGGCGCTTACAGTTTTGGAAAACCCATTGGTGCATCTCCTGCACCGGATTGTACTCTTATACCTGTTGTTTCAGCTACCGCCACTACCGGAAATGCTACACTTGCTGCTGACGGCAATAGCGCTACACAATGGGAAAGCGCAGCGACTGACGAGCAAAGTTTAACAGTTGACCTTGGTACATTAAGTGCAATTAGTGCAGTAACCTTAACATGGGATACCTATAGTGCCAAAAATTATTTTGTGAGAGGATCTGTAGATGGTACCACATGGGTAACTATTGCCGAAAAAAACAATATGGAATATGGAGCCCGTATTGATGTTATTGAAAATATAGATGCGCAATACCGCTACATAAAAATGGATGGTGTAACACGCAACACCCAATATGGATATTCTATTTATGAGCTTAATGTGTGTGGTACCCCTATTGCACCCGATACGGCAAAACGCATACTTTTTATTGGCAATAGCTATACTTACTATAATAACCTGCCTACCATGGTAAAAAATATGGCAGCATCTACAGGTGATAAACTCAATGCTTCCAGCTTTACTGTGGGAGGCACAAGCCTTGAAGGGCATTTTGCAAATACGGGGACTACTGGCGCACTGCAACAAGGCGGATGGGATTACGTGGTTTTACAAGACCATAGCGAACGCCCAGCTCTTGAAAATACTTATGTACAAGAACATACGTTTGCATTTGCTACCAAGCTTGCTAATATGGCACGTCAATACAGCCCGTGTACAGAATTGTTTTTTTACCAAACCTGGGGTCGTAAAAATGGTGATGCAACCTATTGCCCTACCATCCCTGAAATGTGTACTTATGAAGGTATGGATAACCGTTTAGCACTAAGTTACGCCCAGATGGCAAACGACAATGATGCCACCATTTCGCCAGTAGGCAGTGTACGTCGCCAGATGAGGCAACTGCATCCGGAAATTGAGTTATATGATGCCGATGAAAGCCATCCTACATTAGCAGGGACTTATGTTGCAGCAGTTACATTTTATACTGTGATATTCCGCAAAGACCCTACTTTAATTACCTATAATACCAGTATTTTAAGCGCTACGGTGGCTAACCAAATTAAGGAAGTTGTAAAAACAATTGTATACAACAACCTTACCGCATGGAATGTTGGAGCTTACGATCCTACAGCAACATTTACATTTGTGGCAAATGGAAATGCAGTTTCTTTTACTAACAACTCGGTGAATGCTCAATCTTACGTTTGGGATTTTGGAGATGGAACAACGTCTACTGAAGAAAATCCTCAGCATAATTATGCTAATGAAGGTCCATACACTATTACACTTACTGCCCTTAACTGTGATAAGCAAAGTGTATCAACACAAGTTAAAACTACACTTGGGACATCTCAATTCGAAAATAAAAACATTACTGCGTATCCAAATCCTGCTACAAGCACCTGGAATATAGCATCTACAAATGATATTATTACTAACATCAGCGTTGTAGACATAATGGGGAAAGTTGTACTAAATTTAAAACCGGAAAGCAGCACTGCCCAGATTGATACCACACAACTTAGTGCAGGTATTTATATTGCAAAAGTTGAAGCGGGAAACACCTCATCAACATTAAAAATTGTGAAAAAGTAATGATACAATTCAAGTCTACAATCTGTAAAGTCAAATTAAAAATTTGAGCATATCTTTACTATGCAAACGGTAAAGAACCGTTCCAAAACTGGACTGCACTAAAATTTAGACAAATTTATAATCAATTTTGATGACAATGAGCTCGATATTATTTCGAGCTCATTTTGTTTTATGCTTTTCATCCATTGGATTATGCGAAATGTAGTATTTTGTGCCAGTCATTGCTGGAATTTCACCAAAAAAAATTACAACTTACTAAACTTAAATTGCTGTCCGCCTACCGATGCCTCATACATAAGTCCGCCTTTTTGCATGGTAAACACCATAATGCCTTCAGTAAACTTAATATTTGCTGAGGCACCAGCTGTTACTGCCACTGCCGAAACTTGTGCCGAAAATTCGAATTGGCCATTTTTAAAACGTTCCAATTCCTTTTTTGATTCAAAAAATATTACTTCACGATATGCTTGTCCACCAGCCTGGAATCCTATGCTCACTTGAGACAGTTTGGCCAAACCAATCACCTTGTTATTTTGATAGACAACTCCATTGCCAATTGCCCCTCCTATCCCCAGACCTCCTTTACCAACATTGGGAAAAATAACGTAACCATAAGCGTTATCAAAAAGTCCTTTCATAAGACCGTCAGCCGCAATGAACTCAGTCTTTGCTGTTTTGCTGTCAGCAATGATTTTATTCTTTTTAGAATCTGTTTGTCCAAATAAAGGCATTATGTTGATCAAACAAGCCATAACCATTAACCAAATAACATTTAATTTTTTCATGATTATATATTTTAAATTGTTCTGAAAATCCTTTACTCAAAGATAAAAATAAAAAACCTGATTATCAACACAATAGCGTTTTCAAATAATCAATATTCAGCTTAATTATTTCTAAATGAATCAAGTGGAAAACAAACCTATAAAACAGCTTTTGTCCACAAAGAGGAAACGCAAACAACTGCTACCATGAGATGTTGTTTTGTCGTCCTTTTTTTTACCTTTGAAAAATACAAAAACCACAAACCGGAATATTTAATATCCATGATTACAAAAGCAACAATAGAAGACGTTTCCTCTTTGAATAAATTAATCAATTCAGCCTATAGAGGGGAATCTTCTAAAAAAGGCTGGACTACCGAAGCCAACCTTTTGGAAGGAAGCAGGACAACTGAAAAAGAATTAACCGAAATCATTCAAGACAAGAAAAATACCATCCTAAAATTCACGAAGAACAACGACATCATGGGTTGTGTGTTGCTTATCAAAAAAGAGCATCATTTGTATTTAGGAATGTTGACTGTTTTGCCTGAGTTGCAAAATAGTGGCGTTGGAAAAAAATTAATGCAACAGGCCGAAATACATGCTTCAGCATTGGGTTTGTCTAAAATTGTAATGACGGTGATTTCTATTCGGGAAGAACTAATTTCTTGGTACAAACGCAACGGTTATGTCGATACGGGAGCAAGGGAACCCTTTCCTGTTGGCGATGTTCATATTCCAATCTCCAACGAACCTTTGGAATTCATGGTATTGGAAAAAAAGATTTCATGATCTTGAGTTCTATTGTTACTGAATTTTTTGGTAAAAAGTCTTATTTCTCCAAACTCAAATACGCTTTTCCAATATGTTCAATACAATCCGAAGCGATAAACGCCTGATAACCTGTTTCAGGCAAAGCAATGTCAGCGGTTAATCCGTGAAGGTAAACTCCTAGAATGGCAGCATCGACGGGTTCATAGGATTGTGCCAACAAACTCGTAATCATTCCCGTCAAAACATCTCCAGTTCCGGCTGTGGCCAAGGCTGCGTTTCCGGTCGTGTTTTCATAGATGGTATCGCCGTCAATGATTTTGGTTGGCGCGCCTTTCAGCACCATTATAAGATTGTTTTGTTTGGAAAAAGTGATGGCTTTTTCAATTTTCTCTGTATCCGAATCCCAGGCTCCTATGAGTCGTTCCAGTTCTTTTTGGTGTGGGGTAAAAATGGTTTTCTCCGGTAAAAAAGTCAGCCATTGTTTGTTTTGTGACAAAATATTCAGCGCGTCGGCATCGATGACCAAGGGAATTTCATTGGTTTTCACGAAACGGTGCAAGGCTGTGTGCGTTTCAATATCTTGGCCAATTCCAGGCCCAATTCCAATGGCTTTGGGAACGAAATCAAAAACGATTTTGGTTATGTATTTTACCGAAATATCCGTCAAGACCATCACTTCCGGATTGGCAGTTTGCACGATTTTGTAACCACATCTGGGAATGAACACCGTGACCAACCCGCAACCAGTTTTCAAACAGGCTTTGGAAGACAAAGTCATTGCTCCTATTTTGCCGTAACTGCCACCAACAATCAGAGCGTGACCTTGAAGACCTTTGTGGGTTTTAGGGTTCATGGGTTTGTATCTTTTGAGAATTTCGGACTTGTCGATGGGAATTACTGGTTTCATTTAATAAAATTTGTTCGCTTAAAAATACAAAAATTAAATGATTCACCATAAAGAGTATTACAATAAAAAGAAAGAAGAAGGTGAAAACAAAATATTGATATTAAATAACATTCGATATAAAATTATCGGACGATTCATCCGGGACTTTTTTTAGATTAAACCTTCTTTCTTCTGTCCGTTAAATACTTTCGAACGGGGATGTCATAAAAAATCATTGTTAAATAAGCGAGGCCAAGCAGAAGAATTGTTCCCATAATTATAATAAAAACCATTTGACCAGTTTCCGGTTGGTACTTCGCATAATAATTCGCAAAAATCCACATTACTGCATAATGCGTCATGTATAAAGGATACGATATTTTCCCGAAGAAGACACACAGTTTCCTGAATCCCTGTGTGAGTGTGGCTCCGGCTCCCAATGCAATCAATAAAGGGAAATAGAGCAATACCACAATAGGTTCTGTCAGCCAATTCCAATCAGAAAAAGGGAGCAAGAAAGCTAAAAATAGTAATCCGGACAGACCGATAAAACCCAGTTTCGATTGAATAATCCAATTGGAACGATATATCAACATACCCGCTAAAAAGGAAAACGAAATACGAGCACCTCCATCCCAAAAGGTTTCGCCACTCCATCCGCCCAATAAAGAACCTCCTGCACGGTTGCTGACAAAACAGATTCCTGCCGCAGCAAAAACAGTTAATAAAAACAGGGAACGGCGACTTAATTTATAAAGGAAAAGCGCATAAAGAACATTAGCTACATATTCCCAAAACAAAGACCAAGCAGGCGCATTTAAACCAAACAAGTTGAAATAACGATCTGCCATTACTGGAAAAGGAATCAGAAAAATAGAACCCAGAAAAACAAGTATCAATTTACCCGTTTCGTAGGTTTCAGGACTACCACCAAAAGAATCAAAAAGAAAAGCCAACAAACCCAATACCGAACCAAAAATAACCAAAGGATGCAACCTAATTAACCTTAATTTAAAAAAATCGGTAATTTTCATTTTGCCAATACGGTCATGATACGCATAGGCAATGACAAATCCGGAAAGACAAAAGAAAAAATCAACTGCCAAAAAACCATGGGCGATAAAATTTTCGCTGGGCTTGTACACGATTTCCATAAAATGAAAAACTACAATGGACAAAGCGGCTATTCCTCTTAATCCATCAAGAATCTCAAAATGTTGTTTCGTCTTTAAAATTTCGGTATCTATTTTTGTCTCATGCATTAATTCCATATTTCGATAGTGTGGTTCGTATTCAACAATACAGAACTTCATTTTTTCCTACAAATTTGAAGTCACAAATTAGGAATTAAAAATTGTATTAAAAAAGAAATCTTTAGAAGTTATGAACTGGACAGTTGTTTTGCCACAAAAACACCGAGACACAAAGTTTTTCAAGATGTAATTATTTTTCTTTTATTTCGATGTTTGT
>NZ_PNNA01000054.1 GCF_013823965.1 Flavobacterium sp.
AGTCACATCCCAAACACAAGTTTCAGTATTGAAAGTGGCAGATTCGTAACAAGCCAATGTTGGTTTCACCGGTTGTGTTCCAGTCACGTCCCAAACACAAGTAGTAGTATTGAAAGTAGCTGATTCGTAACACGCCAATGCTGGTTTCACTGGTTGAGTTCCAGTCACGTCCCAAACACAAGTTTCAGTATTGAAAGTAGCCGATTCGTAACAAGCCAATGTTGGTTTCACTGGTTGAGTTCCAGTCACGTCCCAAGCACAAGTTTCAGTATTGAAAGTAGCTGATTCGTAACAAGCCAATGCTGGTTTCACTGGTTGTGTTCCAGTCACGTCCCAAGCACAAGTAGTCGTATTGAAAGTGGCTGTTTGGTAGCATAATACAGTTGGAGCAATTGGCATTGGATTTACAGTGACAACAATTGCTTTTTTAGGCCCAATACAAGAACCAGAAGCTGCTTCAGCAACATAATAAGTTGTTGATCCTGCTGATGCTGTTGATGGAGTCAATTCTAATTGAGCAGTTCCAGTAAGAGAATTATAGTAATATAATGTATATGCTGGATTAGTTGCTGTTGCCGTTAATGGTGATGCAGTTGCACCTTGACAATATTCAATGGCAGTTGTGGCATTTGGTACAGTTGTAACATTAGTAACCTTAATTGTAAAAGGAAAGCTACATGAATCACTGGCTCCAGGAGGAACGGCATAATAGCTTGCAGAACCTAAAGTTGCTGGAAATGGATTTGATATGGTATATTCTGTGGTTCCTGATACGATAGGATATTCATTGTAATATTTTGATCCAGAAGGAAAACCGGAACTTATTGCAGTCACTGGAATAGTCGAATCTGGAGTACAAAAAACAAATTCTCTAGTATTAGGTGTGTCAATACAATTTTGATTTACGTAAGCTGATGAATTAATACTTATGTTGAGAGGATTCAAAATGGGTTCGCCTTGACATACCCCTGTGGAATTATAGCCAACGTAAAATGGTTTTTCGGTAAAATTAATGGCAGTAGTGGCTCCTGTTCCGCTTATATTACCGTAGATAGAAACATTTTGGTTGCAAAGAGAATTTTTTAGGATGGCACAATCAGTAGTTACTTTTACTTTAAAGGAAAAATCTCCAAGAATTGTACTTGGGTCTGCTGGTAAAGGCAATGTTCCTAAATCATAAACAATGGATCCTTTTGGACCTAAAGTAGGGTCAAAATAATAATTGTTTGGGGAAGGAAGTGGAGAAAAATTCACATTTTTTGTTAAACTTCCAGCCACAAAATCCAGTGTATAAGGTATTGGAATAATGAATTTTGCATTATTTACAGCTTCAGTTCCTTTATTGTAAATGTTTATTTTTGCACCTATTTCATCACCAGGATTAACTGAAGTTATTGATCCATATACGGTTGCTCCATTTAGCGTTTGTGTGGCGATAACCGCTTCAGCAACTGGAACATAAGCATCTACGGCCATGGCAATTGCAAATATGGAGTAGGTATCACCATCTGTTCCAAATTTAAAATTAACCGAAGTTTGATTATTGGCGATTACGGAATTTCCAACATTTGGAATAGTAAACATACTAAAATCAACACCGGTATTATTTTGCAAACTTGGATTTCTTGCCCCTCCTACAATAATTGAAGAATTAAAGAAATTAGTTGCACTATTACCAGAATGATTCAAATTCATGTAGCTGGCATCGCTAACTTTTTGAATTTGAAAATAATCTCCCGTAAAATTGACATCTCCTTCACTGGCCATTAATCCTAATTTCATTTCAACGGCTCCAGATTGAACGGTGTTAAAACCAGAAACAGGTAATGTGAAACCAGAGGTGTTACTTGCTTGTACATAAGCATATCCGTCAAAAATTGTTACGTCACGATATTTCATTTTTGAGTTTTCGTAAATCACAATCATTCCCCAACCACCAGAATAACCTGTTCCACCGGGATTTCCTTCAAGTAAAGCCATATCGGCAGCAAAATAAGCACCAACACCGTGTGATTTTACATAATCTGTAACTTCTGCATAGGCAGAATAAATATCATCGTCAGTACCTGATGGATAATAAATGTCATTAGCATTTGCAGTTATTGACGTATAGGATGTTTCGCCTGGTCCTTTTAAGGAAATTTTTCTTTTGTCAAAGGTTTTTGAAACTGTAATAGTTTCAGTAATAATATCTACATAAGAGATATCAACATAAGCACTTGTAGGGCTATTAACATTTGAATTATTACCATCTCTTCTTAATCTATTAAGCTTAAGGGTATAATTTGAATCTGAAAATATTTCATACGGTGTATCAAGGTATGCATTATTACTATCAATACTGCTTACTGCAACACTAGTTTCAGTACCATTGTTAATTGATTTAAAAAGTGTTCCAGTACTGGTTGCGTTATCATATTTATAAATAAACTTTACGTTTGGATTTCCTGAAACCGATGAAGTGAAATCGTAAATAATGGTTCTATTATTATTTAATCCAGAACGGGTAACTGTTAATGTATAATTAGTTTGAGTAATAACATTGGTACTATTGTAAATTCTTGCGTTCGACAATGCAACTGGAACTGAAATATTATTTCCTGTAGGGATATTTTTAGTAGCTGTAAAAGTTGAATTTGCTGACGATTTTCCTGTCCAGTACAAACCAGCATAAATAATATTAGAGCAAGATGGAACGGCACCATTTTCTGTAGATAATGCCAAGGTCGATGATGATGAATTCCAAGTATTTGGATCTCCGTCAATATCAACATATTGCATGGTTGAACTATTGTTATTTACAGTATTGTTATAACTTTGCGGCGTTAGGTTAGTATTTCCCAACATCGTAAAATCACCTTGAATATTATATATTTTCTTTGTAGGTGAATAGGTTGATGTTCTTTGAGTGGGTACTTTTTTAACTTGCGCTTCAGCAGTAAAAAGATTTCCAGTAAAAAGAGCCAATAGTATAAATAAATAGTGTAATTTATTATTTATTGATTTAAAGTATATTTCCTTCATAATGATTTGTTTTTAGTAGTCAATGGTAAACTATTCCCCTTTTTCAATTTTATAAAAAATACTGTATTGTTCTTCGAAGTTGTGAAACATTTTTACAATGTTTTGTTCAGTTGTAGCGACACTCGATACGATATAAATGTATTTCAACTTGTAAAAATCTGAAAATAAAGACAAATCAATTATCGAATTCAAATCGTTTGCATTGTTGATTTTAACAATCACGATTTCTATGTTGTTTTTTTGCATGTTTGCATTAGAAATTGCATTTAAAGAAGCAATGTCAGTATACAAGTTTTTAGGATTTTCTCCATACGTTTTCGCCTCTCCAGCGATGAAGTATGTAGAAGGCTGTAGATTATAGACTAAATCTTCCACATTTTTTGCATTGGAAAAACTTAAATTATTATTTTGCTCGATTCCTTTCAAGGAAGAGATATATAATTTTACTTCCATGATTTTTGGAGTGACAGTATTCCCATTTTGGGCCGAAACAGCAGTGCAAAAGAAGGTAAAAACCAATACTATTGTAACTCTTTTTGCAAAGCAATAAACGGGTCTTTGAATTGAAATAATATTGATTATTAGGTCAATAATAAGATTTGGAGTTATTTTTTTCATAAAGTCTTTGATTAAATTAATTACCATTCTAAAATTTTTTTGTTTGCGAATCTAACAACATTGTATAACATTGATGTTTTTTTTCTACCAATAACCTAAATACTCGTTAAAAGGATAATTTATGCCATTTCAAACTTCCTTTTTTAGAATTTAACTTTGTTTTTTATCCTTTTTTGTCTTGTTAATTTTAATGTAAATTACAGGTCAGTTTTTTTTATTAAAATTTTTAGTACATCAAATCTAAGTATAATAATCTTAAAAAACATCGATTAAGTGCAAAAATAATAGATTAAGTGCATATTTTTTGTATTTTATATGTATAATATTACAAAAAATAAATCACTATTATGATAATTGTTAAAAGAATATGGATTTTTTATTGTAAGATGCTGTTTCAATATCAATACCTTTTTTGTAGTCTAAAATTTTTGACAATAATGAAATTTATATGTTTTTTTTATTTTGATTAAAATATGTAAATCAAAATATATTTTGTAATTTGTAATCTTAATACTTGAACCTAATTGGATGCAATTCAAGAGTAAATATTCCCTTATATGAAAAACCTAATACTAGTTCGACACGCAAAATCAAGTTGGGAAGCACCACTAAAAGATATTGATAGGCCATTAGAACAAAGAGGCATAAAAGATGCACACCTAGTTGCAACAAATTGTGTAGATTATGTTCCTCCAATTTTTGTAATGTGGAGTAGCACCGCCAAAAGAGCTTCGGAAACAGCCCTAATTTTTGCCCAAAATATTTTATATCCAGTTGAAAGCATCATTTTTAAAGAAGAACTTTATACTTTTGATGAAAACCAATTGGAAAAGGTGGTTAAATCGTGTAGTAATTTTTTTGAAAACGTTATTCTTTTCGGACATAATGAGGCAATTACAAATTTTGTTAATAAATTTGGAGACATTTTTATAGAAAATGTTCCTACATCTGGTTTTGTTTCACTCGAATTCGCAACAGATAATTGGGAAGAAATAGCTAAAGGCAAAACCCAAAAAATAATATTCCCTAAAAAAATAAAATAAACGATTGTGCTTAAATACAAATATATAGATAGAGAAAAAAGTTGGTTAACCTTTAATGCAAGAGTGCTGCAAGAAGCTGCAGATGAATCCGTTCCGCTTTTGGATAGATTACGTTTTTTAGGAATATTCTCTAATAATTTAGACGAGTTTTTCAGGGTTCGTTTTGCCGCCATCAGAAGATTGAGTTTGTCCGGTAAATCTGGTCAGAAAATATTAGGTGGAATTTCGGCGCAACAATCAGTAAAAGACATTACTGAAATTGTCATCCAGCAACAATCCGAAAGTTTAAGAATATTAAATAGCATCGAGACTAAATTGGAAACGGAAAATATTTTCATGGTCCATGAAAATGACATTTCAATAGAGCAAGAAATATTTTTGAAAGATTTTTTTATCCAAAAACTAAGTCCCGAATTAATTACCATTATTTTAAATGATTTAGCCGAATTTCCAGTATTGAAAGATACTGTGGGTTATTTGGCAATAAAATTGGTAATGAAAAAAGACGCCGAAATACGTTATGCCATTATTGAAATCCCTAACACAATAAACCGATTTGTAGTTTTACCTTCAACAGACAATAAAAAATACGTTATTTTGCTTGACGATGTAATTAGACATAATTTGAGCAGTATTTTCAATATTTTTGATTACGAAAGTGTTTCGGCCCACATGATAAAAATTACCCGAGATGCACAGTTGGAAATTGACAGTGATTTGAGCAAAAGTATGCTTGAAAAAATTGCTTCAAGCGTAAAAGACCGCCGAATAGGAGAACCCGTTCGCTTCATTTACGATCAATTGATAGCTGAAGACACGCTTCAGTTTTTCCTGGATAAAATGAAAATCGTTTCCACAGACAGCATCATTCCAGGCGGAAGATACCACAATAGAAGGGATTATATGAATTTTCCAAATCTTGGAAGATTCGATTTGTTGTACAAAACGAACGTTCCATTGCCCATTCCAGGTTTGAGTCTCGAAGGAAGTTTATTGGAAAAAATCAGTAAAAAAGATTATTTATTAAATGCTCCATACCAAACTTTTTCTTATCTCACCAAGTTTTTGCGTGAAGCAGCATTAGACCCAAAGGTAACCACCATAAAAATAACGTTATATCGATTAGCCAAAAATTCACAAATCATAAGTTCACTTGTAAATGCAGCCAAAAACGGAAAAAAAGTTACCGTTCAAATTGAATTGCAAGCCCGTTTCGATGAAGCTTCCAATATTTCTTATGCAGAACAAATGCAGACGGAAGGCATCGAACTCATTTTTGGCATCAAAGGACTCAAAGTGCATAGTAAAGTATGCGTTATCGAAAGAATTGAAGAAGGCAAAATTAAACGTTATGGTTTCATATCAACGGGAAATTTCAATGAGCAAACAGCCAAAATCTATACGGATGTCACCCTTTTTACAAGTCATCAACACATATTAAAGGATGTCTCCAAAATTTTTGAGTTTTTTGACATTAATTACAGATTGTATCGATACAAACATCTCATCGTTTCGCCACATTACACGCGCTCGCGATTTAATAAATTGATTGATAGGGAAATTGCGCATGCATTAGAAGGCAAAGATACATTCATAAAACTTAAAATGAATAGTTTGTCTGATTTTGAAATGATAGATAAATTATATGCTGCAAGTAATGCGGGCGTAAAAATACAACTCGAAGTTAGAGGAATTTGTTCCTTAATTCCCGGCGTTCAAGGGATGAGTGAAAATATCGAAGCCATTAGTATTGTAGATAATTACTTGGAACATTCCAGAATATATATATTTGGCAATGCAGGTGAAACAGAAGTTTTCATTTCATCGGCTGACTTTATGACCAGAAATCTTGACGGAAGGGTAGAAGTGACCTGTCCAATTTATGACCCCGAAATTAAAAATGAATTGATCGACAATTTCGATATTGGCTGGAATGGCAATGTCAAAGCTCGCTACCATTCTGAAAAATTAGATAACAAATACAAAGTTCGCCAAGAAAAAGAACCTATTTTTAGAGCACAATTAGAAGCCTATAAATATTATCAAAATAAAATAGAGGAATTAGCCAATATTGTTTAATCACCCTAGTTTTCAATTGTACAAATACCCAAATTAATGAATAGTTCCTTAAATAATAAATTGCTCAAAATAAAAAAATACGCCGCCATCGATATTGGTTCAAATGCCATGCGGCTTTTAATCACAAATATCGTTGAGCAAGATGGAAAAGAAACACAATTTAACAAAAGTTCCTTAGTTCGTGTTCCTATTCGGTTAGGTCAAGACTCCTTCACAGTAGGTGAAATTTCCGAAGAAAACATTTCCAGAATGGTAGATGCCATGCATGCATTTCGGCTTTTGATGAAAGTAAACAAAGTAGAAAAATACTCGGCTTTTGCCACATCGGCGATGCGAGAAGCATATAATGGCAAAGAAGTTGTTGATGTTGTTAAAGAAAAAGCGGGCATCAATATCGAAATAATTGATGGTAAAAAAGAAGCCGTAATCATTGCTTCAACTGATTTACATCATCTTCTGAAATCCGACAAAACCTATCTTTATGTGGATGTTGGAGGTGGAAGCACTGAATTTTCTCTTTTTTCCAGTGGCAGAATCGTCGTCTCAAAATCATTCAAGGCGGGTACGGTTCGTTTATTGAACGAAATGGTGAGAGATGTCCTTTGGCAAGAAATGGAAAAATGGGTGACCAAAAACACAAAAGATTATGACGATGTCACTCTTATTGGTTCTGGTGGAAACATCAATAAATTGTTTAAAATGTCTGGGAAATTACAAGATAAACCATTGTCTTTCATTTATTTGAATTCTCAATACGCATTCTTGAATTCGCTTACATACGAACAAAGAATCACGGAATTAGGGCTGAATCCCGATCGTGCCGATGTAATTATCCCTGCAACCCAAATCTATCTCAACGCCATGAAATGGAGTGGAGCCAGAAACATTTATGTTCCCAAAATTGGACTTTCCGATGGTATCGTCAAGGCAATGTACTACGGGAAAATTTAATTCAACTGTTAATCAATCAAACGCAAATTCACCATTTTTATATTTCAAAAGAAATA
This sequence comes from Flavobacterium sp., assembly GCF_013823965.1. Taxonomy (GTDB): domain Bacteria; phylum Bacteroidota; class Bacteroidia; order Flavobacteriales; family Flavobacteriaceae; genus Flavobacterium. The sequence goes on from NZ_PNNA01000054.1 coordinate 7,772, forward strand.
CACAAATGGCGAATTTGTAGTTTTTTTGGTAAAAGAAAGATTAGATATCCAAATCGAATGTCTTTTTCAACAACTCCAAATTGGGATTTATTTCATTTAATCTATTGAATTTATCGAGTGGAGTGAAAGCAAATTTGTTTTCAATTTTTTCATTCACCAGGATTTCAATCGTGATGTCGTGATTGTGCAAATGCCCTCTTAAATAACCTAAAAGTCCGTGTATTTGGGTTTCAAAATCTATTTTGGAGCCATCATTTGGCAATTCGTGAATGATTTTTGTGCCTTCTAATTTAGGATCGCTTATCCTTAAAAGTGACTCCATTATTTTGTGCCCTTTATCGCTTAAACGTTCCGCATATTTGTTCCAATACAACAACATGTCGGTTTCGTTGAAAGCTTCAGTAGGCAAAAGAACTTCTTCTTTTACGATTCCTTTGGTGCTTTCCTGCAATTCTCTTTTGGCTCGAATGCTTGAAAGTGACAAAGCAGAAAATTTGGGACCTTCCGAAATGTTAATAGTTGGCGGTTTTGGGATTTCGGTTGTACGAACTACCTCCGAATTGTTGATTTCAACTTTAGGCTCGATTACTTCTGCATTCTGCAAACTGCTATCTGAAGACTGCCTTCTGCTATCTGCAACCTGCTTGGTTTCAACTATGGAATAATCGGTTCTTCTAAAATAAGTGGGAGGAATTATAAATTGCTCAACTTTTTTTTTTCTCCATCAAAGGAGATGGAGGCCAGTTGCATCAAGCAAAGTTCGACAAGTAATCGCTGGTTTTGGCTCAATTTGTATTTCAAATCGCAGTCATTGGCAATTTCAATTCCTTTCAGCAAGAATTCTTGCGAAGCTTTTTGGCATTGAATGGCGTACAGCTTTTGGGCTTGTTCGCCAACTTCCAATAAAGCCAAAGTCGAAGGCGTTTTGGAAACCAACAAATCTCGGAAATGCGAAGCTAAACCGGCAACAAAATGATGCGCATCAAATCCTTTGGACAAAATATCGTTGAAAGCGACCAATAAGTCCGGGATTTTGTTTTCCAAAATCAAGTCGGTAATCGTGATATAGGTTTCGTAATCCAGCACGTTCAGGTTTTCTGTAACGGCTTGACGGGTCAAATTACTGCCACAATAAGAAACCACTCGGTCAAAAATGGACAAAGCATCACGCATCGCACCATCGGCCTTTTGGGCGATAATGTGTAGGGCATCATCTTCAAAATTTACCCCTTGACTTTCGGCCACATCGGCAAGATGTTCCTTGGCGTCTTTTACGGTAATTCTTTTGAAATCAAATATCTGGCAACGAGAAAGTATCGTCGGAATAATTTTGTGTTTTTCGGTTGTGGCCAATATAAAAATGGCGTGCTTTGGCGGTTCTTCCAAGGTTTTCAAAAAAGCGTTGAAAGCGGCCGAAGACAACATATGCACCTCGTCAATAATATACACCTTGTACTGTCCGGTTTGTGGCGGAATACGAACTTGGTCAATCAAATTACGAATATCATCTACCGAGTTGTTTGAAGCGGCATCCAATTCGAAAACATTGAAAGCAAAATCTTCATTCGGATCATCATAACCGGGTTGGTTGATTTTTCGTGCCAAGATTCTGGCGCAAGTCGTTTTTCCGACACCACGAGGGCCTGTAAACAATAGGGCAGAAGCCAAGTGGTTGCTTTCTATGGCGTGCAACAAAGTGCTGGTAATGGCTTTTTGTCCCACAACATCCTTGAATGTTTGCGGACGATATTTACGAGCCGATACTACAAATTGTTCCATAGATTTTTATTGGATAGCAAATATAGGATTTTAGTTGATTTATTTATTCTCTAAATTGTTAATTTGGATAAAATCTTTTCCTTGCCAAGATATAAATTAGGACAATAAACAACAGGATGTTGATAATCAATGAAATATTGTAATTTTTAATTTGTAGAAGTCAAAGTTCTATATTGCTTGTTATTGCCTTCGATGCATAATTTGGCCAAAACTGTGGAAGCTTCGTTTTCCGAGTTTGCCGAAAATCCGGCCACATAAACGCCTCTTTCACCCGAATTACAGGTGATGCCATACACCACCGCTTCTTCATCAGGATCCGAATCGCCTTCGTAGCGGTACACGTGTTCTATTTCATAATTGTTCGGATTTTTTCGGATAGTTTCATCTAATAGATTGAAATCGTGGATGAAACCCTTTTTGTTCAATTGTTCCAAAGCTTCGGAAACAGAAGCATAATGATAGATAGGTTTCATGATAATGGATTTATAGTTGATGCTTAAAGGTAACTATTTTATTATTAAGTGGTTGTGAAAGAGTTGTTAAAGTGGAGAACTTAAATATTGGAAACGGTGTTTATTATGCTAAATTTGCACCGCAGACCGCCTTATCGTCCCGACTCGTCGGGAAGGAAAGTCCGGACACCACAGAGAAGCATAGCGGCTAACAGCCGTCGGTTCGAGCAATCGGATTAGGACAAGTGCAACAGAAAGCAGGTACAGGTAATGCTGTAGTGAAACCAGGTAAACTCTATGCGGTGAAATTTCAAGTATATCGGCATTTAAGGGCTTCTCGTCCGTTGTCGAAGGGTAGAAAGATGGAGCACGTGAGCAATTGCGCGCCTAGATAAATGATAAGGCATCGTCCCGATAGCTATCGGGATCGGTGACAGAATCCGGCTTATAGGTCTGCTTTTTTTATGAATAGGTTTAAATTTTATTAGCCACTGATTCACTGATTTTAATAAAATAAAAAATCTGTGAATCAGTGGCTAATTTTTTTGAATGGGTTTGTAGAAATTTATTCCTCTTCGAAATCCTCTTCATCCTCCATTTCTTCCTCGGAATTTTCAATTTCAAAGAAACTGAAAAAAGAACCGCCATAACTTTTCTGGAACGAAAAGTGGGGTAGATGGTCGAGTTTGGTGTATTTGGAATGTTCGATTACCATCATTCCGTCTTCTTGAAGCAGTTCTTTTTCGAAAACGGTCAAGACCACTTTTTCGAATGTTTTTTGGTCCAAACCATAAGGCGGATCGGCAAAAATAATGTCGTAAGTCGCTTTGTTTCTTTCCAAAAATTGGAAAACATCGCTTTTGGTCGCCGCAATGTCAAAATCGTACTCGGCAGCAATTTGTTTGATGAATTTCACGCAACCAAAATCGGCATCGACAGAAGTTATCGGAGCGCTGCCACGAGAGGCAAATTCGAAACTGATATTCCCGGTTCCCGCGAACAAATCCAGTATTTTCAAGCCTTCGAAACTGAAATGGTTGTTCAAAACATTGAACAAGGCTTCTTTCGACATATCGGTCGTTGGGCGAACGGGTAGTCCTTTGGGCGGAAAAATGCGTCTTCCTTTATATTTACCTGAAATGATTCTCACGATTGGAATAAAATAAAATGTTTCTGGTTTTGGGCGGTCGAAAAGGAATTTTTTTGCTGCAAATTCAATACGTCAAACAAGGATACGTTTCGAATGTATTTGTAGGCCAATTGATAAAAAGCATCTTCTTCGGCAATGCTTCCCAATAATTCCAACTTGAAATTCTCGGGATTCATGTTCAATTGTTCGGCCGTGAAAAGCAGATAATACAGAAAATCTTCTGGAGTTTGATATTCGAATGAATTGAATAAAAGCAACTTTTGATTTTGAACGACTACAATCTCAAAATGACCCGGATTGAAATTCACGATCATTTTTTTGTCGTCATTGTTTTTGGAAGTCTCCAAAAGTTTGCTTACCAAAATACTGTTGGCGTGCTTGTAATTGAAAGAACCGAATTGGTCAATAAAAAAATTGTTGATGTTCACGTATGGAATGTAAACCGTATTCATTTGGTAATTCGGAATTTCGTCGAAAGCAAAAAAATCGGTCTCAAAAACCTTGGTGTTGTATTGTAAATAACTTCCCAAAAAGTTTTCGTCGAACAATGGTTCGGGCACAAAAGTCGAAAGATTGTTGTTGTGAATTACCAATATTTCGTCATAAGTATCCTTTAATTCCGGATTGTTATTGAAAGCATCGGCAAACAATTCTTCAATTTTGGTGGCTTTGTGAAAAGTGTCAAAATGCACTTCATTCACAGAAAGTATCACATTATTCAAGGTGTCAAAAACACAAAACGAAAGCCCCGTCAAGGAAACCTGAAGCGAGAGTTTTTTGTATTTTTTATCGGTAATGGTAGTGTTAATGGACATAGTTGCAAACTTACAAATTAAAAATTCAATAGCAATGTCAAAAGTCAATATCAATGCTAATTTCAAAAATCAACTTCAAAAGAAAAAATCAAGTTAATGGAAGAAAAAGTTTATATTTGGGTATGTCAATTGCAATTATAAATAAAATGAAGTTAGTCATCATTACTCTATTGTTGTCATTAAATATTGCCGCGCAAAGCAATAATATAACAAATTACAAAAATCAACTTTTAAAGTTTGTTCCTCAAAAATTTGAAATAATGGATACTGTAAAAGGGAATTTGAATAATGACAGTTTTGATGATTACATACTTGTCTTAAAGAAAAAAAATGAAGAAACTACTTCAAATTATAGCGATAACAAACCTGAAAAAAGACCTTTATTGATTTTAATAGGTAATTCGGATAATAAACTGGAATTGAAAGCTCGAAACGACAATGCTGTCTTGTGTATTGACTGTTCTGGTGCAATTCACGGAGATTCTTATTTAGGAGTAAAAATTAAAAACGGTTTTTTTTCTGTTGAGCATTATACTGTTGGAGGTAACGACAAATGGTCAAAAATAATTACTTTTAAGTATGATAAATCAAAGAAAAATTGGTTTTTGCATCGAGATGGAATGGAGTTTTTTGGATGGAATCCTGATGAAAGTCCAAAGGCAGAAGCTATAATTAAGACGGGTGAAGAAATTTTAACTAAGAAAAATTTTGGTGTTGTTCTATTTGAAAATTATGACATTTATAAATAGGTAATTTTCTATTTAAATTTTTCCTGCTACATATAAAGACTATCTTTGAACTTCATTTTATTATTTTACTTCTAGATGGAATCCTCCTTGTTTTATAGTCTTTTACAGAAAAAATTCCCTTTTAAACCGACCTACAAACAGGATGTTTTTTTTCAAAAAATCGCAATTTTCTTGACCGAAAAGGAAAACGACACCATTTTTGTATTGAAAGGGTATGCCGGAACGGGAAAAACCACCGTGATTTCAGCGATTGTCAATAATTTGGTGGACATCAACAAAAAGTATGTTTTGCTGGCTCCAACAGGTCGCGCGGCCAAGGTGATTGCCAATTATTCGGAAAAACCGGCGTTTACGATTCACAAGAAAATCTATTTTCCCAAGAAGTCTTCTGGAGGTGGAGTGTCTTTTACTTTGCAACCCAACAAGCACAAAAACACGATTTTTATCGTCGATGAAGCTTCGATGATTTCCGACACCAATTCTGATTCCAAGTTGTATGAAAACGGTTCCTTGCTCGACGATTTAATTTCCTATGTCTATTCGGGAACCAATTGTAAGATGATCCTTTTGGGAGACACTGCCCAGTTGCCGCCCGTGAATTTGGACATCAGTCCCGCTTTGGACATTCGGACTTTGGGGATGAATTATGGCAAAGAAGTCGAACATATCGAATTGGACGAAGTAATGCGTCAGGAAGAAAACTCCGGGATTTTGTACAATGCGACTGAACTTCGGGAATTGTTGAAGGATTCTTTTATCGACGAATTCAAATTCGATTTAAAGAAATTCAAGGATATTGTCCGTTTGACCGATGGTTATGACATTCAGGATGCCATTAATTCGGCTTACAGCAATTACAGCATCGAGGACACGGCTTTCATTGTTCGGTCGAACAAAAGAGCCAATCAATATAATGAGCAAATCCGCACGAAAATTCTCGACAAAGAAAGCGAATTGTCAACAGGTGATTTTTTGATGGTCGTGAAAAACAATTATTTCTGGCTCAAAGATTCCGACGAAGCCGGTTTTATTGCCAATGGCGACATCATCGAAGTCTTGGAAATTTTCAACATCAAGGAATTGTACGGTTTCAAGTTTGCCAATGTCAAAATAAGAATGGTCGATTATCCCAACCAAAAACCGTTTGAAACTGTATTATTATTGGACACCATAAAAAGTGAATCGCCGTCCTTGACCTACGAAGAATCCAACCGATTGTATCAAGAAGTTTTGAAAGATTACGAAGGCGAAACCAAATACAAACAATTCCAAAAAGTGAAAGCCAATGAATATTTCAACGGCTTGCAGGTCAAATTTTCGTATGCGATAACTTGCCACAAATCGCAAGGAGGGCAGTGGAACACGGTTTTTGTTGAGCAACCTTATTTGCCCGACGGCATCAACAGGGATTACATTCGTTGGTTGTACACTGCTATGACGAGAGCCAAAAATAAGTTATATTTGATAGGTTTTAAGGACGAGAGTTTCGTGGACTAACTTCCTGAAAGTACATTTTCACGATGTTGCAAACCCCATTCCAACATTTTATCTAAAACTGCACCCAAAGATTTTGCAGATTCGGTCAATTCGTATTCCACAGTTATTGGTGTCGTATCATAAACAGTGCGTTTGACCATTCCGTTCATTTCTAAATCTTTCAATTCTTTAGACAACATTCGGGGCGTGATTTTGGAAATATTGCGTTGAATGTCGGTAAAGCGTCTTTTTTCAAACAATAAAGAACCGATAATTGGTAATTTCCATTTACCATTAATTACATTTAAAGTATCGTTTACAGCCAATACAAATTGAATTGGACAGGCTTTGGCATCTTCAAAACTGATTTTATTTTTCATTATCTTATTGATTTTGTTGATGCTATACTAAAGTATATCGCTATATATTAGTGCGTCACTATATTTTAGGTAGCAAATGTAATTATCTTTGCATTAGTATTAACAATAAAAATTAAAAAAAATGAGCGCAAAAATTTTAGTGACTGGTGCAACTGGTAATTTTGGAAAAACAACTATCGATTTTTTATTAAATAAAGGAGTAGCTGCAACACATATTTCAGCTTTGGTGAGAGATGAGGCCAAAGCCCAAGATTTGAAAGCCAAAGGAATAACTCTCAAAATAGCAGATTATGATAATTATGATTCGTTAGTAACTGCTTTTCAAGGAGTTGATAAACTGTTATTGGTTTCGGCAACCGATTTGCAAAATCGAAGTAAACAACAATTGAATGCTGTAAAAGCAGCCCAAGAAGCTGGAGTGAAACATATTTTATACACCAGTTTCGAACGTAAAAATGAAACGGAAACTTCGCCAATTGCTTTTTTGGCAAAATCACATATTGATACTGATAACGCTATCAAAGCAAGTGGAATGACCTATTCTATTTTTAGAAATAATTTATATTTAGAGGTTTTACCAATGTTTTTTGGAGAAAAAGTTTTAGAAACTGGAATCTTTTTTCCGGCAGGAGATACCGCTGCGGCTTATGTTTCTCGAAATGATTTGGCCGAGGCTGTTGCCAATGTCTTGATGGAGGAAAACGTCGAAAGTAGAGAATATGCAATGAATAATAGCGAGAATTATTCATTGAAAACTGCTGCTACTATTTTGAGTGATTTAACCAAAACTGAGATTGGTTACACCAGTCCAAGTCTTGATGTTTATTCAGATGTTTTGACAAAAGCTGGTGTTCCGGCAGAATATGTTGGAATGTTTGTAGGTTTTGGAGCAGCGATTGAACAAGGTGAATTTTATGCGAATTCAACGGATTTAGAAAAGTTATTAGGCAGAAAATCAATTAGTTTGCAAGAATTCTTGAAACAAACGTACCTAAAATAAAAAACAATAGCATCAAGATTTAAAAAACGAACAATTTTATGTGTTCGTTTTTTTTATTTATTGTGATTAGAACAGAAAAGATTATTTACATTTAAACATTATTTATACAATTTGATTTTATGAATACTTTAAACGATTTGCATCAAATTTCAAGCACTTTTTCGAACACCGAAAAAATGCCCGTGTTGTTTCTAGGACACGGAAGTCCTATGAATGCCATCGAGGAAAACCAGTTTGTGACCGGCTTTCGTGACTTGGCGAAAACCTTGCCACAACCCAACGCCATTTTGTGTGTTTCGGCGCATTGGTTTACCAATGGAACCAAGGTAACGGCGATGGAAATGCCGCGAACGATTCACGATTTTGGAGGTTTTCCGCAGGAATTGTTTGCCGTGCAATATCCCGCAAAGGGCAGTCCTGAATTGGCAAAGAAAACCAAGGAATTGTTGCAGCCTGTTCAAGTGGAATTGGACGAGCATTGGGGTTTGGATCACGGAGCTTGGAGCGTGATTAAACATTTGTATCCCGAAGCCAATGTACCCGTAATCCAGTTGAGTATTGATTATACCAAATCGCCGCAATATCATTTTGAATTGGCCAAAAAATTGAGCGATTTGCGCCGAAAAGGTATTTTGATAATAGGTAGCGGCAATATCGTGCATAATTTGCGTTTGGTCGATTTTCCTAATTTCAACAAAGACAATTATGGCTACGATTGGGCAATTGAAGCTAGAGAAACCGTAAATAATTATTTGTTGGACGGCAATTTTCAACCGCTGGTTGATTATGAAAGGCAAGGCAAGGCTTTGCAAATAGCGATTCCCACGCCAGACCATTTTTTGCCCTTGATTTACACTTTAGGTTTAAAAGACAAAACCGAAGAACTGAGTTTGTTCAATGACAAATTGGTGGCGGGTTCGTTGAGCATGACTTCGGTGAAGATTGTTTAGAAGAGTTTTGTGGAAAAATCTTATATTTGAATATTGAAAATAATAAAAACCTAAATCAATGAAAACCAAATTATCCCTACTAATCTTAGCATCAATTCTATTATTTTCCTTTGCAACAACCAAAACATCGGATGACGATAAATTAAAAAATAAATTAATCGGAACTTGGAGTGGTTCAGAAGAAGACAACCAGCAACCCGGCCTAACCAAGTATTGGATCAAGACCCATAATAAAAACGGAACATTTATACTATTGTTCACGTCCATAGAAAATTGTGAAGTAGAAAGCCATGTTGAAAAAGGAAAATGGGAAATAAAAGACGGCTTATTTTACGAAACATTCGATAGTGATGGAAAAACAGATGTTTATTCAATCGAAATGTTGGACGATAATACTGTAAAATATAAAGCAAAAGAATTAAGTTTGGAGTTCGATAATAAAGAATATGAGTTTATTGAAATCAGAGAAGAGTAAATGAAAGCAAATAATAAAACCATTTGTTTTTAAGAAATTGATTTAACTTAAATTTATTGAATTATGAAATCGAATCTAAATAAGAATTGTCTTTTACTTTTTGCTATATTTTATTCAGTGTTTGCAATGTCACAAAATGCGGATATTTATACTCCGCCTGAGGTTTCACCAATGCCTATGAAACCCGAAATGACTGAGATATGGGAACCTGAAGTAGCTATAATTATTCCAGCCAAAAAAATAGGGGATGCCCCCTCGGATGCTATTATCCTATTTGATGGTAAAAATTTGAATCAATGGGTTAGTCAAAAAGACACTTCGAAGGAAGCTTCTTGGAAAATAATAAATAATGACTATATGGAAGTTGTTCCAGGTAGTGGAGGTATCGAAACAAAAATGAAATTTGGTGATTGCCAATTACATATTGAATGGAGCGCTCCAGATGTGGTTGTTGGAGGAGGTCAATCCAGAGGAAATAGCGGTATTTTTTTTCAAAACAGATACGAACTTCAAGTGCTGGATTCGTATGACAACAGAACCTATAGTAATGGGCAAGCAGGCAGTATTTATAAGGATTATGTGCCATTAGTAAACGCTATGAAACCTCCTTTAGAGTGGAATGTTTATGATGTTATATATACAGCACCACGTTTTAAAGCAGATGGAAAAATAGATAGTCCAGCAAGAATCACAGTTTTGCACAATGGGGTTTTGATTCAAAATAACGTTTCCATTAACGGATTGACTCAATATATCGGTTTGCATAATTATCCTTCTCCTCACGGTGAGGATGTAATTTCTTTGCAAGATCATAATAATAAAACACAATTTAGAAATATTTGGATTCGAAAGCTATAAAATAAAAATGACAAGGAGCTTTTTGAAGCATAATGAATAAAAATTTGTGTCTTCGAATCAAAAAATCAAATAAAAAATGAAAATAATAGCAGTCATTCCCGCGCGTTACGCTTCCACAAGATTTCCTGCCAAACTAATGCAGGATTTGGGAGGCAAAACCGTGATTTTAAGAACCTACGAAGCCGCCAAAAAGTCCAATCTTTTTGACCATGTTTTTGTGGTTACCGATTCCGATTTGATATACAAAGAAATAACTTCCAATGCAGGAAAGGCCATAATGAGCATCAAAGAACATGAATCTGGAAGCGACCGAATTGCCGAAGCTGTCGAAAATTTGGACGTTGATATTGTCGTAAATGTACAAGGTGACGAACCTTTTATCAACACGGAAGCTTTGGAAAAACTGATTGCAGTTTATAAAAACGACGTTAATAAAAAAGTGGATTTGGCTTCCCTAATGTGTGAAATCACCAATGAAGACGAAATCAACAATCCTAATAACGTGAAAGTGGTGGTGGACCAAAACGGTTTTGCTTTGTACTTTTCTCGTTCCGTGATTCCGTATCCAAGAGAGAAAAACGTGGGCGTTCGCTATATGCAACATATCGGAATTTATGCTTTTAGAAAACAAGCCTTGATGGATTTCTACAATTTGCCGATGAAATCATTGGAAGCTTCCGAAAAACTGGAACAATTACGCTATTTAGAATTTGGAAAACGCATCAAAATGGTTGAAACCGCCGATAAAAGTATTGGCATAGACACGCCTGAAGACTTGGAAAAGGCGAGGAATATGTTGTAAAAAAAATAATTTTCAATAAAGTTTAGTAGTTTTAACACCAATTAATTTATGTTTATGAAAAAAATAATGCTCTTGCTGATGCTTTTGCTGACTTTCGCGGGACAGGCACAAATGAAAGCCGATGATGTAAAAACGTTTACCTTGGATAACGGAATGAAATTTCTGGTTGTGGAAGATTTCTCCATTCCCAACGCCAATATGTACTTTTTTTACAAGGTGGGAAGCCGAAACGAGTACCAAGGAATCACAGGACTTTCCCATTTTTTTGAACACATGATGTTCAACGGAGCCAAAAAATATGGCCCAAAACAATTTGATCGAACCATGGAATTCAATGGTGGTGCCAATAATGCCTACACCACCGAAAATGTCACGGTATATACGGACTGGTTTCCGGCAGCTTCGGCAGAGATTATGTTTGATCTTGAAGGAGATCGAATTGCCAGCTTAAGTATTGACCCCAAAATGGTAGAAAGCGAGAGAGGCGTTGTATTGAGTGAGCGAAGAACAGGTCTTGAAAACTCGCCATGGCGTCCTTTATCCGAAGGATTGCAAGCAACCGCTTTTCAGGAACATCCCTATCATTGGCCGGTTATTGGCTACGAAGACGACATGAAAAACTGGACACAGCAAGATTTGGAGCGTTATTTCAAAACGTATTATGCGCCAAACAATTGCGTGGTCGTGGTTTCGGGAGCGTTGAAAATGGAAAAAGTGAAGGAATTGGCCAAGAAATATTTCGAACCAATTCCTGCTCAAGTTGCACCGCCAAAAGTGCATATTGTGGAACCAGCCCAAAACGGAGAACGAAGAATTACCATCAAGAAAGAAGTGGAAACACCATACTTGATGATTGGATATAAAACCCCGGAATCCAAAAATGATGATTATTATGCCTTGAATATTTTGAGTTCCGTTCTATCCAGCGGAAATTCGTCTCGATTGTATTCGTCTCTGGTGGATCAAAAGGAATTGGCCACACAAGTATTTACGGATTATGGAGACACTTTCGATCCGTTTCTTTTCAATGTTTATGCGGTCGCCAACCAAGATGTAAAAGAAACTGATTTGGAGCAAGCCGTTTATGCCGAAATTGAAAAAATTAAAAAGGAGGGCATCACCGAAAAAGAATTGCAAAAAATCAAGAACCAAAAATTGATGGAGTTTTACAACCAGGTGGAAACCATCAACGGAAAATCGAACAATATTGGGACCTACGAAGTTTTTTTCGGAGATTATAAAAAAATGTTCGATGCGCCAGCTAATTACAACAAAGTCACCGTTGCCGACGTAAAACGAGTTGCCGAAAAATATTTGACCAAAAGTAACCGAACAGTTGCCGTATTAAAAACCAATGTAGAAGATTAAGCCATGAAAAGAAATATTCAAAAACTCATCCTGTGTTTACTGGTAATTGCAACTGGCCACTTATCGGCACAAGGATTCAAATTGCCCAATTACACAACTTTTAAATTGGCAAACGGGCTTACAGTTTCCTTGATGGAACAACACGAAGTGCCTGTTATTAGCGTTTCGGTTATACTTCCCGGAGGCGCGATTTATGATTATGACAAAGCGGGATTGGCATCATTGACGGCCATTTCCCTTAAACACGGTACCAAAAATTTCACCAAAACAAAATTAGATGAAGAATTGGACTTTTTGGGAGCTGAAGTAGCTACTTATGCGACAAAAGAATTTGCAGGCCTTTCTTCTGATTTTGCATCCAAGGACAAAGTTAAAGTGCTGAATATCATTAAAGAAATTGTGCTCAATCCTGTTTTTGATGCTGCCGAATTCGAAAAGGAGAAAAGCCGTTTGTTGGTTTCGTTGGCGCAACAAAAAGAAAGTCCACGTTCTGTTATAGGAGCTTATTTTGATACTTTGTTATATGGAAATCACGTTTATGCGAATGTTAAAAACGGAAACAAGGAAACTGTTGGCAAATTGACCGTGAATGACGTGAAAGATTTTTTCAAGACCAATTACAAACCGAATGAAGCCGCGATTTGCATTGTTGGAGATTTCAACACGAATGAAATGAAAGCTATGATAACCAAATTGTTTTCCGGTTGGGAAAAATCGGTCGTAAAAATTGAAAACCTGGCATCAAAACAAATTGTTCTTCCTACAGAAAACAGGGTTTTGTTGGTAAACAAAGGAGATGCCAAGGAAACCACTTTCTATATTGGAGCGCCGGGCGTGAGCAGAAACAATCCGGATTATGTGGCTATTGAAGTGGTCAACACGCTTTTTGGAGGACGTTTTACTTCGATGCTGAACGATGAATTGAGGGTAAATTCAGGTTTGACTTATGGTGCCGGAAGCAGGTTTAACAATTTAAAAAATGGTGGTTCCTTTTATATTTCCACATTTACGGCTTCTAAAACGACTGAACCAGCGATTGATAAAGCATTGGTGGTATTGAATAATTTACACGCCAAAGGAATCGATGAAAAAGCATTGGCTTCTGCCAAAAATTATGTGAAAGGACAATTCCCGCCGGATTATGAAACTACCTCACAATTGGCAGGTTTGCTGTCGCAAATGTTTTGGTATAATTTTGACAAATCATTTATCGACAATTTCGAAAAAAACGTGGATAGTCTTGACTTGGCAAAAGCCAACCAAATTATCGACAACTATTTTCCAAAAGACAAATTGCAGTTTGTTTTGATAGGAAAATCGGAAGACATCAAGAAAACTGCCGAAAAATATGGCAAAGTCACTGAAGTTGAAATTAGTGACGACATCAAAAAAATGAATTAAGAAAAGAGGGAATTAAGTTTCCCTTTTTTTTGGTCAAAACATTTGTTATTGGGATTTAAGCATCGTTTTCAATATCAAAATAACCTTTGGCTTTTATCTTGGCAGAGAAAAAATTCAAGAACAAAACCACAAAAAATAAAAACAAAAAGGCTTGGGCAGTCGCCAATATTTTCCCAAAGGTCGTCACTGGATAAAAATCGCCATATCCAATAGAAGCAGAATTTATTGTGCTGAAATAAACGGCGTCAAACCAATGATTAAGAGGCTTGTTCAAATAATTTCCACAGGAATACAAGACGGCAAATGCCAATATAATTTCCAAATAATTTAGGAAAAGCAATAGCATTGATCGTTTATAAGAACGTGGTTTAGAAAACATGTCCGATGCAAAAATCAATGTGGGAATGTATAAAACGGTTTCCAGCAAGACATAAACCATTATCCAAATCACAACACTGTATTCTTGCCAATGATTGATTAAAATCAATAAAGGAAAGATTATTTTGAGCAAAATGTAAAAATCCAAAGCCAAATCCCGATATTGATATCCTTTTAAATATGCTAAATATTTGATGTATACTCCGGGGAAAAGCAACTGGGAGGAAGAAAGGAACAATCGAACAATTTTCTCTATTCCGTTGTCATCTTGATGGTTGTTGTTCCAGATGGCTTTAATGTTTTGAATGCGTTTTTCTACAGGATTATAATCTGGTTTTGGCAACTTTGAGACGTTTCCCAACAACAACTTTTTTAGAATGGATTTCATGTCATTTTATGATGAAAATACACCTCTAATGTACGAATAAATTGCGTCATTTTTCGAAAAAAAAATAATTTAAAGTTTACTTTCAACTATAATCAACTCATTTAGTTCTTCGACTTTGTGCAATTTTGTCACATTATATTGAGTAACATCAAAAGCATTTAAAAACCCCAAATTGAGTTGTTTTTGTTTGTCGTTTAAAACCATCGTGTTAAAAAGGATGAAACCTTTCGGTTGCAACAAATCGCAAATTCTATTGATGAAAAATGGTTCAAATAAAAAGAGAGGCATTTTGGTATCCTGAAAAATATCAATGATGATTAGGTCGTAAACATCTTTGGTTTTTAAAACAAATTCAAACGCATCATCAATTATTATTTCCAGATTTCGAATTTGGTTTAAATGAAAATATTTGTTGGCGATAGTAATCACGTTATTGTCGATTTCGACACCCGTAATTTTGCCTTCAAAATTAATTTCGTCAACCAATGTTTTAATGACACTTCCGCCAGCGACTCCCAAAACGAGAATGTTGTTCATGGTTTTGATTCTTCCAAAACCAATAAATTTCAATCCTTTTCTTAAAATTCGTTGTAAACTTCCATACGAATAGTTGGTGTTTTTACTATCTAAAACCAATTCGCCATTGCTCCAAGTGACTTCAAGCGTTTGGCTAATGTTAGATTTTTGTTTGAACACATTGATGGGAATGATATAGCTGAACAGTTTTTTGAACATTAGAGATATTTTTATCAAAAATAGGAGAATAATGTTAATTTTACCGAAAATGGGTTCCAAATGAAAAGAAGTTTTTACAAGTTTATTTTTTTTAAATTAATGGGTTGGAAAATTGAAGGCTCTTTTGATGAAAGTATCAAGAAATGCGTTCTAATGGTTATGCCTCACACCAGTTGGCATGATTTTTATTTGGGAATATTTACCAGGGGAATCACCGGTATTAAAATGAATTATATTGGCAAAAAAGAGCTGTTTCGTTTTCCATTCGGATTTTATTTCCGTTGGATGGGTGGCGCGCCAATAGATCGAACAGGAAGTTTAAATAAAGTAGATGCCATTGCAAAAATATTTGACCACTACGAAGAATTCAGATTGGCCATTGCTCCCGAAGGCACCAGAAAAAAAGTCAACGAACTCAAATCAGGGTTTTATTATATTGCCTTAAAAGCAAATGTTGCCATAATTCCTGTTGCATTTGATTTTGGCAGCAAAACGGTAAGCGTTGGCAAACCCTTTTATCCAACATCAAATTACGAGGCCGATTTGAAAAATTTGCTTCAACATTACGAAGGAGTAATTGGAAAAATTCCCGAAAAAGGTTTTAACTCCGAAAAATAATTTATTCCGGCGAATAAGTTTGAAAAGTTCCATTTTTATAGAAAATGACAATTCGGTCAATTTCCGAGTTGTTTTTTTGCAAGTCCGACGAGCTTTGCGTATTTAAAAAATTGTTCACCAATTTTTCTTCTGCAGGATTTTTTTTGTTTGGCAATTCTTCAGAAAACAAATCTGCTGCTTTCTCTATTTGGGTTTCGGCAATTTGATGGTCAATTATTGGAGTGGAAGCAGCAAGAATAGTATCCATTTTTAATTCCGATTTTGGAAAAGTTCCCTTTCCATTCAAAATCCAATACAAATCCACATCGGGAAAAACATCCAAAATTTTAAGTATAAAATCCAAGCTTGGTTTGTTTCTGCCCGAAAGGAGGTGGGACAAACTAGAACGTTGCACACCTATTTTATCGGCAAATGTGGAAGCATTCAAACTGTAATAATCGAGTATAATTTCCAGTCTTTTTATAAAATCTTCTATGTTTACCATTGTAAATTGGTTTGAAAAATAATTGAGTTACAAATGTAATTAAAAAGAAGGAATGCGCCAAAATTACATCTGTAAATTAGTAAAAAAATAGTATTTACGTGCAATTATTACTTTCGATAAAAACACTTAAATTACTGATAAATAATAAAATAAATTATGTAAAAACAAAAACAAACAATTGTCAACATTATGCAGTAAGGCAAAGAACAAATTCTTTGTAAATATGTTTACATAAATAAATAATTGGATAGTTTTGTTTGTTTACAAATGTAAAAGCAAAGATGTTTACTTTTGTAAAACAAAAATTTACACATGGATTTAGAACAATTATTCAATCAAAATAAAGAACAATCATTGCGAGGTCGTTACATCACGCTGGATGAAATTGAGCCATTGTTGAAAAAAATTAATACCAATAATCAATTAG
This sequence comes from Flavobacterium sp., assembly GCF_013823965.1. GTDB lineage: Bacteria > Bacteroidota > Bacteroidia > Flavobacteriales > Flavobacteriaceae > Flavobacterium. The sequence continues at coordinate 24,457 of NZ_PNNA01000054.1, forward strand.
AAATTATTGGAAAATCAGTTCTTGGTGCACTTATTTATAAGTACCAAATTGGAACCGGAAAAACTAAGATTCTGCTTTGGTCCCAAATGCACGGAAATGAAAGCACAACCACAAAAGGACTATTTGATTTTTTGAATGTGTTGCAAAGTAATTCGGATTTAGCCCAAAAAATGCTAAACTCATTTACTTTTTGCTGCATTCCAATGCTGAATCCGGACGGAGCAAAATTATACACTCGTGAAAATGCGAATAAAGTAGATTTAAATAGGGATTCACAGCATCTTTCACAACCGGAAAGCAGGGTTTTGAGAGCGACTTTCGAAAGCTTCCAACCTGATTTTTGTTTTAATCTTCACGATCAGCGCACTATTTTCGGAGTTTCCGATACTGGAAAACCTGCAACAGTTTCCTTTTTGGCGCCAGCTTACAACGATGCTCGAGAAATTAATGAATCGAGATTGAAAGCTATCAATTTGATTGCGGAGATAAATGATGTTCTGCAACAGTATATTCCGGGGCAGGTAGGTCGTTTTGACGATTCATTCAATATAAATTGTATTGGCGATACTTTTCAATATATGGGAGTTCCAACTGTTTTATTTGAGGCAGGGCATTTTTCGAAAGATTATCTCAGGGAAGAAACGCGTAAATATATTTTTATGGCTTTGATTTCGAGTTTTCAAATACTGGGCGAAAACGTTATAGTTGTTAATAAATTAGATAAATATTTGAGTATTCCTCAAAATAAAGTCGTTTTTTATGATTTTATGTATAAAAATATCAAAATAAATTATGATGGTATCGAAATAATCACGAATTTTGCTGCTCAATACAAGGAAGAGTTGGTTGAAAATCAAATTTGTTTTAATGCTTACATTGTCAAGATAGGCGAATTGGATGATTGTTTTGGACATTTTGAATATAATGCAGAAGGAGCTCTTTATGGCGATAGTCAAAATAATATTCCTGAATTAGATCAAAAAGCTGATTTTTATTTAAATAACACTCTTAAGTTTGTAAATGGTTTGATGATTTCTTAAAAAAGAATACTAACCATTTCTTTTTATGTAAAATTTTGCAATTGCAACTAATAATATTAATTTAAGAATTATGAGTAAGTTCCGTTTAGACGAAGTAGATCACCAAATATTGGATATGTTGATTGACAACACTAGAATTCCATTTACAGACATTGCCAAAAAACTTTTAATCTCTGCCGGTACCGTGCATGTTAGGGTTAAAAAGATGGAAGATGCAGGAATTATTATGGGTTCGTCACTAGTGCTTGATTATGATAAATTGGGCTATTCTTTTATAGCTTATGTTGGGGTTTTTCTTAATAACACTTCACAAACCAAATTTGTTTTGCAACGTATTAACGAAATTCCTTTTGTAACCGTAGCTTCAGTAACAACCGGAAAATTTAATATTTTTTGCAAGATTAGGGCTAAAGATACCAAACATGCAAAAGATGTAATCTTTATGATTGATGATATCGAAGGTGTTTATAGAACAGAAACCATGATTTCATTGGAGGAAAGCATAAATGATAAAAAGCGTTTGATGCATACTATTTTTAAGAATATGTAATTCATTTGAAAGCTATTGCCACATATAACCTCAAGTGAATTCTTGAGGTTTTTTTTTAACACTAACTACTATGGTAACACTAACTAATCTTTAAGAACAATATGTATACGCTTCCAAAAATAGAACGTTTCAACCAAGCGGTTCTTTCTAAATATCACATCTACAACAGTGTTTTTATCACGTTGCCATTTGATTCCATAGACAACACGGGAGTTTTACTGCCATTGTTTACTGATGTTTGCGACAATGGGTTCAAAAAACAGGAAACACCTAAAGAAATTGTTGATTTTTTTTCCAAGAAATATTTGCACACAGTTTCCGAAACGGAAAAAATTGACTTGATGTTTCGTTTTATCCAATACATCGAACGTCAAATTGTTCTTTTTGATGCTATTGAAGATGCTGCTTTTCCGGTGGTAAATAATATGGAAGGAAGAGGTTCCTTGAGAGATATCAAAGAAAAATCAGATGCCAAGAACAATAAAGAAGAACTGATTGATTTTCTGGAAAACTTTAATGTTAGAACGGTTTTAACGGCGCATCCAACCCAGTTTTATCCTGGTGCAGTATTGGGTATCATCAATGATTTGACCGATGCCATTCGTAAAAACGATTTGCTAGACATCAAACAATTGTTGGCTCAATTAGGAAAAACTCCTTTTATCCAAAACGAAAAGCCCAATCCTTACGATGAAGCAGTCAGTTTGATTTGGTATCTTGAAAATGTTTTTTATGAGACATCAGGCGAAATGGTGCATTATCTTCAAAAGAATGTTTTTAATGGAGATTTTATCCAAAATCAATTGATAAAATTAGGTTTTTGGCCTGGTGGCGATCGTGATGGAAATCCATTTGTAACAACAGAAATCACCCTGAAAGTTGCAGAGAGACTAAGAACTTCGATATTGAAATGCTACTACATTGAAATGAGAAGTTTAAAAAGAAAACTGACATTTTATGAAGTGGATGTTTTGGTTGCTGAATTGGAGAACAAGTTGTACCGTTCTGTTTTTTATTCAAAAGGAGAGATTTACATCACTTTGGAGGAATTTAAAACCCAATTGAATAAAATTAGGACCATTGTCATAGAAAAACACCAATCTTTGTATCTCGAAGAATTGGAAGCGCTACTTATAAAAGTAAACTTGTTCGGGTTTCATTTTGCTTCTTTGGATATTCGCCAAAACAGTAAAATACACGATGCTGTTTTTGCTGATGTAGTCAAGTTTTATTTGAATTCTGGTTTGTCAATATTTCCTACAAATTATTTCGAATTGACGGAAGACCAGAAATTTGAGGTTTTATCCAATGTCAAAGGAAATCTAGATTCAAATGATTTTGATAATGAAATAACAAAATCTACGTTAGAATCCATTCAGGCCATACGCAAAATACAAGAATCTAACGGAGAATCCGGAGCTGATAGATATATTATTAGCAACAACGAAAGTGCGTTGAATGTTATGGAGACGTTTGCGCTTTTTCATTTGAACGGTTGGGAAAATTTATCTGTGGATATTATTCCTTTGTTTGAATCCGTGGACGATTTGCAGAATGCCCATGTTATTATGGAAAAACTCTACAATAATCCGGCGTATGCCAATCATTTGAAAAACAGGCATCAAAAACAAACCATAATGCTAGGTTTCTCTGATGGAACAAAAGATGGCGGTTATTTGATGGCCAACTGGAGTATTTACAAAGCCAAAAAAGAATTGACGGCAATGTCCAGAAAATATGGAATTCACGCTATTTTCTTTGACGGTCGTGGCGGGCCTCCAGCACGTGGTGGCGGAAAAACACATAAATTCTATGCTTCATTGGGGCCAAAAATTGAAAATGACGAAATCCAGATTACCGTGCAAGGACAAACCATAAGTTCTAATTTTGGGACATTGGATTCTTGTCGTTACAATTTAGAAAACTTGTTGAGTGCAGGGGTTACCAATCATATTTTTAGTAAAGGCAAAAACGAATTGACTAGTGGCGAAACAGCTATTCTGGATCAGTTGGCAGAATTAGGGTACGAAAAGTATTTGAGTTTCAAGAATCATCCTAAATTCATTCCTTATTTGGAGCAAATGAGTACCTTGAAATATTATGCCAAAACCAATATAGGAAGTCGTCCTTCTAAAAGAAGCAAATCGGAACATTTAGATTTTGCTGATTTGAGAGCCATTCCTTTTGTAGGATCTTGGAGTCAATTGAAACAAAATGTACCTGGTTTCTTTGGTGTGGGTTCTGCATTGAAACATTTTGAAGACAATGGACAATGGGATAAAGTGCAAGATTTGTACAATGATTCCTTGTTCTTTAAAACCTTGTTGGAAAACAGTATGATGTCTTTGGCTAAATCATTTTTTCCTTTGACAGCTTATATGAGAAAAGATCCAGAATTTGGAGATTTTTGGCAAATTATCTATGACGAATTTTTGGTAACAAAAAGTATGTTGTTGAAAATTGCGGGTCATAAAGACTTGATGGAAAATTATCCTGATGGAAAAGCATCGATTGATATAAGAGAACGTATCGTGTTGCCATTGTTGACAATACAACAATATGCTTTGTTGAGAATTAACGAATTGAACAAGGATGAAAATCCAGATTTGGAGTTGATTAAAACTTATGAAAAGATTGTAACCCGTTCCCTTTTTGGAAACACGAATGCGAGTAGAAACTCGGCTTAAAAAGAATTTAGAGTTAAGATTTTAGAATTCAGATTGTTCTATAAATATTTAAAATTAAGATATGAATTCCAATCAATTGCCCGTAAATGAATATTCTCAGTTCAATGCGACTTACATCAATGCGCTTGACAATGTAGAATTGTTGGAAGAATTAGAAATCAGTTTACACGATTTTATCAGGTTTGTCCAGAATATTCCAATGGACAAATTTGATTATCGTTATGCCGAAGGCAAATGGACGATCAAGGACATTATCCAGCATATTATTGATGCCGAAAGAATTTTTGGTTATCGCGCTTTGCGAATTTCCAGAAACGACCAAACGCAATTGCCAGGATTTGAGGAAAATGATTATGTGGAAAATACCGATGCCAACAGCAGAAGCATTCAAGGATTGTTGACGGAATTATCGGCCTTGAGACACTCTAATTTGTTGATGTTCAAAAGTTTTACCGAAGAGCAATTGACCCGAATAGGCACTGCATCCAATCATTCTATTTCGGTGAGAGCTTTGGGATTTTTGATTATTGGACATCAAAAACACCATCAAAAAGTTTTTCAAGAACGATATTTATAAAAGATTGCCACAAGGACACGAAGTCGCAAAGTTTCTAATTTTAGTTTTCTTTGTGACTTCTTGTGTTTGCGTTCTTTTTATTCTCAATGACGGCCAAATTTTGATTGGATCGGAATTTTTCACCCGAAATTTTATTTCAGTTTGGCTTATATTTTTGGTTAAAGTAATAAAAAAAGGAACTCGATTAAGAGTTCCTTTTTGTGTTTTATATCGAAAAATTAATTATTCATCGTCTTCATCATCCTCATCTTCTGGAATGTCGCTTTCATCTGTGTCGTCATCGTCATCGTCGTCTTCTCCAGAAACATCATCGTCTTTGTACTCTGGTTTGTCGTCATCGTCATCAACCGCGTCGTCATCGTCTAAGCTGATGTCTGCGATTGGTTCGATTTCTATTTCATCGTCCTCATCATAATTTTCGATTCTGTCAGCAAGTTTGGTACTTACTTTTACTAAATAAATAGTATCTTCAGTTCGCACTTCAACAGCTTCGATTAGTTCGTTTCTTGCGTTTCTAAAACGGATAATGTTTGAATCATCATAGCCGTCAGGAAATCTTTCGACCAGGAGGTTCAAGATTTCGTGGGTAAGTTTTGCGTAGTCAACAATTACTCTTTTCATAAAAATAGTCTATAAATCCAACAAATAGGCGAAAATTAATGGAGCAACGATAGTGGCATCCGACTCTATAATAAATTTTGGGGTTTTGATGTCTAATTTTCCCCAAGTGATTTTTTCGTTTGGCACAGCTCCAGAATACGAACCATAACTGGTTGTTGAATCTGAAATTTGGCAAAAATAGCTCCAGAAAGGAATGTCGTGCATTTCCATGTCCTGGTATAACATTGGGACAACGCAAATTGGAAAATCTCCAGCAATTCCTCCACCAATTTGGAAGAAACCTATGCCATTGGCACTATTTTTTGGATACCAATCGGCCAGGAAAGTCATGTATTCTATCCCGGATTTCATGGTTGATGCTTTCAAATCTCCTTTGATTACGTAGGAAGCGAATATATTTCCCATCGTGCTATCTTCCCATCCTGGTACAATAATAGGTAAATTTTTCTCTGCAGCGGCATACATCCAGCTGTCTTTTAAGTCAATTTCGTAATATTCCTCCAAAACTCCCGAAAGTAACATTTTGTACATGAATTCGTGAGGGAAATATCTTTCACCTTTGTCATCGGCATCTTTCCAAATTTTGTAAATGTGTTTTTGCAAACGACGGAATGCTTCATGCTCGGGAATACAAGTGTCGGTAACTCGGTTTAATCCTCTTTCCAATAAAGCCCATTCGTCTTCCGGAGTCAAATCACGGTAATGAGGAACTCTTTCGTAGTGGGAATGTGCCACTAAATTCATGATGTCTTCCTCAAGATTTGCTCCTGTGCATGAAATGATTTGCACTTTGTCTTGGCGAATTACTTCGGCAAAAATTTTACCAATTTCGGCGGTACTCATTGCACCAGCCATACTAACCATCATTTTTGCCCCGTTGGCTAATTGTTGTTCGTATGCTTTTGCGGCATCAACTAAAGATGCAGAGTTGAAATGCAAATAATGCTTTTCGATAAATTGACTGATTGGTCCTTTACTCATTTTTTTAAATTTAAAGATTTAAAAATCGAAATATTGAAAAAACATTCTCAAATTTAACGAATTTTTAATTTAACTAATTGTGTATTAACTATTTATTTTTGTCGTAACCTAATATTTTTAAAACTTGTTCTGCCGTTTGTTGTTCCGAGAATACTTCGGTTGCCAATATTCCATTTTCATCTTTATCAATGAGAATGTGTTTAGGTTCCGGAATCAGGCAGTGATGCAAACCACCGTAACCACCTATGGTTTCTTGATAAGCTCCTGTGTTGAAAAAACCAATGTATAAAGGTTTTTCCTTATTATATTTGGGCAAATAAATGGCATTCATGTTCTGCTCTGAATTGTAATAATCATCGCTGTCACAGGTCATTCCGCCCAATAAAACTCTTTCGTATGTATCGTTCCAACGATTGACGGCCAGCATGATAAAACGCTTGTTGATGGCCCAAGTATCCGGCAAAGTGGTAATGAAAGAAGAATCAATCATATTCCATTTTTCCCTGTCGTTTTGTTGTTTTTGATACAAAATTTGATAGATGGCTCCACCGCTTTCGCCAACGGTGAAAGAACCAAATTCAGTGAAAATATTTGGAACATCCACTTCGGCTTCGTCACAGGCAATCTTGATTTGATTGATGATTTCGTCAATCATGTATTGGTAATCGTATTCAAATGCCAAGGAGTTTTTTATTGGAAAACCACCACCAATATTCAATCCGTCCAATGTTGGACATTCTCTTTTCAGGGCCACATACACCTTGATACATTTGACCAATTCGTTCCAGTAATAGGAGTTGTCATTGATACCGGTATTGATGAAAAAGTGCAACATTTTAAGTTCCAGCTTTTTATTGTCTTGAATTTGTTTTTTGTAAAATTGGACGATATTTTTGTAACCAATACCCAAACGAGAAGTGTAGAACTCAAATTTTGGTTCTTCCTCGGCAGCGATTCTAATCCCGATTTTGAATTTTCTTTTGATTTTGTTTTGCAGGATATCGAGTTCTTCGTAGTTGTCAATTATTGGAACGGTGTTTTTATGGCCATTATTAATCAATCGAGAGATGTTTTCGATATATTGGTCTCTTTTGAAGCCGTTGCAAATAACGTAAGTACTTTTGTTGATTTTACCTGATTCCAACAAATTTTCAACAATATTAATGTCAAAAGCCGAGGAGGTTTCGATATGAATGTTGTTTTTGAACGCTTCGTTCATTACATATTCAAAATGGGAACTTTTCGTGCAATAGCAATAGTAATATTTGGCCTCGTAATTGTTTTTTTCCATCGACTTGCGAAACCAGTTTTTGGCTTTGTTGATGTTGTTGGAAATCTGGGGCAAATAGGTAAATTTTAATGGCGTACCATATTTTTCGACCAATTTCATCAAATCGATGTTGTGAAACTCGAGATTGTCTTTGTTTAGGCTGAATTCTTCTTGTGGGAAATAATAAGTTTGATTTATTAAATCGAAATATTTTGTATTCATTTGGCTTTGTGTGTTTTAGATTAATTGTATTTAAAAAATAAATTAAGCTAAAATTCAAACCCGAATATTGGCATAGACAATTTGAAGCTTTTCGTGATCGGCTTTCAAATATTGAAATATGTCAAAACTAAAGGAACCTTTAATGCCATAAAAACGTTTCAATATTCTTTGAAAAGAGCTATTGTTGTCGTTTTTGATGGAACTATAATTTCTTTGGTTTTGATTGTTTTTCATTGCTGCAAATGTAAAAAATATAATAGACGCAAAGCAACCCTTTTTATAAAAAAAGGTTAAGATTTATAATCTTGGAAAGCTTTTAGAATCAATTCGTTTGCAACAGATTGATTTATTTTTATTTTCCCGATACCTTCAATCAATGCAAACTGGATATTTCCATACTCATTTTTTTTGTCGTGAATAAGTAATTCCAGAATGGGTTCGATGTCATTTTCTTCAAAAACAACCTCATCATAAATGGCTTTTATGGTAGATTTTATTTCTTGATATTCGCGAGGAGTCATCAATCCTTTTTCTAACGAAATATAACTTTCCAATATCATTCCAACGGCTATGGCTTCGCCGTGCAGTAATGTTTTTTTGTTTTCGTTTTCCAGAAAATAACTTTCGATGGCGTGGCCTAATGTATGTCCAAAATTTAATGCTTTACGGATATTTTTTTCTGTTGGATCCTGAATCACTATTTCATTCTTTATTTCGACTGAACGGTAAATCAATTCATCAAAATCTGCATAATCGATGGCTTTTAAATCCAGGAATTTTTCCCAGTAGGCTGTATCGTATATCAATCCGTGTTTAAGCATTTCGGCAAGACCGGAGCGCATTTCGTTTTTAGAAAGTGTTTCCAGGTATTGAGTGTCAATAAGCACCATTTTTGGCACATTGATAACGCCAATCTGGTTTTTTAAATTGCCTAAATCAACACCTGTTTTTCCGCCCACGGAAGCATCCACCATAGAAAGTAAAGTGGTTGGAATATGAATAAAATCCATTCCTCGTTTGAATGTTGAGGCCACAAAACCTCCCAAATCAGTTACAACGCCACCTCCAAGATTGATTACCAAACTTTTTCTATCAGCGCCAAGTTCTGTCAGGACATTCCAGATTTGGACGCAAGTTTCAATATTTTTGTTGGGTTCGCCAGCTTCAAATTCTATTATTTCAATTGTAAGATTGGTTTCCAGACAAGGTAAAAATTTAGGCAAGCAAAGTTCATTTGTTTCACTGTCAACAATGATGAACAGGTTTGAATAGTTACTCTCTTTTAGGTATAAATTAAGGGCTTCATATCCTTTTTCGTTAAAATAAATTGGATAATTATTGGCTTGAATAGATTGCATATTATTTAATTGATTAAAAAGGCAAAATAAGGTAATTTTTGCTAAATAATTTTCAAAACTCTATTTATATTTGTAGAAAAATATAACAAAAAATGAAAAATTTATTCAATAATACCCAGATTGCATTTTCATTAAAAAGCGATACCGAACTCGATAGAGCTTATTTTCTTTTCAAAATGATTGCCAACGAACCCTTGGTTCGTATTGGAACTGCCGTAACAAATTTTGCCATCAAAGCAAATCTTCCGGTTGAAGGTTTGATTAGAGCCACGGTTTTTGACCATTTTTGTGGTGGTGTAAATGAAGACGATTGTATAAGTGTGGTAGATAAAATGTATGCCAAAGGAGTTTCATCTGTTTTAGATTATTCCGTTGAAGGCAAGGAGGAAGAAGAGCAGTTTGACGCTGTTTTGGAAAAAACCTTGAAATTGATTGATTTTGCCAAGGAAAAAAAGGCGATTCCGTTTGCTGTTTTTAAACCATCAGGGTTTGGACGTTTAAAATTATATCAAGATATAGGAGAAGGAAAAAAATTGAATGCCGCCGAAACGGAAGAATGGAATAGAATTGTGGCTCGTTTTGAAAAAGTGTGCAAAACCTCTTATGACAATGATGTGGCTTTATTGATTGATAGCGAAGAAAGTTGGATGCAAGATGCTGTCGATAATTTGGTCGAAGAAATGATGCAAAAATACAATAAATCAAAACCCATTGTTTATAATACCTTGCAAATGTACCGTTGGGATCGATTGGATTATTTGAAAAAATTACACATAAAAGCAAAAAAAGAAGAATTTTTCATTGGAATGAAACTAGTTCGTGGCGCTTATATGGAAAAAGAAAATGAACGTGCCATAGAAAAAGGATATCCAACACCTATTTGTGCCTCTAAAGAAGCGACGGATGAAAATTACAACGCAGCCGTAAAATACATGGTCGACAATATTGACAGCATGTCTGTTTTTGAAGGTACCCACAATGAGTCTAGCACTTATTTCTTGATGGATCTAATGCAAGAAAAAGGATTGCGAACCAATGATGACAGAATTTGGTTTGGCCAATTGTATGGAATGAGTGATAACATTAGTTATAATTTGGCTGCAAATGGATATAATATTGCCAAGTATTTGCCTTTTGGTCCCGTAAAAGACGTGATGCCATACTTGATTCGCCGTGCGGAAGAAAACACTTCGGTTGCGGGACAAACCAGTCGAGAATTGGCAATGATAAAAGCGGAGCGCGATAGAAGAAAAGGGAAATAAAAAAGTATCCAGTCTGCAGTTTTCAGTAGTCAGTTTAAACCCGACAGGTTTTTAAAAACTTGTCGGGTTATTTTTTTATGAATGGCTAAACTGCAGATTGCTCAAGTTTTTATAAATTCCATTTTCCAAAGCTATTAATTCCTGATGCGTTCCTTGTTCCGCAATTACGCCTTTGTCAAGAACTAAAATCTGGTCTGCACTGCGAATGGTCGAAAGACGGTGGGCAATAATGATGCTCGTTCTTCCTTCCATCAAGATTTCCAAGGCTTCCTGTACCAGTTTTTCACTTTCGCTGTCCAAAGAAGAAGTGGCTTCATCCAAAATTAAAATACTCGGATTTTTGAGCAAAGCCCTGGCAATTGCAATGCGCTGTCTTTGTCCACCGGAAAGTTTAATGCCTCTTTCGCCAACTAAAGTTTCAAATTTATCTGGAAAACTTTCTATAAAACTTAAGGCATTGGCCTGTTTAGAAGCCAAAATAATTTCTTCATCGGTGGCATCTGGTTTTCCGTAAGCAATATTTTCCTTAATGGTTCCGCCAAATAAAATCACGTCTTGGGGAACAATACTCATATTTCCGCGGAGATTTTCCAAGTCATAATCGTAGATATTTTTGCCGTCTACCAATATTTCGCCGCTATTAATGTCGTAAAAACGCAATAGAAGCGAAGCAATGGTTGATTTTCCAACACCGCTTGGGCCTACAATGGCTATTTTTTGACCAAAGTCAGCCGTGAAGTTAACCCCTTTCAAAACTTTCATTTCTTTTCTGGAAGGGTAGGTAAACCCTACATTTTTGAACGTCACGTTTCCTTTTATTTTTTGAACGGAATGGGAACTTTGTGCCGAATTGATTTTTTCCGGAGTTTCTTCCAATAATTCAAAGACTCTTTCGGTGGCTCCAATGGCTTTTTGAATTTGGGCATACAATTCGGCGATTCCACCAAAAGAAGCTCCAACGAAGGTCGAATACAACACAAAAGATATTAATTGTCCCACACTCATTTCGCCGCTGATGCTCAATCGAACTCCATACCAAACCACGGCAACAATGGCTCCGAACAGACAGAAAATAATGAAGGAAGCAAAATAACCTCTGTATATTCCGCCTTTGATGGCCAATTTTACCACTTCATTTATTTTTCCTTTATAACGGGCAATTTCATACCATTCATTGGCGAAAGCCTTTACTATACTTATTCCTTGCATTGTTTCTTCGACAATTACCTGACTTTCGGCAACTTGGTCCTGTACTTTTTTAGAGTATTTCCTTATAAATCTACCAAATATTACTGCGGCTACAGCCACAAGCGGCACTACGGAGAGCATTAATAAGGTCAGCTTGATGCTTTGGGTTGCCAATAGGATGACACCGCCAATAATTAAAATGAATTGACGCAGAAATTCAGCAATTGTAGTTGTTAAGGTGTCCTGTATTTGAGTGATGTCGGAACTGATGCGACTGTTTAATTCACCAACACGCTTTTGGGAAAAAAACGACATCGGCAATTTTACCAAATTACTGTATAAAGAGAGCCTAAGGTTGGCTAAAGTATGTTCCGTGAAATTGACAAATAATGATAGTCTAAAAAAAGAACAAATTGATTGCAGAAACAATATTACGATGAGTAATAGAGCAATATTGTTTGCTTGATCATAACTTTTATCCTTCACGCTGTCAATTAACATTCCCATCAATTTAGGAAAAGCTAGGGCCGTGGCACCTGTCAGCAATAGAAAAATTAAACCAACATAAAATTTCCAACTATGGTTTCTTGCATATCGAAATATGAGGGTTGCCTTGTTTAGTGAACTTGCCGTAATTTTTGATTTGGGTAAATCATTTTCTTTAAATCGAGCCATTGTTATTATTTTGTTTTTACAAATATAATACTATAGTGATGCATCGCTAAAATATTAGGTTCTATTTCGTATTTAAATGAACATTGTGGAACTCAAAATAAATTTTAATTTTATTTCTGCATTTTGTTTGCAAATACAATATCTAAGTGTATATTTGCACACCTTTAAAAAA
>NZ_PNNA01000017.1 GCF_013823965.1 Flavobacterium sp.
GCAATTTAATCATTTATCATTTAAGTATGATGTTGTTTTGCTTAAGATTAACTATATTTGCACGCAATTTAACTACAACTTCAAATTGCAATGATAGCACATAACTCCAAGATTATCGGCGAAGGTTTAACTTACGATGATGTTTTATTAGTTCCAAATTACTCTAATGTACTTCCTCGCGAAGTGAGTATAAAATCAAGATTTTCCAGAAATATTTCACTAAATGTTCCAATTGTGTCCGCAGCGATGGATACCGTTACCGAAAGTGCCATGGCAATTGCCATCGCTCAAGAAGGAGGAATTGGCGTTTTGCACAAAAATATGACCATCGAACAACAAGCGGCCAAAGTACGCAAAGTAAAACGTGCCGAATCCGGAATGATTATCGATCCCGTGACATTGCCTTTGTCTTCAAACGTGGCCGATGCGAAAAATGCCATGAAAGAATTTGGCATTGGCGGTATTCCGATTGTTGATGAAAATAAAGTCTTGAAAGGAATTGTGACGAATAGAGATTTACGTTTCGAAAAAAATAATGCCAGACCTATTATCGAAGTGATGACCAGCCAAAATTTGGTTACAGTTTCCGAAGGAACTTCTCTTGGTCAAGCCGAAGTCGTTCTTCAAGGATACAAAATCGAAAAACTTCCGGTGGTCAATGCCCAAAATAAATTGGTCGGATTGATCACTTTTAGAGATATTACCAAATTAACCCAAAAACCAAACGCCAACAAAGATGTTTATGGTCGTTTGCGTGTTGCGGCAGCCATTGGTGTAACAGGCGATGCACTCGAAAGAGCCAAAGCATTGGTTCAAGCCGGTGTCGATGCCATCATTATTGATACCGCCCACGGTCATACACAAGGTGTTGTCAATGTATTGAAAGACGTAAAAACAAATTTTCCGGAAATAGATGTTATCGTCGGAAATATAGCCACGCCAGAAGCCGCTAAATTCCTTGTCGAGAATGGTGCCGATGGTGTAAAAGTTGGAATTGGACCAGGTTCTATTTGTACCACTCGTATTATTGCAGGTGTCGGTTTTCCTCAATTTTCTGCCGTTCTCGAAGTTGCCGCCGCTTTAAAAGGAACTGGAGTTCCCGTTATTGCCGATGGTGGAATTCGCTACACGGGAGATATTCCTAAAGCAATTGCTGCCGGTGCTGATTGTGTAATGTTAGGTTCACTTCTGGCAGGTACCAAAGAATCACCAGGCGAAACCATTATTTTCGAAGGAAGAAAATTCAAATCCTACCGCGGAATGGGTTCTGTTGAAGCAATGGAAGGTGGTTCAAAAGACCGTTATTTCCAAGATGTGGAAGATGATGTTAAAAAACTGGTTCCCGAAGGAATTGTGGGTCGTGTGCCTTACAAAGGAGAATTGGAAGAAAGCATGCAACAATTCATTGGTGGACTTCGTGCCGGAATGGGTTATTGTGGTGCAAAAGATGTTCCAACATTGCAGGAAACAGGACGTTTCGTGCGCATCACATCAAGTGGAATTACCGAAAGTCATCCGCATAATGTGACGATTACCAAAGAAGCTCCGAATTATTCGAGATAAAATAGTTTTAAAGGCGAAAGTCTAAAATTCAAAAGGCACAAGATTCATTTTTTGTGCCTTTTTTGATTATTCCGCCATTTTTTTCTTTAAGTGTTCACTGTCCCAACTGTGATTGTTTGCGGCTTTTTGTGATTCTAAATCATTTTTCAGGAGTTGTTCCAGCCATTTTATTTCTGCATTTATGGTGGTTAAATAAGCCATTTTATTGTATCTTTTTTTGGCTAATTTGCGTGTCGTTATTTCATCATTTTTTATAAATTGAGTGGCTTGACGGGTTGCCGTGTATTTTCGATATCCCAATTCCACCAAAACATCTATGCCCATATTTACGGCACTGTACAAGGTTTCTCGATAAATATGCGCTATTTTATAATCGATTAATTCGTAGGCGTCGATTCTGTTACGGGCACGAGTGAGGATTTTTAAATTTGGAAAATGTACCCGTAACGTTTCAATTATGCTCAAATTTGTTTTGGGATTATCAATTGCGGCAATAAAGAGTTTTGCATTGGCACAACCGGCAGCTTCCAATAATTCTAATCTCGTGGCATCGCCATAATGCGCCTTGAAACCCATTTTTCGCAAGAAATCAATTTGGTCACAATCATTGTCCAATATGGTTGATTTTATCTTGTTGGCTCTCAACAATCGCCCCACGGTACTCCCAAAATGGCCAAAACCAGCTATGATAACAGGATTATGTTCATTAATTATGGCACTTTCTTCTTCACTTTCCTTTTTATTGATTTTTGAATTTTGGAGCATAAAACGTTCATTGATGAATTGCAAAAAGGGTGTAGATACCATACTCATTGCGATGATTGCCATAATTTGGTTGGCCAAAATAGTTGGAACAATATTTAATTGAATGCAGAAACTCATAATCACGAAACCAAATTCTCCGGATTGGCTTAAGCCAAGGGCAAATAGTGTGTTTTCTTCTGTTTTCTTTTTGTAAAATCGGCTAATTAAAAAGGAAACCGTAAATTTTATGAATGTGAGCACAGCTCCAAAAACAAGAATAAATAGCGGATTGTCCATAACAAGTTGAAAATTGATCGATGCGCCTACGCCAATAAAAAACAAGCCTAAAAGCAATCCTTTGAATGGAGCAATATCGCCTTCCAATTCGTGTCGAAATTCAGAATTGGCTAGCACAACACCGGACAAAAAAGTTCCAAGGGCTGGACTAATTCCTATCAAATGCATCAAACATGAAATACTCACCACCAGCAGCAAAGCCGAGGCGGTAAATAATTCTTGGAGGCGCGTTTTGGCTATAATTTTGAATAATAAAACAAACAGAAAACGACCGCCAAAATAAATGAGCGAAATAATTCCAACAATAATTCCAGCTTGTATCCAACCGGGAAAACTTGAAATCAAGGATTGATGAACGTCATGTGCTGCGTTTGGAATCGATGTTGCCAGAATGGGCAAAAAAACTAAAATAGGAATTACCGCAATATCTTGAAAAAGCAGAACGGCAAAAGAGGATTGTCCTAGCGCGGTATTTCTCAATCCTTTTTCGGATAGACTTTGCAATACAATTGCGGAAGAGGATAAGGCCAATGTGGATGAAATGGCTAACGTGGTCTTCCAATTCCAATCCATAAAGAGAATGCATCCCATAAATACAATCAATATTGTGCCAAATAATTGCATGGAGCCCATACCGAAAAAGATTTTTCGAATTTTCCAAGACTTGCCAGGTTCCATTTCCAAGCCTATCAAAAACAGCATCATTACGATACCAAATTCGGCAAAACGCATAATGTCGTGACCTTCTTGACCGATTAATCCCAATACAAAAGGGCCAATAATAATCCCTGCCAGCAAGTAGCCTAAAATGGAACTCATTCCCAGTTTTTTGGCGATGGGAACAAATACAACCGCTGCCGATAAATAGATAACTGCTTGAAAGAGAAAATCTGTTTCCATACTAATTCTGTTTTGTAAAAAACCAATCGTTCATATATTCGTAGCTTGAAATTTCAGTAGTTTCTAGATTGTTTTTCTCCAAATAATCTAGAAAAAGACCATAATTCAAACCATTTTTTTCGCAATCTTCCGGTTTCATTTTATACGTTCCGTGTATCACAAATGGTGGCAAATAGTGCATATTGCATACTTTTGCCGTTTGATTAAAGGGTTCCAGCAAATTGACAATTCGATACCGATCATTACCCGTTTCGCAAAAACTTTCCCGATCACCGCCAGTTGTAATTACCTGAAAAATAATTTTACCCTTCAAGCTTTCCCCTTTTTTGCCATAAGCCCAACCGTATTCGAGCACCATATCAATCCATTGTTTCATCAGCGGCGGACAATTGTACCAATACATGGGATGATGCCAGATGATGATATCGTGATTGTTCAACAACTGTTGCTCTCGTTTTACGTCGACATCAAAATCAGGATATTCTTCATAAAGATCGTGGAAGGTGATGTTTTTAGAATCGGGAATGTTTTTCACCAACGATTTATTCGCACATGATTTTTCAAACAGTGGATGAAAAAATAGAATCAAAATTTTGTTGATGGACATCGTTGCTGTTTTTAAAAAATGGAATGCAACATTTTAATTTCTGCTACCGAAACATTTCTACTTTTTGCTTAAGGGAAGACAGAGAAAAGGTTTCCGCTTCCACTTTAGGTTATTTTTTAAATAACAGTGCTATTCTGACAGAGATTCTATTGTATTAAAGTTATGAAATTTTATAAGTCTGTATTTCTCAAAAGTTAATTTTTAAGATATAATTATCATAAAAAACAGAAAATCCCGTCAAAACAAAATACTGAGATTTTGTTTTGACGGGATTTTAAGACATATAAAACCCTCTCGTTTATTTATGTAACGTGTTAATTATGAACTAGATCTGTCAATAAGTTTTTGTCGCCAACAATCCAGAGAATATCGTCTTTTTCTAGAATCACGTCGGATTCAGGATTCAGGATACGTTTTCTTTTTTTCTCGATGCCTACAATTAAACCATTTGTTTTTTCCCTTAATTTAGATTCTCGAATCGTTTTTCCTATGTAACTTTCGTTTTTTAATTCGATTTGTCGCAACACAATTTCTGGTTCGATAAAATCATCGGGTGCATCCATTTCGTGCTGGTCTAGATAGGTTTTAAATTCCTTGACTTGAACATCGGTTCCTATTACGCAAATTTCATCTCCGGGAAATAAACGTTCCCCAGCTTTGGGAATATTAATCATGAATTCTCCTCGCTTGATGGAGGCGATATTTACACCCATTTGTTCCCTAATTTGCAATTCTTGCAAGGTTTTTCCTGCAATGTTTGATGCTGGAGCTATTTCAAAAAAGGCCATGTGCTCATCCCAAGGTGACAGGCTGCTGATGGTTTTTTTGACTTTGGCAATTTCTCTGTCATTTAAATTCTTCAAGAAATGACCTTCAATTTTATAATATTGTCCGTTCAGTTTTTTTTGAAAAATGAAGTAAACAATAATGGCAACAATCAGTACGAGGAAAGCTATTTTAGGAGAGAAGAAAATGTTCAATAAAAAGCCAATAAAAAAGATGGAAAGTACCAACCTAAACAAAAACATCATGATTATTGGGCCACGATATTTGCGTTCATCAATCAAAATGGAAACTTCATTTGCGGCAAAACGACGTAATGACAATGCCCATAAAAAAGGAGATACAGCGATTAACGTAATTAAAGCTCCCAGCGCATTTCCGTATTTGAAATCATTCACCATCGGCAAAAGATATTTGGATGAAAGCAATATGGCGGCCAATATTATGGTAGAAAAAACAACCAGTTGCGTCAAGTAACTGTTGATGACAATTTGCCAATTGCTTACCGATTTTATGGCTTGCGTATTGGCACTGTAACGTTCAATTCGTTTAATCCATCTTCTAGGTAATTTTCTGGATAAATATTCCGAAAATGGAGTCGAAAATTTCACCATAAAAGGCGTCGTAAAAGTCGTCACTGCCGAAACTGCCACCACAATTGGATACAGAAAATCACTGGTAACATTCAGTGTCATTCCCATTGCGGCAATGATGAACGAGAATTCACCTATTTGCGATAAACTCATCCCTGTTTGCACCGATTGTTTCAAAGGTTGTCCCGAAAGCAAGGCGCCAATGGTGGAACTCATCGACTGTCCAAAGATGGTAACAAAAGTCAAAATCACAACCGGCCAAGTATGTGTAAATAAAGTGTCTGGATTAATCAACATTCCCACTGACACGAAGAAAACAGCTCCAAATAGATCTTTTACGGGTTTTACCAAATGTTCTATGTGTTCTGCCTGAGTCGTTTCAGCAATAATGGAACCCATTATAAAAGCTCCAAGCGCGGGCGAAAAACCTACATTGGCTGCCAAGCCCACCATCATTAGGCACAAAGCCAGAGAGATAATCAACAACATTTCGTCCGTCAATAAATGTTTGGCTTTTTTTAGTAAAGTGGGAATAAAAAAGATGCCGCCCACAAACCAAATTGTCAAGAAAAATACCAGTTTCAATACGGATTGCATCAATTCCATTCCTGAAAATTGTTGGCTTACCGCAATGGTCGACAGCAAAACCATCATCAAAATGGCAACAATATCCTGAACAATCAGCGAACCAATGACGATTCCGGCAAATTTTTGGCTCTTTACACCCAATTCATCAAACGTTTTGAGAATTATGGTCGTGGAAGAGATTGAAAGAATAACACCAAGAAACAAACTGTCCATTTTGGACCAATCCATCCATTGGCCAGCGAAATATCCAATAAAAATCATCGTCACAATTTGTGTGACGGCTGTAATTGAGGCTGTTCCGCCCACTTTCATCAGCTTTTTAAAACTGAATTCCAATCCTAAGCTGAACAACAAAAAGATAACGCCAATTTCGGCCCAAACTTCCACACTCTTGATGTCTTTTACCGACGGAAAAAAATCAAAGTGGTTTCCCGCCAAAAAACCGGCAATCAAATACCCCAAAACCAAGGGTTGTTTTAATTTTTTAAATATCAAAACAGCAATTCCGGCAGTCATCAAGATTAATCCCAAATCGCTGATTAAAGGTTCTAGATGATGGGAAACTTCGGTTACTTTTTCAGCTGCACTCATATAATTAGATGTTTTTTTTAGGAGTAATTCCAGTCCTTTGGTCAAGTTTTTTTCAAAACTATTTCCTTAAAGACTTTCCACTACTGTCTGGGCTAAATTACAAAAAACCATTGAAGGCTAATAGACATTTCTATACTTAAAAGGTCTTTTTGAATTTATGCCAAAAAAAAGCCGTCTTTTGACGGCTTTCATAAAAAATGTGGATGGAATTAAATCCCCAAGAAATTACTTGGCGTGATTTGCATTAATTCGGCTTTGATTTCTGCTGAAACTTCTAATGTTCCAATAAATTCGTGAATAGAATCTTTAGTAATGGCTGCATTAGTTCTTGTTAATCCTTTCAAGGCTTCATAAGGATTTGGATAGGCTTCGCGACGCAAAATTGTTTGAATAGCCTCGGCAACAACCGCCCAGTTTTTTTCTAAATCTTCTTCGAATTTTGGTTCGTTCAACAATAGTTTGTTCAATCCTTTCAAAGTAGCTTCAAAAGCGATTAAAGTGTGTCCCATAGGAACGCCAATGTTTCTTAAAACCGTGCTGTCCGTTAAATCGCGTTGTAATCTGGAAACAGGTAATTTTGCCGAAAGATGTTCGAAAATAGCATTGGCAATTCCCAAGTTTCCTTCCGAATTCTCAAAATCAATTGGGTTTACTTTATGCGGCATTGCCGAAGAACCAATTTCTCCTGCCTTGATTTTTTGCTTGAAATATTCCATCGAAACATACGTCCAAATATCTCTGTCCAAGTCAATGATGATGGTGTTTATTCTTTTCAACGCATCAAAAAATGCAGCAAAATGATCGTAATGTTCAATTTGTGTAGTCGGGAAGGAGTGGTGCAAACCAAGATTTTCTTCCACGAAAGTGCCACCAAATTTTTTCCAGTCAATTTGTGGATAAGCCACGTGATGGGCGTTGTAATTTCCGGTTGCGCCACCAAATTTAGCAGCAAACGGAATGTTGAACAACAAACGCATTTGCTCTTCCAAACGTTCCACAAAAACACCTATTTCTTTACCCAAACGTGTTGGAGAAGCGGGTTGTCCGTGGGTTCTGGCTAGCATTGGAATGTCCTTCCATTCGATGCTCAACTCTTTTAATTTTGAAGTCAAAGTAATCAAAGAAGGCATATAAATTTTCTCGAAAGCTTCTTTTGTCGAAAGCGGAATCGCGGTATTGTTGATGTCTTGTGAAGTCAGTCCAAAGTGGATGAACTCTTTGTATTGTGATAATCCCAGTTTCTCGAAAGCGTCTTTTATGAAATATTCCACGGCTTTTACATCGTGGTTGGTTACCTTTTCGGTTTCTTTTATCCAAAGTGCGTCTTCTGTGGAGAAGTTTTTATAGATATTTCGTAGACTTTCGAATAAATTTGTGTTTACGTCTTTTAATTGTGGTAAAGGAATTTCGCAAAGCGCAATGAAATATTCGATTTCAACCAATACGCGGTATTTGATTAATGCTTCTTCGGAGAAAAATTTTGAAAGGGAACTGGTTTTGCTTCTGTATCTTCCGTCAATTGGCGATACGGCGTTTAATTCGTTTAAAGTCGTCATTGTTGTTGTGTTGTTAGAAAGCGCAAAAATAAGGAATAGAGTTCAGTATTTTGTGTTCCGTGTTCGGTTTTTTAGGACAAATCGAATAATCTTTGTTTTAAAACCGCAACTCCTTCAGTGGCATTCATTGGAATAATTTCCAATGGATTTCTCAAATTAGGTATCGAGGCCGGTTTTGGATCAATATAAAAAACGGGAATTTCAGGTTTGGCAAATTCAATCAATCCCGCTGCAGGATATACTTGCAACGAAGTTCCAATGACTGCTAAAAAATCGGCTTGTTGCGTGATTTCCACAGCTTCTTCCAAAGCGGGAACTTCCTCGCCAAACCAAACAATGTGTGGTCGCAACTGGTTTCCTTTGTCATCGAAATCGCCAAAATTCAAATCGGTTTCCCAATCTAGAATGTAATTACTGTTCTTTGTACTTCGCACTTTCAACAATTCGCCGTGAAGGTGTAAAACAGTTGAACTTCCTGATTTTTCGTGTAAGTTATCGACGTTTTGAGTGATGATGAAAACTTCGAAATCATTTTCCAATTCGGCCAGGATTTGATGACCTAAATTGGGTTGTACTTCTTGTAATTGTTGGCGTCTTTGGTTATAAAAATCCATCACCAATTTGGGGTTTTTCCTCCAGCCTTCGGGCGTTGCGACATCCATAATATTATGTCCTTCCCAAAGTCCTCCGGCATCGCGGAAGGTTTTGATACCGCTTTCGGCACTGATTCCGGCTCCGGTAAGAACAACTAATTTCTTTTTCATAGTATTCTTTTTTTTATTTATTATGTGATTTCTCCTTCGTTGAAATGACAAAATTAGATGTTTTAAACTACTCTTTTTTAGTATTTTTGCCAAAAATAATTCCACAACATGATTGACCTTGATTACCTTCATTTTCTTGAAAACATCCTGACTGAAAACAGAAAAACCAAGTTCCTCAAAGTATTGGAAAACAGGACCAATCATTTTACGGTGGTTGTCGAGGATATTTTTCAAATGCACAATGCCAGTGCCGTAATGCGGAGTTGCGAGGTTTTTGGAATACAAGAATTGAACGTGATCGAGCAACGCTACGGCAAAAGCATTGACAAGGAAATCGCGATGGGAGCACAGAAATGGGTTGACATCAATGCTTTTGATAGTGTTTCAAATTGTGTGGATGCAATGAAAAATAAAGGTTACCAAATCATTGCCACCACGCCACACGAAAATGATTGTTTGTTGGACGATTTTGATATTTCTAAACCTAGCGCCTTGTTTTTTGGAACGGAACGAGATGGATTGTCGGAGGAAATCTTGCAACGAGCCGATGGTTTTCTTAAAATACCAATGGTTGGTTTTACCGAAAGCTTGAATATTTCGGTTTCGGCAGCCATTATTATTCAAAACTTGATGAATCGTTTGCGACATTCAAATATTGATTGGCATTTATCCGAAGAGCAAATTTTGGTTAAGCGATTGGCTTGGGCCAAAAAATCCATAAAAGACATCAAAAGAATAGAAGAGCGGTATTACAATCAGTTTTAAAATAGCCACTTGTCAAGTTCATTTTTTATCGATAAACGACATGGGCCTTGTTATTTAAAGAGTTTTTTTTCCTTTAAACGATTTTTGTGTTTTTGGTAAGATATTGTTGATAGGTTTGTAACGAAGTTTTAAAAACAAATCTCTCCATGGATACAAAAAACATATTCAGCACTACTTATAGACAAGAGTATTTTCAAGGATATTCTAATGGTTTTAATCCATTTCTGGAAATTAACAGCGAAAAAAATAGTGTGGCTTTTATTTCTGGATTTAATTCTGGAAGGATGGATTATGAGGAAATGAACGGACGTATTGCAGAAGGAATTCCACAACATATTGTTACAACTAAAGTTTTGGAAGATTTTCTGTTGGCAGGCTTGCTTGGATTGAGCATAGAAGACACAAACAAGTATACTTTGTACCAAATCAACATAATATCGAAATGGTACCAGAGTGGTGTGGAAAAATATGATCCAAGTCAAAGTATTTACCTCTCTTCGATACTTGAAGAAAGTGGAATTCAATTGAATTAATTCAAAACCCAATTTTGGAAAATAAAGTGAGTCTTTCTAATTTTTATTTGATTTGAATAATAAAGATGTTTGCTTAATCTAAATTCAACTTACATTTCTTTGCCTACGGGATACAATAAATAGCGGTTATCATAATGTTTTGTTTTGCTGTAAAACCAAGTGAATATGGCATTTGGGTTGTTGGCAAACATCACGTCTTGAGCTTTCTTTTGTTCAAATTCTTTTCGTAATTCAGGAGATTCTTCAAGCATTTTTTTGATGGTGGGCTCCATTACATAAGCTTCTATGTATTCTGTGCGCTGAAAGATTTGGTCAAAAAATCCCCAACTTAAATACGAATCAGGTGATTTGGGTTCCAATAATAATATGGCGAGGTCTCCCAAAGGTTGGTCTGTCGAAATATAAGCAGAACCTGCAACAAATAACTGTTTGTGTATTTCGGGTTTTGGTGTTCCAGTTACTTGGATATGTCCTTCGAAGGGAGTTGTTTTGCCATCAGTATTTCCAAATTTAGCATCCTGAATGCGATACATTTCTACCGTTACTTCGCGAGATTGTTTTAGAATCTCCATTTGAATGCCGTGCAATTTTAGACGGTCTATTACTTCAGGATAAGTTGCCGGCACATAATAAGCTTTTGGTCGGTTGGCATATTCCAGTGCTTCGGTTCCTTTGTAATTGGCAATGGTCATTGTAATTGGTTTGCCGGTCCATTCCACATAATCTGCATTGGTTATGGATGATTTGACAATTTTTGATTCAATTCCTAAAAGATTTAGGCTATCGGGAGCTTGCGCCGAGGCATCTGTTTTTTTTAAACTAGATTGTGATTCAAAGGTTACGGCTGTTTTCATTTGTGGAATTTTCCACTTCAATGGGATTTTTGATGCTCTTTTGGCTCTGTCGGACAGTGTGCTTTCTTGGAGCGATTTACCTTCTTTTGCCAATAATTTTAAAGTGCTTTCTAGTAAAACATACGTTCCCAACACTCTTTGCTTGAATGGTTTCAAGGAATGGTTTTCTACCAAGACGCTGGCCATGTGTCGCAAGTCGCCATAAGCGTCAGAAAATCGTGGATCACCCATTGTCAACATATTGCCTTGCGAAAAATCACGGTCGTTTACAGAAAATAATAATTGTCCAGGAATATGTCCGTTTGCAGACAAGTCGCTGTCTGCTTGAGGTTTGAATTTTGTGGACAACCAGTTGGAAATTTCCATGGAATGTCCTTGTTCTTTCAATCCGCCAAAGGTGATGTCGTATTGATAATCTGCTCCGTCAGTGACGTGGATGTCCATATAAAGTAGTGGATCGTATTGGTTCATTACCTCAATTACGGCTTTTATTTCTTTGGTATCCAGCTTGGTATAATCTCTGTTGAGGTTAAGATTTTGGGCGTTAGTTCTCCATCCCATATTCTGTGGACCTCTTTGGTTCGGTCTGTTGAAAGCGGAACTGCGTTCATGTCCATCCACATTCAGGATGGGGACAAATAATAAATTTACGCCGTTCAAGAGTTGTTTTTTATTTCCAAAAGCAATGTCGCGCAACAACATCATTCCAGCATCTTTGCCGTCAATTTCTCCAGAATGAATACCCGCTTGAACGAATAATAATGGTTTTCCTGATTTCTTTAATGATGATGCCGTAACCGTTTTTTCTGAAGAAGCTATAATCATGAAAATGTCTCTTCCTTCGAGACTTTTACCGATGGAAACCATACTTATCAAAGGCGAGGCATCAGAGAGTTTCTTCAACCAATTCATCGTTTCGTTATAATCGGGCGTGGTTATGAAACCTGATTTTTCTGTTGGCGTAAGCCAAGGATTATTGGACTTGGCTATTAATAATTCACTTTTTCCATTCCACGGAATTTCGGGAGGCAAAATGGATTGAGCTGTTGCCGCTGTTAAAATAAAAAGGGAAAATATCGAAAATCGTAATTTGTTTGGAAATAGCATGTTTTTATGTTTTAGTATAATTACCAAAATCAAATATACAAAAAGAAGTTTCGGTTTTGCATCAAAATCCTATTTTCAAAAATGACTTTTAGTTGTGACTTTTTTTTATGCTTCTCGTTTTATTGTATTTACAGTTCCCTTTTCAGGAAAAATTAGAAATAAAAAAATCCCTGACTATTTTGAACAGTCAGGGATTAATATTTTTTAAGTGTAGATTTATTTTTTGTTATTTTCTTTTCAAGATTTTGTATTCTTCATAACAGGAGCTAATGGCGTCGAGAATTTGCAGGTCATTGGCTGTTTTAACAAAGGATTCGGAGTAATTGCATCGTTCGAGAATTTCGGCAACTTCATTTTTGTCCACACCCAGAAGTACGGCAATGGTTTCTCGATCATACTTGGTTTCCAGTACATTTCGAACGGTATCGTCCTTCTTCATTTCTTTCAACCTTTTGAGTTCTGTGGGTTTCTTTCCAAAAAAGTTATAAAGCGCATCAGCTGGATTAAATATGGAACCCATTACTTTTCCGAAAGCATTTGGAGAATATTCGCCGGCCTCATAACCTTCGGTCAATCCAGAAATGCTGTAACGGTAGTTTTCTTTGGTAGGAATTAATTTGGAATCGACTTCGAGATAGCCGGTTAAGTTGTATCGTCCAATGATTACTTCTTCAAGCGCGTAGGCTTTTTCGGTAAGTTGGATGGTCGTGTTTTTGGTTTTTACCCAGTCATTGGTAACCCTAATTTTCAGGGATTGAAAACCAATACAACTGATGTGCAAAGTATCGTTTACGGATACCGCAAGTTCAAAATTACCTCTTTCGTCCGTAGTTGTACCTCTCACTTTATTGATGTTGATGATATTTACATTCGGTAAAGGGAATTTCGTATTGTCGTTGATAATAGTCCCGGTAACGGTTTGGGCAGGTTCAATAACTTGTGAAAAAGTTGTTGAGGAGAGTATTAAAAAAAAGAAAACTACAAAATATTTCATAAACTGATTTAAAACTTTAAAAGTAATAAAACGGGATTAAATATTTTGTAGTTTCAGTATAATTATAAGAAAATTAACAAAATGTGTTAGCTTCTTCTTGGTCTTCTTTCTCTTGGTGCGTCACCAAAGCTTTCTGAGCGTCTTGCCGGTCTTTCCGAAGAACCTCCGTCGCGTCTTGGAGCCCTGTCAGAAGAGCCTTCTCTTCTTGAACCGGAACTTCTTTCGCTTCTGAATCCACCTTCTCTTGGAGCTGAACTTCTTTCGCTTCTGAATCCGCCTTCACGTCTTGGAGCAAAGTTTCTTTCTCTTCTTGGAGCTGAACTTCTTCCGCCACCAAAACCTCCAGAGCTTCTTCCGTTGTGGTCACGTCTTCCGCCACCGTCATTTTTGGAAATTTCCACGTTGATTCTGCGTCCTTCCAATTGTACGTTGTTTAATATTTCCATAACCCTGTCCGTGTGTTCCGGATCGGTGTTGAAGAAAGAGAAACCTTCTTTTACATCTACTTTGAAAACGTCGTCACGACCCAAGTCCAATGTTTCTTTCAAGTAATCCTTCAATGACATCCAGTCGAAATTGTCTCTTGAACCAATGTTCACGAAATATCTTGTGGCACCACCATTGTTGTTTTCTCTTGGTTCCCTGTCGTCACGGTCGCGTGAACCTGAAGATTGAGAAGAAATATCTCTTGTTTTCTTGTAGTAATTGATGAAACGGTTGAATTCAACAGACACCATTTTCTTGATTAATTCTTCTTTCGACAAACCTTCCAATACATTGTTGATGGCCGGCAAGTAGTTGTCAATTTCGTGATCTACTTCAGTATCTTTAATTTTGGTAGCCAAGTGCAACAACTGGATTTCGCAGATTTCGATTCCAGATGGAATTGTTTTTTCTTCGAATTTCTGTTTGATGATTCTTTCGATGGCCGAAATCTTGCGGATTTCACTTTTGGTCACGATAACGATCGAAGTTCCCAATTTTCCGGCACGACCAGTACGGCCAGAACGGTGATTGTAGGTTTCGATTTCGTCAGGCAATTGATAGTTTACCACGTGGGTTACATTGTCAACGTCAATTCCACGAGCAGCCACGTCGGTAGCCACAAGCATTTGGATTTGACGACCTCTAAACGATTTCATTACCCCGTCACGTTGTGCTTGGGATAAATCTCCGTGCAAAGCGGCAGCACTGTATCCGTCTTCGATTAATTTTTCGGCAACAGCTTGTGTGTCACGTTTGGTTCTACAAAAAACTACCGAGAAAATGTCCGGGTTGGCATCGGCCAATCGTTTCAAAGCTTCGTAACGGTCACGAGCATTTACCAAGTAAAATTCGTGGGAAACGGTAGCCGAACCAGAGTTTTTGGTACCAACGGTAATTTCCAATGGGTTTGCCATAAATTGTTTGGCAATACGGGCCACTTCTTGCGGCATGGTAGCCGAGAATAACCATGTGTTTTTTTCGTCAGGCGTGGTCGAAAGGATGTTTACGATGTCTTCGTAGAATCCCATATTCAACATTTCGTCTGCTTCGTCAAGGATACAGTAATTAATTTGGGTAATGTTTACCAATCCCCTGTTAATCATGTCTTGCATTCTTCCTGGAGTAGCCACGATAATTTGTGCTCCTCTTTTGATTTCTCTAGCCTGTTCTGTAATACTCGCACCACCATAAACAGCCACTACATTGATACCTTTTTCGTATTTGGAGTAGTTTTTAAGTTCGTTTGTAATTTGCAAACATAGTTCGCGGGTAGGTGATAAGATTAACGCCTGTGTATTTCTGTTGTCGGCATCAATTTTTTGGATGACTGGAAAACCAAAAGCTGCCGTTTTCCCTGTCCCTGTCTGAGCCAACGCAACTAAATCTGTGTCTTGTTCCAATAATAGGGGAATCGCTTTCTCCTGTACTTCGGTCGGATTCTCAAATCCTAGATCGATAATCGCACGCTGTAGCGATTCACTCAATCCTAATTGTTCAAATTTATTCATATATGTTTTTAAAATTTGGCGCAAAGGTACGTCGAATAAACGAGAAAATCTAATGGGTAATTTAGATTTGCCAATTTATTGTTATTTGAAAATCAAATAGTTAGTTTTTTAGGAAGGCGATGAGTTGCGCTGTAGCCTTGCCACGATGGCTGATGGCGCCCTTTTCTTCGAGTGAAAGTTGTGCAAAAGTGGTTGTAAAACCTTCGGGTTGAAATATGGGATCGTAGCCAAAACCTTGATTTCCTGCTCTCTCCAAAGTAATTTTACCCTGTGCAATTCCCGTAAAAAGATGCTGTTTTCCGTTGAGGTTTAAGGCAATTACGGTTTTAAACTGGGCATTTCTATTGGTTTTATTTGATAACGCTTCCAATAATTTGTCCATGTTGTCTTCGGGGTTGCGTTGTTCACCAGCGTAACGTGCCGAGTACACTCCGGGCGCTCCGTTTAATGCTTCAACTTCCAGTCCTGTATCGTCAGCAAAGCAGTCGTAACCGTATTTTTGGGTCACGTAATTGGCTTTTATGATGGCGTTTTCTTCGATGGTATCGGCTGTTTCCGGAATTTCTTCGAAGCAACCAATGCTTTCCAGGCTCACGATTTCTATTGTTGGTGGAAGTAATTGTTGTACTTCGAGGATTTTATTTTTGTTGTTGGTGGCAAAAACGAGTTTCATTTTCATTTATTTAATTGGATAAAAAAACAAAGATACAACGTTTTGAAAATGGTATTGTTATATTCGATTTTCATTTTGATAAAGGGATATTGAAACTGTTTTTTATAGAATAATAAGTTTTAACTCATAATTTTAAGTAATAGTGGGTAGATGAACTGACAATCTTTTTTGGTTGCAAATTTTTACTTATCATTGTATGCTTATCAAATTAGAAAAAACCATGAAAAAATCAATTGTTTTATTCCTTTTGGTATTGACTTTAGCAACAGTTTTTACTTCTTGCACCAAAGACGATAGCGGTCCTGTAGATATGAATTATATTGAAGGAAAATGGATTTTCAATAAATCAACAGCAACTTCCAGCGGATTTACGATACCTTATTCAACGGATTATTTCAAAAATGAAGATGGATGTAATAAAGACTACATTGAACTTATTGCCGGCGGTGTTGCGAAATATGGCAATTATTCATTGAATTGCGTATTTGAAGGAAAAGAAGGAACTTGGACACAAAGTGGAAATACGATTACAATTTCAGTATCAGGTACCAGTTTTAACGGAACTTTTAATGTGGCCAGTCTTTCGGCAACGGAGTTGTTGTTGAAAATTGATGGAACTTATGCCGGTAATTCAGGAACATTTAATCTGTATTTTACAAAATAACCGGTATTTATTTTTTGTTTTCAATCCTGAAAAATTAACATCTTAATTTGTTGTTAAAATAATGTAAATCAATATTTTGTATTGTAATTAATCGTAAATTTGGGTGTTGTTTTGATTGATTACTTGAGCATATAATATCATAAATATTTTAATATTAGAAAAAGTATCTCAATAGTCTGCTATACCGAATCAAGTATAAGTTGGATAATGATAAATCAGAACATACAAATTGGAGGACTGTAAAAAGTCCTCCTTTTTTGTTTCCTCTTCAAATGGATGAATTGGATTATTTGTGTAATAATTCGAAATTCGATTGTTGGAATGCATTATTGATAATTTAAAAAAAACATTGCGTTAATTAGATGTTAAACTGCTTAATTTCAGTTTTTTAAAATAAATATTTTGTAAATTTGAATGTGGTTTTGATTCATTACTTGAGAATGTTTATTTCATAATGGAATAGGACAACTCATCATCGGACATACCAGTAACGGTATGAGCCAATATTGGTAAATCAAAATTTACAATTGGAGGTCTGTAAAAAGGCCTCCTTTTTTTGTTTCCTAATCAAATGGTTGAATTGGATTATTCATGGAATAATTCGAAATTCGATTGTTGGAATAAATTATTAATAATTTAAAAAAAATATTGCGTTAATTTGAAGTTAAACTATTCTATTTCAATTGTTTGAAATAAATATTTTGTACATTTGAGTGTGGTTTTGATTAATTACTTGTTTATTTCAATCTGAACAGAGAAGATTATTCAATAGTCAGTTGTATCGTAAGGTAGAAACTGATAATGGTAAATCAAAATCAACAATTGGAGGCCTATAAACGGCCTCCTTTTTTGTGTTATATCAACTTATGTTTAACTGTAGCGCAACCTTACAAAAACGTGTTTGATTCCTTTTTTGTCGGATTCTCTTTCATCAATTTCTAGAATATCAGATAAGGATTTCAACATGGGAGTTAGTTTTGAAAACCCGTAATTTCTGGGGTCGAATTCCGGTTTTTTCTTCACTATGAGGTTTCCCACATCGCCAAGAAATGCCCAACCATCTTCATCGCCAATAGCATCGAGGGTGTCTTCGATGAGTTCTATGGTTTGGTTATCGATTTTATTGAGGGGTTTTTCTTCCGTTTTCTCGGGAATTTTTGCGGCCACTTTTTCAATGACTTTTTTGTTTTCCTCTGCTAACCTTGTTTTGGGGGATTTCTTCTTGATGGCGCCATCCAAAACTTCTATGTAAATGAATCTATCGCAAGCTACAATAAAGGAATTGGGTGTTTTCTTTTCGCCAATACCAATGACTTTCATTCCGGATTCCCTCAAACGGATGGCCAATCGAGTGAAATCGCTGTCGCTGGAAACAATGCAAAAACCATCTACTTTGTCGGAATACAACAAATCCATCGCATCGATAATCATGGCCGAATCCGAAGAGTTTTTTCCCACGGTGTAACTGTATTGTTGAATAGGAGTAATCGCGTGTTCCAATAAAACACTTTTCCATCCGCCGGCATTGGGCTTGGTCCAATCGGCATAAATGCGTTTTGTGGTTGGTGTTCCGTATTTGGCTACTTCTTCCATCATTCCTTTGACATTGCTGTAAGGAACATTATCGGCATCAATGAGAACGGCAAGTTTTAGTTCTTCGGAGTTTTGTGACATATAAAAATAGTGTTCAGTACCCAGAAGTGGGTATTTATTGAATCAAATGTACAAAGTTTATCGTTATTAATGGTACTAGGTTTGGGATTGTAATGAAAATTACCAAAAAGAAAAAAATACAAAGTAAAAAGGATGCAATTGAAATACCAAGAAATTGTTGGGTGTAATTCCATTTTATAATTAGTGATAAATTACTTTATTAGTCAATGAACTGGAATCTAAAAATAAATTTGCTTTCGAGACCATAATAAATTATAAATAATTAATTTTGCCACTTCAAAAAAAGATAAAATACTCAATATATTATGGTAAAAGATTTATTCGAAAGAATTCAAAACAATAAAGGACCATTGGGAAAATGGGCTTCACAAGCAGAAGGTTATTTTGTGTTTCCAAAATTGGAAGGCGAATTGGGACCAAGAATGCAATTTCAAGGAAAAGAGGTTTTAAACTGGAGTTTGAACGATTATTTAGGTCTGGCAAATCATCCAGAAGTGCGTAAAGCAGATGCGGATGCGGCGATTGAATACGGTGCAGCTGCCCCAATGGGAGCACGTATGATGAGCGGTCACACCAAATATCACGAACAATTAGAGAATGAATTAGCTGCTTTTGTAATGAAAGAATCGGCTTATTTGTTGAATTTTGGTTACCAAGGAATGGTGTCTATTATTGATGCTTTGGTGACTAGAAACGACGTGATCGTGTATGATGTTGATGGTCACGCTTGTATTATTGACGGCGTTCGTTTGCACAGCGGAAAACGTTTTACATACAAACACAACGACATCGAAAGTATGGAGAAAAACCTGCAACGTGCCACAAAATTGGCTACGGAACAAGGTGGAGGAATCCTTTTTATTACTGAAGGTGTTTTCGGGATGCGTGGTCAACAAGGAAAGTTGAAAGAGATTGTGGAAATGAAAAAGAAATACAATTTCCGTCTTTTGGTTGATGATGCACACGGTTTTGGTACACTTGGAAAAACAGGTGCCGGAGCAGGCGAGGAGCAAGGTTGCCAAGATGGAATTGATGTTTACTTTTCCACTTTTGCCAAATCAATGGCGAATATAGGTGCTTTCGTGGCTGCCGACAAAGACATTATCGATTATTTGAAATACAATTTGCGTTCTCAAATGTTTGCCAAAGCATTGCCAATGATTCAAACCATCGGTTCATTGAAACGTTTGGAATTATTGCGTAATTCATCTGAATTGAAAGATAAACTTTGGGAAAATGTAAACGCTTTGCAAGGTGGTTTGAGAAGCAAAGGATTTAATATTGGTGATACCAATACTTGTGTTACTCCAGTTTACCTTGAAGGAAGTGTGCCGGAAGCGATGGTGATGGTAAATGATTTAAGAGAAAACTACGGTATTTTCTTGTCGATCGTGATTTATCCGGTGATTCCAAAAGGAATGATTTTATTGCGCGTTATTCCTACGGCATCTCATACATTAGCGGATATTGACCAAACATTATCTGCTTTTGAAGCCATTCGCGAGAAATTGGTAAACGGAACTTACAAAGAAATCGCCAGCAGAACCACTGTTGATTTGGACGCTTAAAAATTAGTGTTCAGTATTCAGTTTTTAGTTCGCAGTTATTATAAGTAAAAAAACCTTTCGTTAATTCGAAAGGTTTTTTTTGTATAAACTGATTACTGTTTTTCAAACTGACCACTGACCACTTTTTTAAAGATTTTTGATAAACGTTTTTCTTCTACAATGAATTCTTGGGTCGAAGTTTTTCCATAAATTATGGATGGCGTGATTCTCTTCCAATTCAGGAGTTCGGATGCAGTTGACGATTCCTTTTTCGGAGAAAGTTTTGAAATATTCGTCAAAAATAATGGCTGTCACGCCTTTGTTTTGATATTCTGGATGAACGCCTATCAAGTAAAAAACAACATCTTTGCTGTCTTTCCTGGCTTTGAGCAAATGATAAAATCCAAAAGGGAAAAGTTTGCCTTTGGCTTTCTGCAACGCTTGTGAAAAACTTGGCATCACAATACTGAAAGCCACGATGTCATTGTTTTTGTCCATCACAAATTTGATGTATTCCGGATTGATGAAACTGATGTATTTCTTCTTGAAATATTCTTTTTGAATGTCGGTGATGGCCACAAACGAAGATAAATTGGCGTAGGAACTGTTGAACAAATCAAACATTTTGTCCACATAAGGCATAATGTCTTTTGTTTTGGTAAAGTTCAAGCTCGTCAGTTCGTAACGCTTTTTGATTAATGCTTGCGCTTTCAAGAAGAATTCGGGTTTCACGTTCGAAAAAGGGAAAATGCTTTCGATGTATTCTTTCTCCTTTACAAATCCCAATTGTTCCAAATGAGTGGCATAATATGGATGATTGTACCAAGTAATCATCGTTCCCATTTCGTCAAAACCTTTGGTGAGCACGCCCACTTTGTCCAGGTTGGAGAAACCCATCGGTCCTTCGACGTGTTCCAAATTGTTTTTTCTGCCTAATTCGTATGCTTTTTCCAGCAAGGCTTTGGTTACTTCGATGTCGTCTATCACGTCGAACCAGCCAAATCGAACCTTTTTTTTGTGTTGGTCGTTGACTTCGTTCCAGTTGATGATAGCGGCAATTCTTCCCACAATTTGATTGTCTTTGTAAGCCAAATAAAAATAGGCTTCGGCACTTTCGAAAGCGGGATTTTTGGTTTTGTCGAACGAGGCCAACTCGTCGGCGATGATGGGTGGCACCCAGTAGTTGTTGTCTTTGTATAAGGAGAAAGGAAATTTTACGAATTCGGTCATTTCCTTTTTGGTAACGGCTTCTTTTATGGTAATCATTTATTTTTTGAAATTGTAAGTTTATCCTTTTTTAGTTTTTTTTGCTCTTCTTATGGCTTTTTTGTCTGAATCTCCCGTGTCGATTTTAGTGCGGACTTCTTTGTAATTGGCGTCATATCGCCAAGAAAATCCAATTCCTCCATAAAGTATCGAAGGCGTGTTTTTTAAACTGGTACTTATCGAAGCATCAATTTGCATGTCCTTGTGAATCAAATAAGCTGCCCCGCCACGAACAATGGCATCACTGTAAAAATCACTCATATAGCCTTGATTTTCTATAAATCCAGACCAGTTTTTATTGAATCCTTTGGTCAAGGTAATTCCGTATCCATAACTTGGGAAATCGGTTCCAATGTAATCGGCGATGATATTGGTTACGAAAACCCAACTTCCGTCACCCAAATGATTTTGGGCAATCAGCATTACTTTTGGTGAAATGGCAGCCTCCGGTGAAAAATAATAAGGATTGTCAGAGAAAGTAAGATTGGCACCCGCAAAGACGGAAACAGCCGGAATTAATTGACGCCAATTGAACGAATGATTGGCTTTCCAGCTATAAATATTTACTTTTTTTTCGTAATTCTTGAATGGATCGTAAATCAAATATTTGGCACCTAATACGGTTTGCTTCATGGCAGATTTATCTGGATATTTTATGGCGGGGTTAAATACCTCATGTTGGTATTGAAAGTCGGCAACAAATTCCAGTTTTTCCATGAACAATCCCCATCTTAACGTCAGGTCTACTCCAAATCCATTGGCATCATATTTCAATATGTCATGATTTTCCTTGATTCCATAAATTCCTGATTCCACTTGTATAACCGATTTTCCCACAGCAAAAGCAGACATGGTTTCGCCTGGTCTGTTCGAATTGATTTCATCGGTGTGTTGTCCATAATGGATAAACGGAATCATTAAAAAGGCTGAAAGAGCTATTGCTTTGATTTTGTTCATACTTTTTTTTTAGGTTAAAAAGGAATAACGCTTTTCAAATGTACTATATTTTATTATTTATTTAAGAATGATATTTTAATTTTGAACGTTGGAATTGTTAATTTTGCCAAAAAATTATTTGATTATGCAAGAAGCATCTTTTAACGGTTTATTAAAAGCAATATTTTACATGATTGCTTTCTATTATATTTTTAAATTTTTGGCAAGATTGTTTTTACCTATTTTGGTTAAAAAAGCAGTAGAAAAAGCGGGCGAAAATTTCCAAAAACAACAACAATATGCCCAAGGTAATCCTTGGCAAAAAACATCGAATAACGATGAAATCATTATCGATACCGCCAATGCCAAAAAAACTCGTGAAACCAAAAAAGTTGGGGATTACGTGGATTACGAAGAAATAGATTAAATTTACCCCAAACCAAAAAACCAAAACCCAACAACCTATTTCATGAAGCAACTTCAAAAGTTATATCCGCACGCCTTAGTTGTACTTGGATTTGTATTAATTTCCCTCATTTATTTTTATCCCGTTTTGCAAGGAAAACAAATTTTCCAATCAGATATTGCCCAATACACCGGAATGGCAAAAGAGCAAAACGATTTTAGAAAGGCTGAAAAAATTGAACCCTATTGGACCAACTCCGCTTTTGGCGGAATGCCGACTTATCAATTGGGTGCCAAATATCCGCACGATTACGTTGGCATGATTGACGATGTTTTGCGTTTCTTGCCTCGTCCAGCCGATTATTTGTTCCTGTATTTTCTGGGATTTTATGGCTTGCTTTTGGTTTTGAAAACAGATCCGCTCAAAGCCTTTTTCGGTGCTTTGGCTTTTGGATTTTCCACTTATTTGATCATTATTCTCGGTGTTGGACACAATGCCAAAGCACACGCGATTGCCTATATGCCTTTGGTTATTGCCGGATTTATATTGGCTTTCCAAAAAAAATACATTTGGGGTGGATTGCTGACGATGTTTGCCGTTGCCTTGGAAATCAATGCGAATCACTTTCAAATGACGTATTATTTGTTGATTTTCCTATTGGTGCTTTCGGGGTATTTTATTTATCAGGCGGTCAAAGAAAAAGAATACAAATCATTGTTGACTTCTTTCGGTGTTTTGGCCATAGCCGGGATTTTCGCCATTGGAGCAAATGCCACGAATTTATTGGCGACAGCCGAATATGCCAACTTTAGCACAAGAGGAAAAAGCGAATTGTCCATCAATGCTGATGGTTCAAAAAGCATTGGCAACAGCGCCATGTCTCGAGATTACATCACGGAATACAGTTATGGAATTGCCGAAAGTTTTAACCTAATTGCTCCCCGGCTTTTTGGAGGTTCAAATAATGAAGCTTTAGGAAAAGATAGCAAGATGTATTCGTTTATGATGGAACAAGGAGTTCCAGAAGCGCAAGCCAGTGATTTTGTTTCGGGAATGCCTACATATTGGGGCGACCAACCTATCGTGGCAGCACCGGCTTACATTGGAATTGTGGTTTTCTTTTTGGGAATTTTGGCCTTGTTTGCCGATAAACGAAAAATAAAGTACATCTTTCTTTCGGGAGCGATTATTGCCTTGGTGTTGTCTTGGGGAAAAAATTTCCCTGCATTGACTGACTTTTTTATTGATAATGTTCCAATGTACAATAAGTTCAGGGCAGTTTCTTCGATACAAGTCATTCTGGAATTGTGTTTCCCGGTTTTGGCCATTATGGGATTGCAATCCTTTTTTGATATGGAAAAAGAGGCAAGATTTAAAGCCTTGTGGCAATCAGCTGCAGTTGGTTTCGGAATTATTGTAGGTTTGTTTTTGTTGAAAGGCAATTTCAGTTTTGCCGGAGCTAATGACGGTTATTTCAGGGAAAGTTATGGACCAGCATTTGTTGATGCTCTTAAAGAAGACAGAATGACGCTGTATTCGGCTGATTTATTGCGTTCTGGTTTTTTTGTTCTGCTTGTGGCCGGTGTTTTATGGTTGTTCATCAAAGAAAAATTTGCCCAGAATACGACAATAATTCTAGTAGGATTATTAATGGTTTTCGATTTGTTTTTTGTGGATAAAAAATATGTTTCGGACAAAGATTTCGTGAGCAGGAGTGAAGTGGAAGTTCCTTTTCAGGAAACTTCAGCCGATATCCAGATTTTGCAAGACACGACTCATTATCGCGTTTTTGAAGTTCAAGGCAATTTGTCAAGCGCCAGGGCTTCTTATTTTCATAAATCGATTGGTGGTTACAGCGCCGTGAAACCGCGAAGAATGCAGCAATTATTCGATTACCAAATTGCCAAAAACAATATCGAGATTCTCAATATGTTGAACGTGAAATACATTATTCAAACCGATTCAACGGGAGCAGCCTTTCCAGTTCAAAATCCGAATGCCAATGGAAATGCGTGGTTTGTGAAAAACGTGAAATTAGTTCAATCGGCAGATGAAGAAATGAAAGTATTGGACAAGCTGGATTCAAAAAACGTGGCAGTTGTAAATCAATTTGAATTTGGTTCCATCTTTAAAAATGATGCCACAAATTTTTCAAAAGATAGTACAGCTACAATTCAATTGGTAAGTTACAAACCCAATTATTTAAAATATACTTCAAATAATGCTGGAAATGGATTGGCTGTTTTTTCTGAAATGTATTATGAAAAAGGATGGAAAGCTACCATTGACGGAAAAGAAACTGGAATTTTTAGAACAGATTATGTTTTAAGAGGATTGCAAATTCCAGCAGGAAAACATGTGATTGAATTTAAGTTTGAACCACAAGTGATACAAACGGGAAGCACAATTACACTTATCAGCTCTTTGGGAATGTTGCTGTTATTGATTGGCGGTGTTTATTTTGAGAGAAAGAAAAGTTTAAACCTTAAACCTTAAACTTGAAACCAGAAAAACTCCTCATAATAACCTATTATTGGCCGCCAGCAGGTGGGCCAGGTGTTCAGCGTTGGTTGAAATTCGTGAAATATTTGCCAGATTTTGGCGTTCAGCCCATTGTCTATATTCCGCAGAACCCGACTTATCCCATTGTTGACGAGAACTTGGTAAATGAAGTTTCGGATAAAGCGATTATCTTGAAACATAAAATCTTCGAACCCTATCAATTGGCGTCGTTTTTTTCGAAGAACAAAACCAAAAAAATGAATTCGGGAATTATTCCAAACCAGAAAAAGCAGTCTTTTTTAGATAAACTATTTCTTTGGATTCGGGGCAATTTATTTATTCCAGATGCAAGAGTTTTTTGGGTAAAACCTTCGGTGTCATTTTTGGAAAAATACATTTTGGAAAATGAAATTGACACGATTGTCACTTCGGGACCGCCACACAGTTTGCACCTCATTGGACTGGAATTAAAACAAAAATTGAACGTAAAATGGTTTGCCGATTTTCGTGATCCGTGGACAACAATTGGTTATCACAAATCCTTGCGATTGTCGAACTACGCGGTCAAAAAGCACAAGGTATTGGAACACCAAGTCCTGAATTCAGCAGACACGGTTATCGTGACCAGCAACACCACCAAAACCGAGTTTCAGGCGATTACTACCAAACCAATTGCCGTAATTACCAACGGATATGATACTGAAAAAGTAGAGAAACAAGCCTTGGATACAAAGTTTTCTTTGGCACACATTGGCTCTTTTCTTTCGGAAAGAAATCCAAAAATGTTGTGGGAAAGTTTGGTCGAATTAATCAATGAAATTCCCGATTTTAAATCGCATTTGGAAATTAAATTGATGGGAGCGGTGAGTCAGGAAGTGTTGGAAACCATATCTGGGTTTGGATTGAATCCGTATTTGAACAACCTGGGATATGTTTCGCATTCCGAAGCGATTGCCCACCAAAGAAAGTCACAAGTGTTGTTGCTTATCGAAATCAATTCGGAAGACACCAAAAGCATTATTCCGGGCAAATTATTTGAATATATGGTTTCCGGAAGACCAATTATTGCCATTGGCCCAAATGGTTCCGACTTTGCCGAAATTATTACCAATACCAATACAGGCGTATTTTTTGACTATTCCGAAAAGATGAAATTAAAAAGTGTACTTTTGGGCTATTACAACCAGTTTTTGGAAGGAAAACTACAATCGAATGCCGTAGGTTTGCAACAATATTCCAGAAAAAGTTTGACGGAGAAATTGGTGAAACTTCTAACCTCTAACCACTAACCACATAAATGGGAATAGTATTAAATCAGTCTTTAAAGAATACCATAATTACCTATATCGGTTTTGCGATTGGAGGCATCAATACCATTTATTTGTATCCTGTTTTTCTTGGTGCCACTTATTATGCCTTGACCAATTACATTCTGTCATCGGCAAATGTGATTATGCCGTTATTCGCTATAGGAATGCAAAATACGCTGGTGAAATTCTATTCGCAATATGAAACCAATGAAGAAAGATCTCGGTTTTTGTCTTTCACGGTCTTGTTTCCCCTGCTCTTGATAATTCCGATGTTTTTAGTTGGTTTTTTATTTTTTGACGAGATTTTGTTTTTTTTGTCGAAGAAGAACGTAATTGTTAAAAATTATATTTGGCTTATTCCATTCATTGGATTGTGTATGGCATATTTCGAAATTTTTTATGCTTGGTTGCGCGTTCACATGCACTCTGTTTTTGGGAATTTCATCAAGGAAGTTGGTTTGCGATCGGCCTCCTTGCTATTGTTGGTTGCTGTTTATTACGATTGGATGACTGTTGAGGGATTTGTTTATGCCACGGCGGTTGTGTATCTTTTGGCACTTTTGGTAACGATGTTTTATGCTTTTAGTATTGAAAAACCTAATTTCCAGTTTACAATCCCGGCTAATACCAAGGATGTTTTAGTTTATACTTTTTATATTATTTTGTCGGGAAGTGTGGCCAATTTATTGTTGGATGGCGACAAAATGATTCTCAATCAATACATGAATATCGAAAATATCGCCTATTATTCCGTGGCGACTTATATTGCTCTCGTTATTTCGGTTCCCAGTCGTGCGATGCACCAAATTGTTTATCCCATTACGGCAAAATTAATGCACGAAAACAAGCATGATGAAATGGATATTTTATACAAGAAAACATCCATCAATCTACAGGTTGTGGGTGGTTTTGTGATGTTGGGTATTTTTGTTAACATCAATAAGCTTTATGAATTGGTTCCACCAGAATATGCCGGAGGTATTTTGGTAGTGTTTATGATAGGATTATCAAAGTATTTTGATTTGATTTTGGGCAACAATAACGCCATTATTTTCAATACGAAATATTATCGAGCGGTTTTGTTTCTGGGAGTGCTTTTGGTAATTTTGACAGTGGGATTAAACATGATTTTTATTCCAATTTATGGCATTATTGGGTCAGCATTTGCCACATTATTGTCCATTACTTTATATAGTTTGGCCAAACTGCTTTTTGTTGTCAAGCGCTTGCATTTGTATCCTTTTACAAATCAAACCCTTTATTCAATGGCTCTTACTCTTGTTTTGTTTTTAGTATTTTATTTTTGGGACTTTCCTTTTCATCCTATAATTTCGATTACCTTAAAATCGATAGTAATGACAGTTTTATATGTTTACCTCAATTACAAGTTTGTAATTTCAACAGAAATAAATCAGGTTATCGACAATCTATTGAAGAAATTGAAATAAATAACAATTTCATTCGAACCAATAAAAAAATACAAATCTAGACTTCGTGTATTTAATCGATTTTTTTATTACATTTGACGGATATTATTTAAATAAAATAAAATATTATAAGAAATTTAATTCTTTTTTCTATTAAACTTTTTTGTGGTTCAATAGTCTAATTCTATATTTCATCAAAATAATCATAAGTAGCTAAAATAATTTTCGCCCCCATAATTATGAAAAGCCATCAAATTGCCAATAAGGAACACCTGCAGAAATACGCCAGTACTCTTGCAAAAAAGATACACAAAGGATTTGTAATTGTTGAAAAAAATGACAAACTACCTTTTGCCGTTTTGACAAAAAAAGCCGTGACTGTGGACCACGGTCTCAATTTTTTTATTTTTTGTGCTACTTTTGGTCTGTGGACTTTGCCCTGGATTTACATAAGCCAAGTCGCTTCCAAAGAAAAAAATATCCTTGTCGCCATTGATGAAGATGGAAATATTTTTGAAGAAAAATGTTATAATTAATTTAATGTTTTTAATATAAACTTGGATATTTAGAAGGGTTTGCCTCATGCATCATGGCGTAAATTTTCTCAAAAATATCTTCAGCAGATGGTTTTGAAAAATAGTCACCATCAGTTCCGTAAGCAGGTCTATGTGCTTTAGACGTCAAGGTTTCTGGTTTGCTGTCTAGATAATTATAGCCATTTTGATTTTCGATAATTTGTTGCAAGATATAAGCCGATGCTCCGCCTGGAACGTCTTCATCAATAATCAATAATCGGTTTGTTTTGATGATGCTTTTCACAATGTCATGATTAACGTCAAACGGAAGCAAAGATTGTACGTCAATTATTTCGCAATCAATTCTAATTTTCATCAGTTCTTTGGCTGCTTGTTCGACTAAACGCAACGTAGAACCATAAGACACCAAAGTGATATCGGCACCTTTTTTTATGACTTCAATCTCACCAATTGGTGTTTTGAATTCTCCATAATTTAAAGGCATTTTTTCTTTCAATCTATAGCCATTAAGACATTCTACCACAAGCGCAGGCTCATCGCACTCAAACAAAGTATTGTAGAAACCGGCAGCTTTTGTCATATTTCTAGGCACTAAAACATGGATTCCTCTTAATGCGTTTATAATCATTCCCATAGGTGATCCAGAATGCCAAATTCCTTCCAATCGATGACCACGAGTTCTTATAATTAGTGGTGCTTTCTGTTTTCCTGCTGTTCGATATTGCAATGTTGCCAAATCATCGCTCATGATCTGGATGGCATACAATAAATAATCCAAATATTGTATTTCGGCAATAGGGCGAAGTCCTCTCAAAGCCATTCCAATGCCTTGTCCAATGATGGATGCTTCTCTTATTCCAACATCGGCAACACGTAGTTCTCCAAATTTTTCCTGTAATCCAACCAGTCCTTGATTTACGTCACCAATGCTTCCTGCGTCTTCGCCAAAAATTAATGCTTCAGGATATTTTTTAAAAATGGCATCAAAATTATCACGTAAAATCATTCGACCATCGGTGTCTTCTTTTGCCTCTTTTTCATATTCCGGTAAAGTTTCCTTTACGCTAAAAACATTCAGATTAGATTCAGAAAACAAGTTACTGCTGAATTTTTGTTGTGTTTTTTGAGTGTAAGAAGTAATCCAACTGGACAATTCCGTTTGGCCACTTTCGTTGATTGCCAATCGTAAAGCAGTTCGAGCCGCTACCAATATTTCCTTTTTTAAGGGCGTTTTTATCTTGCTTAAATCAGTGACAATTTTCTGGATGGCATCTTTATTTTTACTGGTCGAAGCTATTTTTTCAAGTAACGCAACGAGTCCTTTTTTCTCTTCGACAATAGGTTCAATAAAAGCATTCCAAGCTGCAATTTTACCTTCTAAAACCTCTTTTTTTGCATTCGAATCAATTGCTTCAATCTCCTCGGGAGTGGCAATATTGATGGCTATCATCCACAATTTCATTTGGCGAATGCAATCAAAATCTTTTTCCCAAGCAAGTCTTGTCGAATCTTTATATCTTTCGTGCGAACCTGAACTGGAATGTCCTTGAGGTTGTGTCAATTGGCTTACGTGAATGAGTACTGGAATATGTTTTTCACGTGCTAAATTCTCGGCTTTTTCGTAAGTCTCGATTAGGCTCACATAATCCCAGCCTTTTACCTTCAATATTT
Organism: Flavobacterium sp.; assembly: GCF_013823965.1. Classification (GTDB taxonomy): domain Bacteria; phylum Bacteroidota; class Bacteroidia; order Flavobacteriales; family Flavobacteriaceae; genus Flavobacterium. The sequence goes on from NZ_PNNA01000017.1 coordinate 29,846, forward strand.
CGAAACCATTACTGTCGTTAACCCGTTGATATCCTTTTAAAATTTCGGAAATACTTTCTTTAGTGGTTTGATGTTTGGCATGAACCGAAATTCCGTATTCATCATCCCAAACGCTCAAAACCATGGGCACTTGTAAAACGCCAGCTGCATTTATGGTTTCAAAAAACAAACCTTCAGAAGTGCTTGCATTTCCAATGGTGCCCCAAGACACTTCATTTCCATCGACTGAAAAATTAGATTTATGGGCAATTTCCGGAATATTTCTATATATTTTTGATGCTTGTGCCAATCCCAACATACGAGGCATTTGTGCCGCCGTTGGCGATATGTCTGCGCTGGAATTTTTCTTGGTTGTCAAGTTTTTCCAACTGCCGTCTTCATTTAAACTGTGTGTCATAAAATGCCCTCCCATTTGTCTTCCTGCTGACATGGGTTCTTGAAGAACATCGGTATGACCGTATAATCCAGCAAAGAATTGTTGAATGGTTAATTCGCCAATTGCCATCATAAAAGTTTGGTCGCGGTAATATCCTGAACGAAAGTCACCGTTTTTGAATGACTTTGCCATGGCTAATTGTGGCACTTCTTTCCCGTCACCAAAAATTCCAAATTTTGCCTTTCCTGTCAACACTTCTTTGCGTCCCAATAAACTGCACTCTCTGCTTATTATTGCGATTTTGTAATCTTTCAGCACTTCGGTCTTGAAGTCTTCGAATGTCAACGTAGTATTGGCTTTTTCTTTTATCATAATTGAAAAGTATAACTTTACGGGGCGAATTTACTCAAAAACTAGCTATTTTCATAATTCATCGAATGAAATACAATTTAATTTTAAGTAATTTAATTTTGATAAATTACATTTTTTTTAAATAATATTTATTTAAAATTAAATATCACTGATAATAATACAATGAATTATACGGTTTTGTGTCCAATTAAAACCATTTTCTTGTAAAAAGGGGAATTAATTTATTAGGGTCAAGTGTTACCACAAATCTTATTTTTTCACCGTAATGTGGTTGTGCCATTTCCATTCCTTTATTTGAGTACAGAGGGAAATACAATTCGAAATAGTCCGCCAACAAATTTAATCTTATGCCACTGTCATAGACAAAGTTATTTTTTTGTTGCATATTTTTTACAAAACCAATATCGCCGTATGCTTCTATCCAATTCCATAAGGTGTAACTTCCATTCAAGGTGGTAATCCATTGGTTTGCATAAGGGGTGTTTAATTTCGATTTGAAGCCTCCTTCGGCCATTATGAATTCCTGACTCACCATTCCTGTACTTGATGATCTGCCTAAGTAAGCATAATCAAACAGATAGTCTGTGGGTCTGTCCAATGCAAAACTAAAAAAATCGGAATTGCTGTTATTGTATAAAAAACTACCCGCATAGAATCTTAAATTGATTTCATGATTGTTTTCAAAAAGTTTTCTGAATTGGACTTCAGTGGAAACCTTGCCAAATTCACTCGAAAATTGCATGTCGCCAACAAAACTGATGTGATTGGTAACTTCAGTTCTGGAGTTAATGTATTTCATGTCAAAAACGGAATAATCTTCCAGGGAGTTGTCCATAACAAAGGCGCTTTTTTCTCGATTAACGATTACTTGCCGAACATAAATAAGCCGTTTTCGATTGTCTCGATACTCGTTTTTTCGAATTTGCATTAAAACCATCGGGTTTATTTTTAAATAAGTTGCGTCAGGTGCGTAATGAAAATAGGAACCGCTAACACTATATTTTACGTTAAACAAATTGCTGTTCCTGTAATCTTTGTTTATGGCGAAGGCTGCTGCTCCAGTTATTGTCTCAGATTTTACGGAATAGGTAGGATTCAAGTCATAAACAAAAGGCCTGTTTAAAATGGATTTGTTGTGGAATCTTAATCCAGGCGAAAAACCGTCATAAACATTGTATGTCAAAATTGGAGCATATATGACTTGGTTGTAATAAGGATCTTCCAAATCTTTAATCAGGGCAAATTTTACAGGACGATTGTTTGGGAATAATCCTTCAATCCTCTTCCAGTTATTTCTTAAATTATATTCAGGAACCTCATTTTTATAGTTGATGACAATTTTCTTGGCTTCTTTTCTTTCCAGTGTAAAAATGCTGTCTTTATTTGTGGTTTCTAACCATTTTTTAAAAACAATGGTGTCATTTTTTATGCCGTAAATTGGCATCGGAACAGAAACTCCTGTTCTATTATTCAAAGAAAAACTAACGCTGTCTTTTGTTTTTGATACTTTCGAAAATTTGTAATCAATGATTTCACGAGAATTGATGATGGTTTTAAAGAACCAGTCGATATCTTTAGTCGTGTTAGATTTTAATATGGCTTCAAAATCATTTACATTGGTTTGTTTTTGCTTGTTTAGGGCATTGAATTCCTTAATGCTGTTGGGTATAAAATGGTTTTCAAGATAATCATCCAAATAGATCAAACTCAAACCTGCTCTATATTTGCTGGCAATTTGTTCGTTGAATTTAATCAGGGTATTTTTAGGAACTCCAAGGGGTTGATCCAAATTTTTTCGAGCCATGAGCAAATAGAAATAGCTGTATTGCTCATTGAAATCCAGATTTAACAAATTGTATCCTTTAAACAATTTAAAATTAGAAACTTGTCCCATCATCTTGTAATCAGGATAATTTTCTTGGATGTATCGCATCATGCAATACACTTGAATTCCGTCATAAATCCAGTTGTCTTTTCTGGGATCCAATTTCAAAGTGTTTTTTAGATAATTGTTCAAATAGGTTTTCAAAAATTTGATTTCAAAAAGAAATTCATCAGGAAAAGGAACAATGAAGGAAGGCAATTGGTTCAATCCATAGAAAGGGTTTCTATTGTAATCCGCTTGTGAAACCGTTATTTTTTCAAAGGGATACGGGCCAATTAGATTGTTTGTAAATCCCACTATTCGATCAATTGCAATTGCTTTTTTAATTTCGTCAGCCTTGTAGCCTTTTATGTTGGCCAGGACTTCAACGGAACTGTTTTTGTAGCTGCGAAAAGTGGATTTTGGTTCTATAAAAAGACTAAAATCAGTTCTGTTAGTTCCTTTTAATTCATAAAATGAAAAATTTTCTGTCTGCTTCGTTTGGCCATTTTTTAAATCGGTTGTCAGTTCCCAATTTTTTGGAATTATAAACTCGATTTCAAAATCCGAGAAGCCATTGGCAATGTCATCCAGATTGCAATTGTTGTATTTTACAAAAGCATGATTTTCGTATCGTGCAGGAGTAAGGAACCAGTTTTTCAGGTTCATTCCGCCATTTTCATAATGACCATAATTGGTAAATTTACTGCTGGGAACCTTTACTACATAAGTAAGATGAAGCGTGGTTTTATGGTTTGGAGCTAATTTATTGGCCAATTTGACTATGACAAAATCTGGATTTTTTTCGGTTCTTTCCCACGAAAGCGTTGTTTTTTCGTGGCTCGAAATCTTTAAATTGCTCGTGCCTCCTCGTTCTTCCTCTTTGGCCAAATGGAATCCTCGATAAAACTCGTCCGAAAATCGCTTAGCCAAAGGCGATGTTTTTGACGAGTAGGCATTCGTCCAATCATTCAAAACAATCGATGTCAATGTGTCTTCCGATTGATTATAAAACACGATATCCTGTAGAATGGTCAACGTTTTTCGTGCCGTATTTACTTCGACAACCATATGGGAATTATGTTGCCCGTATTGTTTCAGTGAAGCAAATAAAACAAGTAGGAGAATACTATTTTTATAAAATGATTTCAAATATCTCTTTTAAAAAATTAATTAAGCGGTATTGGCTTTCCCTAAAAATTAGGAGTCAAATCGTATTTTTTGTAGAATTTATCCAAAACTTCAACCACTTCATCTTCAGTGTCCACAATTTTGAATAATTCTAAATCGACAGCATTTATCGTCTTTTCTTGTTCGACCAAAACTGTTTTTATCCATTCTATCAATCCTGACCAAAAGGCGGATCCAACCAATATGATAGGGAATTTTCCAATTTTTTTCGTCTGGATCAAGGTCAAGGCTTCAAACATTTCGTCCAAAGTGCCAAACCCTCCAGGCATAACAACAAAACCCTGTGAATATTTCACGAACATCACTTTTCTAACAAAAAAATAATCAAAATTCAGGTTCTTGTCGTGGTCGATATAGGGATTGAAATGCTGCTCAAAAGGCAATTCAATATTCAATCCAACTGAAATTCCGCCGCCAAGATGCGCTCCTTTATTACTCGCTTCCATAATTCCTGGACCGCCACCAGTGATGACACCATAACCTGCTTTACTTATTTTGTAGGCAATTTTTTCGGCCAATAAATAATATTTGTCCTCCGGTTTTATTCGAGCCGAACCAAAAATGGAAACACAAGGACCTATTCTAGCCATATTTTCATATCCGTTGACAAACTCGGACATAATCTTGAAAATTGCCCAACTGTCATTAGTTCGAATTTCGTTCCAGGTTTTTCTTTTAAATTTATCCTGAATTACTTTTTCTTCATCATTGTCAAAATCTTGTAATCTCATTTTCGTGTTTGTTAACTTTTATTGTTCTTCCTGTTTTAAAGCCTAAAAATGGAGTCAATAATTTAAATAGACCAGTATTTCAGACTTCCGTGCTAAAGTAATTCTTTTTTCAAAAAAGTGAAGCACTGCTTTTTTTATTTCTGTCATTTCTTTGCAAGATGTTTTGTTTATTGGTTTGGTTAGAATGAAAATACATGAAAACTGAAGGTGTTTGAACTGAAATCTGGGGAATAATTGACGTTTTGGAGGTGTGATTTTTTAAGAATTCAATAAAGTGTTTTTCCAGTTTTGATACTAAATCAACAAGAGATTAACCGCAGTTGCTCAAAAGCTTCTTTGAATTATTGAAATATCATTAATTTGGGGTCTGAAAAAGCATTTTTTGTGTATAACGTAAATTATTAACAAAAAAAAGTATTTTAGTTAAAAAAATGATGATTTATTGATTGGTTACTTTCTAAAAATTTACATTGGAATGAATAAAGAATAAAAATAGATTTTAAGCAGAATTATTTTATGTTTATCTTGTGGATGTGTCTTTGATAATTTGTATATTTGATAAAAATTTGACAAAATAAACTTTGTGTTTTGCGATATGTTTAAAATAATTGATTTTTATTATTATTTTAATATTTTACAGGGGTAATAACTTATTCGCATATAAACTGATATTGAACATAATTTATATACTGCCAATTATTAAATAAAAAAATAAAAGAAAATAACAATTTAAAAGTAATTATCATGAAAAAAACAATCATTTATTTAGGAATTACCTTAATGGCCTTTTCTAGTTTGTCTTTCGCTTCCAATACTAATTTTATTGGTAATCAAAAAGCATTAAATAGCTATAATGTTTCTCCAGCTCCTTTAGTGGTGGCAATTAGTAAAGGCGATGTTGAAACAGTGAAACAGTTTATAGAAAACGGCACGAAAGTAAATAAAAAATTAAATGGGCTAACTCCCCTAATGTATGCTGCACGCTATAATAAAGTAGAAATCATTGAATATTTATTGCAAAAAGGAGCTGATCGTGATCTTACAGATAGTCAAGGATTTACTGCTTTAAAATATGCTGAGTTATCTAATGCCCGTGAAGCCATTGCTGTTTTGAAATCAACATCAGTTAATGAAAAAGTGAAAGTTTCGTTGATAGATGATACTCTTTTTTTGAATCCTGAATCAATTTTATTAGTAAAATCTAGTAAAACAATCGATGAAATTATTTCTGACGACGAAAAAATAATTGAAAGTGCAGATTCCGATGAAATTCAGCCTTTAAATTTCACAGAGATTAATAAAAAATCTGTTTTAAAAAACAAGAGTAATTCTCAAGGCGTCGTAGCAATATTTTAATTCGGCTGTCCTTATTACAAAATAGCGATTAGGCTAAGATAAAGTCTTGTTTTATCAATAAAAAAGCACCATTATGGGTTATAATGATGCTTTTTTTTATGTTAATTTTTTTCAATACTTAAGCCAATTCCTTCTTCAAAAATTGTGCCGTGTAACTTTTTTTGTTTTTAATAATTTCTTCAGGAGTTCCTTTGGCAACCACTTCGCCACCGCCTTTTCCGCCTTCGGGACCAATGTCAATGATGTAATCCGCTAGTTTGATTACGTCCATATTATGTTCAATAATCAGGATGGTATTGCCTTTGTCAACCAATTTATTAATCACTTCCATCAACACCCGAATATCTTCAAAATGCAGTCCTGTTGTGGGTTCGTCCAAAATATAAAAGGTGTTTCCTGTATCTTTTTTGGATAATTCTCCTGCTAATTTAATGCGTTGTGCTTCACCTCCCGAAAGTGTGGTGCTTTGTTGTCCCAAAGTGATATAACCCAAACCAACATCCTGAATTGTTTTTACTTTTCGGTGAATTTTAGGGATGTTTTCAAAGAAAGGAACGGCCTCATCTACCGTCATATTCAACACATCCGAAATAGATTTTCCTTTGTAACGAATTTCCAAAGTTTCTCTGTTGAAACGTTTTCCCTGACAGGTTTCACATTCCACATAAACATCTGGTAAAAAATTCATTTCAATTGTTCGAACTCCTGAACCTTCACAGGTTTCGCATCGTCCGCCTTTCACATTAAAACTAAAACGACCTGCTTTATAACCCCGAATCATACTCTCCGAAGTCATTGTAAATAGATTTCTGATTTCGCTAAAAACTTCGGTATAAGTCGCCGGATTCGAACGTGGCGTTCTTCCAATCGGACTTTGGTCAATATCAATTACTTTGTCGATATGTTCTAAACCTTCAATTTTCTTGTAGGGTTGCGGTTTTTTGACACCATT
>NZ_PNNA01000021.1 GCF_013823965.1 Flavobacterium sp.
TAATAATCCGTAAGCTTATGTACACCTTTTCCCCCGATGCAAGTCGGGGGGAGAAACTTTCTAAAATAGTAAATAAAACAAATTTCTTTATCTCAGTATGTCAAGATATTGTGTAATGTTGTTCCCAATAGTGGGAATACCCATTGCAAAACGACCTTAAGGTGGTTATTGCGGCGGGGCTCACCTCTTCCCATCCCGAACAGAGTAGTTAAGCCCGCCTGCGCAGATGGTACTGCAGTTATGTGGGAGAGTATGTCGTCGCCTTTCTTTTGAAAAACCCTATTCCAATACGGAATGGGGTTTTTTGGTTTATGGAAAGTTTTTACCTCTTTTGAGAATAGACTTTGTTTTTTGAATAGGTTTGCTTTAATTTACTTTATTAAAACGCATTAAATAAAATCGAAAACTAATAACGACTTTCTAACCTAAATAGCTTTGTGGTTGTAACTTTGTTGAATATGAATAGAATAAAAAAGTTCTTGTTTTCTTTCACTCTGAAAGTGTTGTTTTTTACGCTTTTCTTTAGTGTTGCCTATTCACAGTACGTTTTTAAAAATGATACCGTAGTTGATGAAATTTCGTTGCATCCATACACTACGATTGTGGATGTTGGTCAAAGAAATCTAGATATCAATTTTGTAAGGGCCAATTTCAATTCCTTGAAACCTACAAAATTAATAACTGAAAATGATGACCTAGGTTTTACACAGAATAATTTCTGGACACTTACAGAACTTAAAAATCCAACTAATCGTTCATTGGTTTATTATTTGGAAACGGCTCGTCCTATAACTGATTTGGTAGAACTTTATTCGGTGAATGTCTCTACCGATAGTATTAGCAAACAAGTTAGCGGTGACAATATCCCTTATTTACAGCGAAGTTTTGATAGTCGTAAAACTATTTTTAAACTTGAAATAGCTCCGAAATCAAGTTTGAAATTGTTTTTACATCTTCGAAGTGATGGGGAAGTAATCAAGATACCAGTAAAGTTATATTCTTCTGAAAAATTTATAAAACAAATCTCAAAAGAGCAGTTAATTTTTGGCTTTTTTTATGGGATTTTGGCCATTGTTTCTATTGTTTATTTTTTCTTCTTTTTTGCTTTACGCGAAAAAATATTTTTGTATTATAGTTTGTATGTTGTTTTTGTTGGCTTGTTGCAATTTTCCTTGGACGGTTTTTTCTTCCAATTTATTACACCTTTCGGTGGCTGGTTTTCAAATCATGCCGTATTGTTTATTGCCATTATTGCGGTTTTTTTATCGGGTAAATACAGTGAGTTGTTTTTGAATATTAAAACCAACAGCAAGAAAATTTATTTTCTGTTTAACATAGCTTATGGATTGTTGCTTTTGTTGCTTTTGTTCGTGATTTTTATTCCTTCTTTTTTGTTGTTTTCCTATATTTTGGTCAATGTGTTGACACTGTTGTTTTTAATTTTGATTGTCTTTTCCATAGTTTATTTATATTACAAAAGAAAGCCTGTTGACACTTACTTCTCTGTTGGTATTTTGTTTTTAATTTTAGGTTTTGGAATATTTATTTTATACAATTTAGGGTTAATACCTGTTACCTTTTTTACCCAAAATAGTTCGAAATTGGGAACAGGTTTGGAAGTTATTTTTCTTTCGCTTTCAATGGCTAATTTGATTCGAAATCTGAAAAACGAAAAGAATGAACTCAATCGTTTGGCTTTGGTACGTTCAGAAGAAATGAATGAATTGAAGTCTTATTTTTTATCAAATATTAGTCACGAATTGCGAACACCTTTGAATGCTATCTTGAATTTGACGGATTCTATCGCTAACAAAACAGATAGCAAAAAAATCAAAAAAAATTGTGATGTCATAAAAGATTCTTCACTGAGTTTGTTGAGTTCAGTCAATGATATTCTTGACTTTTCCAAAATTGAGAAAGGAGAACTAAGATTGGAAAGCGTGTCATTCAGTCCCGTTAAAATTCTTAAAAGTTTAAAAAACAACGTGCGCAGCAATTCGGAAGACAAGGGGTTGGAATTTCAATTTTCAAAATCAGATTCGATTCCTGAGTCATTAATTGGCGATCCATCCCGATTTGCACAAGTGGTGAATAACGTGTTGAATAATGCGGTTAAATTTACTTCGAAAGGATTTGTGAGATTTGAGGTCGATTGCCAAATAAAATCCGATAATCGTGTCAGTTTGATACTAAAGGTTTCTGATAGTGGAATTGGAATTTCTAAAGATAAATTAGACACTATTTTTGAATCATTTTCGCAAAATGATGTTAATGATAAACGCAAATTTGGAGGTCTTGGTCTAGGTCTTTATATCGTTAAGACTTTGGTGGATATGCAGAACGGCTCGATTATGATGGACAGTAAAATCAATGAAGGCACCACTTGTATCATAACGCTTGACTTTGATATACCTCCACAACAGGAAATACCGGTAGGCGTTTCTGAACCAATGGTTTTTGATTTGAAAGAAAAATCTATTTTGGTGGTCGAAGATAATTCAATAAATCAGATGGTGATTAAAATGATTACCAAAAAATGGCTCAATACGACTGTAGTATTTGCCAATAACGGCAAGGAAGGTTTGGATGCACTTAAATCAAATCACTTTGACATTATTTTGATGGATCTTCAAATGCCGATTATGGACGGATACGAAGCCACTATTGCCATTCGAAATGGGGAAGTGGGAGAAGATAATAAAAATATCCCTATCATTGCCGTGACTGCCGACGTGATGGAAACAACAAAAGAACGCGTCAAAGAAATAGGAATGAATCATTATATATCCAAACCAATTAAAAATGAAATCTTGTATGAGGCAATAATAAATTTGGTTTAATTGGGACGCTATACTGAATCGCGATAATATTTGCAAATTCCATTAATTGGACATAGTTCACACTTAGGTTGTGGCCGACAAATTTCCCTTCCCAAAAACGAAATTGCCATACCGATTTCTTCCCAAATTTCCTTTGGCAACACTTGCATCAATTGTTTTTCGACTTTGATTCCGTCTTTTGATTCCTGGATTAATCCTATTCTGGGAGCAACTCGGATGACGTGTAAATCGGCAATAATTCCCTCTACAGGAACATTGGCTTCGTGCATAATGACATTGGCGGATTTTCGTCCAATTCCTTTCAGGGCGGTTAATCCGTCCATCGTCAGCGGAATATTTTCGTCTTTTTGGAGGATTTGTGCAATTTCTATTAGCCAATTGGCTTTGGTACCAAAATTCCTGACTTTAGAAATATGGGGAATTAATGCTTCTACATTCGAAACAGCAAGGCTTTCCATATTGGGATATACTTCAAATAGAGTAGGAGCAATTTTATTGATATTGGCATCAGAATCTTGGGCGGAGAGCACAACCATTACCATTAATTGGTATAAATTATGATAGTCCAGCGGATGTTTTCGTCCTTTGTATTTAGTTAGAATTGGCTCTAATTTCTCAGCCCAATCATTTGAGGGTTCAAATAAATTCATCATTGGTTTTTTAATTTTTACAAAAAAAATACTGCTAGTTCCCTTGTTGTGTTTGGGAACTAGCAGTATAAAATTAAGATAAAATAACTAATTGTTTGTTTTTACTTTTATGAATTCTTCCAGTACTGTGGTTTTGTATCCGTGGTTCTTTGAAACCAGTAGTCCTGGGTTACTTTGTGTCCGTCAAGGGTTTTCATTTTTCTTTCGAAAATCCAGATTGTGGGATTGAAAACCATATCGGTTACGGCCACTGTATATAATTGAGGATCTTCTTCTGCTTTTTTCTTTTCTTCTTCGAGTACAACTTCAAAACCGTTGTGTTCCAAGAGTTGTTTCAAGAAATCTTTTCGAGCTTCGTCAACGCCTTTTTCGACAAAAGTGACTCTTGTTTCTCCAATGCTTCCAAATGAATGTTTTCCGTCTAATGATGCCATAACTTATTTATTAAAAACGTTGCTTAATTCAAAAATGTAATCGTATAATGGACTGTATAAACCAAGAACCAAAATACCCAAAACAGTGATTACTAATCCCAATCTCATATAGATTTTGCTCTTGAAAAACGGAATTGGATTCTCGCTTTTTCTGATGAACATTGCTCTTACCACCAATAAATAATAGTAAAGAGAAATGGTTACGTTGACCACTGCCAAGAAAACCAATAGATAAAGACCTTTGCTTGCTGCTGCTGCAAATAAGAAAAACTTACCGAAGAAACCTGCAACAGGTGGAATTCCCGCCAAGGAGAACAAAGCCAACATCAGTACGAGACTCAAGTTAGGATTTGTCCTGTATAAACCATTGTAGTCATCCATATTCTCTTTTCCGGTTTTCAAGGAAATGGCTTGTACCACTCCAAAAGCAGCCAAATTCGTGAATACATAAACCAGTACAAAGTAAACAACAGTTGCTGTTCCTAATTGTGTTCCGGAAATTAATCCCAATAAAATGAAACCGGCTTGTGCTATGGATGAAAAGGCCAAGAAACGTTTCATATTCTTTTGGCGTAAAGCAAACAAGTTACCAATGAACATGGTGGCAAGCGCTATCACATAAACGATGTTTTCCCAAACGTGCATCAATGGTTTTAGAACCGTAAACAATAAAATCATCAAAATAAATGCGGCTGCACCTTTTGAAATTACCGATAAATAAGAGGCAACTCCAATTGGAGCACCTTCGTAAACGTCAGCTGTCCAAAAATGGAATGGGACCAAGGAAATTTTGAATGCCAATCCGGCAAAAAAGAGTATGAAACCCAAGATTGTCAAGTTGGTTGTAGTGATTACTCCAATAATGTCAGCAAAATAAATGGAGCCTGTTGCCGCATACAACAACGAGATTCCAAACAAAGAAACTCCCGATGCCAATCCTGCCGAAAGGATGAATTTAACACCCGCTTCGCTCGAAATTCTTTTCGATGTTTCCCAAGCTACCAATGCTGCCACCGGCAAAGTTGATAATTCCAATCCAATATAAAACATTAGAAAATCTCCTGCCGAAATCATGAAGTACATTCCTAAAAGTGAAGAAAATAGCAACATGAAAAACTCGGTTCCTTTATTCAAGGGCACCATTTTTTCTTGAATCCAATCGGCTGATTGAAGCAAGACTATTAATACACCAACATTAAGGGCGTTTTTAAAGAAGTGAATTAGGGTATTCGTGCGAAACATTCCTCCAAATACGCTGCTTTCTTCTATGGCAAAAAAGCCAATGATAGTGTGGATGCCAAATAGAAACAAGGCCAAATGTACGATGCTTCCTTTTTTGTCTTTATGTATGAAAATTTCGCCCACAATCAACAATAATAGTATTGCCAATAGGAAAATTTCTTGTCTCATTGCGATAAAACTGTTCAAATTCATTTTCTTTATTTTATAAATGATTTAATACTCCTTGAATAAACGGTTGGACACTTTCCATTGTCATATCGCTCAACCAAAGCGGTGCCACGCCCATACCAATCATGGGAATTAATAGCAACATTATGCCTGTTACCTCGAACCAAGTTACTTTTGGCAAGTCTAAAAATTCAGTGTTTTTTACTGGTCCCATTAACATAATTCCGAGAACACGCAGGATGTAAACTGCCGTTACCACAATTGCCGAAACGGAAATTACGGTGGCTACTCTATAAAACATTTCTTCGTGTTGGAATGCACCAACAAAAATGTTCATTTCGGCAATGAAACCACTAAAACCAGGCAATCCCAATGAAGCCAAACCTGCAATTACATAAATCACGGAGATGAATGGCATCACTTTTAACAAACCTCCCAATTTGGTGATGTCTCTAGTATGAGTTCTTCCGTAAATCATTCCGATCAAGGCGAAGAATAAGGCTGTCATAAATCCGTGGGAAAGCGATTGTAGAATGGCTCCGTTCCAAGCGGTTTTATTCAACATCAGTAAAGCGAACAACACCATTCCCAAGTGGCTCACGGAAGAATAGGCATTGATGTATTTTAAATCGGTTTGTTTCAAGGCACCAAAGGCACCATAAATTACTCCAATCGCGGATAATATAATGAAAAACCAAGACCATTCGATAGCACCCAATGGCAATAAAAACATGGCGATTCTGAAAACACCATAACCACCTAATTTCATTAAAACTCCCGCATGCAGCATTGATACTGCCGTTGGCGCCGAAGCGTGACCATCAGGAGACCAAGTATGAAAAGGGAATAATGCGCCAAGAACGGCAAAGCCAACAAAAGTCAAAGGGAAAAATAATTTTTGGGCTTCGAATGGAATGTTTACTTTGGCAATTTCCAAAATATTGAAGGTTAAAGCACCTCCGTCGGCATTGGAATTGAAATAAATTCCCAAAATACCTACCATCAAAACTGCCGAAGCTCCCATTAACATTAAAGTTAATTTCATTGCCGAATATTCTTTTGGTCCAGAACCCCAAATACCAATTAACAAATACATTGGTATCACGGCTATTTCATAGAAAACCAGCATAGTGAACAAATCGATTGAAATGAAGAATCCGTAAACACCAGTGGCCAAAACCAATAGCGAAACAAAAAATTCTTTGGGTAAATCGTCCGTTTTCCAAGAGATAAAAACTCCTGCCAAAACAACAATTGCGGTCAACAACAATAAAGCTACTGAAATACCGTCAACTCCAATTGCATAATGGATATTGAAATTTTCAAACCAAACCGTATCTTGTGTAAAAAGCATGACGCTTTTGTTGACGGCTCTTTCTTTAAAGTATGCAAAAAGTAAATTGATAGCCATTCCTAGTTGAATGAAACTCCCAACCATTGAAATAATTCGTGCCTGTTTTAATCCTTTGGATAAAACCAAAGCTAAAAGGGTGAGTACAGGTACAATTACAAAAAGTGATAAAATATCCATATTAATTTATTGTTATGTCCATAAATAAATGAAAACCAAAGCGACAACTACAACTCCCGAAACAAAAAACATTGCGTAATCTTGTAACCTTCCGGATTGCAATCCTTTTATTTTTTCGGAAATTAGAACCGTTTTGTTTCCAATGCCTTCCATCGTTCCGTCCACATATTTCTTGTCGAATTTGGCTATTGGAGCCGAAATTAGATTGAAAATGATTTTCTTGGTAATAAACATGTAGATTTCGTCGAAATAGAATTTATGATAGGTCCATTTGTAAAACATTCCAAATCCATTGGCAAATCTTTCGGCCAAATCATTTTCTTTTTTATAGAAAACCCAAGCCAAAATGATTCCGGTTAAACCTGTTCCAACAGCTGCGGCAGCCAAAGGCAAGTTTAAATGGGCTTCGAATCCCACTTTGTCAGCAGTAATGAATTCGCTGAAAGGAATAAAACCTGCCACAATACTCATAAGAGCCAAGAACAATAACGGAAATGCCATTGACATTGGTGATTCGTGAGGCGGGTGATGGTATTTGGTTTCCTTGCCCCAAAAGATTCCAAAATAAAGTCGGAACATATAAAAAGCTGTTAATCCCGCCACAAAAAGTCCAACGAAATAAAGCAATTGATTTTTCTCGAAAGCGGCCACCAAGATTTCGTCTTTACTCCAAAATCCTGCAAACGGTGGAACTCCAGCAATTGCCAAAGCCGCAATCAAGAACGTAATATTGGTAATCGGCATGTACTTGCGCAAACCGCCCATATCTTTCAAGTAATTGCTGTGAACCGCATGAATCACGGAACCTGCACCCAAGAATAACAAGGCTTTGAACATGGCGTGGGTAAATAAATGGAACATCGACGCCATATAACCAACGCCTTCGTGACCTTTATAACTTGAAACTCCCAAAGCCAACATCATATAACCAATTTGAGACATGGTCGAAAAGGCCAAAACTCGCTTGATATCGGTTTGAGTGAGGGCAATAATTGCCGCAAACAAGGAAGAAAATGCTCCCACATAAGCCACAATATTCAAGGCAAATCCATCTTCAACAAAATAATACATCGGGAATAATCGCGCTACCAAATAGACTCCAGCCACAACCATTGTTGCTGCGTGAATTAATGCAGAAACCGGTGTTGGTCCTTCCATCGCGTCCGGTAACCAAATATGTAACGGGAACATTGCTGATTTTCCAGCACCTCCCATAAATATTAATAATAACGACCAAGTAACCACGGATAATCCCATAAAGGAAGAAGCTCCCCATTGCATGAGCAATCCTTCGCCTTCAGGATTGACGGCGTTCAAAGTTTGAAAATCGAAAGTGCCAGCGTAATAGCCCACAATCAAAATGCCTATCAAGAAGCCAAAATCGGCAAAACGAGTCACGATAAAAGCTTTTTTGGCTGCAGCGACCGCCGAAGTTTTGGTGTAATAATATCCAATCAACAAGAAGGAGGAAACCCCCACCAATTCCCAGAAAATATAGATTTGGAAAAGGTTTGTTGCCAATACCAAGCCAAGCATGGAAAAGGAAAACAGCGATAAGTAGGCAAAAAATTTGGTGTAACCGTCATCGCCTTTCATATAACCGCGACTATAAATATGCACCATCAAGGAAATTGTTGTTACCACGATGAGCATCATCACGGATATTGGATCAACCAGGATTCCCATATCGATATGCAAAGTGTCGGTGAAATTCATCCATGGAGTTTTTTCGACAAAAGTTTGGTAAACGCCATCTACTTTTCCAAAAAGGAAAAAGTATTGGTAAGCTGCATAATACGAAAGCGCAGCCGAGATTGATAATCCCAAAACGCCAATATATCCAGAAACGGCCGGTTTGATTTGTTGGTTAAAGATTCCCAAAAGCAAAAAAACTGCCAGTGGAATTAACGGAATAAATAGTATATAAGAGATGTCCATATTTTCAGAATATTAATACTTCATAATTTCAGTGTCCTTCACTTCCACAGAGCTAATTTGTCGGTACAGATTAATTATGATTGCAACGGCAAGTGCAGTTTCGGCGGCAGCCACGGCAATAATAAAAATCGAAAAGAAAACGCCTTGCAACACGTCTGGATATAAATATTTGTTGATGATAACAAAGTTTATCGCCGAAGCGTTTAAAATTAATTCGAGAGAAATTAAAATAGAAATCAAGTTTTTTCTCGTAATAAACCCATAAATACCTATAAAAAACAGAATAGAGGTAAGGGTAAAAATTTCATAAATGCTAATTCCGGCTATCATAATGTGTCGTCGTTTTTAGTTAGTTTGTCTCCTTTTCCAATGATGATGGCTCCAATCATGGCGGCCAATAACAAGATACTGATTACTTCAAAAGGTAAGATGAATCCACCTGCTTCGTAGCTTAAAAGTCCCATTCCAATATCTTCAACAGTCGTGGATTTGTAATTTTCGACAACAATAAAATCAGTTGAATAAATGGTGGCCAAGAAAATGCCCAAGCCAATCAAACAAACCAATCCGGTTAGTAATTTTTTGGACAATTTTGCCATTTCCAGTTCCATTTCGATATGGTGAACCAAAAGCACAGAGAAAATGACCAACACAATAATTCCTCCTGCGTAAACCGTCAACTGGACGGCAGCCAAGAAATTATAATCAATCAAAAAGTAAATTCCCGCCACACCAATGAGTACAAAGAGTAGATAAATAACTGATCGAAGCATTTGGCGACTCGTTACAGAAGCAATTGCGAAAACAATCATTATCAATGCCAAGATATAAAATATAATTTTTTCCATAAGATTAATCTTCTACACCAGGCAGTACTTTCGAACCTGGTTTGTTTAAAACTCTAGTGAGGTATGTTCTGTCGTAAACGGAATTTTCAAAATTCTGCGCCCATTTGATAGCATCGGTAGGACAGGCTTCAATACATAGACTACACATGGTACACATTCCTAAATGGTAAATATGTTGGTCTATCATTTTTTTCTTTTTGCCTGTTTCAGGATCAATTTGTCTGTCCCAAATGATTTCGATACTTCCGTTAGGACAAGCTAATTCACATTTTTGGCAACCCGTGCAACGGTGCATATTGTTTTCGTCGTGAGGCATAACTACTTCGCCGCGGAAACGTTCGAACATTTTTAAAGTGTCTCGATTATCGGGATATTGCTGTGTAATGGCACCTTTTCTGGAATGTAAAAAGTACTTTCCGGTCACACTCATTCCCGTAAGAAGTGTTTTTACCGCATTGTATATATCTGAAAAATAACTCATAATTATTAAAATTTAATGGTTAATCCAAGCAAGACCATTAATGCCATCAAAACCAAGTTCATTAAGTTTAAAGGAAGTAAATATTTCCATTCCAATACCAGAAGTTGGTCAATTCTTAATCTTGGAAATGTCCATCTGAACCACATCATTAAAAATACGAGCACCAATGTTTTTGCCAAAAACCAAAACACGCCCAGTAATGGAATGGATTCCGTTATTCCAAAAGGAGATAAATAGGCTCCAAAAAATACTGTTGTGGCAATTGCCGAGATGATAAACATATTAATGAATTCAGCCAAGAAGAAATAGGCAAACTTCATTCCCGAATATTCGGTGTGGAAACCGGCACCCAATTCTGATTCGGCTTCCACTAAGTCAAAAGGAGCTCTGTTCGTTTCTGCAGTTCCGGCAATCATGTAGATGCAAAAAGCGATAATCGCAGGAATATGTCCTTGCACGATGAGCCAGCCGCTTTTTTGCACTTCGACAATTTGCGAAAGCTGTAAAGAACCCGTCATTACCACCATTGTCAACAAGGATAATCCAACTGATAATTCGTAACTAATGGTTTGGACACCGCTTCGCATTGCACCAATCAAGGAAAACTTGTTGTTGCTGCTCCAACCTGCCAATAAAATTCCGATAACTCCAATAGAAGATATGGCGGTCAAGAAGAAAATACCAATATTAATGTCAAAGGCTTGAAATTCTTTCGAAAAAGGGAAAAGAGATAATGCCATCAAGGCGGTGACGATAACAAAATAAGGAGCCAAATTGTATAAAAACTTGTCGGCTTTTACGGTAACGGTCAACTCTTTGGAAACTAATTTTAGAGCATCGGCCATTGTTTGTAATAAACCTTGATAACCAACCCTGTTTGGGCCCAAACGCAATTGAAACCAAGCAGCAACTCTTCTTTCAAGTAAAACCAAGTATAAACCGGCAACTGCAAAAATAGCGAGGTAAACAACGGCTATCAATACCATTTCCACAATACTTGCCGTGGCTTCTGGCATAAGGCTAAAAAGCCATTCGTGAATATTTTTTGTAATGTTCATAGAATTAATTTTATCGGTCGATATCAGGGATTACAAGGTCTAAAGTCGCCATGGTTGCTACTAAATCTCCAATTTTTCCTCCTACGGCGATGTGATTTAATAAAGATAAATTTGAGAATCCTGGCGAACGGAATTTCATTCGATACGGATTTTTTGTCCCCGTACTGTTGATATAAACACCTAATTCTCCTCTGGCAGTTTCTACTTTTTCGTAATATTCTCCTTCTGGTAATTTAATTACGGCATTGGTAGCCACTTTAAATTCTCCTTCTGGAATATTGTCAATTAATTGTTCGATTATTGACAGTGATTCCCACATTTCCATAACCCTGACTTGGTATCGGGCAAAAGTATCGCCTTCTGTTTTCAAGACTTCGTTGAATGTTACTTTATCGTAAGCGCTGTAAGAATGGTGTTTTCTTACATCGCAAGAATAGCCGGAAGCACGGCCAACTGGGCCAGAAGCTCCAAAAGATATCGCATCTTCTTTGGATAAAATTCCAATGCCTTTCATCCTTTTTTGGAAAATAACATTTCCGGTTAAAAGCGTGTCGTATTCAGGTAATTTTGTTTTGAAATGGGCGATGAATTCTTTCGTTCTTTTTACAAAATTCGGGTGAATGTCAAACATTAATCCGCCGGGAATATTGTAATTCATCGTCAAACGTGCGCCACAAGTTTCTTCAAAAATATCGTTGATCATTTCGCGATCCCTGAAACCGTAGAAATACGTTGTCAAAGCGCCAACGTCCATTCCCATAACGCCCCACCACAATGTATGGGAAGCAATTCGGGTCAATTCGTCAACGATGGTGCGAATGACTTTCACCCGATCCGGAATTTCTAATTGAAGAGCCTTTTCCACAGTTAGACAGACTGCTTCGTTGTTGATGTGCGAAGAAAGATAATCCATCCTATCTGTCAAATGCACAATTTGCTGGTAGCTGTCTCGTTCACACATTTTTTCGATGGAACGGTGGATGTATCCTAAATCCGGTTCCACTTTTTTGATTATTTCACCGTCAATGGTCAACAGCAAACGCAAAACACCGTGTGTTGCCGGGTGCTGTGGTCCCATATTGATAAAATATTCTTCGGATTTAAAGTTGTTGGTTATTGTTGTATCCATTTTTACTTATTTGATAACCATGTTAATTTCATCTACGTAATCTTTTCTTAGCGGAAACCCATCCCATTCTTCGGTCAAAAAGAGTCTTTTTAGATTAGGATGATTGGTGAATTTTATTCCAAAGAAATCAAAAACTTCCCTTTCGTGGAATTCAGCAGTACGCCAAATATCACAAACCGTGTCGAATGTCGGGTTTTTCCGGTCCTCGGTTTTTACTTTTACAACCAGTTGATGTCTGTGGGTTGTAGATTCTAGATGATAAACAACACCCAATTCTTTGCCCCAATCCATACCAGTCAAGCAAAACAAATAATCGAAATTCGTTTCGGAATTGCTTTTTAATTGCGTCATTAATTGGTGAAGTTGTTCGGAGGGAACGGTGATGTTTAAAAATTGGGATTTTTCTTCGGTAAATTCTAATTCGGGAATCCAGGTGCTTATTAAATTTTGTAATGCTTCGTTAGTCATAACTTTTTTAGTTTTATAGTCCTTCATCAAACCCGTCGATAGGGAATACTTTATTTTTCATGCTTTCATTACGTATTTTGGCTTGAAGCATCAACATTCCTTCCAATAAAGCTTCAGGACGAGGCGGACAACCCGGAACATAAACATCCACGGGAATTACGTGATCGGCTCCTTTTACGACGGAATACGAATTATAAAAGAATGGACCGCCAGAAATGGCGCAAGCTCCCATAGCAATTACGTATTTTGGTTCGGCCATTTGATCGTACAAACGACGTAAAGCCGGTGCCATTTTGTTGACAATTGTTCCTGCAATGATAATTAAATCGGCTTGTCTTGGCGAAGGTCGTGCCACTTCAAAACCAAATCTTGAATAATCATGACGGGCGGCTCCAGTTTGCATCATTTCGATAGCGCAACAGCTGGTTCCAAAATAAAGGGACCAGAGTGAATTGGAACGTCCCCAATTGATGATTTGATCTAATGATGTAACGATTACATTCGCTCCATTTCCTGCAGGAATTACTTTTCCAGGAAAATCTGCCGGTATTTCAGGCGTGTTGTTTACTCCCATTTTAATGCTCCTTTTTTCCAAGCGTAGGCCAAGCCTAAACCTAATATTACTAGAAATATGATAATTTCGACAAAGGCTACCATTCCAATTTTTTGGAAAACGACCGCCCAAGGTATCAAAAATGCTACCTCGACATCAAAAACCAAGAACAAAATGGCATACAAGTAGTAGCCAACCTTGAATTGAACCCAAGTTGGGCCAATGGTCGTCATACCACTTTCATACGGTTCCCGTTTTTGTGTATTGTCTGATTTTGGTGAAATTAAATTTGATAAAAAATTGGCACCAGCGACCAGAACGATGCCGGCTAACAAGAAAACTATAATTGCTTCTGAACCCATACTTATTATTTTTATTCGTTTGTTTTAAAATGCAAATTTATGTTAATAAATCTACTTATCCCATAGGATAATAAATTTTACTATTAAATTAATTTTTATTTCACTTCATAGGTTTCACCCGAGAAGAATAAATCATCGGTTTTTGTGAAATTGGAGTTGGCTTTGACTTGTGCAGTCAAGGCATCTTCTCTTTCTTCCAGAGTAACGTCATCAAAACTTCTGATAACTCCGGTTGCCAATGGATATTCCATTCGAACCAACATGTAATGAAGTGTTGGATCTTTTTCTTTGGCATTGTGTACCAAAAGATCTTCCTGAGTAATTCCGTTTTCGCCAATGGTTACGACTTCTAATTTCAATCCTTTTAGAACCAATCCTTTGTCCCGATTTTTACCAAAAATCATTGGTTTTCCGTGTTCAAGATAGATTTGCTTGTCTTCTTTTACGTCTTTATCTGTAAGATGATTGAAACATCCGTCATTGAAAATCACGCAATTTTGTAATACTTCGATTAAAGAAGTTCCTTTAAATTGATGGGCTTCGGTAAAAATTTGTCCCATTTCTTTTGGACTTCCACCACCAACTCTGGCAAAAAACCGAGCTTGAGCTCCCAATGCCAATTCTCCGGGAGAAAAAGGAGGTTGTGTATTTCCGTAAGGAGAAGATTTTGTTTTTTGTCCAATCAATGATGTTGGAGAAAATTGTCCTTTGGTCAACCCGTAAATCTCATTGTTGAATAAAATGATGTTTAAATCGATATTTCTACGCAAAACGTGGATAAAATGGTTCCCACCAATGGCCATTGCATCACCATCACCCGTTGCAATCCAAACGCTTAAATTGGGATTGGCCAGTTTTACACCTGAAGCAATTCCGGGTGCTCTACCGTGAATACTGTGAATTCCATACGAATTAATATAATATGGAAAACGTGAAGAACATCCAATTCCAGATACGAAAACCACATTTTCTCTGGCAACGCCCATTTCAGGAAGGACTTTTTGCATGGTACGTAAAATTACGTAATCATCACAACCCGGGCACCATCTTACTTCTTGATCACTTGTAAAATCTTTAGAAGTATATTTTTTTTCAGCTGTAGTTTCCATAATTATACTAGTTCTTTAAATTTTTGAATTAGATCGTCGTTTGCAAATGGCAATCCTTGTACTTTGTTGAATTGTAAAAATTCAAATTGGTTGTGTTTGATTTTTAAAATACTGGCAAATTGTCCGCTGTTTAATTCGCAAACAAGAATTTTCTTGAATTTGGACAAAATTTCCTCAGTATTTTTTGGCATTGGATTGATGTAATTGAAATGCGCAAAACCAATGTTTTTATACCCTTCTTCATTCATTTGTTTCGCCGCTGAGTGTAAAGAACCATAAGTTCCTCCCCATCCAACGATCAATAAATCGCCTTCACTGGCAAATTCAGTTTCCAAGTCCGGTATATTAAATCTAACTCTTTCAATTTTTTCGGCTCTTATGGCGGTCATTCTTTCGTGGTTCATTGGCTCATAAGAAATGTTGCCGGTAACCGCGTCTTTTTCTAGACCACCAATTCTGTGTTCCAATCCTGGAGTTCCCGGAACGGCCCAATTACGAGCCAAGGTATTTTCATCTCTATCATAAGGATGCCAGTTTTCTTTGACTTCCGTAACCTTGTTGTTTTTAATTTCAGGCATTTCGGCAACGGTTTTAATTTTCCAAGGAGCTGAACCGTTTGCGATATATCCATCAGTCAATAAAATAACCGGAGTCATGTGTTCCAAGGCAAGTCTTGCTGCTTCATAAGCAAAGTTAAAACAGTTGGCTGGCGTACTTGCGGCAACAACTATTACTGGACTTTCGCCATTTCGACCATACATGGCTTGCAATAAATCAGATTGTTCTGTTTTTGTTGGCAATCCGGTTGAAGGGCCACCACGTTGAACGTCGACAACCACTAATGGCAATTCGGTCATAATGGCTAAACCAATGGCTTCTCCTTTTAATGCTAAACCTGGGCCTGATGTTGTGGTGATGGCTAAATCACCTGCAAAAGCGGCTCCAATTGCTGATGTAACACCCGCGATTTCATCTTCTGCTTGAAAGGCTTTTACGCCAAAGTGTTTGTGTTTTACCAATTCGTGCAATATATCCGTTGCTGGTGTTATTGGATAAGAACCAAGGAATAATTCCAAGCCAGATTTTTCGGCTGCTGCCAAAAATCCCCAAGCAGTAGCAGTGTTTCCCATAATAATTCTATAGGTTCCACTTTCCATTTTTGCTGGAGAAATCGTGTAGGAGTTAGGTATAAGTTCTAAAGTCTCGGCATAATAATACCCAGCATTCAATACTTTGGTATTGGCTTCTACAAGATTAGGTTTGGTTTTGAATTTTTTGTTAAAAAAGTCAATAGTATGGTCGGTTGAACGATTGTACATCCAATAAATCATTCCTAATGAAAACATGTTTTTGCTTCTGGAAATCGCTTTGTTGTCTAATCCTGCCACATCTTTTAGGGCTTCTTTGGTCAGCGATGACATGTCGACTTGAATCACTCTATAATTGTCAAGGCTTCCGTCTTCTAATGGATTTGTTTTATATTCTGCTTTTTCTAAATTCTTTTTTGAAAACGCATCAGTGTCAACTATTAAAGTATGACCCGGTTTTAAAGCGTATAAATTCGTTTTTAAAGCTGCTGGATTCATGGCAACCAATAAATCTACATTGTCACCAGGAGTGCTCACTTCTACGCTGCCTATGTGAACTTGAAATCCCGAAACACCATACAAACTTCCTTGTGGAGCTCTAATTTCGGAGGGATAATTAGGAAATGTGGCAATGTCGTTACCAAACATTGCTGAAGTATCAGAAAACTGGGTTCCAGTAAGCTGCATTCCGTCACCAGAATCACCAACAAATCGGATTACTACAGCTTCAAGGACTTCAGGTTGAAGTTTCGTTTTATTTGCAATCATAATTTTTAACGGGATTAAATTTTAAAATAGATTAATTGGGCAACTTTTTGATTTCCCAAAATTAATTTCACTTCTTGTAATAAAATATGACTTATATCATATAAAAGTAATAAAAAGACATTTAATTTTACACTATAATTATTAAATATATAAAACATGGCTATTATTATAACAGACGAATGTATCAATTGCGATGCATGTATTTCAGAATGTCCAAACAATGCAATTTACGAACCAGACACGAAATGGTCTTATTCTGATGGGACATCTTTAAAAGGAATTGTGAAAACACTTAAAGGAGCAGAAGTTGATGCAAGCGAGGAAAATGATCCTATTTCGGATGAATTTTTCTATATCGTTTCCGATAAATGTACAGAATGTAAAGGTTTCCACGATGAGCCACAATGTGCTTCCGTTTGTCCAGTAGATTGTTGTATTCTTGACGAGAATCATAAAGAAACAGAAGCTGAGTTGTTAGCTAAAAAAGCTTGGATGTACAACGAGTAGGTAAATGAATAAAAAAAGCTAAATTCCCGTTTTTTAAATGGTTTTTAGCTTTTTTTTAATCTTAAAATTAATGCTGTCGGTAATTTGCGGATGGAATAAATAGTGCAGATTCGAGATAGTTACAATAACTAATATAATGAATACAAAAAAATTTAAAAAACTAATTTGTGATGGTAACGAAGCTGTTGCCATTATTGCCCACAAAACGAACGAAGTCTGCGCTATTTACCCAATAACGCCCTCTTCGCCAATGGGTGAACACGCAGAACTCTACAGTTCTAAAGGACAAAAAAATATTTGGAATAATGTTCCAAGAATTGTCGAATTGCAAAGTGAAGGTGGTGCTGCAGGAACAGTTCACGGATCCTTGCAAGCAGGAGCATTGACTTCAACATTTACAGCCTCGCAAGGGTTATTGTTGATGATACCTAATATGTATAAAATTGCCGGTGAATTATTGCCTTGCGTGATACACGTTGCCGCTAGAACTGTTGCCACGCATGCTTTGTCCATTTTTGGCGATCACTCGGATGTGATGGCTTGTAGACAAACCGGATTTTCCATGTTGTTCGGAGGTTCTGTTCAGGAAGCACACGATTTTGCTTTAATTTCTCAAGTAGCCACGTTAAAAACGAGAGTTCCATTTTTGAATATTTTTGACGGTTTCAGAACTTCACACGAAATTTCGAAAATTGACGGTATTCCAGACGAAATCATTAGAGCCATGATGCCTGAGGATAAAGTAATGGAACACAGAAAAAGGTCTTTGGATCCAGATAATCCAGTTTTAAGAGGAACCACACAAAATCCTGATGTATTTTTCCAAGCAAGAGAAGCTTGTAATGTATTTTACGACAGAGTTCCTGGAGTAGTTCAGGAAACAATGGACGAATTCTACGAACACACCGGACGTAGGTATAATTTGTTTGATTATATAGGTCATCCAGAAGCGGAAAGAGTCATCATTGTCATGGGATCAGCTGAAGGTCCGGTAAAAGAAGCTCTTGACGTTATGTTGGCCGATGGTGAAAAAGTGGGAGTAATATTGGTTCGTTTGTTCAATCCGTTCTCCATTGCTGCTTTTGTTGATAAATTACCAAAAACTGTCCAAAAAATAGCCGTTTTAGATAGAACCAAAGAGCCAGGAAGCGTTGGCGATCCTCTTTATTTAGAAGTTGTGGCTGCATTGGTAGAAAGCGGAATCGAATTGCCAGTAATTGTTGCCGGTCGTTATGGTTTGTCTTCCAAAGAGTTTACTCCAGCGATGGTCAAAGGAATTTATGACGAGTTGTTGAACAAAAAACCGAAAAATCACTTTACCATTGGAATCAATGATGACGTGACTTTCAAAAGTTTGTATTATGACAACTCATTTGATACCAAAGCAACAACCATTAATTGCATGTTCTACGGGTTGGGATCTGATGGTACTGTTGGAGCAAATAAAAACTCCATCAAAATCATTGGTCAAACTACCGATAATTATGTTCAAGGTTATTTTGTTTATGACTCTAAAAAAGCCGGAGCACAGACTATTTCTCACTTGCGTTTTGGTCCAGATCCAATTAATTCCAATTATTTAGTTGACAAAGCCGATTTTATCGCCAGTCATAAATTTAATTTTATCGAGAAATTCAACATGACAGCCGACTTGAAACACGGTGGTACTTTCTTGTTGAATTCACCATATTCCAAAGACGAAATTTGGGACAAATTACCAGTCCAAATCCAACAAGGAATTATCGAAAAAGAAGCCAAGTTCTATGTGATTGATGCCACCAAAGTTGCTTTTGAAGCTAGTTTGGGAAAAAGAGCCAATACCATTTTGCAAACCTGTTTCTTCGCGATTTCTGGAATTTTGCCTAAAGACGAAGCCATTCAAAAAATTAAAGATGCCATCGTTAAATCGTACTCTCACAAAGGAGAAAAAGTGGTGAAAATGAACTTCAACGCGGTGGACAAAGCTTTGGAAAACCTATTTCAAGTGGATTATCCAAAAGTGGCTTCCAGCGAAAAACAATTGGCATCGGCAATGAAAAATGCGCCTGATGGGTTTGTTACTGAAGTGTTGGAAAAAATATTGGGTGGTTTTGGAGATGAACTTCCAGTGAGCGCCTTCTCGGTTGACGGAACTTTCCCTACGGGAACTTCCCAATTCGAAAAAAGCGGAATTGCTGATTTCATTCCAGTTTGGGACGACGAAAATTTATGTACACAATGTAATAAATGTGTCGCCATTTGTCCTCACGCTGCCATTCGTTCTAAAGTAGTTTCGAATGAAGAATTAGCCCAACTCCCAGGCACTTTAAAAAATGTTCCAGCCATAGGAAGACCTTTCTCCAAAGAAAATGAATCTTATATCTTGCAAGTTTCGCCGGAAGATTGTACCGGTTGCGACCTTTGCGTAGAGGTTTGTCCTGCGGTAAGCAAAGAGAAAGAAAACTTCAAGGCCATCAACATGCACAAGAAAATTGAGGTAGATGTTGAAGAGAACGTGAATTGGGATCATTTTGTAAAATTGCCTTATTATGACAGAACCGCTTTACAAATATCCAACGTGAAAGGAGCACAGTTCTTGGAACCATTGTTTGAATTCTCGGGAGCTTGTTCCGGTTGTGGTGAAACACCATATATCAAGTTGATTACACAATTGTATGGCGACAGTATGATGATTGCCAATGCAACAGGATGTTCGTCAATTTACGGAGGAAACTTGCCAACTACTCCATACAAGAAAAATGAATTTGGTAGAGGTCCAGCTTGGGCAAACTCACTTTTCGAAGACAATGCCGAGTTTGGTTTGGGAATGAAACTTGGTTTGACCAAAAAACAAGAAATAGCCGTTGACCTATTAAAATCATTGGAACCAATCATCGGAAGTGAACTTGTAGAAGCCATAATCAACAATACGGAAGAAACGGAAATTCTTAAAAAAGAGAAATTTGCCCAAATTGAAGCGCTTCAAGAAATATTGAATGCACATCCAAACAATGAAGATGCCAAAAAATTGAGCCAATTGACAGAATACCTACGCAAGAAAGCGGTTTGGATATTTGGTGGTGACGGTTGGGCTTATGACATCGGATACGGTGGAGTTGACCACGTTTTATCTACCGGAGAAGACATCAACATTTTGGTGATGGACACTGAGGTTTATTCGAATACTGGTGGACAAGCTTCCAAATCTACTCCTCTGGGAGCCAGTGCCAAGTTTACCATTGGTGGCAAGAAAACCAGCAAAAAAAGTATGGCACTTCAAGCGATTTCTTATGGTAATGTTTATGTAGCCCAAATTGCGATGGGAGCCAAAGATTTGCAATCTTTGAAAGCCATTCAAGAAGCGGCTGCTTATCCTGGTCCATCCTTGATTATTGCTTATTCTCATTGTGGAGAACACGGATACGAATTGAAAAATGCCATTTCTCAACAAGAAAAAGCCATCGATTCCGGTTATTGGCCACTCTTTAGATTCGATCCTTCACAACCAAAAGGAAAAAAATTCAAACTAGATTCTAAAGAACCAAGCATTCCTTTGAGCGACTTTATGTACAACGAAGCCCGTTTTACCAGAGTTCTTAAAGATAATGCCGAATTAGGAGCCGCTTTATTGGATCAAGCCCAAGAAGAAGTGCACACTAAATGGGAAAGATTGGAATTGTATAGAGATTTGTAGTTATTTGCAATGATTTATGAACTGCATTAAAAAGCAGGTGAATTAATAAATGGAAAGGCCTACTCGGGATTAAAAATCTTGGGTAGGTTTTTTTTAATTTATATTTTGTAACCAAAAAAAGATTCCTATTTCTAACTTGCCAAGAAAATCAAAATTATCTCAATTCCAAATTAGTTTTTTGTCAATTTATAATTGTATTTTTGCATCGTTTTTGCAAACAGAACAGCTTGCATTTTTACCAAACAACAACAACTACAAAACATTAGAATGAATCAAACGAAATATATTTTTGTCACGGGCGGAGTTACGTCTTCTTTAGGGAAGGGAATTATTGCTGCTTCATTGGCAAAATTATTACAAGCAAGAGGATATCGAACAACAATCCAGAAGTTTGATCCCTATATTAACGTCGATCCAGGAACATTGAATCCTTACGAACACGGCGAATGTTACGTTACCGATGATGGTGCTGAAACCGATTTGGATTTAGGACATTACGAGCGTTTCTTGAACGTTCCAACTTCTCAAGCGAACAATGTTACCACGGGTAGAATTTATCTTTCGGTTATTGAAAAAGAACGAAGAGGAGAATTCCTGGGAAAAACGGTTCAAGTTGTACCTCACATTACCAATGAAATCAAGGAAAGAATGCAATTGTTGGGGAAATCAGGCGATTTCGACATTGTAATTACCGAAATTGGAGGAACTGTAGGTGACATCGAATCGTTGCCTTACATTGAGTCGGTTCGTCAATTGGTTTGGGATTTGGGCGAAAACAATGCCATTGTCATTCACTTGACTTTGGTTCCTTATTTGGCCGCAGCCGGAGAATTAAAAACAAAACCAACCCAACATTCCGTTAAAACTTTGATGGAAAGCGGTATAAAAGCCGATATCTTGGTTTGTAGGACAGAGCACGAAATCTCGGATGAAATCCGCAATAAATTAGCCTTGTTTTGCAACGTTAAAAGAGAGGCCGTAATTCAATCCATCGATGCTTCAACGATATATGAAGTGCCAAATTTAATGCTGGAAGAAGGTCTTGATGTTGTGGCTTTAAAGAAATTAGATTTGCCTAAAAAAGCGGCTCCTGATTTAAAAAACTGGAACACGTTTTTACATCGATTAAAAAATCCAAAACATACCGTAAACATTGGTTTGATTGGGAAATACGTTGAATTGCAAGATTCTTACAAGTCTATTTTGGAAGCCTTTATCCATGCTGGCGCCGCCAATGAAACCAAAGTAAACGTGGTTTCCATTCATTCCGAATTTCTTGATGCATCAGATGTAGCCGAGAAATTTGCTGGTTTGGACGGAATTCTTGTTGCTCCAGGTTTTGGCGAAAGAGGAATCGAAGGAAAAATTGAGGCGGTTCGTTACGCCCGTGAAAACAACATTCCGTTTTTTGGAATTTGTTTGGGAATGCAAATGGCCATTATCGAATATTCAAGAAATGTCTTGGGATATGCCGATGCGAATTCAACCGAAATGAATCCGAATACAACACATCCAGTCGTCAACCTTATGGAAGAACAAAAAACCATAACAGACAAAGGAGGAACGATGCGTCTTGGAGCTTGGAAATGCAATATAAAACCAGATACTTTGGCTTATAAAATTTACGGAAGGGAAACTATTTCGGAACGTCATCGCCATCGTTATGAATACAATAACCATTATGTTGGCGAATTGGCAAAAGCAGGATTGAAATCTTCGGGTATAAATCCAGAAACTGGTTTGGTTGAAATCGTGGAATTGGAAAACCATCCTTTTTTCATTGGTGTTCAATACCATCCAGAATATAAAAGCACCGTGGAAAATCCGCATCCGCTTTTCGTGAATTTTGTGGCAGCAACCGTGAAAGCCAAGAAAAAACAATAACCTTTAAAGGAATAAATAACTTATATATTATAATGGAAGAAAAAAAATTAGACCTCAATTCGATTATTGGTTTCGTATTAATTTTTGGAATCTTGATTTGGATCATGTATCAAAACCAGCCTTCGAAGGAAAGTATTGCGGCCGAAAAAGCCAAGAAAGAACAGCTTGCCAAAACCGAAAATGCAAATAAAGTTGTAGCAGCACAAGCAGTGGCAGCTCCTGCGGTTGTAGTTGCCGGCGATTCAACCCAAATGGTGCAATTGCAAAAAAAGTTAGGCGGTTTTGCTTATTCTGCGACACTTCCATCTGCAAAAAATGATTTTACGACTATCGAAAATGAAGTGGTAAAACTGAAAATTGCCAACAAAGGAGGTTATATTGTTGAAGCTGTCTTGAAAAATTTCGAAAAATTCAAGAAAGGTTCAGGAAAATTAGTCGAATTGATTAAAGATAATAATGCCAGTTTGAGTTTGCAATTGCATACGAATGACAATCGTACTTTGAATACAAAAGACTTATTTTTCGAACCTACTTTAGCAAAAGTTGGTGCAGACCAAATCCTCTCGATGAAATTGAAGGCTGGAGCCAACGAATTTTTGGAATACAAATACATTCTGAAACCAAACGACTACATGATTGGTTTTGATCTTCGTTCCCAAGGATTGAACAAAGTTTTAAATACATCTAAACCATTAGATTTAGAATGGAATTTAAAAACATATAGAAACGAAAAAAGTATTTCTTATGAAAATCGTTATACAGAAGTTTATTTTGAACATGAAGAAGGCAAAATTAACTATGTAGGCCAAGGGCAAAACAAGGAAGAAGATTCCAACAAAACGACTTATGTTGCTTATAAACAACATTTTTTCTCGACGATTCTTTTGACAAACAAACCTTTCGGAACCGCTAAATTACAATCCAATAATTTGGTTCACGACGAGGCAATCGACACTACTTTTACCAAGCAATTTAAAACAAATGTTCCTTTAGCGTTTGAAAATGGCGAGTTGGATTATAAAATGAGTTGGTATTTTGGACCAACAGATTATAAAACATTAAAATCCTACGACAAGAACTTGGAGAAAGTAATTTCGCTGGGTTGGGGAATTTTCGGATGGATCAATAAATTTATTTTCATTCCCTTGTTCGGATTCTTGAGTTCCTACATTTCTTATGGAATAGCGATAATCATTTTTACCATTTTGATAAAAGTGGCAATGTCGCCTATCACCTTTAAATCATTCTTGTCTCAGGCAAAAATGAAAGTCTTGCGACCAGAAATTACTGAATTGGGCGAAAAATTCAAAAAAGACCCAATGAAGAAACAACAGGAAACGATGAAGTTGTACAACAAAGCTGGGGTAAATCCAATGGCAGGTTGTATTCCGGCATTGATTCAGATTCCTTTTATGTATGCTTCGTTCCAGTTTTTCCCGTCGGCTTTCGAGTTGAGACAAAAAAGCTTCCTTTGGGCAGACGATTTATCTTCTTTTGATGATGTTATAAAATTGCCGTTCCATGTTCCTTTATACGGGGATCACATCAGTTTGTTCCCAGTTTTGGCCTCCATTGCAATTTTCTTCTACATGAAAATGACTTCTGGCGACCAGCAAATGGCGACTCCCCAACAAGACGGTATGCCGGATATGGCCAAGATGATGAAAATCATGATTTATGTATCGCCAATCATGATGTTGTTTTTCTTCAATAGTTATGGTGCTGGATTGAGTTTGTATAACTTTATTTCCAATTTGATTACTATCGGTATCATGATTGTCATCAAAAGATATTTTATCGACAGCGACAAGATTCACGCCCAAATTCAAGAAAATAAATTGAAAGAGCCCAAAAAGCAAGGCAAGTTTCAGCGTAAACTTCAAGAAGTTATGGAACAGGCTGAAGCTGAAAAAGCAAAAAAAGCCAAGAAATAGTTTAAAAAAAATCCCGATATTTCGGGATTTTTTTTTAAGAATAATTTATGGAATTAATATTCGTTAACAATAAAAAAAATATGAAATTGCCACTCGATACAACTTTGTTGCAAACAAACAGCAACATGAAAAGGCAATACTATATGTGACCACTTAAAAATAAAAATTACACTTATGAAAACGTTTTGTAAAAAGGGAATATTTGTTTTAATTTTTTTGAATGTGTTTTGTAGTCATGCGCAGAACGATTATAATAAATTAGACGAAAAAGGGAAAAAACACGGGCCTTGGAAAGGTATTTATGAAGACACCAAAAACCCAAAATATGAAGGCACTTTCGAACACGGAAAAGAAGTGGGAACCTTTACTTTTTTTGACAATACCAAAATAAAAATTGTTGTTGCCACAAGAGAATTTAATGCAAAAGACAATTCGGCATACACGATTTTTTTCGATAAAAACAAGAATAAAGTAAGTGAAGGAAAGGTCGTTGGTAAATTATATGAAGGTCAATGGACATACTATCATAAAGCATCTAAAGCCATAATGGCTACCGAAAATTACAGTAAAGGCAAACTCGAAGGTTTACGTTCCGTTTTTTATCCCAACGGTAAAATTGCCGAAGAAATGATTTATAAAAACAACTTCAAAAACGGCCTTTATAAACGATACACCGAAACAGGAATCATCATCGAAGAAACCAATTACAAGAATGATCAATACGATGGATTGGCCATTTTCAGGGATGCCGATGATGGAACAATTGTTTCCAAAGGGAAATTTGTCAACGGAAAAAAAGCGGGAGTTTGGCAATTTTTCGAAAAAGGAAAATTAGTCAAAGAAATGAACATGAGTTATCCGCAAACCAGTTCAAAATCCAAAAAATAATTAACGTTTTCCATACACAAATCCTGTTGTAAATCTTTGTAACTTTGCCATCTTGTAAAATTATAATTATTTCAAAATGAAACGTGTAGTTGTTGGGCTTTCCGGTGGTGTAGATTCGAGTGTTGCAGCATATCTATTGCAGCAGCAAGGTTATGAAGTCATAGGTCTTTTCATGAAAAATTGGCACGATGATTCCGTTACCATTTCTAACGAATGTCCGTGGCTCGAAGACAGTAACGATGCGTTATTGGTTGCCGAAAAATTGGGAATTCCTTTCCAAACCGTGGATTTAAGCGAAGAGTACAAAGAAAAAATCGTTGATTACATGTTCAACGAATATGAAAAAGGACGAACTCCAAATCCCGACGTACTTTGCAACCGCGAAATCAAATTCGATGTTTTCATGAAAATCGCTTTAAGCCTTGGTGCCGATTATGTGGCAACAGGACATTATTGCCGAAAAGGAGAAACCGAAGTCAACGGCGAAAAAGTATACCAACTTTTGGCCGGAGCAGATTCCAATAAAGACCAATCTTATTTTCTCTGTCAATTATCACAAGAACAATTGGCAAAATCCTTGTTTCCGATAGGGGAATTGACAAAACCTGAAGTGCGCGAAATCGCCCTGGAATTGGATTTGGTTACTGCCGAGAAGAAAGATTCACAAGGATTGTGTTTCATTGGAAAAGTACGATTACCCGAATTTTTGCAACAAAAATTGCAACCCAAAGACGGCTTGATTTACCAAATTGACAAAGAAAATCCCGTTTATACCATAGAAAAAAAAGATAATCTTTCTGTTGAAGAAGCCTTGGCTTTCGATGCCAAAAAAATCGACTACACACCAGAAATGGGAAAAGTAGTCGGCAAACATCAAGGTGCACATTATTTCACCATTGGACAACGAAAAGGGCTCAATGTTGGCGGAACTGCAGAAGGGCTATTCGTCATTGCCACCAATGTGGAAACAAACATTATTTATACCGGTATGGGCAGTCATCATCCGGGATTGTTCCGAAAAGCATTGTTTGTCGAAAAATCCGAAGTACATTGGATTCGTCCCGATTTGGCTTTGGCCAATGGCGAAACGATGAAAGTGATGGCTCGAATTCGCTACCGTCAACCGTTGCAAAAAGCCGTTTTGCATCAATTTGAAAACGGAATGTACGTTGCTTTCGATGAACCACAATCCGCCATAACCGAAGGGCAATTCGTGGCTTGGTATTTGGAAGACGAATTAGTGGGTTCCGGAGTTATTTCTTAGATTAGTCTTTAATTTAAAAATATATGAAAAAAATATTCCTTTTTCTGTTTTTGGTTTCAAGTTTTGTGGGCTTTTCCCAAGAAGATGCTTGGGTATATTTTAAAGACAAACCCGGTTCCCAAACATACTTCGATAATCCGTTGACGATGCTTTCGCAAAGGGCTTTGGATAGAAGGGCAAACCAAGGAATTGCATTGGATAGCAAGGATATTCCAGTGTATCAACCGTATATTGACCAGGTTATTGCCGCAACCGGAATTACGGTGAAAGCCAAATCCAAATGGTTTAATTGTGTTCACGTAAATGGTTCTCAGGCTGATATTAATGCGTTAAAAAATTTGTCTTTTGTCGACAATATTGATTTTGCCGATAATTCCATCATTGCGGCCAAAAAGACGGTGGCCAAAAATGTTAATACCAAACCGGTAAATAAAACTACTAAAACGTCTGTTACGTTTAATTACGGTAATTCAGCCAATCAAATCCAAATGTTGAACGGCCATTTATTGCACCAATCCAATTACACGGGAACAGGAAAAATAATTGCCGTGATGGATGGCGGTTTTCCAGGTGTAAACACAGCTCAACCCTTTGCTAGATTGAGAGACAACAATAAAATTCTTGGTGGATATGATTTTGTAAATAGAAACACTAATTTTTACACTGGAATTTCTCACGGAACTTCAGTGCTTTCCTTAATGGGCGGATTTACGGAAAATGAACTAGTAGGAACTGCGCCAGATGCTTCCTATTATTTATTTATCACCGAAGATGGAGCCAACGAGAGTCCGTTAGAATTGTCAAATTGGGTCGAAGCCGCCGAACAAGCCGATTATTTAGGCGTAGACATTATCAATACTTCATTGGGTTATACCACTTTTGACAATCCAAATTATAATTTCACCTACAATGACATGAATGGCACAACGACTTTTATTTCAAAAGGATTGGACATTGCTTTCAGTCGTGGAATGATATGCGTGGTTTCGGCTGGAAATGATGGTAATAATCCTTGGCATTATATTTCTGCTCCCGCAGATGCCACTAATGCATTGACAATTGGCGCCGTAAAAGCTGACGAGACTTATGCCACGTTTAGTTCTCAAGGTCCAACTTTTGACGGAAGAGTAAAACCGGATGTAACGGCTCAAGGACAATATCCTTATGTTTCTGACGCTACCGGAAACATTACGAACAGCGGTAGTGGCACTTCTTATTCAGGTCCCATTGTTGCAGGTATGGTGGCTTGTTTGTGGCAAGCATTGCCATCAAAAACAAATCAAGAAATCAAACAATTAATTACGCAATCAGCAGATAGATATGCTGCGCCAACTGTAGAATTTGGTTATGGAATTCCCGATTTTAGTTTGGCTTTGTCCAATGGATTATCGGTTGCCAATGCATCGAAAAATGATTTCGTGGTTTATCCAAACCCTGCCACTGATTCCATTTCGGTTACTTTAGCCGAAGGATTCAAAACAGGAAATGTTATTCTTTATACTGTTTTGGGACAAAAAGTCTTGGAGGAAAAAATAATATCACAAGCTTCCATCATTTCGATGAAATCCTTGATTAAAGGAACTTATTTGTATAAAATTGAATCGAATGGTTTTTCCAAGAGCGGAAAAATTGTAAAACAGTAAATTTCAAAAGTTTAATGAACAAAATCACGCAACTTTTCAAAATTAAATATCCAATTATTCAAGGAGGAATGATTTGGAATTCGGGTTATAAATTAGCAAGTGCCGTCAGCAATGCCGGTGGTTTGGGATTGATTGGCGCAGGTTCGATGTATCCCGAAGTGTTGCGGGAACACATTCAAAAATGTAAAAAAGCCACTGATAAACCTTTTGGCGTGAACGTGCCAATGTTGTACCCAAACATTCAGGAAATAATGGATATTATTGTTGAAGAAGGCGTGAAAATTGTTTTTACCTCGGCAGGGAATCCAAAAACCTGGACTTCTTTCTTGAAGGAAAAAGGAATAACCGTGGTTCATGTGGTGAGCAGTTCCATCTTTGCATTGAAAGCGCAAGATGCGGGAGTGGATGCCGTAGTCGCCGAAGGATTTGAAGCTGGAGGTCACAACGGAAGAGAGGAAACCACCACTTTTACCTTGATTCCGATGGTGAAAGAAAAAATAAAAATTCCGGTAATTGCTGCCGGAGGAATCGCTTCGGGTAGAGGAATGCTTGCCGCAATGGTTCTTGGTGCCGATGGCGTGCAAGTGGGAAGTCGTTTTGCCGCCTCGATGGAATCATCGGCACACGAAAATTTCAAAAATAAAATTATCGAAACCAAGGAAGGGGAGACGCAAGTTACCTTGAAAGAGTTGGCTCCCGTTCGATTGATCAAGAACAAGTTTTACCAAGACGTTCAACAATTGTATGCCAAATGTCCAACGAAAGAAGAATTATCGGAACTTTTGGGCAGGGCAAGGGCAAAACACGGAATGTTTGAAGGCGATTTAGAGGAAGGCGAACTCGAAATAGGTCAAATAGCAGGATTAATTCATGATATAAAACCAGCTGCGGAAATTGTTTTTGAAATGATTGCCGAGTTTGAATTGGCCAAAAATGATGTGGCAAAATTTAATTTCTAGTTTCAAATTTTATTACTTTTGACTGCGTACTAATTTTATACATAATGACGAAAATAAAAATAATTATTGTTTTGGTGTTTCTTGTAATGGGTTTGCAACATTCCTACAGTCAAACTTACAAGTTTAAAACTTCTGGTTTTAGCGTTATGGAAAAAGACCAAAAAGGGAAATGGGGCAAATGGTCCGACTTGAATTTGGTCAATATTTTGGTAAAATTAGATACTGACAAAAGCCGAATTATTGTCAATTCCGAGATTATTCAATTGTTCGAAATTATAGAATATCAGCCTCTGGAAGAGAGCGAAACCGACAGTGTTTATACGTTTACCTGCAAGGACAATAATGGTGACGATTGCACGCTTTCGATAATTACGAGAA
Organism: Flavobacterium sp.; assembly: GCF_013823965.1. Classification (GTDB taxonomy): domain Bacteria; phylum Bacteroidota; class Bacteroidia; order Flavobacteriales; family Flavobacteriaceae; genus Flavobacterium. The sequence continues at coordinate 29,798 of NZ_PNNA01000021.1, forward strand.
AGAAACAAGACAACAGGAAGCAGCTTTACATTAATTATGACAACCGGATTATTGTCTATAATATTTCAAATTATCATTCATAGCCATAGAATAAGAAATGATTAATTTTTAATTATAAAAGTTCTTTTAATTCCGTTTCTAATTATCTAAGATGTATTTTTGTCTAAATAAAAAGTGTATTATGAAAAAGTTGTTTTTAATGTTGTCATTTGTTGTGATCATGAATGTTCAAGCGCAAGAACGCCCAAAGTTAGTGGTTGGAATTGTGGTCGATCAGATGAAAATGGAGTATTTGTATCGTTTTTCGGATGATTTTTCCGCTAATGGTTTCAAGCGTTTGATGAACAAAGGATATGTCTTTCACAACGCCCATTTTAATTATATGCCGACTTATACTGCTCCCGGACACGCTTCCATTTATACTGGAACAACACCTTCCGTAAATGGAATTGTCGGAAATGAGTGGTTCAGCAGGAAGTTGGGAAAATCAATGTATTGCACGGATGATGCTTCGGTAAAAACCATTGGAGAGGGAAGTGAAAAAGAAGGAGCAATGTCTCCAAAAAACTTGTTAAGCACGACCATTACTGACGAATTGCGATTGGGAACCAACTTCAATGGAAAAGTAATCGGAATGAGTCTAAAAGACCGTGGAGCAATTTTGCCGGCGGGACATTTTGCCAATTGGGCTTTTTGGTTCAGCAGCACCGGAGCGTTTATTTCGAGCACGTTTTATGGTGAAAAGCTACCGGATTGGGTAACTCAATTTAATAACGAGAAAAACTATTTGCCTTACATCAACAATGGTTGGAGTTTGTTGAAACCAGCGGCTGATTACAACGAAAGTCTACCTGATGACAATCCTTATGAGGGCAAATTATACAATTGCGAAAAACCGGTTTTTCCATACAATCTCAAAGAAATGTATGATAAAAACGATGCCGGCGTTATGCGTTCCACTCCATTTGGAAATAATTTATTGGCTGATTTTGCCAAGAAAGCCATCGAAAAAGAAGCATTGGGAAAAGACAACGTAACCGATTTTCTGACCGTTAGTTTTTCGTCAACAGATTACGTGGGTCATATTTTGGGACCAAGATCAATGGAATTGCAAGATACATACTTGCGATTGGACTTGACGATTGCCGACTTTTTAGACTATTTGGACAAGACCGTTGGCAAAGATAATTACTTGCTTTTCTTGACAGCCGATCATGCTTGTGCCGAAAATGCAGCTCATTTGAAAGACCATAAATACGATGTTAAAAATATTCCGTCGAAAGATATTTTTAAATCTTTGAAAGAATTTTCGACAACTGCTTTTGGCGTAAACCTAGTTGTGGAATATTCTAATTTTAATGTTTATTTGAACAAGGAATTAATCAAAACCAAAGGTTTGGAATTGGTTAAAGTAAAACAAGATTTCAAAGCATTTTTGATGTCGCAGGAACAAGTAAAAAAAGTCTATACAGAAGAAGATATTTTGGCTTCGACAGGAAATGATTTCTACTTGAATTTTATTGCCAATGGTTATGATGTTACCCAAAACGGCGATTTGGTCGTATTGGACAAACCTGGATATATTGAATACGGTGCAACGGGAACCTCTCACGGAACACCTTATGCTTATGACACGCATGCTCCTTTGCTATTTTATGGTTGGAAAATAAAACCGGGAGAAAGTTTTGACAAAAAAGAAATTACTCAAATTGCTCCAACACTGGCTCTAAAACTAAAAATCGAAATGCCAAACGGCACGGAAAGCAAGGTTTTGGAAGAAGTTTTGCAAGAGAAATAACAAGTTAGTTTATCCTTTTATAAAGAAATCCCATTTCATTTTTATTGAAATGGGATTTCTTAATTTATAAAAAAAAACTGAAGTACGGAGTTGTATGCTTATTTAACGACAGTGGCATCCTCAATGAGAATGTCATATTTATAGCCTGATCCTAAATCTTTATTTAAAATAACCGTACCTTTTAAAGTCACTATTTCGTCTACTTTTACTTTTTCTAGACTGGTAACTGTAATGTCATTAAATCCGTTGTAACTTGTCCCGTCTTGTAGGTGAATCCAATTTTTAGACATGATTTCTGGCATAAATTTGATCACTTTACCGGTTATGATAACGGTTTTACCTTCTAATTTATCCTTTCCAGAAAACAAATCGTGCATCGAGATAGCTCCTTTGGCCAAAATAATTCCTTTTGACAATTCGGTGTCTGGAATCATGTTTTTAGGATTGATTTTGGTTTCAGTTACTGCCGGTGCTTCAGGATCTATCAATCTTTCTACAAAAAGTACGGAATCAAAAGTTTTTTTTAAATCTTTGCTTTCAAATTTTTTCATCTCCATTCCGCCTTCATAGGTATAAGTTTTTCCAACTTTCACTTCAGTTTTCGGGATGGCAATCCAATATTCTTTTTCACCTTCGGTAGCTAAAAGATAGGTGTAAGCGGTTGCATTTAAAATCTCTTTGACTGTAATTTGATGTGAATTCGCATTTTCCTTGACTGCCTCCGCAGCCTTTACAGGTTCAGTTTTCTCGTTGTTTGGTTTGCATTGAACTAAAACCAATAGCGCCACTAAACTTGTTGCGCTCCAAATTATCAATTTTTTCATTTTTGTGGGATTTATTTATCGAAGTAAATTTAACTAATTAAAATACTATTAAATATGATAAATCTCACTTTCTGATTTATAAAAGGGTATTGCCGTTTTATCTTTTTCATTCAGGATTTTGATTTTTTATTTGAAATCAAAATTTATTTCGCCAAAAAAAATCCCATTTCTTTTTTCATTGAAATGGGATTTGTAATTTATTATATTGTTGCCGTTTCAACCGGCAGCTGAATTTGATTTTTCAGTAAATCTTCAAAGGATTCGTGCGCTCGGATTAAGTGCCCTTGGCCTTTAATCCATAATACCTCTGCAGGTTTGTAGCGCGAATTGTAGTTCGATGACATCGAGAAGCAATAGGCTCCCGCATTTCTAAAACTTAAAATATCACCTTCGTTAATTTCTGCAATTCTACGGTTACTGGCAAAAGTGTCTGTTTCGCAAATGTATCCCACAACAGAGTAAAATCGCTCTTTTCCTTTTGGATTTGAAATATTGTCAATATGATGTTGTGAACCATAAAACATTGGTCGAATCAAGTGATTGAAACCACTGTCAATTCCTGCAAAAACTGTTGATGTTGTTTGCTTAACCACATTTACTTTGGCCAAAAAGTAACCTGCTTCACTTACCAAGAATTTTCCCGGTTCAAAAATCAGGGTTAAATCTTTTCCGTATTCGGCACAAAAGGAGTTGAATCTTTTGGATAATTTGTTGCCTAATTCTTCAATGTCGGTTTCAATATCATCTTTTTTGTAAGGTACTTTGAAACCGCTTCCAAAGTCCAAGAAATCAAGATTTTTGAAGTTTTTGGCTACGTCAAATAAAATTTCGGCAGCATATAAAAACACTTCAATATCCAAAATATCAGAACCCGTATGCATGTGGATTCCAACGATATTCATTTTTGTGTTTTCAACAATGCGCAACAAATGAGGCAATTGATGAATCGAAATTCCAAATTTACTATCGATATGTCCTACAGAAATATTAGTGTTTCCACCAGCCATTACGTGTGGATTGATGCGAATACAAACCGGCACGTTTGGATATTTGGTTCCAAATTGTTCCAATATCGACAGGTTGTCAATATTGATTTGGACTCCCATTGCAGAAACCTCTTCGATTTCTTCGAGAGAAACACCATTTGGCGTAAAAAATATTTGATCGGGAGAATATCCTGCGTGAAGCCCGAGTTGAACTTCTTGAATTGAAACAGCATCCAAACAAGAACCCATGTCTCTCAATAATTGAAGAATGGCTATGTTTGACAAGGCTTTCATGGCATAATTGATTCGCAACTTTTCTACTTTCGAGAAAGCTTTTGTCAATCTTTTATATTGTGATTGGATTTTTTCGGCATCATATACATATAATGGAGTTCCAAATTTTTCGGCTAATTGTACTAAATCTTTTGCTTGCATCGTATACATTTTTGGCAAATTTATTATTCTTTATTGATACACACAAGCATAAAGTTTAAAAATAACAAAATATAACAAAATGTTCAATAAATAACATTTGTTGTAGTTTTTTGATATTTTTTTTTAAATAAAAAACCCTTGAAATTATTTTTCAAGGGTTTTTAGAATTTTTATTTTTTACACTATAAACTAGGTAAATCTCCATTGCCTTTTGTTGGCAAATTGGTGAATCCCATCAAATAATTATCAACTTCCCTAGCGGCTTCACGGCCTTCCGAGATGGCCCAAACAATCAATGATTGTCCTCTTCTCATATCACCAGCGGTAAATATGTTTGGTACGTTTGTTTGATAATTTTTAGCTTTATAATTGGTTCTCATGTCAACTTCAAGGCCTAACTGTTCAGCTAATGTTTTCTCGGGACCAGTAAATCCAAGTGCCAACAAAGCCAAATCACAAGGCCAAATTTTCTCTGAACCTTCTTTTTCGATTAGTTCTGGTCTTTGTCCCGGTTTTAGTTTCCATTCTACTTCAACGGTTTTCAAACCTACTAATTCCCCTTTTTCATTGGCAAGAAATTCTTTGGTATTGATTAACCAGTTTCTGCCACAACCTTCTTCGTGAGAAGAAGATGTTTTCAATTGCAAAGGCCAAAATGGCCAAGGAGTGGTTTCGCTTCTTCCAACAGGTGGTTTTGGCATAATCTCGAAATTGGTAACTGATAATGCACCTTGTCTGTTTGAAGTTCCCACACAGTCTGAACCAGTATCTCCACCACCAATGACGATTACGTTTTTACCGGTGGCCATAACTTGATTTTCGATTTTTTCGCCGTACAAAACTTTTGTTTGTTGTGTCAAGAAATCCATCGCTTGAACGACACCTTTGCTGTCGGCACCTTTTGTAGGCAGACCTCTTCTTTCAGTTGCACCACCACATAAAACGATGGAATCAAAAGATTTTAAATCCTCAACGCTGTAATTGACACCAACATTTACATTGGTTTTAAAAACAACTCCTTCGGCTTCCAAAATGGTTACACGTCTATCGATAATTCCTTTTTCTAATTTGAAATTTGGAATTCCGTAGCGCAATAATCCACCAATGGCATTGTCTCTTTCAAAAACGGTAACAGTGTGACCGGCACGGTTTAATTGTTGTGCAGCGGCCAAGCCAGCGGGGCCAGAACCAACAATGGCAATAGTTTTTCCAGTTCTGGTTTCAGGAATTTGTGGTTTGATCCAACCTTCGGCAAAACCTCGTTCGATAATACTTTTTTCAATATTTTCGATGGCTACAGGATCTTTTATAATTCCCAAAACACACGATTTCTCGCAAGGAGCAGGGCACAAACGTCCCGTGAATTCCGGAAAATTATTTGTTGATTGCAAAATATCCAATGCACTTTGCCATTCTTCTTGATGTACCATGTCATTAAAATCAGGAATTAAATTTCCCAATGGGCATGCGCTGTGACAAAAAGGAATCCCGCAATCCATGCATCTTGAACCTTGTTCCTTAATCTTGTCTTTTGCCAACGGAATTGTAAATTCGTTGTAATTTGTTACTCTTTCTTGAACAACTAAATTACTTTCGTCAGCTCTATTATATTCTTTAAATCCACCTATTTTGCCCATAACTATTGTGCTATTAGTTGTTCTTCTAATTCTTTTTCTTTTGCTAATCTCAATAATGCTTTTTTGTAATCAGTAGGCATTACTTTGATAAAATGTTTTTGTTGGTTTTCCCAGTCTTCAAGGATTCTTTTTGCCAATGGACT
>NZ_PNNA01000034.1 GCF_013823965.1 Flavobacterium sp.
CTCAGAATGCATCGTCAATCCGTACAATTGACGCGACAAACCCACTGCAAAATCACAAATGTCAATCATTTCCTGAACTTCGCCGTAACCTTCTTGAAGGCTTTTTCCCATTTCGTAAGAAACCAATTTTCCCAACGGCTCTTTGAATTTTCTCAATTCGTCTCCCATTTGGCGTACAATGTCACCTCTTCTTGGTGCCGGAACCAAACGCCATTCCAAGAAAGCTTCCGATGCTTTTTGCATGGCGCTTTCGTAATCTTCTTTGGTCGAAGTTTTTACTTTGGCTATCAAAGCTCCGTCTGCGGGTGAATAGCTTTCGATGATATTTCCGTTTGCAAAATTATTGGCTCCGGTTGATGTTCCTTCGTTTATGGCTTCGATTCCCAATTGTTTCAGGGCTTCTTTTATTCCGAATTGATTTGCTATTGTTATCATTGTAACTTTTTTGGTTAGAATTGTTATATTTATTTACAAATATATTATTTAAAGGGGAAATAGAAAGTAAATGTTTAAATATTTAAACCATCAAAAAATAAGCTTACCAAGTTTGTTTTCAACCCTGGATGACTTTGCTTTCCTCTTATTCTATTTGGAATTCCATACACTTCGTTTGCAATGGAAATCTTTGTAAAAAAATCTAGAACATATTCTTTTTCTTGAACAAGAATACACCAAAAACAGAAACCATAAGGGAAATTAACAACACAATCCAGAATCCAAATGGGTTTTCTTGCAAGTTATTGGGCACGTTCATTCCATATAAACTGGCTATTAATGTGGGAATCATTAATATGATTGAAATAGAAGTCAACCGTTTCATGATGACGTTCAAATTGTTTGATATCACCGAGGCGTAAGCGTCCATCATCCCAGCCAAGATGTTGCTGTAAATGTTGGTGGTTTCTTCGGCTTGGCGCAATTCGATTTCTACGTCCTCGAGCAATTCGGGGTCAAAAGTGTCTTTGTGGGTTTTTAAATTCTTGAGTCTTCGAAACAAAACATCGTTGCCTTTTAGGGATGTCATGAAAAACACCAAGCATTTTTCTATTTGCAGCAAAGCTTGAAGTTCCTCGTTTTTGATGGATTCTTCCAAGTTGTCTTCGGCCATTTTGATTCGCTGATTGATTTGTTTCAGGTGTTTCAGGAACCAAACGCTGGAGGACAAGAGCAATTTCAAGACTAAATCAAAATGATTGTTGATGGTAATTTTTTTGCGTTTTGTATAAGAGACAAAATCGGGAAGAATGTCTGATTCGTGAAAACACAGCGAGACAAAAATATCGCCCTTGAACATCAAACCCAATGGTGCGGTGTTGAATGGCAGTTTTGCATCGTTGCTACGGAAGGGAATTCTCAAAATAATCAGCGTCCAATCATTTTCGATTTCAATACGCGGACGCTCGTCAATATCTTCAATATCGTTGTAAAAATCTTCTGGAATTTGTAATTCTTTGAGCAGAAATTTGGTTTCTTCTTTTGTGGGACAAACTACATTAATCCAGCAGTTGTCTTCACGGTTTTCGGTTTGGGTTAAACCTTTGTTGTTTTTGTAATAAGTAATCATAATGTAATGCGTTTTTTTAGGAATAACGTTTACATTATGCAACGGACTATTCCTGGTTGTCTTTCTTTTTCTTCGAATAATAATCGTCCATTGTGGATATTTTATTTTTTTGGCAAAAGTATCGCTTTAAATAGAAAAAAATCATAATACTTTCTTAATTAAAAATATTGGGGTGCATTTTATCAACATTTCGCCCTTTTTGCGGGTTCTGGCTGTTGGTTTTTCTATTGGGAATTGTGCCGCCTTTTGTTTTTATCTAAAAAACCATTAAAATAGTGCAAGAATTTAATTCCCACAACATCTTAATGGCTTTTAATGTTTGTATTTGGATATTTCTAAAATCAGTCTTTCTTAATTTCAATACTTGATGGATTGAAAATTTGCGGAACCTGTTTTGGGTCGTTTTTGTAAGTGGTGATTTTGCCTTTTACATAAATGTTTTTATCTTTCAAATCCTCGATTTTGAGGTTTAGTTTTTCGAGATAATTAGTAGTGATTACCACTGTAAAAATACTCTCGGGATAAGCCTGGTCGATATTGATGTAATTGGTAAATTTTCCTTCGGCGGCGAGTTTGAACGAAACTACTTTTCCAAGAACGCAAACTTCTTTATCCATGTAGTCCTTGACTTTTGCCGTGGTGATGGTGTCCTGCGAAAAACAATTAATGGAGAATGTTACAAGGAAAACGAATATTAAATTTTTCATGTTTTTTTAATTATTTTGCTTCTTTTACCAAATAAATGTAGACCGGAAAGTGGTCGCTATACCCTATTTCGTTGGCGGAATGTCGCAAAGGATACCCTGCATATCTTCCAAATTTTTCTATCATGAACGGCTTATTGTAAATTCCGGCTTTCCAATATTGAAAAGTAGTAAAATCGCTCTTGATTAAAGTTTCCGAAACCATGATTTGGTCAAAAATATCTCCTGAATCTCTATAAAACAACGAAGCATTTCCATCTTTGGCCATTTGCTCGAAAGGGTTGTAAACACCAAATTGCTTCACTTCTGCTTTTTTTAATTTGGCCCCAACACCTTCTTTTACACTTTTATTGTAGGTTCCGTCGTTTAAATCTCCCATTATGATAATTTTGGAATTTGGATTTACTTTATAAATGGAATCCATGATTTTTTTGGTTAATCTTCCGGCCGCTTCGCGAAACGGGCTGCTTTTTTTCTCGCCACCTGAACGTGACGGCCAGTGATTGACCATTATGTTGATTTCTTCTCCGTCAAGAAAACCGGTTACCAATAGAATGTCCCTGGTATAAACCCTGTTGTCTTTACCAACTTCTATTTTATCCTTGTCGGCTTTGTCTTCTTCGGTTTCTTTTTCTTTTTCATTATTATTTCCTCTGTAAATAATCAGGGGAACATTAATAAAGCTAGTGGGTTTAAAATGTTTCTTTTGGTACAAAAATCCAACGTCAATTCCTCTTTTATCAGGAGAATCAAAATGCACGATTCCGTAATCATTTTTTATGATATTGGGCTGTTTGACTAAATCTTCGAGAACACCGCGGTTTTCAATTTCTGAACATCCAATTAAAGTAGGCGCTTCTTTTTGTTGGTCGTTCGTTCCTATTTGCATCAAAACTTTAGAAAGATTCTCTAATTTTTGCTTGTATTTTTCCGATGTCCATCGTTGCAATCCTCCTGGCAACCATTCTTCATCATAGTTGGTTCCTTTGATGGTGTCAAATAAATTTTCGAAATTATAAAATGCAACGGTATGCACAATATATTTTTTTTGCTGTGCATTGGCTCCAAAAATTGAAGATAAAACAAACAAAACGGCAATTAGACTTTTAATTCTCATATCTATATATTATTTAAAGGTAAAGTTTAACAAAAACTTTGGAACAAATGTAGATAATAATAATTATAAATGTAGCTTTGTAGTCCTCAAGAAATTATTTTTTTGAGCAAATGTAATTTTATTTTTACCTATGAAAAAACTTATTATTAGTACACTATTTGTAATGCAAGTAGTGTTTGCTTTTGGACAATCAGAGACTGGTGTGTCTGGTAAAGTGGTCGATTCTAAAACACAGGAACCTGTCCAAAGTGTTATTGTATCCATTCAAAACACCAATTTAACGCAGCTTACAGATGCCAATGGAAAATTTTCATTTAACAAAATGGATGTTGGAAACCAATTGTTGCTTCTTAAAAGCAATGGCTACAAAGACCAACTCATTCAAATTGAAGTTGTTGCAGGAAAAATGCTCGATGTGGGAACTGTTTCTTTCGAAGAAGATTTGACCCAAGAAAAACAATCAACCTTGATTGCCATAACGGACAACGATTTGAGCGACGACAATAGCGGCTCCGAAAGTACGGCTGGTTTGCTTCAATCCTCAAAAGACATTTTTTTACAAGCTGCTGCTTATAATTTTGGCGCGGCAAGATTTAGCGTTAGAGGAATTGACAATGAATATTCGAATGTAATGATTAACGGCATCACCATGAATCGCGTTGCCGATGGAAGACCACAATATGGCGACTGGGGCGGACTTAACGACGCCACTAGAAATCAAGAATTTACCAATGGATCTGCGCCTTCTGATTATGCTTTTGGCGGGATTGCAGGAACACAATTCATCAACACCCGAGCTTCTATTTACAGACCGGGAACACGAATTTCTTACCTTAACACCAATACCAACTACAGTAATAGAGTAATGGCGACCCACGCTTCAGGAATGGACAAAGACGGTTGGGCTTATGTTATTTCAGGAGGAAGACGTTGGGCTCAAGAAGGCTATTTTGAAGGAACTACTTATGATGCCAATTCCTTGTTTGCCAGTATCGAAAAGAAAATCAGCAACAACCACAGCCTTAACTTTACCTCTATTTATGCACAAAACAAAAGAGGTAAAAATTCTCCAAACACAGCCGAACAAACGGATTTGGCAGGAGAAAAATACAATTCCTACTGGGGTTATCAAGAAGGAGAAAAAAGAAACTCCAGAATCAAGAAATCTGAAGAGCCAATGTTTATGTTGACTCACTATTGGAAAGTGAACCCAAAAACAAACTTAAACACCACGGTTTCTTATCAAATAGGACAAATCGGAAACAGCCGTTTGGATTACACTAAATCAAACAATCCTGACCCAACTTATTACGGAAAACTACCAAGTTTTTACACCAATTATTTTGACAACAACAATAATTATATTGGTAATACACCTGCTTATATTGCAAAAGCAAATGATCAAAAAGCGCTTTTTCTTGCCAACAAACAATTGGACTGGAAAGACATTTACCGAATCAACAATGAAAATATTGACAACGGAAGCCGAATTGTTTTGTACGAAGACAGAACCGACGAAAACATTGCCACATTCAACACAAGATTGAATTCCCAACTTTCGGATAACGTTATCATGATTGCTGGCGGAAATTACTTGAATTCCAGAACCAAGAATTTTAAAAATATGCTGGACCTTTTGGGTGGAACTTATTTTGCCGACAAAAGTACTTTTGGAATTGGCGACCAACAATATTCTGATTTGAACAATCCAAATAGAACTTTGGGAGTTCGCGATCATTATGGCTACAATTACAACATCGACGTAACAAAATTGGATGCGTTTACCCAATTCAAATTTACCTATAACAAAGTAGATTTTTATTTGGCACAATCTTTCTCTCGCTCCAGTTACCAAAGAGAAGGTTTGTATAAAAACGGTTATTACCCAAACAGTTCTTATGGAAAAAGCGACAAGATTAATTTCGACAACTTTGGTTTCAAAGGTGGAATGACTTATAAAATAACGGGAAGAAACTTTATCGACCTCAACGCTATTTACATGTCGAAAGCACCTAACTCCAAAGACGTGTTTCCAAACGCTCGTGTAAACAATGACATCACGCCAAATATTACCAACGAAACCATCAAAGGAGTGGATTTGGGTTACATCATTAAAGCACCAAAATTGAAAGCTCGTTTTACTGGATATTTCTCCGAAACCTTGAACTCAACCGACATCAATTTCTATTATGCTGATGCAGTTGGCGGAGAAGGTGCTTTCGTATCGGAAGTGGTTACAGGAATCAACAAAAAGAATAGGGGAATTGAAGCGGGTCTTGAATACCAAATCACTTCTACCATCAAACTTACTGGAGTTGCCGCTTATGGAGAATACACCATAACCAACAATCCAAATGTAACCGTTACTGATGATGCATCAGCAACCACAACTTCTTTAGGAAAAGCAAATTTTACTGGATTGAAACAATCAGGAATGCCGCAACAAGCCTACTCTTTTGGAGTGGAATACAGAGATCCAAAATTCTGGTGGATTGGTGCCAATGCCAATTACATCGCTGACAATTACCTTGATGTATCTGCAATTAGAAGAACTTCCAATTATTATGATTATAATGTTGACACGAATTACAGAACCGTGGATCAAACCTTGGCAGACGGTTATTTGAGACAAGAAAAATTTGATGCTTTCTATCTTTGCAACTTGGTAGGTGGAAAATCTTGGAGAATTGGTGATAAAACGTTAGGGCTTTTTGCAAACATCAACAATGTTTTCGATATCAGCTACAAAACAGGTGGTTTTGAACAATCAAGAGATTCCAATTACACCAAAGATTACGAAGATCACCAAAGTGGTTCTTACAGCAAATTTGCTCCAAAATACTTTTACGGATACGGAAGAACATATATGGTAAATGTATATTTAACCTTTTAAATTAAACGTCATGAAAAATAAAATAAAAAATATATGTCTCGTTATTGCCTCGGCTGGATTAATGACCAGCTGCGTTAACGATACTTTCGATACGCCAAAATTTGACGACTGTGTAAGTCCCGGCTTGACAAAAACCAAGGAAGTAGCCAATTTATATACGAGTGCTCCTGCTAACGGAACAACCGTTGCATATCCTGCTGCTGCAAAAGACCCTATAACAGGCAAAGAAATTTATGATTACATCGAAGCTTATGTAATTTCGAGTGACGAAGGTGGAAATTTCTATAAAAGTATGTACTTTCAACCAACGGATGGTTCCAAAGGATTTAATCTTTCTGGCGATATCGTAAATGCTTATACCCAAAAATTTCAACCAGGTAAAAAAGTTTTTTTAAAACTTAACGGTTTGTCTTATGCGAACCCAACTGGTTTTGGAAGAGGATTGATTTTTGGTGCAGCACCAACCGAACAATATGCTGTGGACAGATTATCTAGTTTAGACTTTAAAAAATATTTAATCCCTTCTTGCGATGTGGTTAGCGAAGACGCCATTGTTCATAAAATCACTTTAGCACAAGCTTTTAGCGACACTTACTTGAATACTTTGGTAGAAATCGACAACGTGCAATTTACAGATGAAGCCGCTGGAGGAACTTACGACTCCAATTTAACAGATACCTATGACTCCAGTATTTATATAACTGACGGCTCTAAAAATCTAACCATCAGAACTAGTAGATTTGCCAATTTTGCAGGTTCAAAAGTTCCTACTGGGAAAGGTAAAATACGAGGAGTTTTGACCAAATACAATTCCACTTACCAAATTATCATGAGAACGGAACGTGACGTGAACATGCCAAACCCTAGAGTGGATTATACTCCTACGATTATAGGCGCCAATTCAACCGTTTTCCCTGCAACCGTAAACGAAACTTTCGAAAGTTACATCGCTTCACCATCACAAACCAATTTCCCAAATTACATCAATGATGCAGCTGTTGGTTCCAGATATTGGGAAGTAAAGACCTTTAGCTCTAATAAATACATCCAAATGACATCGTTTGGTTCTGGAGGTGCAAACAATACTTATTTATTTGTTCCTGTGAACATGACCACGGCAAGTAATTTTTCATTCAAGTCCAATATGGGGTATTGGAACGGTGCCGTGTTGAAAGTATATTATGTTCTGGACGCAAATTACACTCCTGGCAGTACCGTTGACGTCACAAAAATGACGAATATTACTTCCAGTTTCACCATTCCTACAACACCTACAAATGGTTACGGAACCACTTTTACATCAAGTGGTGTTTATGCCATTCCGGCAACCGTGACAGGAAATGGTTATTTTGTATTTGAATATGCAGGTAATGCAGGATCTTCTCCAGCAGTAACAACCACTTTACAATTGGATAATATTTTAGTAAATTAATTATTTTTTAAAATAAATCTAAAAAAGCTCCCTAACAGGAGCTTTTTTTATTGCTAAACTTGTGAAAATTTGAATGTAAAAATTTAATAATCCCAATATAATCAACTCATTTTAATGACTAACTTTGCGTTCTTAACCTACATTATACATGAAAAATACCTTTACCCTACTCGTTATTCTTTTTACTTGTGTTACCTATGGACAAGTCGTTATCAACGAACTGGATTCCGACACTCCAAGCACTGATGACAAAGAATTTATTGAATTAAAATCTGCAACACCAAATTTCCCCCTTGACGGTTATGTCTTGGTTTTCTTCAATGGAAATGCCGGTTCTACGACCGCAAACAAAAGTTATTACACCATAGGTTTAAACGGATTGACAACTGATGCCAATGGAATTATTCTCATTGGGAATTCATTGGTTTCTCCTGCTCCAGACAAAATATTTCCGGACAACATTATCCAAAACGGTGCCGATGGCGTTGGACTTTATCTAGGAAACGCATCGGATTTTCCAGACGACACAATGGCAACCACCACAAACCTCATCGATGCACTTATGTACGACACAAGTGATGCCGATGCTACAGAATTAATGGCTTTATTGGGGGTTACGATGCAATATAACGAAAATCAAAACAGCAGTCAAACCACGCAATCCGTTCAAAGAAAAACCGACGGAACATACGAAACCAAAGCGCCAACTCCCGGTGTCAACAACGATGGAAGCGGTATCGTTTTTAACGGAATCTCAATAACCGTAAATACTGCCGACAAAAACGAAGGAAGTAGTTTTCCCATTACATTCACAACCCAAACTAATGTGACCAGTGATTTGACTTTTAATTTCACCCTAAACAATTCTACTTTCACGACTACTGATTTTACGGGAAACACCTCCGTTTTAATTCCTTCGGGTTCCAATAGTTTTACAACAAACATCACGCTTACAGACGATGTTTTGGACGAAGGCGACGAGATTTTAAAAATTAAATTTGGAGCCATTCCATCCCAATACAAACGACTCAATGACAATATAGAGTTTCGGGTTATTGACAACGATTTTACTGTAGCTCCATTTGGGACACCTTTAAATCCAACTTATGGAATTGTTGCAAACATGATGCCCACGGGATATTATGATTCTTTGGAAGGACTTTCCGGAGCTGCCTTAAAACAAGCCATCCAGAATATTATTGCCAATCCAGCCGTGGTTCATGCACACAATTATGGCGATATCATCGAAATTCTAAAAACCGCCGATCAAAACCCGAAAAATAGTAACCAAGTTTGGTTGACGTATGTAGAACAATCCCGTTCAAAACTCGATTTTCAAGACACCGGAATCAATACCGGAAAATGGAATCGCGAACATATTTATCCACAATCTCGTGGTGGCTTTAAAGATGGAACTTCAAGTATTCCAGATGGAATAAATGTTTGGTTGCCTACAAATGCTGATGATATTCTTGCCGGTCATGCCGATGCACACCACCTTCGCGCCGAAGACGGAGCTGAAAACAGCATTCGCAACAATAATGATTATGGTTTGACAGGTTACAACGGGCCAAGCGGAACAATGGGTTCGTGGAAAGGCGATGTCGCTCGTTCAGTTTTTTATATGGCGGTTCGCTACAATGGGTTAAGCGTTGTCAATGGTGATATTGCTGACACTACGGTGGGACAATTGGGCGATTTGGCTTCCTTGTTAACCTGGAATACCTTAGATCCTTCGGATGATTTTGAAATGAATCGAAATAATTACATTTACACTTGGCAAGTCAACAGGAATCCGTTTATTGATTATCCCGATTTGGCGAATTATATTTGGGGAGCAAAAGCGGGCCAAGTATGGCATTCGAATTTAGCATCGAATGATTTTGTAAATTTAAAAGTGAATCTTTATCCAAATCCGGCCAAAAAATCAATCAACATTTCGGGTTTGAATGAAAAAGCAACAATCGAAATTTATAATAATATTGGAGCAAAAGTATTGGAGTCCAAATTCACTGGCGAAACCCAATTGCATATCGACTTTCCTTCAGGAATCTATTATGCCAAAATTAATTCGGGAGATCAAACAATGGTAAAAAAAATCTTGGTGGAATAAGCTACTTGACGATAAAAAAATATATTTGTATTGGATAACTTTAATCAAGAACCAAATCCATCCTAAATTAATTTACATTTTTTGAAATATGCGTACTATTCAATTTTTATTTAAAAATGGTAACGCTGTTTTTTATAAATTGCTAATCCTGATTTGTCTTTTGCAATTCGCCAACATTCAAGCCCAAGTACCAATGAAAATACCACCCAGTTTACAAAAAGGAGATACGATAGCCATCGTGGCAACAGCTCGAAAAAACATAGATGACAATCTAAAACCAGCCATAGATTTGCTGCACGGCTGGGGACTGGAAGTCGTGATCGGAAAATCCATCGGACTGGATGACAATCAATTGGCCGGAACCGATGCGCAACGTGCCGAAGATTTTCAACAACAACTGGATAACCCAAACATCAAGGCAATTTGGTGTGTTCGTGGCGGTTACGGAACGGTTCGAATAATTGATTTATTAGACTTTACCCAATTCAAACAAAATCCAAAATGGATTATTGGTTTCAGCGATGTTACCGTCATTCACAGCTATGTCAACCTATTAAATATTGCTTCCATTCACGCTGCGATGCCCGTAACTGTTGGGAAAGCCAGCGTTGAATCGATAGAAAGTTTGCGAAAATCCCTTTTTGGCGAAAGCCTAAATTATGAAATTCCTTTTGATGCTGCAAACCGTCTGGGAAATGCCAAGGGAGAAATTGTAGGCGGAAATTTATCCATTTTATACAGCTTGATGGGTTCGAATGCCCAAATTGATTGCAAGGGAAAAATTCTATTCATCGAAGACTTGGACGAATATTTGTACCACATCGACAGAATGATGATGAGCCTGAAACGCTGCGGCTGTTTTGATGGTTTGAATGGTTTGATCGTGGGCACCATGACAAAAATGAGGGACAACGATATTCCTTGGGGAAAAAATGCCAACCAAATTATTGCAGATGTCACAAAAGAATATTCTTTTCCAATTCTTTATAATTTTCCCGCAGGACATTTTCACGACAACAGAGCGTTGATTTTTGGGAAGCAAGTATCCTTGGAATTAAATGCGACAACTTCAAAAGTTACTTTTGAGTAAACGCAATTTTAAGACTTATCAAACTGAACACTGATTACTGAACCATGGCAGAACACAACGATTTGGGAAAACTGGGAGAAGAATTAGCCGTTGAATTTCTTCAAAAAAGTGGCTATGAAATCCTGGAAACCAACTGGACTTTTCAAAAAGCCGAAGTCGACATCATTGCCCAAAAAGAAAACACGCTCGCCATTGTCGAAGTAAAAACGCGCTCTTCATTGGAATTTGGTTTGCCACAAGATTTTGTGAAACCCAAAAAAATTCAACTTTTGGCAAAAGCCGTAAATGAATACGTGATTTCCAACAATCTGGATGTTGACGTGCGTTTTGACATTATCGCCGTTCATAAAGAAGGTCCCAGTTTTGCTATAGAACACTTAGTTGATGCATTTTATCATTTTTAATTTAATGTTGTATTTGTAACAAATTGTTTTTTTATTTATCTTTGCAAAAGGTTTACAAACAACAATCTAAGAAATCTTTGATTTTAAATTTAAAATCTCCCGAAACAAAACGGTGATTTCATTAAAAACAAACACAACTAAACTATGAAAACAGTCTCCTCAATCGTAGAAAATTACATCAAAACAAAGCCGTTTTTACTAAATGCATTATCATTGGGAATCATTAATTTGACTTCTTTGTCCAGAAATATCATGGTCGAATTAGAAAGCGAATTTAGTAAAGAAGTCAAACAAGGAGCCGTTGTCATGGCACTAAAAAGACTAACGGAAGAGTTGGATTTCAGACTCAATCACAAAATCAATAAAGTAATAAAAAACATAGGCGAGATCACGGTTCGCTCAGCATTGACGGATTACACCTTCGCTGCTTCGGAAACTGTTTTAAACAAACAAGCTGATTTGATTACCGATATCAACAGTTTTTCGGATATATTTTACACCTCGTCTCGTGGCGTAAATGAAACCAATATTGTGGTAAGCAACAGCGTCAATCATTTGGTTGACAAGCATTTTTCCAGTGAAAAATTGATTCAAAAACTAGAAAACCTGGCTTCGATAACGGTAAAATTACCTAAAGAAAACATCGTTGTTCCGGGAATTTATTATTTCATTTTCCAACGTTTGGCTTGGGAAGGAATCATCATCAACGAAGTGATTTCGACTTCAAACGAATTTACCATTTTGGTAAGCGAAGACGAAGTGGATGTGGCGTTTAAAGTAATCAAGGATTTGAAGAATTAATATTCAAGGGTCCATATCTATATCTTCCTCCAAAGCTTCCAGCCTTTGAAAGGCTGGAAGCTTTAAAAATAAAACAATCTAATTATGAATCCAATTCCTCTTGAAAATGGCAAATATTATCATATTTACAACCGAGGAAACAATGGAATTGATTTGTTTTATGAAACCGAAAATTACAATCACTTTTTAAAACTTTACGAAAAGTATATTGACCCTATAGCAGAAACTTTTGCTTGGTGTTTAATGAAAAATCATTTTCATATTTTAGTTTATATCAAAGAACCCGAGGAAATTGACATCACAAAACCAGAATATTCTTCAACCGATAAACCAAAGACGATAAACTCATCAAAACAGTTTTCAAATTTATTCAACGCTTATACTCAAGCAATGAATAAACGTTATAACCGAACTGGAAGTTTATTTGAGAAAAACTTTAAAAGAAAAGTTGTCGCTTCAGAAAATTATTTTCAAAAGCTAATTTTTTACATCCATAATAATCCTGTACATCATAGATTCACAGAAAATATTGTCGAGTATCCTTGGACTTCTTATGGAACAATTATTTCAACAAAACAGACAAAATTACAAAGAAATAGAGTTTTAGAATCTTTTAATGATTTGGAAAATTTTAAATACTATCATTCTATAAATCAGAATTTAGATGAAATTGAGAATTTGATGATTGAATAACTTTTCTCCTAAGCTTCCAGCCCCAATTAATTATTGTAACCAAAGCTTCCAGCCTTTGAAAGGCTGGAAGCTTTATAAATCAACGACCCAACAGCTCCATCAACTCCAAAGCTCTCCGGGTAGATTTTACATTATCAAAAGTCAATAAAAGACGTAATCCAGCTGGCGTTTGTTTTTCTTTCATTACGCAAATGTTACTGTTCTTTTGCACAAACTGAATCACCTGATGAAAACGGTTGGAAGTATAAAAATCCGATTGCTGATCGGAAACAAAATAACCAATCATCTTGCCTTTTTTCATTACCAGTTTTTCGATTCCTACTCGAGTCGCAATCCATTTGATACGGATGCTGTTCATCAAGGCAAGTGCTCTTGGAGGCATCGGCCCAAAACGGTCAATGAGTTTATTTTGGAAAACAATTAGTTCTTCTTCGTTTTTCACATCACCTAATTCGTTGTACAAACTCAAACGCTCGGTGACATTATTGATGTATTCGTCTGA
Source organism: Flavobacterium sp. (assembly GCF_013823965.1). Classification (GTDB taxonomy): domain Bacteria; phylum Bacteroidota; class Bacteroidia; order Flavobacteriales; family Flavobacteriaceae; genus Flavobacterium. The sequence goes on from NZ_PNNA01000034.1 coordinate 13,314, forward strand.
AAACAACAACTCAAAATCGGTATCAATCTGCAGGTCTTTTACATATTCTTTCTCTACTCCGCTATCTTCATTTTCATACAAATCCTTGAATTCATTTTCCTTCAATTCTTCGATAGCTTCGTTCATAATTTTTTGGTAGGTATCAAAACCAATTTCGTTGATGAAACCACTTTGCTCTCCTCCCAATAAATCTCCGGCACCACGAATTTCCAAATCCTTCATCGCAATATTGAATCCGCTTCCCAGTTCTGAAAATTGTTCCAAAGCCTGAATTCGTTTGCGAGCATCATCCGTCATCGCTGAATAAGGCGGACAAATAAAATAACAGAATGCTTTCTTGTTGCTACGCCCTACACGACCTCGCATTTGATGTAAATCAGACAATCCAAAATTATTGGCATTGTTAATGAAAATCGTATTCGCATTCGGAACATCCAATCCGCTTTCGATAATGGTTGTGGCTACCAAAACATCGAATTCGCCGTTCATAAAAGCAAGCATCAATTCCTCCAGTTTTTTACCATCCATCTGACCGTGACCAATTCCCACTCTTGCATCAGGAACCAGTCGCTGAATCATTCCTGCTACTTCTTTAATATTTTCGATGCGATTATTAATGAAGAAAACCTGTCCGTTACGCTGAATTTCATACGAAACGGCATCGCGAATCAGCTCTTCATTAAAACCAACCACATTGGTTTCTATCGGATAACGATTGGGCGGAGGCGTTGTAATTACAGATAAATCTCGTGCCGCCATTAATGAAAACTGTAAAGTTCTCGGAATTGGCGTTGCAGTTAATGTCAGCGTATCAACATTCGCAGCAATGGTTTTAAGTTTGTCTTTTACGTTGACTCCAAATTTTTGCTCTTCATCCACAATCAGTAATCCAAGGTCTTTGAAAACCACATTTTTATTCACCAATTGATGCGTTCCAATAACAATATCTAATTTTCCTTCGGCTAATTGTTTGAGCGTTTCTGCTTTTTGTTTGGCGGTTCTAAAACGGTTCAGATAACCAACAGAAACCGGCATATCTTTCAGTCTTTCGCTAAAAGTACGGTAATGTTGGTAGGCCAAAATCGTAGTCGGAACCAAAACGGCAACTTGTTTCGAATTGTCTACCGCTTTGAAAGCAGCACGAATCGCTACTTCGGTTTTTCCAAAACCAACATCTCCACAAACCAAACGGTCCATTGGGCGGTCGCTTTCCATATCGGCTTTCACCTCTGCGGTTGATTTGATTTGGTCCGGTGTGTCTTCGTAAATGAACGAACTTTCTAATTCGTTCTGCAAATAGCTGTCCGGCGCATATTGATATCCTTTTTCCAATCTTCGCTTGGCGTACAATTGAATCAAATTGAACGCAATATTTTTGACCCTTGCCTTAGTTTTCTGTTTTAATGCTTTCCAGGCACCAGAACCCACTTTATAAATTTTGGGTGGTGCTCCGTCTTTTCCGTTGTATTTGGAGATTTTATACAGCGAATGAATACTCACATATACAATATCATTATCGGCATAAACCAATTTAATGGCTTCCTGAGTTTTGCCTTCGACCTGAATTTTTTGCAGACCTCCGAATTTTCCAATTCCGTGATCGATATGTGTTACATAATCGCCAACAGTCAAAGTAGTCAGTTCCTTTAAAGTGATATTTTGCTTCTTCGAAACGGTACTTTTGATGCTGAATTTATGATAACGCTCAAAAATCTGATGATCGGTATAACAGGCCAATTGATTTTCTTCGTCTATGAAACCCTGGTAAATCGGGAGAACAATCGTGTTGTATTGCTTGCGGATATTCTCGGCATTTTCTTCATCCAAGGTTTCAAAAATATCGTGAAACCGTTTCGCCTGATTTTCATTGGAACACAGCAGATAATTTTTATATCCATTGAAATGATTGTCATTCAGATTATTCAACAGCAAATCAAACTGTTTGTTGAACGACGGCTGTGGTTTGATATGAAAATCAAATGCCGTTTTGGTTCTGTAAATGGCTTTTGAACTCAATTCTACAACCGAAAAATCCAAACTTTTTTTGATGAATTCCGCCTGATTCAAAAACAGCTGATTTGGTGCGACGTGATTTACCGTCGCATTCAGGTTTTCGAAAATCTCATTGGCTTTGCCAAATAATTTATCCAGTTTAGAAAAAAGTAAATCGGCATTCTGGATAAAAATCACCGTTTGATTATTGATGTATTCCAGAAAACTTTCTCTGTTTTCCTGAAAAAACTTGTTCTCCACATTGGGAATAATGGTGATTTTCTTCTGCTTTTCAATAGACAATTGTGTTTCTACATCAAAGCTTCGGATGCTATCAACTTCGTTCCCGAAAAACTCTATTCGATACGGATTATCATTCGAAAAAGAAAACACATCGACAATTCCTCCACGAACTGAAAATTCGCCGGGTTCTGTAATGAAATCAACCCTTTTGAATTCGTATTCGAACAAAACTTCATTGATGAAATCAATCGAAATTTGGTCACCAACAGCTACTTTCAAAGTGTTTTTGTCCAATTCTTTTCTAGTCACTACTTTTTCAAAAAGTGCTTCGGGATAAGTGACAATTACGGCCGGTTTTTTTCGGGAATTGATGCGGTTCAATACTTCGGCACGAAGCAAAACATTGGCATTATCGGTATCTTCAATTTGGTATGGACGACGATACGAACCGGGATAAAAAAGCACATCTTCTTCACCAATCATTTGCTCCAAATCGTTCAAATAATAAGCGGCTTCTTCCTTGTCGTTCAGGATAAATAAAAACGGTCTGTCGGCTTTTTTGAAAAGGGATTGCACCACAAACGAAAGCGACGAACCAATCAATCCATTCAACTGGATTTTTTGTTCGGCTTGTTGTAAACTATCGACAATTTGCTTGACTTTTGGCAAATTATCGTAAATCGTATATAAATTTTTTTTACTCAACGCGGGGTATGTTTGGGTCAATAGGCATTTGTGGCGAATTTGGAATAGCTCTTGCGGAATCGAGCATTTTAATTAAATCCGATTCTCCTTCTTCGAGCGGAATTTTGCTTTTTTGAACAATTTTATCCATTTGGTTTTGCAAAGACATTAATTCCATATTGATTTCAGGAATTAAAGCCAATACTTTTTCGCTTGGAATATCTTTCAAATGAATGTATAAATCCAGCATTCGAACCTTCGTCATTAAGACTGAAATTCTCGCTTTTATTTGAGGTTTGTCAAAATCTGTTGGTATGCTGGTGTTTAATGCTGTTACTTTCTTGGAAAGTGCAGTGGCTCTTTTTTGAAAGGCGCCAATAGTTTTTTGAGGTCGGTAGCTTAATTCGGTCATGAAATCGCGCCAAGCTGGCCAAGTTGTTGTATATGTTTCCGAAGTTTCATTGAGAGGAATCGCATTAAAATTCCATCCTTTGTCAATTTTCGAAAAGATTAATTCCTTCTTTTGTGCGTCTTTCTTGTTTTCGACAAGGCGTTTTTCGTTTTCGTTTTTACACGAATTCAGGATAAAAACCAGAGAAAAGAGACCTATAAATTTAAATTTCATTTTCGTTTTATTAGAACGCAAAGTTACGAAGTAAATTTACAATTACGAATTACAACTTTAGAATAAGAATCTAACATCTTGCGGACTCTTTTCTTACATTTACAATATAAAAATTAAGAATTTTATCAAGATTATTAACGTCATTTCACTACATTCATTCCATTTTTCGTGAAATTTTGCTATTTACGAAAACGTTATCTTTGTTTTTTAAAATCAACTCTATGAATCCTAAAATACTGATTATAGGCGCTTGCGGGCAAATTGGAACAGAACTGACCCATAAACTTCGAAAAATTTACGGAACCGAAAATGTCATCGCTTCCGATATTCGAAAGTTGAATAACGACATTGTGAATTCGGGCACTTTTGAAGTGGTGAATGCACTGGATTTTAACCAAATTGAACATCTTGTCGAAATTCATCATATCACCGACATCTATTTAATGGCGGCATTGTTATCGGCAACAGCCGAAAAAAACCCTGCTTTTGCTTGGGATTTGAACATGAATTCCTTGTTTCACGTTCTGAATTTGGCCAAAGCCAAGAAAATAAAAAAGATATTCTGGCCATCGAGTATTGCCGTTTTTGGGCCAACAACTCCCAAAGAAAACACGCCACAATACACCATTATGGAACCTTCGACCGTTTATGGAATTAGCAAACAAGCCGGAGAAAGATGGTGCGAATATTATCATAATATTTTTGGCGTTGATGTGAGAAGCGTGCGCTATCCCGGGCTGATTAGCTGGTCAACTCCTCCTGGTGGCGGGACAACTGATTATGCCGTGGATATTTATCACAAAGCGTTGAGTGATAGAAATTATGAATGCTTTTTATCATCAGAAACCAAAATGCCGATGATGTATATGGACGACGCCATTGATGCAACCATCAGAATTATGCAAGCACCTGCGGAACAAATCAAGATTCGTTCATCTTATAATTTGGCTGCCATGAGCTTTACGCCAAAGGAAATTGCCGCCGAAATCAAGAAACACATTCCTGAATTCACTATTTCATACAAACCTGATTTCCGTCAGAAAATTGCCGATAGTTGGCCAGCAAGTATTGATGACAGCAAAGCCAGGGAAGATTGGAATTGGCATCACGAATTTGATCTAGAAAGCATGTCGGTCGATATGCTGAAAAATCTTAAATAAAAAATTACATAAAAAAGGTCTAACTTTTGAAGTTAGACCTTTTTTATTTTGTACAATAGGCGTTATTTTATCTCGTACGAATTGTCTTCCTGCTTCACGTCAGCCATCAATTTGCTTGAATCAATGGTTATTTTTTTGATTGTAGCCCTGTTTTTGGAAATATTGAATTCATAGGTAGGAAATGCCCAAGCCCAATCATTCAAAACCGTTCTTTTAATTCCGGAATTTTGATTTTCTTTCTCGTAACTCATCATTCGCAAAGGAATATAAAAACTTTCTTGTGTTCCATCAATATATTCAACCAAAACATCAATTGGCATTGGCATTCTACCAATTCTTTCCAATGTTACTGTTGTTGTGTCTCCATTTTCTTTTACATCCTTGATTCCATAATCAATTGTGTTGATCGTTTGTGTCCAATCTGTTAAATACCAATCTAGGTTAGCGCCAGAAACGCGTTCGGCAGTTCTCTTGATGTCGTTGGGTGTTGGATGCTTGAATTTAAAATCTTGAAAATATTTTTTCAGGGTTTTATTGACATTCTCTTTTCCAATCACGTATTCTAATTGCGACAAGAAAATTTCGCCTTTGTAGTAAGAAGAAACGCTATAATGTTTGTTCTCGTCGTAACGGTCTCCGTGTGTGGTTTGCGGCTGTTCTTTTCCTGATTCCACTAATTTATAGTACGCTTTATAAGTGGATTCAAAAGGATTTTCCTTTTTTTTCTCGTTGATTTCATTCATTGCCAAATCTTCAATATAGGAAGTAAATCCTTCGTCCATCCATGGATGTTTGCTTTCATTGGATGCCAAAATATGCTGGAACCAGGAATGCCCCAATTCATGTGCGCCTGTTCCTAAAAGGGATTGAAATTTACTATTTCCCACCATCAAGGTACACATGGCATATTCCATTCCGCCATCGCCACCTTGAATGAAAGAATATTGCTTGTAGGGATAATCTCCAACTATTTTGTTGTAAAAATCTATGACGGCAACCATTTTAGGCTGCAATGCTTTCCAGTTTTCAATAATTTTAGGATTGTTTTTATACAAGAAATGCAAGTCAACATTGTTGGGACCTTTGACCACATCGTGAAGATAATTTTTATCTGCAGCCCAAGCAAAATCATGCACCATTGGAGCATAAAAATGCCAAGTCAGGGTTTTGGTTTTCTTTGGCAAACGTACCTTTACGCCTGCATCTTGGTAGCCATAACCTATTTCATTCGGGTTTTGCAAATAGCCGGTTCCTCCCAAAACATAATTTTTATCAATGGTTATTTTTACGTCAAAATCGCCCCAAACTCCTTGAAATTCCCTGGCAATATAGGGATCGGCGTGCCAACCTTCGAAATCAAATTCGGCTATTTTTGGGTACCATTGCGCCATTGACAATTCGATTCCTTCAGAATTGTTTCTGCCGGAACGGCGAATTTGCACCGGAACTTGGCCGTCAAAATCCAAAGTGAAAGTGGTTTTCGAATGGGGCAAAATGGGTTTGGCCAAAGTCACTTCGAGAATAGTTCCCACTGTTTTTGTAGTGGCAACAACACCGTCTTGTTTGAAATTTGAAATGTTTAAATACCCTATTTCATTTGGTTTCAAGGTTTTGATTCGGCTTATTTTTAGTGCTTTTCCGGCGACATTTACGGAATCAACCATTCTTTTGTCAGGATCCTTGATGCATTGAAGTCGAGCATCCATCTCGCTTCCAGGCTGAAAAGCATTGTTGAACAAATGATAAAAAACGCGCTTTAAAGTATCGGCCGAATTGTTGGTGTATACCAATTCCTGTTTTCCTTTGTATTGGTAATTTTTTACGTCAACAGCGACATCCATTTTGTAGTTGACGTGCTGCTGCCAATAAGCTGAACTTTGTGCCAATAGACTTCCAAAACTTAAAGAAAATAAGAAAAGTAAAAAGATTTTTTTCATGAATATTATAAAAATTGAGGTCTTCTTGTTTTTGATTGTTTTTTGAAGGGGCCAAAAGTAAATTCTTTTGTTTAAAACAAAGACTCGATTAACACTATCTTAAGATTTCGTTACAGTTGTAGACTGCTGCTAGTCGAACTCCTTTTTCTGTTTGTTCAACAGTGATTATTTCGTTGTGGGCATCGTGTTCCAAGAACAAATAATAATTGTTTTCGGCGGCAACATTCAGGAATTTTGATTTTTCGGGCATGGTCAACAGCGGTCGAGTGTCATAACCCATCACGTAAGGCAAAGGAATATGACCAACTGTAGGCAACAAATCTGCCATAAAACAAATGGTTTTGTCTTGATACTGAATTATTGGCATCATTTGTTTTTCGGTGTGGCCATCGGCAAAGAAAATCCCAAAACCCAGTTCTGATTTGTCCAATAAATCGCCTTCGGGCCTTTTTATAAAATGCAACTGTCCACTTTCCTGAATAGGCATAATATTTTCCGAAAGGAAGGATGCTTTTTCACGAAGATTGGGTTTTGTCGCCCATTCCCAATGGTTTTCGTTGGTCCAATATTTGGCATTTTTGAAAGCCAATTCATAGCCTGTTTTGTCCTTGTTCCATTGCACGCTTCCACCGCAATGGTCGAAATGAAGGTGCGTCAAAAAAACATCGGTAATGTCGTCGCGATGAAAACCGTGTTTCGCCAAGGAATTGTCCAAAGAATGGGTTCCCCAAAGCGAATAATAGCCAAAAAATTTCTCGGATTGTTTGTTTCCCATTCCGTTGTCTATCAAAATCAGGCGATTGCCGTCTTCGATGAGCAAACAACGTGCAGCCAAATCGATGAGGTTATTTTCGTCGGCAGGATTGGTTTTGTTCCAAATGGTTTTGGGCACAACGCCAAACATAGCTCCACCGTCCAGTTTAAAATTGCCGGTTTCTATGGGATATAATTTCATTGTTTTTATTTAAGAGGATTGTGCCCCAAATATAGGAATTCAAGAATAATCTAATGCCATCTTGGGACAAATTCAAAAAACACTGATCTAAAAAAGCCTGAACTCCCATCGAATTCAGGCTTTTTTTAATTTTTAATTTCTAAAAACAGTTTCTTCAATTTTGCATTTTCTTTAAAACCAAAAGGATTTTTTTTAATCAATTCATTGATATAATTGATTCGATCTGTTGTTATGGGATGTGAACTCAAAAATTCAGGAATACTGACAAATTCTTTGTCTTGTAATCGCTTGAACAAATTGGACATTCCCATTGGGTTTGTTTTATTCAAAGCAATAATTGCAAAGCCTTCGGCATCGGCTTCGTGTTCGAATTTTCTGGAGAAAGAGAGCGATTGCAAACTGTTTACATTATCGCCAATTGTTGCCATAACCGCATTGGCATCTCCCAAAATTGCCGACACAAATATATATCCAGACAAATTTCTACACATCATTTTCATGGAATGGCGATGATTCACGTGAGCCACTTCATGACCAATAAGGCCAACCAATTCGTCATAGTTTTTCATGGTGTTTAATATCCCCGAAAAAACAACAATATTGCCGTCTGGTAGTGCATAAGCATTAACTATTGGCGAATTTACCACTGTAAATTTTAACTTTTTAGTGTTTTTTAAATTCAACTCTTTTGCAAATGAATTTAATGCTTTTGTCTTTCGAGTGTCAATGTCATTAAAAAGCATGTTTTGCTCAAAAAAAGTTTCTCCCAAATTAGAATCATATTCTTCCGGAATAACAACTACTGCTTTTTCGGCTATCCACGGAACGGCATAAAAATAACCTAAACCGATAACCGCAAAGATGAAAACTGTAAAAAGGATGTGGGCTTTGATTCCCATATTCATTAGTTTATGATACCAACTCAGATTTCCTTTGGTTTTTTTTAAATCTTTAATCTTGTTGGCAAAGTCACTGTCAGTAATTTTTATGTTTTGAATAGGATCGCTTCCATATTCAAGATAAAAACTTTTTGATTTTGTTTCGAGACCAACTAAATCAATGTCCCAAGTATATTGATTATTAACTGTTTCGAAAACAAGTGTGCTTTTTTCGACATCAAAAATTAATTCAATTTCTTGTGGAATGGCTGATGCTCCATCAAAGTATATTCCAGTAGTTTTTGCTGTCATAAAATTACATCACAAAATCCATGTCAAGAAAATCGCCAACATCTTCTCCCGTGGCATCTTTATAATTCTCTTCCGTTTGCAATAATAGATTCAAATCAATATTTCCTTCCATTTCAATGTTTTCGAAAATGTATTTCATCGTTCTTGTTACAACCCAAGCATATCCAATACCAAGTGTTCCAATGATGATTAATAAATTTACAATGGCCAATTTAAAAAAACCTCCGCCTGTAACAGTTGAATTGAGGGCGATTTCTTTATCTCCTTTGCTCATGCTTAGATTGTTGATATAATATTCGAAAAGTTCTTTTTGCCACCAAAAAGCGTATATTCCCAAAGTAAATATTGTCAAGAAATATCCTTTAAGATTTAACATGAAATAATCTCCACCATCGCCATCACTGTTAAATTCAACGTCACCAAAACGGATGTTACCTAATATATAATTTCTCATGTTGATTGACATCCAAGAACTATATAATCCAAAAGAAAGAATGGTGAAGAAAAGCCATTTAAAAAAATTCACGCTGAACTCTTTGCGATCTCCTCGGTATCCAAAACGAATTCCTCTCCATGAAGTCCTGGACATTCGATATCGGTAAGACCCGTGTATCGCAAATGGCAATAGCGCCAAAATTCCCAAATAAAGTATCACAATTGCTAAAATTGGTGATTTAAGATAAACGAATAAAAAAAACAACGAATATAGAAAGGCAATGATGAGCAATACTTTTATAAAACCTTTAAACATTTCTTTCCCAGTTCCGTGGAAAGAAAAAGAATCGCCATTCAAAGATGTTTCACCATATAAAAATTGAAGTTTTCTTGCTTTGGCCCATGGATAATAAAATCCCAAAGTTAAAATGGTCAATAACCAGTTAACGATAATTATGCTAAAAAATTCAGTTCCTTTGCCATTAAATTCAAGTTGGTAATTCGTTGATGTTTGTAATGATTCTTCCATAATTTTATTTAGTACTATTTGGTTTGTTAATAGTTTATAAATATATATTTTTAATTTGATAATTCTAACCCGATATAACAATTTTCTATCCAATAATAGTTATAAAAGTGTTATCTTGTTTGACATCAAGCCTAAATTGTAATATCTTTGCGCTTTATTTAGACAAAATCAAAATAAGTATGATAAAAGTTTCTGATACAGCCAAAAAGAAAATCATCGATTTGATGAAAGACGATGGTTTTGATGCTGCAGTCGATTATGTAAGAGTAGGCGTGAAAAGCGGTGGATGCTCGGGTTTGTCTTATGATTTGAAGTTTGACAAAAACAAGGGCGATGACGACAAGATATTCGTGGACAACGAAATAACCATTGCTGTCGAAAAAAAATCCTTCCTGTATTTAGCCGGAACAATCTTGGAGTTTTCAGGTGGATTAAACGGAAAAGGCTTTGTTTTCAATAACCCGAATGCGAGTAGAACTTGTGGTTGCGGAGAGAGTTTCTCTTTGTAAAATAATTAAATGATTTAAAAATGTAAAAATTTAAAGATTATAGAAGTGATTTTAATTTTTAAATTTTTAAACAAAAAATAATATGTCAAAATATACCGAAGACCATTTAAGAGCCGAACTCGAAACCAAAGAATACGAGTACGGATTTTATACTGATTTAGAATCGGATACCTTTCCTATTGGCTTGAATGAAGATATTGTTCGCGCCATTTCCCTAAGAAAAGAAGAACCGCAATGGATGACCGATTGGCGTCTTGAGGCTTTTTGTGCTTGGGAAAAAATGATCGAACCAGAATGGGCAAATGTGCATTATGAAAAACCTGACTTTCAGGCCATTTCTTATTATTCAGCTCCAAAAACTGTTGACCCCAACAAAACCTTGGACGATGTAGATCCGGAACTTTTGGAAATGTACAAAAAGTTGGGAATCTCAATTGACGAACAGAAAAAAATGAACAACGTTGCGATGGATATCGTGGTCGATTCGGTTTCTGTGGCCACGACTTTCAAGAAAACTTTGGGCGAAAAAGGAATTATTTTCATGAGTATTTCCGAAGCCATCAAGGAGCATCCAGAATTAGTTCGCAAACATTTAGGCACTGTTGTTCCTCAAAAAGACAACTTTTATGCCGCATTGAATTCAGCTGTTTTCTCCGATGGAAGTTTCTGTTATATTCCAAAAGGCGTTCGTTGTCCAATGGAATTGTCAACGTATTTCCGAATCAATCAAGCCGGAACAGGTCAATTCGAAAGAACATTATTAATTGCCGACGAGGGTAGTTATGTCAGTTATTTAGAAGGTTGTACGGCTCCAAGTCGTGACGAAAACCAGTTGCACGCTGCGGTTGTGGAACTTATTGCAATGGAAGATGCTGAAATTAAATATTCGACCGTTCAAAACTGGTATCCTGGAAACAAAGAAGGAAAAGGTGGTGTTTTCAACTTCGTGACCAAAAGAGGTTTGTGCGAGAAAAACGCAAAAATTTCTTGGACACAAGTAGAAACCGGTTCTGCTGTAACTTGGAAATATCCTTCTTGCATCTTGAAAGGCGATAATTCGGTGGGCGAATTTTATTCGATTGCCGTAACCAATAATTTCCAGCAAGCCGATACGGGAACCAAGATGATCCACCTTGGAAAAAACACCAAATCGACCATTATTTCCAAAGGAATTTCTGCCGGAAAATCACAAAATAGTTATAGAGGATTGGTTAAAATTGGTCCCAATGCCGACAATGCTAGGAATTTTTCACAATGCGATTCCTTGTTGATGGGTAACAATTGCGGCGCACATACTTTTCCGTACATCGAAAGTAAAAATCCATCGGCCAAAATAGAACACGAAGCGACAACGAGTAAAATTGGCGAAGACCAAGTTTTCTATTGCAACCAACGCGGAATTCCAACCGAAAAAGCCATCGCCTTGATCGTAAACGGTTTCAGCAAAGACGTTTTGAACAAATTACCTATGGAATTTGCCGTGGAAGCACAAAAATTATTGGAAATTTCGCTAGAAGGTTCAGTAGGATAATTTGAAAATGAATCAATTTGTAAATTTGTAAATGGAGAACAAAGAGAATGTAATTGTAACCTTGACTTTTAAGTTTGCCTTAGAAATCATAAAATATTGCGAAGACTTACAAGATAAGAGAAAGTTTGTTATTGCAAATCAATTATTAAAATCTGGAACTTCAATTGGAGCAAATATTAGAGAAGCTCAAAATGCAGAAAGCAAAGCTGATTTTATTCATAAGTTGAAAATTTCAGCGAAAGAAGTAGAAGAAACCATTTACTGGTTAGAACTATGTAAGTTTTCTGAAAATTATCCAGCAGTAGAAGAATTAATTGATCAAGTAAATCATATATCAAGAATAGTAAACAAAATAATAATTACATCAAAAATAAAATAATGAGATAATTTGAAAATGAGGTAATTTGAAAATGAATAAAAATATTAAAAACTTTTCCAAATTTCCAAATTTCCAAATTTCCAAATTTCCAAATTAATTATGTTATCAATAAAAAATTTACACGCCTCGATTGGCGACAAAGAAATTCTTAAAGGAATTAACCTTGAAGTAAAAGCGGGAGAAGTTCACGCCATTATGGGACCCAACGGTGCCGGAAAAAGTACCCTTTCGGCCATCATCGCCGGAAACGAAAACTACGAAGTGACCGATGGAGAAATCTTTTTGGACAACGAAGATATTTCGGAATTGGCTCCAGAAGAAAGAGCGCACAAAGGAGTGTTTCTTTCGTTTCAATATCCTGTTGAAATTCCAGGAGTTTCGGTAACCAACTTTATGAGAACGGCCATCAACGAAACCCGTAAAGCCAATGGATTGGAAGAAATGCCGGCCAACGAAATGTTGAAAGTGATTCGTGAAAAATCAGAATTGTTAGAAATTGACCGCAAATTTTTGTCGCGTTCCTTGAACGAAGGATTTTCGGGTGGTGAGAAAAAACGTAACGAGATTTTCCAGATGGCTATGTTGGAACCAAAATTGGCCATTCTTGACGAAACCGATTCCGGATTGGACATTGACGCCTTGAGAATCGTTGCCAATGGTGTAAACAAATTGAAAAGCGACAAAAACGCCATCGTTGTGATCACGCACTACCAAAGATTGTTGGATTATATCGTTCCTGATTTCGTTCATGTATTGTACAACGGAAAAATCGTGAAATCGGGTACCAAGGAATTGGCCTACGAGTTGGAAGAAAAAGGATACGACTGGATCAAAGCAGAACAAGAAGTTTAAAATTTGTTTCAGGTTTCAAGTTTCAAGTTGTGGAACCTGGAACCTGAAACCTGAAACAAACAATAAATGGCTACAATAAATAGATTTGAAGATTTAGAAATTTGGCAGGAAGCCAGACGATTGGCAAAAGAAATACATATAATTTCTATTGAAACCGGATTAAAATCAGATTTTAAATTTAAAGAGCAAATTAAATCTTCTTCAGGTTCTGTGATGGACAATATTGCCGAAGGATTTGAAAGAGATGGAAATATTGAGTTTAGACAATTTTTATCTATTGCCAAAGGTTCAGCGGGTGAGACAAGATCACAATTATATAGGGTTTTCGATTTTGACTATATAGATGAACAAAAATTCGAGCTTTTAAAAAAAGATTATGAAAACCTAAGTGGTAAAATTAAAAACTTTATCACCTATCTAAACAAGAAGGACTTCAAAGGAAATAAGTTCCAATAGGCAAAACCTGAAACTTTAAACTTTAAACCTGAAACAAAACAAATGGAACTTAAAGAAAAATTACTATCTTCTTTTATGGCTTTTGAAGAGCAAGTCGATGTTCATTCCGAACTTCACGATGTGAGAACTGAGGCTATAAAAAACTTTGAAAATAAAGGTTTCCCAACTAAAAAAGAGGAATCCTGGAAATATACTTCGCTAAATGCCATCCTAAAAAATGACTTTACCGTGTTTCCAAAAAACGAAAACTCAATCGAGTTTAGGGATGTAAAAAAATATTTTATCCACGAAATCGACACTTACAAAGTAGTGTTTATTGACGGGGTTTTTAGTTCACATTTGTCCTCTACCACACACGAAGGAGTTGATATTTGCTTGATGTCGTCGGCATTACACAAACCAAAATACAAAATGGTCATCGACAACTATTTTAACAAAATTGCCAGCAAAGACGAGAGTTTGACTTCCTTGAATACGGCTTTCGCCAATGAAGGAGCCTACATCAACATCCCGAAAAGCAAGGTAGTTCGCAAACCCATCGAAATCATGTATTTCTCGACAGGGTCGGAAGCAGCACTTTTGGTACAACCCAGAAACCTGATTGTGGTGGGCGAAAACTCACACGTTCAAATCATAGAAAGACACCAAAGTTTGAACGAAAACCCAGTTTTGACCAATTCGGTTACCGAAATTTTTGCCCAAAAACGCGCCATCGTCGATTATTATAAAATCCAGAACGACAATCTCGCAGCCAATTTAATTGACAATACTTACGTTTCCCAAAAACAAGAAAGTCACGTATCTGTCCAAACCTTTTCCTTTGGTGGAAATTTGACCAGAAACAATCTGAATTTCTACCATTTTGGCGAAAGATTGACCAGCACGCTAAACGGAATCACGATTATTGGCGAAAAACAACACGTGGATCATTATACATTAGTACATCACGCTGCACCAAATTGCGAAAGTTTCCAGGATTACAAAGGAATTTTTTCGGACAGCTCCGTAGGCGTTTTCAATGGAAAAGTTTATGTGGAAAAAGAAGCCCAAAAAACCAATGCGTTCCAAAAAAGCAACAACATTTTATTGGGCGACAAATCCACGATAAATGCCAAACCGCAACTGGAAATTTTTGCCGACGATGTAAAATGTTCTCACGGTTGCACCGTTGGACAATTGGACGAAACCGCCATGTTCTATATGCAACAACGTGGAATTCCAAAAAAAGAAGCTAAAGCATTATTAATGTATGCCTTCTCGAATGCCGTAATCGAAAACATCAAAATACCGGAATTGAAACAACGAATCACCAAGATTATCGCCGATAAATTAGGCGTAAAAATTGGATTTGATTTGTAGTTTTTGACCGCAAAGTTCACTAAGGTTTACATAAAAGGCCACAAGTTTAATACTGAACTTTGTGGCCTTTGTGATTTTTACTTTGTGTGCTTCGTGGTTAAGTTACTTCTTTAAACTATTTATAATTCCACTCAACAATCCATTAAAATCAAATTCAGGATCTTCTTTCAAACCCATTCGCACAATTACTAAATCGTGGTTTGGGAAAATCGCGACCATTTGGCCTTGATAACCGCTGCAGTAAAACATATCTTTTGGAACGTCCGGGAATTTCCCGCCGGCATTGAGCCAAAAGTGTGCTCCATATTGCCCGTTAGAAGTGTTGGTTGGTGTTGCAACGAATCGTACCCAACTTTCATCCAGAATTTGCTCGCCATTCCAGTTGCCTTTGTGCAAATACAGTAACCCAAATTTTGCCCAATCCCTTGTCGTTGCCCAACTGTAGGACGAACCCACATAATTTCCGGCCATATCGGTTTCGACCAACATCGAATTCATTCCGATTTTGTCAATCAAATTAGAATACCAAAAATCTAAATATTCCTGATGTGTTTTGAACTGCTTCCGCAAAATTCCCGACAACAAATTGGACGTTCCCGAGGAATAATTCCAAGTAGCATTTGGTTTCCCCACAAGCGGTTTATTAATTTGGGATTTTGACATATCCTCATCAAGGAAAAGCATTTGGGTCACGTCCGAAATTTTGGTGTAATCCTCTTCCCATTTCAAACCGGAATTCATGTGAAGCAAGTCGTTGATGGTGATTTTTGCCCGTTCGTCGTTAGTCCATTCGGTAATTGGAGCCGGTTTATTGATGTCGATTTTACCTTGTTTTTGCAAAACTCCAAATAAAGTGGCAGTAATGCTTTTTGTCATAGACCAACCCAATATTTTGGAATTTTTATCGAAACCCATCTCGTATTTCTCGGCGATAATTTTGTCTTTGTAAATCACCAAAACAGCGCGCGTTCTTTTATTTTTTTGGCCTTTTTGGTCAAAAGCATTGGCGACAGCAGCATTTAATTTGGCATAATCAACATTGGCAAAAACAGTGTCTTTCGGTGCGTTGTTGCCATAGGGGAAAGGTAAATTGTTAACGAGTTTTGTTCTTTTGGGAATTTCGTAGGGTTTTGAAACATCAAAATCGTCATTGATTAAAGTCGCTCCCAAACCTTCGCGGTAAATGGCTTTTCGTTCCTTCAAACCATAAACGGAAGCCGTGGCAAATTTTCCATTTTCATCAATTTTGTTTTTGGCCAAGGTTATCATATCGATGTCGTTGTCACCTTTTTCAATCATTTCTTGCGAACGATTATCGATGAAATGACCAGAAGCCATGCTTTTTGCTGAAAAGCCAGAAATTAAATCCAACTTTGGATAAGTGGTGTATCCAAAATAAACCACAAATAGTAAAACGGCAAGACCAAGAATTTTGAATATTTTTTTCATTTGAAGACAATTTTACAGCAATTTAGCAAAAATCAGTATAGATAAAACATATTGACAATAAATTTAAACAGTTAAAAAATGTAAAATTGGTGCCATAAAACAAGTCTATATTCACTACTTTTGTATTTAGAATTTTTCTAAATAAAGCAATGTTAGATATAAATAAAATTAGAGCCGATTTCCCGATACTTTCCAGAACTGTAAACGGAAAACCATTGGTATATTTCGACAACGGAGCCACTTCGCAAAAACCACAAATCGTGATTGACGCGATTACAAAATATTACCATGAAATCAATGCCAACATTCATCGTGGCGTACACACTTTGAGCCAATTGGCAACGGATGCCTATGAAGTTGCCCGTGGCAAACTCCAAGACCACATCAATGCCCAATTTGCCCACGAAGTGATTTTTACCTCGGGAACGACACACGGAATCAACGCCGTGGCAAATGGTTTTGCTTCGATATTGAAACCGGGTGACGAAGTTTTGGTTTCTTCTTTAGAACACCACAGCAATATTGTGCCTTGGCAAATGTTGTGCGAGAAAACAGGAGCTATTTTGAAAGTAATTCCGATGGATGAAAACGGCGAATTGATTATGGCCGAATACGATAAATTATTGTCGGACAAGACCAAAATCGTGACCGTCAACCACATCTCGAATGCGTTGGGAACCTTGAATCCAGTAAAATACATGATTGACAAAGCCCACGAATTTGGAGCAGCGATTCTGATTGATGGAGCACAAGCCGTTCCACATTTGAAACCCGATGTTCAGGCATTGGATTGTGATTTTTATGTTTTTTCAGGACACAAAATGTGTGGACCAACAGGTGTTGGAATTTTGTATGGAAAAGAAGCTTGGCTCAACAAATTACCACCTTATCAAGGTGGTGGCGAAATGATCAAGGAAGTGACTTTCGAAAAAACCACTTATGCTGATTTGCCACACAAATTTGAAGCGGGAACGCCCGACATTGCTGGCGGAATTGTCCTTGGAACAGCAGTTGATTACATGAATTCAGTTGGTTTTGACAACATTCAAAAACAGGAATTAGAGTTATTGGAATACGCCACAAAACGATTATTGGAAATCGAAGGCTTGAAAATTTATGGAACGGCCAAGGAAAAGACTTCTGTGGTTTCGTTCAACATCGAGGGCATTCATCCGTATGATATTGGAACGATAATTGACAAATTAGGAATAGCCGTTCGAACAGGACATCATTGCGCCCAACCTATCATGCATTTTTTCAATATTCCGGGAACGATTCGCGCTTCGTTTTCTTTTTACAATACCAAGGAAGAAATTGACGTTATGGTCGAAGCCGTGAAAAAAGCACAAATGATGTTGTCTTAAAATTAAGAAGAGATGAAACTATTCACCATGATTTTACTGAGTGTTTTTCTAAGCAAAAGTTGTAAAAGTCAAACCAAAAACGACTTGGAAACAGCCGTTTTGGAATATACCGCCAACACGAGGGGGTTTTATCAAAAGATAACGATTCAAGACCAAATGGTTTCTGTTTCCAAAGATCGAAGTGGTGCCGAAAAGCCGGTTGCCACGAAAATTTCGGATAAAGATTGGAAAGAATTGGTAGCGTATTTCGAAACGATAAATTTGGACAGTTTGCCAACCTTGAAAGCACCAACCCAAAAACGGTTTCACGACGGCGCGGCCATTGCCGATTTGAAAGTGACCTACAAAGACAAAACCTATCAAACTGAAGCTTTCGATCACGGTTATCCTCCGGAAGCCATCAAAAAAATAGTTGTTAAAATAAATTCATTCGCTAAAAAAGAATAATGAACATTAAAGAGAAACAAGAAGAAATAATAGACGAATTTTCGATGTTTGACGATTGGATGCAACGTTATGAATACATCATCGATTTGGGTAAAAACTTGCCCTTGATCAAGGAAGAATTCAAAACCGACGACAATCTCATCAAGGGATGCCAATCGAAAGTATGGCTGAAAGGTGAAAAAAATGACGACAAAATAGTTTTCACGGCCGATAGCGACGCGATTTTGACCAAGGGAATCATAGCGATTTTGATTCGGGTTTTTTCGAACCAGACTGCCGCCGAAATCCTTGACGCTGACATGGATTTCATTGACGAAATCGGGTTAAAAGAACATTTGTCGCCCACACGAGCCAATGGATTGGTTTCGATGATCAAAAACATAAAAATGTATGCCTTGGCATTCGATGCACAAAAATGATAATTTAACATATAAGTCATATAAGTTTTTTTAAAAATAGATTAAGTATTGATAAGTGATATAAGTTTAATTCATTAAAGAAAATGATTGTAACCAGAAGTTCTCTAAAAGATTTGGTGTATCAAGTTAACGGGGCAGCAATAGAGGTTCATAAAAACATAGGAGCCGGTCTTTTGGAAAATGTTTATCATCAATGTCTCAAAAAAGAATTGGAATTAAGAAAAATAAATTTTTCCTCTGAACTTCAAATTCCATTGAATTATAAAGGATATGAGTTGGAATCTAAATTAAGATGTGATTTATTGATAGAAAATTCTCTTGTGGTTGAACTAAAATCGGTAACCGAAATTAATCCTGTTTTTGAAGCACAATTGCTTACTTATATGAACTTGTTAAAGGCTCCAATGGGTTTGTTGATTAATTTTAATGTGAAAAACATTTATTATGAAGGTCAAAAAACTATGGTCAATGAATATTATAGAATGCTGGAAGATTAATTATTTAAACATATGAGTCATATAAGTTGATTTGCAGTTCGAATATAATAATCAAACTTAATTGAACTTATATTATTTCAAAACAAACAAAACATATACCTAATAAGCATCAATAAAAAACTTATATGACTTATATGTTTCAAAAAACAAAAACAATAAAACTATGGAACAAGCAATAGACACCAACCAATTAGGAATAGATATCGTGGCAAAACTAAAAACCATATACGATCCGGAGATTCCCGTTGATATTTACGAATTGGGATTGATTTATGACGTAATGGTCAGCACGGATTATGAAGTAAAAATCCTGATGACCTTGACTTCTCCCAACTGCCCGGTTGCGGAAAGTTTGCCACGCGAAGTGGAAGAAAAAGTAAAATCTATCGAGCACATCAAGGATGCCGAAGTGGAAATCACTTTCGACCCGCCTTGGAGCAAGGATTTAATGAGCGAAGAAGCCAAATTAGAACTGGGAATGCTTTAAAAAAGTGTTCAGTATTCAGTGCGCAACTGATCACTGACCACTGAACACTGACCACTGAACACTGATTACTGATTACTAACCTCTAAAATATGGAAGAAATTGTAAATAAAGTAGCCAACAGCGCCTTGGAAGTTTTCGATTTGGAAGATTATTATCCAAAGGGCATTCGCGTGCAAATTGATATTTCGCAATGGCTTTTGGAAGGTTTTTTGTTGAAGGAAAAAGACTTTCGGGAGCATCTCAAAAACCACGATTGGCCGCAATACCAAGACCAATACGTGGCCATTCATTGCAGCACCGACGCGATTGTTCCGGCTTGGGCTTCTATTTTGGTGGCAATTCAATTGGCGCCTTTTGCCAAAAAAATCGTGAATGGAAACATTGAAGATTTAGATTCTGCTTTGTATGAAGAAATCCTTTCCAAAATCGATTATTCGGCTTATGATAACAAACCTGTAATTATAAAAGGTTGTTCTAAAAAACCGGTTCCGATGCGTGCTTATATTTTGGCCGCACATCATTTGCAGGCTTTTGCACGAAGCATCATGTATGGCGAAGCATGTTCGGCAGTTCCGCTTTTCAAGAAAAAATAAAATCACAATCTTATTCCAAACAAAAATTCCTTTTGAAACAACTTCAAAAGGAATTTTTTTATTCTTCTTTTTCCAGGGCATCCTTGTAATCGGGATACAAAAATTTATTGTATGGAAAACGCGTGATGTGAATTTGTCGCACGGCTTCATAAAGACGTTCGCGGAATTCTTCGAAATTTTCTTTGTTTGTTGCCGAAATAAACAAGGCATTTTCTTCGCCCACTCGATGCATCCAGGTGGTTTTCCATTCTTCTAGGGTGAAATGTCTTGGTGTTTTTTCAGTCATTAAATCATCTTCGTCAATGGTCAAATATTTGTAAGCGTCAATTTTATTGAAAACCATGATAACTGGTTTGTCATGCGCTTTTATGTCCAATAAAGTTTGGTTTACCGACTCGATATGATCTTCAAAATCAGGATGCGAAATATCGACCACGTGCAATAACAAATCGGCTTCGCGAACCTCATCGAGCGTGCTTTTGAAAGAATCTACCAATTGTGTTGGCAGTTTTCGAATAAATCCCACAGTGTCAGACAACAAGAAAGGCAAGTTTTTGATAACCACTTTTCGAACTGTGGTGTCCAAGGTGGCAAAAAGCTTGTTCTCGACAAAGACGTCGCTTTTCCCGATGGCGTTCATCAAGGTTGATTTCCCCACATTGGTATACCCTACTAAAGCCACACGAACCATGGCACCGCGATTGCCTCTTTGGGTTCCCATTTGCTTGTCGATAGCCTTTATTTTTTCTTTCAATAGCGAAATTCTGTCCCGAACAATACGTCTATCGGTTTCAATCTCTGTTTCTCCGGGGCCTCGCATTCCAATTCCTCCTTTTTGACGTTCGAGGTGTGTCCATAAACCTGATAATCTTGGCAATAAATATTGGCATTGCGCCAGTTCAACTTGCGTTCTGGCATAGGAAGTTTCGGCTCTTTGGGCAAAAATATCCAAGATAAGATTCGTTCTGTCCAGGATTTTGCAATCGATGATTTTGGAGATATTTTTCTGTTGCGAAGGCGTCAATTCATCGTCAAATATCAAGGTCGAGATATCATTCTCTTTGACAAAATAATTGATTTCATCTATTTTTCCGGTTCCTAAAAATGTTTTTGGATTGGGTTTGTCCATTTTTTGCCAAAAACGTTTCACCACTTCGCCACCAGCGGTAAAAGTCAAAAACTCCAATTCGTCCAGATACTCGTTGAGTTTCTCCTCGTTTTGGTTTTGGGTAACGATACCGACAATGGCCGTTTTTTCAAAATTTATTATTTCTTTTTCTAACATGTCTTTGAATAAGTTGCAAATTTAATGATTTGTGGGGGACTTATGGAGTTTAGGGTCAAAATATCAATGGATTCAACTTTTGTGCTCCTCTTGCTTACAAATTACTTCTCGCCACAAACTGCGCAAATTTCCACACATTCAAAATGGTATTGCAAAATTTGAGGCAACTCCCCTTTTTTGACGGGTTAGATTTGCGTTAATTCGTGTAATTTGTGACTAAGTCAAATTACTCAATCGCCTTGATTCTGGACACCATCAAGGCAATCATGAATCCAAAAATACCAATAAAGGCGAATGAAAATCGTAAGCCAAATAGCTCAGAAATATAACCAATGACGGGTGGACCCATCAAAAAACCAAGAAAACTTATGCTGGAAACAGCCGTCAAGGCTTCACCTGTAGGGATCGTAGGGTGTTTTCCCGCAATGCTGTAAAGAGTGGGAACAATCGTTGAAACACCCAAACCCACAACCATAAAGGCGATAGTTGAAGAAATTATGAATGGAAAAATTACTGCGGCAAACAAACCCGTTGAAATCATGACGCCACTAATTTGCATCACTTTCTTTCGTCCAAATCTATTGATTAATCCATCTCCCAAAAAACGACCGCTGGCCATCATAATCATGAAAGAAGTATACCCCAAAACCACTAACGAGCCTGGAACTTTGACAATGTCTTTGAAATATACTCCACTCCAATCGAACATAATGCCTTCGCTGGCCATACTACAAAATCCTATTATTCCC